>NZ_JBVHFW010000014.1:0-139250 GCF_055562135.1 Actinoplanes sp. NPDC021490
AAACCACTCCACGCCGACATCCAGGCACCCCTCACCACCCGATCCACCAGCACAAACATGCCGTGGATCACCAAGGATTACCTGCATATCAAGCAAATCCGTGCACTCAGGGTCGTCTCATGATCGTCTGGACGGAGGGTGAGCCCGGTCCTCCGTGACGCTGTGGTTCCCCTCCTGATGTATTTCCTTCGGCGCCTCCATGGCGATCGCCCGCTCGGGTGGCTGCGGTATCGGTGCCGTGCCGGGGCGCAGGCTTTGGGCCACCGCGGCCCGGTCCGCCGCGCAGCCCTGCGCCGTACATGTGTCTCGACATTGACGACGGACACGTTCGCGCCGTGATCTGCTGCCGTCACTTGATCGATGGAACAGTCGGGGAACGCACCCAGGGTCTTGGTTCGGCGCAGGGCCTCAGGAGATGTCAAGCGGTCAGCTGGCGCAGCATCTCGGCTGAGTCGTGCAAGTTGGTCATGTGGATGAATCTGCCGTCACGGACCTAGTAGATCGCGTACTCGACGATGGTGAATGAGGCTCCGGACGGCTGGACGCCGAGCCATTCCTTGGCCGGCGTGCCGGTGTTAGTCAGGCGGACGGCGATGCCGTCGCGGTCGAACAGCATCTCCTGGATCTCCCAGTGGATGTCCGGCACGGCGTCGACGATCCCCTCGAGGACTTCGACGACGGCGTCGCGGGTGCCGGGTTCGCCGCCGAGCAGGACCTTCTCGGCGATGAACTCGTCCATGCCGCCGAACTCGTGGGCGTTGAGTGCCGCGATGTATCGCAAATAAAAGTCGTGCAGGCCATTCTCGGTCATCTCATTGATCCTTTCCGTACGAAATCTGCGTCAGAGATCCGGGAGAGGCACGCGTCGTCCCTCGGCGGCCGATCGGACGATCGCGTCCAGGAGCCGGTGACGTCTGACGGCGTGGGCGAAGTCCGGGGCGGTCGCGGTGCCGTGGGTGAGATCGTCGCGAATCGCCGCGTACATGTGCGCGAGGTTGTGGACAGGGGTTCCGGCCAGGTGGGCATAGTCGTCGTGGCCGTCGGGCGGTGTCAGCCGGGACAGTGGGGCGCGACCTCGTGCGCCGCGCACCGCGACGGGCCCGAGGTGGGGATATCCGCTCGCGGCGGTGATTTCGAGGGTTCCCTCGGTACCGTCGACGAGCAGGGAGAATCCGGGTCCGGTCGTGGTGGCGCCACGGTGATGGACGGAGAGGATCGCTCCGTTCGGCAGCGTGCCCGAGACGGCGATCTGGTCCTCGGCGGTCATCGGGACGGTCTGTCCGGTCCGGCCGAGCGGAACGGCCGGGCGCCGGGTCGCCGTCGAGGCGACCACCTCCCGCAGCTCGCCGACGACCATCGAGACCACGTCGATGGCATTTCCGAAGGCGATGGTGAGCATCGTGGCGCCGAGCGTGCGATCGAGGGTGTATCGCATGCGCTCGGAAACGGGGGTGCCCCACTCGGTCGACGACGCCAGCACTGTCGCGGACAGCACGTCGCCGACGTACCCGTCGGCGACGAGTCCGGCCAGCCAGCGGATGGTGGGCGAGGAGCGGCCGTACAGCCCGATGAAGCTCGGCGTGCCGCGGGCGGCGCCTTCCATCTTGACGGCTTCGGCCAGGTTGACGGCGAAGGGCCATTCGCTGAGCACCGGCACGCCGGCTCGTAGCGCGGGCAACACCAGCTCGCGGTGCCGGGGCACCTTGACCGCGACGACCACGAGGTCGACGTTCTCGTCCTCCGCGAGCTGTGCGGCCGAGGCGTAGCCGGGCACTCCGAAGGCGTCGGCCGCGGCCGCGGCCGACGCGGGGGAACTCGTCGCCAGGGCGGTGAGTTCGATGCCGTCGACTGCCGCTGTCGCGGGCCGGTGGGCCCCGGCAGCCCATCCGCCCGACGCGCTCAGCCCCACGATCCCGACGCCGAGCGGGCGTCGGCCGCCCGGTCGCTCGCTCGGGCTCCCGGGTACGAGGGCGGGTGTCACGCCGGCCAAGCAAGCAGTGCCGTGTCGACGATCTCGTCCAGCGCGTCGGGCGCGAGGCCGTTCGCGGCCTGGACGGCGATGCCGAACCCCGTCGTCATGACGAAACGCGCCAGACGCCCCGGGTCGGCGTCACGCGGGAGGTCGCCCTCCTCGACGGCGCGCCGGAAGCGCGCCTCGAGCTGGTCGCCCGCGTCGATGCGCCAGCCGACCAGCACGTCGTGCGCCGGCCGGCTCTGTTCGCTCAACGCCAGCGCGCCCTGAACGGACAGGCATCCCGTGGGGCAGCCGGGCGAGGTCGTCGTCCGGACGGCTCCCCGGAGGAACGCCTCGGCCACCGCGCGCGCTGTGGGTTCCCGCAGGGCCCGCGTCGCGTAGGAGGCCGGCCCTTCGGCGTAGCGCTGCACGGCCTTGCGGAACAACTGCTCCTTGTTGCCGAAGGCGGCGTACATGCTCGACTTGGTGATCCCCATCGCGCCGGTCAGGTCCGTGAGGCTGGTGCCGTCGTACCCCCGCGCCCAGAACACCTGCATGGCGCGCTCCAGCGCCTCGTCGACATCGAACTCCCGGGGGCGGCCGAGCACTGTGTTCTGGGCTCCACTCATGACGGCATTCTCCTCGATCCTGAACCGACGCCGACTTTACTCCCGGTCGGTACAGATGTGCTAGCGTTCTGTACCGATCGGAACTTTAAGCGGCCGTAGCCAGCACAAGAAGAGGAGCACCACGATGAGAAGCACCTCGCTCGGCGGGCTGGAGACCTCCCGCATCGGTCTGGGCGCCATGGGCATGTCGGCCTTCTACACCGGTGCCGGCCGGCGCAACGACCAGTCGATCCGCACCATCCGGCGAGCCCTGGACCTCGGCGTCACCCACATCGACACCGCCGAGGCGTACGGCCCCTACGTCAACGAGGAGCTGGTCGGGCGCGCCATCAAGGGACGCCGGGACGAAGTCGTACTCGCGACCAAGTTCGGTCTCATCTCGCACCTCGGCCGCCCAGGCAACGACAGCACCCCGGCCGGCATCCGGCTCGCGGTGGAGGGATCGCTGCGCCGCCTCGGCACCGACCACCTGGACCTTTACTACCAGCACCGGGGCGATCCGGACACGCCGATCGAGGAGACCGTCGGCGGGCTGGCGGAGCTGGTGGCCGAGGGCAAGATCCGGCACATCGGACTGTCGGAGGCCGGGCCCGTGACGATCCGGCGGGCGCACGCCGTCCATCCGATCGCCGCGGTGCAGTCCGAGTATTCGCTGTGGGTCCGCGACCCTGAGGCCGAGGTGCTGCGGGTCCTGCGGGAGCTGGGTGTGGGCCTCGTCCCGTACTCCCCGCTCGGCCGCGGATTCCTCACCGGCGGCATCCGTACGCTGGACGATCTCGACGCCGACGACTGGCGCCGCACCAACCCACGCTTCGCCGGCGGCAACCTCGAACGCAACATGAGCATCGTCGACGAGGTCCGCGCCGTCGCCGCCGAAGCCGCGGCCACGCCCGCGCAGATCGCCCTCGCCTGGCTGCTCGCCCAGGGCGACGACATCGCCCCCATCCCCGGCACCACGCGCATCGACCGGCTGGAGGAGAACGCCGCCGCTGACCGTATCCGCCTGACCGACGACCAGATCGCCCGGCTGAACAACCTGACGCCGGCCACCGGCGAGCGCTACGACGAAGCCAACATGGCCGCCCTCGGCCACTGAGCCGGCCTCCAGAAGTGACCCCCCGGGCGTCGGTTGTTCTGAGCGTCTATCGCCGGCCGGCCAGGTATCGGCGGCTTCGGCGGCGGGCCACCCAGAGCATGCCGGCCCCGGCGGCCAGGAACAACGCGGACAAGACGGTTGCGACGGTGCCGGACGGGTCGGCGCCGCGCGCCAAGCGGACCACCACCAGGGTGAGCTGGATAGCGGCAGCCACGGTGAGGACTATGGGCAGCCAGACGTTGCGGACGTTGCGCTCGGCGGTCTGCCGGGTCAGGGCCTCGTAGCGGGGGTCGTCAACGTGTCCGACCCGTAGGGCCCGCCACACCACTCGCCAGGATCCTCGCTCCGGTCGTGCCTCATCCCCGATCATGGCCCCGGTGGTACCCCATTGAGGACCGGCTCACGCAGCACAACCCGTGACCATGCAGAGACGCCCCGGGAGCCGCGCAGGCTCCCGGGGCGTCTCACGCGCTCGAGCTGGGACTCAGGCGCGGAGCACCGCCACTCCCCTGGCGGTGAGAGTGCGGTCGGGGCCACCCAGGGCGGCGATGTCGACCGGTTCTTCGGTGCGGTTGATGACAAAGCGGATGCCCCCGCGGACCGCGAGCTCGACCCGGCCGCGCAGCGACTCGGGCAGTTCGCTGGTCACGCCGGCCCGGGCCAGCAGGTCGCCCAGCACCGGGGTGAGGCCGTCGGGGCCGAGGCGGGTCGACACGTACGCGGCCGAGCCGGTGCCCGCCGAGCGCCGCGTGATGGCCGCCCGGCCGGCCTGGTCGCCGGTCTTGTAGGAGGCCAGCACCGACGTGTCGTCCGAGACGACGTCGATCCGGTCGGTCCACAGCGTGCCGGTCAGGCCATTGTCGAGTTCGGCCGTGTCGCCGTCGAGCAGCGGGCCGAACTCCTCGATGCGGATGCCGAGCAGGTCGCGCAGGGCGCCCGGATAGCCGCCGAGCCAGGCGTGGTCGTGTTCGTCGACGATCCCCGAGAAGTACGTCGTGATCAGGTGGCCGCCGTCCTCGACGAAGGCCTCCAGGCGGGCCGCCAGCGCCGACGGCACCACGTGCAGCACCGGGGCGACCACGACGTCGTAGGCGGACAGGTCACTGGCCACCGGCACCACGTCGGCCCGGACGCCCAGGTCGAGGAACGCCGTGTACCAGTCCAGCGCCTCCTGCCGATATCTGAGCCGCTCGGTCGGGTGCGAGTCCTGCTCGACGGCCCACCACGAGGTCCAGTCGAAGAGGATGGCCGCTTTCGCGGGCGTACGGGGAAGGCCGGCGACCTCGGACAGCGAGGCGAGCGTGGCGCCGAGCTCGGCGACGTCCCGGAACAGCTGGGAGGACTTGCCCGCGTGCGGAACCATCGCCGAGTGGTACTTCTCGGCCCCGGCCCGGGACTGCCGCCACTGGAAGAAGCAGACCGCGTCCGCGCCGTGGGCGACGTGGGTGAGCGAGTCGCGGGCCAGTTCGCCCGGCTTCTTGGCCAGGTTGATCGGCTGCCAGTTGACCGCGCTGGTGGAGTGCTCCATGAGGAACCACGGCTTGCCGCCGGCCAGATTGCCGGTCAGGTTGGCCGAGAAGGACAGCTCGTCGAGGGTCTGCCGGCCGGGCAGGCGGTAGTGGTCGTTCGACACGAAGTCGACCTCGGCCGCCCAGTCGGCGTAGTCCATGCCCTTGGTCTCGCCCATGACCATGAAGTTGGTGGTCACCGGGATGCCGGGGGTGATCTCGCGCAGGATGTCGCGTTCGGCGATCAGGTAGTCCTTGAGCGCGTCGGACGAGAACCGCTTGAAGTCGAGCTGCTGCCCCGGGTTGGGGTGCGTGGCCGCCTGCCGCGGGGGCAGGACCTCTTCGAAGTCGGTGTACCACTGGGACCAGAAGGCCGTGCCCCACGCCTCGTTGAGCTCGTCGATCGTGCCGTAGCGGTTGCGCAGCCAGACCCGGAACGCCGCCGCCGCGTCGTCGGAGTAGTCGTACACGTTGTGGCAGCCCAGCTCGTTGCTGACGTGCCACGCGACCACGGCCGGGTGGTCCTTGTAACGCTCGGCGAGGGTCCGGACCAGGCGCAGCGCGTAGGCCCGGAAGATCGGCGAGGTCGGCCGCCACTGCTGGCGGCCGCCCGGCCAGATGGTGTTGCCCTTCTGGTCCACCGGCAGGATCGAAGGGTGCTTGGTCGTCAGCCACGGCGGCGGCGAGGCCGTCGCCGTGGCCAGATCGACCGAGATCCCGTTGGCGTGCAACTTCTCGATCGCCTCGTCGAGCCAGCCGAAGTCGTACCGGCCCTCGGCGGTCTCTATCTTGGCCCACGAGAAGATGCCGAGCGAGACGATGGTGACGCCGGCCTCGCGCATGGCGCGCATGTCGTCGTCCCAGACCTCGCGGGGCCACTGCTCGGGGTTGTAGTCGGCGCCGTACTCGAGTCGGGGGTTGCCGTCCCGGCGCAGCCAACGGGGGTTTTGCACTGAATCTCCCAGTTACTTAACGGTGAAGCCCTGCTCGTTGCCGTACTTGGCCGACTGGTCCTGCCAGGCCTTCAGCCCGTCGGCGAGCGTGGTGTTCGAGACGTAGGCCTTACCCGCGGTGTCGTTGAAGACGCTGTTCGAGTAGACCTGGAAGGGCAGGTACGACCAGCCGGTGACCACGTTCTGAGCCGACTTGGCGAAGATCTCGTTGGCCTTCTGGCCGCCGAAGTACTCGAACTCGTCGCCCAGCCACTTGGGGTCGGCCAGGGTCTTGCTGGTGGCCGGGAAGGCGCCGCCGTCGACGCGGATCTGCACGCCGTCGCCGTCGTTGGCGTACTTGAGGAAGCCGTACGCGAGTTCCTTGTTGGCGCCCTTCTCCATGATCGCGAGGGAGCTGCCGCCGTTCTCGGCGCTGGCGTTCTGACCGGCGGTCCACTGCGGGAGCTCGGCCGCGCGCCACTTGCCCTTACCGGCCGGGGCGCTGGTCACGAAGTTGGCCGGCATCCAGGCGCCGGTCGCCACGGTGGCGATCGAGCCGTTGCCCATGCCCTGGAACCACTGGTCGCTCCAGGAGCTGACCGGGGCGAGCAGCTTCTCGCTGATCAGGGCCTGCCACACCTTGACGAACTCCTGCGAGCCCGCGTCGTTGAAGTTGATCGTGACGTTGGTGCCGTCGACCTGGTACGGCTTGCCGCCGGCCTGCCAGATCAGGCTGGTGGTCAGGCCCGCGTCGCCGGTGTCGTTGGTGATGTAGGCCTTGGGGTCGGCCTTGTGCAGCTTGCGAGCCGCCTCGAGGTACTCGGTCCAGGTCTTGGGGACCTCGATCTTGTGCTTGTCGAAGACTTCCTTGTTGTAGTAGAGCGCCATCGGGCCCGAGTCCATGGGCAGGCCGTAGACACCGCCGCTCGCGTTGACCGAGTTCCACGGGCCGGGGTTGAAGTCGGCCTTCAGAGCTTCCGCCCCGTACGAGTTGAGGTTGGTCAGCGCCTTGCCGATGGCGAACTGCGGCAGCGCGTAGTACTCGATCTGCCCGACGTCCGGCACGCCCTTGCCCGCGGCGATCGCGTTCTGCAGGGCGGTGTACTGCTTGTCGCCGGTGCCCGCGTTGACCAGGTCCACCTTGACGTTGGGGTACTTCTGCTGGAACTTCGTGACGACGTCCTTGAGGGTGGGCTCCCACGCCCACACGGTGAGGGTGCCGCCCTTCTGGAGCGCGGCTTCGACCTGCGCGTCGGTGACGGTCGCGCCGCCGGAGGAGCCGGAGGACGACGTGTCGTCGCCTCCGCCGCCACAGGCGGCCAGGGCCAGGACGGCGGCCGATGCGGCCGCCGCCACCTTGAGGAATCGGGACATGCGAGCGGGTCCTTTCGGGGTGTTCATTCTTTGACGGAGCCGGCGGCCAGGCCGGACTGCCAGTAGCGCTGCAGCGAGAGGAACGCTGCGAGGAGCAGCACGACGGTGATCAGCGAACCGGTGATGACGAGGTTGAAGACGGCCTCGCCGCCCGCGGTCGCGGCCTGGGCGTTCCACGAGTTCAGGCCGACGGTGAGCGGGTACCAGTCCGGGTTCTTCAGCATGATCAGCGGCAGGAAGTAGTTGTTCATGGTGGCGACCATGGTGAAGAGCAGGGTGGTGATGATGCCGGGCATGAGCAGCGGCACGCTGAGCCGGAACAGCGTGCGGAACTCGCCGGCGCCGTCGACCCGGGCCGCCTCGAGCATCTCGGTCGGCACGGCCTGGGCGGCGAAGGTCCACATCAGGTACAGCCCGAACGGCGAGATCAGCGACGGGATGATGACGGCCCACGGCGTGTTGGTCAGGCCCATCTTGCTGAACATGAGGAACGTCGGCACGGCCAGGGCGGTCGGCGGGACGGCCACCGCACCGATGACGATCGCGAAGACGGCCTTCTTGCCGACGAAGTCGAACTTGGCCAGCCCGTAACCGGCCAGCAGGGCCAGGAACGTCGCTCCGCCCGCGCCGACCACCACGTACAGCAGGGTGTTGCCCAGCCAGCGCAGGAAGATCCCGTCGTTGTACGTGAAGGTGTCGGCGATGTTGCTGAACAGGGCGAACTTGCCGTCGTCGAACCAGAGCCCGAACGAGCTGAACAGCCCGTCCTGGGTCTTGGTCGAGTTGATCAGCAGCCAGGCCAGCGGGAACAGCGAATAGAGGGCCATCAGGGCGGTGAGCACGGTCAGCAGCACGCTGCCCTTGCGCCGCCTCTTCGACGACAGAGTCACAGGCTTTCCCGTACGGGATGAGGACTGCACCGGAGACGTCGTGGTTGTCATCAGAGGTCCCTCGTCCCGCGCAGCTGCACCACGTAGGCGACGATCATGGTGATCAGGGCCATCACGACCGCGACCGCCGCGGAGTAGTTGATCTGCTGGCCCGAGAAGGTCAGCGAGTAGGCGTAGAAGTTCGGCGTGAAGTACGTGGTGATCGCGTTGGGCGCCAGGTTGCGCAGGATGGCCGGCTCGTTGAACAGCTGGAAGCTGCCGATGATCGAGAAGATCGTGGCGATGACCAGCGCGCCCCGGATGGCCGGCAGCTTGATCGAGCGGATGATCCGGACCTGGCCGGCGCCGTCGATCGCGGCCGACTCGTAGAGCGACTTGGGCACGACCTGCAGGGCCGAATAGAAGATCAGCATGTTGTAGCCGACGAACTGCCAGGTCGAGATGTTGCCGATGGAGGCCAGGATGAGGCTCGGCTTGAGCGGGTCGGGCAGGGTGATGCCGAGGGCGTCGTTGAGGTTGCCGATCAGCCCGAACTGCGACCCGTAGATGAAGCCCCACATCAGCGCGGCGACTACGGCCGGCACGGCGTACGGCAGGAAGATCGAGACCCGGAAGAAGCTCTTGCCGTAGAGGCGGCCGCTGTCCAGGGCCAGCGCGACCAGCAGCGCCAGGAACAGCATGATCGGCACCTGGACGACGAGGAAGAGCCCGACCCGGCCGACGCCCGACCAGAACTGCGCGTCCTGCAGCGCCTGCGTGTAGTTGTCCAGGCCGACGAACGCGTTACCGCCGATGAGCCGGTTGCGATAGAGGCTGAGGTAGATCGCGTACACGATCGGGGCGAGGAAGACCAGCGCGAACACGATCATGAACGGGCCGACGAACTGCCAGCCCCTGTACGAGCGACGCGCGCGCCTCGTCGCCGGCGGCGGTGCCGCGACCTGTGGAACTGCCATCTGCCGTCATCCTGTCTTACTGTTCACCGTGGGTGTTGTTTGCGTAAACATTGCACCTGATCAAGCGTGTTCGACAATGTTTCGTCGAGTTCACCGGTGTGATGTTTGCGTAAACATGAAGGTGATAGTTTCACCACGTGCAGGGATCGTCAAGCAGCCGCCCCCGAGGCGTTTCGATGGCCGACGTGGCCCGTCTAGCTGGGGTCTCCTCCCAGACGGTCAGCCGCGTCGCCAACGGCCACCCCAGCGTGGTCGAGTCGACGAGGCGTCATGTTCTGAACGCGATGCAACAGCTGGGTTATCGGCCCAACAGTGCCGCTCGTGCACTCAAACGCGGTGAGTTTCGTACTATCGGCGTCATTTTGTTCACCTTGGCGACAACCGGCAACAGCCGTACGGTCGAGGCGATCGCCGCCCAGGCCGCCCAGGAGGGGTACGCGATCACGCTGATCCCGGTGGCGATGCCGACCCAGGACGGCGTGCTCGGCGCCTTCACCCGGCTCGGCGAGCTGGCCGTCGACGGCGTCATCGTGATCATGGAAGTGCACCTGCTCGACGCGGCCAACCTGACCCTCCCGCCCGGCGTCCAGGTCGTGGTGGTCGACTCCGACGCCGGCGACCGCTACCCCGTCGTCGACACCGACCAGGCCGACGGCGCCCGCCAGGCCGTACGCCACCTGCTCGAACTGGGCCACGAGACGGTCTGGCACGTCACCGGCCCGGCCGAGTCGTTCGCGAGCGAGCGCCGCGCCCTGGCCTGGCGCACGGTCCTGGAGGAGGCCGGCCGCCCCGTCCCCGAGGTTCTGCGCGGCGACTGGTCGGCCCTGTCCGGTTACGAGGCGGGCCTGCGCCTCGCCGCCGACCCGGACTGCACCGCCGTCTTCTGCGCGAACGACCAGATGGCCCTGGGCGTGCTGCGGGCCCTGCACGAACGCGGCCGCCGGGTCCCCGACGACGTCAGCGTGGCCGGCTTCGACGACATCCCCGACGCCGCCTCCTACCTGCCCCCGCTGACCACGGTCCACCAGGACTTCGCCGAGGTCGGCCGGCAGTGCGTCCAGGGCCTGCTCGACCAGATCCGCCGCCACACCCTCGAGCCCGGCACGGTCCTGGTCCCCACCACCCTGGTCAAGCGCGCGAGCACCGCACCGCCGCGGCAGGTGTAGCGCGGCGCCCCGGCCGCTTGCGCGACGGGTGAGACTGGTCGGCATGGGGAGCGTTCAACTCGTGCACGGCGACATGTTCACGTGGGCCTGCGACCTGATCGTGCTGCCCGCGTCCACCGGAGGGACGGCCACGCCGTTCGTCGCGGAGAAGATGCGGAAGTACGAGATACCGCGTCCGCAGCAGGGGCCGCTGGGCACGGTCCGGATCACCCGGTTCGACGGTGCCGAGCATTTCGCGCAGCAGGTCGCGTGGGCCAGCTCGGTGCAGGGCTTCGGCAGCGACCTCGGCGCGATCGAGCAGGTGGGGCGGCGGCTGGGCGAGGCCACCACCCGCGAGCCGTACCCGCAGAAGTTGTCGGCCCCGCTGCTCGGCGCCGCATCCGGCGGCCTGGTCCCGGAGGACGTGCTCGACCGGCTCACCGCGGGGTTCCTGTCGACGGCCGCCCGGGAGGCCACGCTGCGGGTGTTCGTGCTGGCCCGCGAGACGTACGACGCGCTGCTGCGCCACCGGGACGGGTTGCCCGCCTCGGACCAGCCGTCGGACTCGGAGCGACGGCCTTTGCCGGCGCCGGACGACCCGGCGATCGAGCGGGTGCATGTCGCGCCCGAGCCGGTGCGCGTGTTCCTCAGCTATCACGCCGACCGGCCCGAGGTGAAGCAGTGGGTCCGGGAACTGGGCACGTTCCTGCGGCGCAACGGGATCAACGCGCGGTGCGACCTGTGGCACCTGATGGCCGGCATGAACCTGCAGCAGTGGATGCAGAACGAGATCACCCAGGCCGACCGGGTCGTGCTGGTGTGCACCGAGGCGTACGCGAAACGGGCCGACGCCCTGGACGGCGGGCTCGCGTACGAGATCAAGCAGATCCAGGAGGACATCGGCGCCCGCAACGAGCAGCTCAAATATCTGCCCGTCGTGTGGTCCGACGACACCCGCAAGGCCCTGCCGATCTTTCTGCGGCCCTACCTGTTCATCCATTGGCCGCTGACCGGCGACGGCGCCGAGGCACGGGCGGCGCTGCTCGACGCGATCCGGCAACGGCAGGAGGAGGCGCCTCCGCTCGGCGCGTACATCTGATCGGGGCCGCCGGTCGAGTAGATTCCGGCCATGTCCAGGGAACTGAGTGCCCGGCTGCCCGCCGCGCCGGGGGTCTACCGGTTCCGGGACGCCGGCGGGCGGGTGCTCTACGTCGGACGGGCCACGCATCTGCGCAGCCGGGTCTCGTCCTACTGGGGTGACCTGCGGGACCGGCGGCATCTGCGGCGGATGGTCCCGCAGGTGACCCGGGTCGAGGCGGTCGAGTGCGACTCGGTGCACGAGGCCGCGTGGCTCGAGCGCAATCTGCTGGAACGATCCAAGCCGCGATGGAACCGGATCCGCGGCGGGCTCGAGGTGCCGGTCGGCATCCGGGTCGACGCCGGCGGCCTGCGCGTGGTGCACCTGCACGCGCCGGGCGCGGCCGACTTCGGGCCCTACCTGGGCGGCGCGCAGGCCCGGCTGGCCGTGTCGGGAATCGAGCGGGTGCTGCCGCTGCGGTACACGAACGACCGGCTGGACGGCGGGCTGCGCGACCTGGCCCGGATGCGGGGCGTGAGCGTGGCCGACCGCCCGGCGTTCCTGGCGAGCATCGGCGCGGTGCTGCGACGGGACAAGGACGAGACCCGGGCCGTACGGGAGGGGCTGGCTCTGCTGCGCGACCGGGCGTCGGAAAACCTGGCCTTCGAGCTGGCCGGCCGGATCCAGCAGGAGATCGAGGCGGTCGACTGGATCGTCGCCGAGCAGAAGGTCACGCGGCTGGCGGCGGAGGCCGACCACGACGTCTACGGCTGGGCCGGCGGCCTCCTCGTACGGTTCCGAATCCGGCGCGGCCGCCTCGACGGCTGGGAACAGCGGGCCGTCTCGCTACCCTCCGCACGCCGGCATCTGGAGCTGACCCCGGCGGAGTGGTCCGAGTTCGCCGGCCGCAGCGCAGAACTGGCCCACCGCCTGCGCTGACCAACGCGGATGCGCCGGGCGCACGCGGCCGCGATGCCGGCATGACCACCGGGAACGTCCCGAGCGCGCGCTACGGCCTGCCGGTTTGCCCAGCTCGCGAGGCGCGGCGGGTTCGGGGGTGGTGCGGTTGAGGGCGGCGACGACGCGTACGGGCAAAGTCCGGTCTTTCTGGAAACCGAATTAACTATTGCTTGTATCAAGCTGTGTCGATGCCTCAGGATGGGATCGCGGCGCCGCCCCCATCCCCGCACTCATCCCCATGAGGTATCGCTATGCGTCTGCTCAAACGCGCCCTCGTCACGGCGCTGCTCGCGGTCGGCGTCGTCGCCACGCCGTCAATGACCGCCCCACCCGCCGCCTTCGCCGCGTCTCCCCTCGCCCCGGCCGCACGAGTCACCTCCCCCGCGCCTCTGGCTGAGCCTTTCAAGGTGCTTGCCTTCTACAACGGCACCTGGGATGCCGCGCACATCGATTTCGATAAAGAGGCCCGTGAATGGTTCCCGCAAGCGGGCGCCCGCAACGGTTTCACCTGGGAGGCGACCACCGATTGGAGCCGGCTCAGCGCGTCGGGACTGGCCGGCTACAAGCTGATCATGTTCTTGGACGATGCGCCGCCGGTCGAGCGGCGGGCGGCGTTTCAGCAGTACATGCAGAACGGCGGGGCCTGGCTGGGCTTTCACGTGAGCGCGTTCACGACGAATGCCGCCGAGTGGAGCTGGTACTACAACACGTTTCTGGGTTCGGGAAACTTCGCGACCAACACGTGGGGGCCGACGGCCGAGACCCTGCGCGTCGAGAACCGGGCGCATCCGACCACGGCGGGCCTGCCGGCGACCATTCCGTCGGCGGTCAGCGAATGGTATTCGTGGAGCCGGGATCTGCGGCAGAACCCGGACATCGACATTCTGGCCTCGGTCGACGCGTCCAGTTTCCCGGTCGGCACCGACCCCAACCAGCAGTGGCGCAGCGGCTTCTATCCGCTGATCTGGAGCAACAAGAACTACAAGATGGTCTACACGAACTTCGGGCACAACGGGATGAACTACGAGACCAATACCCGTACGTCGTCCACGTTCGCCAGCGCGCAGCAGAACCAGTGGCTGATCAACAGCATCCTGTGGCTGGGCGGCGGTTCCACGCAGCCGCCGGCCGAGCAACCGATCGACCCGGCCGCCTGGTATCCGGTCGTCAGCCGGAACAGCGTCAAGTGTGTCGACGCCCGGGCCGCCGGAACGGTCAACGGCACGGCGATCCAGCAGTACGCGTGCAACGGCTCGACCGCCCAGCAGTTCCAGTTCGCGCCGGTGAGCGGCGGATATGTGCGCATCAACGGCCGGGGCAACGCCGCGCAGGCGCTCGACGTCACCAATGTGTCCGCGGCCGACAACGCTCCGATCCAGACCTGGGCGTACGGGGGCGGGACCAATCAGCAGTGGCTGCCGGTGAGCGAGGGCGGCGGCTACTACCACTTCGTGAACCGCAACAGCGGCAAGTGCCTGGACGTGCCCGCGGCCTCGACGGCCGATGGGGTGCAGCTGGTGCAGTACACCTGCAACGGCACCGCGGCGCAGAGTTTCCGGCTGACGCGGTAGGACACCGACGACGGGCCGGCCGAAGCAGCGGACACGCCGCCGAGGCCGGCCGACGGGCGCCGGGGCGAGCCGACGGGCGCCGGGGCGAGCCGACGGACGCGCCGGGACAGGCCGTCAGGCGCCGCGGTGGGGAGCGCCGCGGACGGAGCCGCCGGGTGCGGGCGATGACGGGCGAAAGGCTCGCAGCTGCGCATTGCCGCCGAAACGGGCGGCGTGGTTGAGTGGACGCCGGGTGACGAGCGGGGCTGAGCCGAGGGGTTCTCGTGCGCGACTACGTGTGGGCGGCGGGCACGTTCCTGGGCAGCCTTCCCGCCGAGGTCGCCCAGTCACTGGCCGCCCGCAGCATCCGGCGCAGTTTCCCGCCCGGCCGGATCATCCTGCGTGAGGGCGCCCGCGACTCGCACGTCTTCCTGCTGCTCAGCGGCTTCGTCAAGGTGACCACGGCCGTCGAGGGGGTCGAGACGCTGCTCGGCATCCGGCTGCCCGGTGAGGTGGTCGGTGAGATCGGCGCCCTCACCGGCGAGCCGCGCAACGCGACGGTCAGCGCCTCCGGGCCGCTGGTGGCCGGGCAGCTGCAGCGCGGTGATTTCGAGGCCTTCCTGCGGCAGCGGCCGGATGCCTCGGCCCTGATCGCGGCGGCGGTGGCCCGCCAGTTGCGGTGGGCCAACCGGCGCCGGACCGATTTCGCGGCCTATCCGGCGCACATCCGGCTGGCCCGGGTGCTGTCCGAGATGGCCGAGGTCAGCGGGCGGGAACGTCCCGACGGCACGGTCGAGCTGCTCGTGCCGCTGAGCCAGGCCGACCTGGCCGCCATGGTGGCGATCGCGCAGGCCACCGTGGAGAAAGCCCTGCACGAGCTGCGTGACCAGGGGCTGATCACGACCGGCTACCGCCGCATCGTCCTGGTCGACCCGGCCAAGCTGCGGCTGACCGCCGAACCCTGACGGGCCGGAAGCAGTCGGAAAAGCGCAATCCCCTACCAGTAGGCGGTCTCATTCTGAGATCAGCTCGACGATCGTGCGTACGACAGCGATCGAGGAGGGCTGATGGTGTTCCCACGCATCGCGGGGCACGCACTGATCGGACGGGACGAGGAACTGAGGCAGATCGCCGGCGTGCTCGACGGTCTGCGACCGGGCCGGCTCACCGTGCTGGCCCTGGAGGGTCCCGCGGGCAGCGGCCGCACCCGGCTGCTCGACGAGACCGCCAGGCTGGCCCGGGCCGACGCCCGCGGCTTCACCGTTTTCACCGAGCCGGAGTGGGCCGGCCCGGAGTGGACCGAGCCGGAGTGGGCCGGCCCGAAGTGGACCCGCCCAGAGTGGACCGACCCGAAGAGGACCGACCCGAAGTGGGCCGGCCCGGTCGGCTCGCGGCAGGTGCTGCGCACGGCCGGGGACCATCCGGGGCCGCTGCTCTTCCTCGGCGAGCACCCGCGCCGGATCGACCCGCGGGCCTGGGCCGTGCTGGAACTGCTGGCCGCGACCACGCCGGCGCTGGTCGCGCTGACCGGTCCGGCCGAGGGGGTCCGGCTGCCGGTGGCCGACGTGCACCGGGTGCAGGTGTCGCCGTTGTCGCCGGCCGCGCAGGCCGAGTTCGTCGCCCGGCTGGTCGGCGGCCGGCCCGATCCGCTGCTGATGGACCTGTGCCGGGCCGCCGGGGGACGGCCGGGGGCGTTGCGCGAGCTGGTCGCCGGGCTGGACGAGGAGGGCCTGTTGCGCCTGGACGGCGGCTGGGCCGTGCTGCGGGTCAGCCGGTTGCCCCGGCGCACCGAGGCGTATCTGCGCGGACAGGTGGCCTCGGTGTCCGCCCCGGCCCGGCATCTGCTGCAGGCGGCGGCCACGGTGGGGGTGTCGTTCCCGCTGCTGCGGCTGGCCCGGCTGATGGGGGTCGGGCCGGTGATGATGCTGCCCGCGCTCGAGGAGGCCCTGGAGTCGGGGCTGCTGGGCGGGGACGGGGAACTGCTCGCGTTCGGCCACGACCTGGTGCGGGCGGCGGTGGAGTCGACGCTCCCCCGCCCGGTGGCCGCCGCCCTGCGTCCCGAGGCTCCGCGACGGGCGCCTCGAAGGATGGCGGCGCGGCCCGTGCACAAGGGTCCGGCCGACTGGGCGGCGCTGAGCCCGCGGGAACGGGAGATCGCCGAGCTGGCCGGGCAGGCGCTGACCAACCGGCAGATCGCCAACCGGACCGGGATCAGCACGCACACCGTCAACTTCCACCTCCGGCAGATCTTCCAGAAGCTGGGCATCGGGTCCCGCGTGGAACTGGCGGCGCTGTGGCCCACCGAGGGCGTGCCGTGGTGATCATGACGCGGGTCCGAACAGCCAGTCCTGGCCGGGCAGCCCGGTGACGGCCAGCCGGTCGTCGCGGGCGCGTTGCGAGGGCCCGTCGTCGAAGTGGTATTCCCGGGCGCCGGCCAGTCCGGCCGCCGCGACCCGGGCCACCCGCGCGGCCCGTACGCGCTGATAGTCCTCGACCCCGGCGGCGATGGCCTCCGCGTCCTCCAGGGCCTGGCAGGCGCCCTGGGCGAGGAACGGCAGCAACGGGTGGGCGGCGTCGCCGAGCAGCACGACACGCCCCCGGCGCCAAGCCGCGCGGGGCCGGTCGAACAGCTCGTGGCGGTCGAACCGGCCGGCGGCGGCGATCAACCGGCCCGCGGCCGGATGCCAGCCGTCGAAGGCGGGCGCGGGCGCGGGCGAGGGCAGCACGGCGACGACGTTGAGGCTGCCGTCGCCCAGCGGATAGCTCACCAGATGCCGGCCCGGCCCGAGCCGCACGATCACCCGGTTGCCGTGCTCGGGCACCCGCGAGGCCGGCACGACACCCCGGTACGCGACCCAGCCGCTGGCCCGGAGCCGATCCGCGACCACCGCCCGCCGCACCACCGACCGCAGTCCGTCGGCCCCGATCACCACCTCGGCGGTCAGCCGGGTCCCGTCGGCGAGCGACACCACCGCGTGGTCGCCGCGGTCGTTCACCCCGATGCACGGGGCCCCGAACCGCACGTCGACCAGGTCGAGCAGCATCCGGTGCAGCACCGAGCGCCGCATCGTGTAGTAGGGGCTGCCGTATCGGCGTACCGCCGCGGCGCCGAGCTCGACCGCGCCGATCGTGGCGTCGTCGCTCCACCGCCGGATCTGCCGTTCGACCGGCCGGCCGGCCCGATCCAGCGCGTCGGCCAGCCCGAGCCGGTGCAGCACGGCCGACCCGTTGGGGGCGATCTGGATGCCGGCGCCGCTGCCGGCCACGCCGCCGGCCCGGTCCAGCACGACGCATTCGACTCCCCGGCGCCGGAGCAGGGCCGCGGTGGCCAGCCCGCCGATGCCCGCGCCGACGATCACGACCGGCCCGTTCATCAGTAGTACTCCAGGGCCTTGTTCCAGTCCTCGCCCTCGCGGAACAGCCCGCGCGGCTTCATCACCTCGGGCTCGGCGGTCAGCAGGCGCTCGGGCACGAGCGAGCCGGGCGGCAGGGGTTCGACCACCGCTTCGATCCCGTACGCCTTCCCGAGAGCTTCGCGCAGTTCCAGCGCGGCCGCGCTCGCGTAGGCCGAGGTCACCTCGATCTGCACGAGCAGCGACGACTCGGAGGCCCGGGCCCGCCAGAACATCACGCCGTACTCGGCGGGCAGCCCGAACACGAGGTCCTCGACGTCGCCCTGGCTGAGGTCGGCCACGCTGGTGTGCACGGTCCAGGCCGAACGCCCGAGCACGCGCACCACGGGCAGGTCCCAGCCGCACGGGCAGTCCGGGGTGGACACCTCGACGGCGTCCTCGAGGTTGTACCGCAGCAGCGGCATGGCCTCCCGGTAGAGCGGCGTGACCACCAGCTGCCCGCGCCCGGTCGGGGTCGTGCGGCCGGTGACCGGATCGTGCACCTCGAACAGCACGCGGTCGGCCCACAGATGCAGTTTCCCGTACGGGCAGTCGCCGGCCAGGCTTCCCGTCTCGGTGGCGCCGTACTCCTCGACCACGGGCGCGTTCCAGATCTCGGCAACCCGCGCCTTCTTGGCCGGTCCCAGCGGGTCGCCGCCGACGAACAGCGCGCGCAGGGCCGGGAAGTCCGTCCCGGGCCGCAGCCCCTTGAGCCGCGCGGCCGCCGCCCAGATCAGCGTGTCGGTGGCCAGCGACCAGGTCAGGGTCACGCCGAGGTCGTGCAGGACCCGGACCACTTTGGCGTACGGCATGGCCAGCGAGCGGTTGTCGCCGGGCACCACGGTCGCGCCCCGGGAACGGGCGGCCGCATGGGCCAGATGACCGGTGATCATCAGCGCGTACGGGGTGCGTACGAGGAAAATGTCGTCGGCCCGGATCCCGACGTGCTTGCGGGCGTAACGCTCGATCAGGTCCTGCCAGTCGCCGGGCGTGTAGTAGGAGGACGTCGGCACCCCGCTGCTGCCGCTCGACTCGTGATAGGTGGCCAGTTCGGCCCGGTCGACGGCGAGCAGCCCGAACGGGTACGCGTCGCGCAGGTCCTGCTTGGTGGTGAGCGGATAGGCGGCCAGCTCGTCGCGGCCGGCCGGGATGCCGCGCCGGGCGTAGAACGGCGAGCGCGCGGCCGCCGCCAGGGTCCGGTCCAGCTGGTCGGTCAGAGTCGTGTCCATGAGGTCTCCTCCTCCAGCACGCGGCACGCGTTGGCGCCGAGCACGGCCTCGCGGGCCGGTGGGTCGAGGCCGAGCGCGTCGATCTTGCACAGCTCGACCTCGGGTTGCTGCAGCGGATATTCGGTGCCGAACAGCACGCGCCGCGGGCCGAGCTGGGCCACGGCCAGCCGGGCGGTGACAGTCAGGCAGCCGGACAGCTCGGCCATCACGTTGAGGCTGCCCGCGATCGTGTTGAGGCCGTCGATGTCGAGTCCGGTGTGCCCGCAGTGCCCCCAGACGAAGGTCACCCGCGGGAACCGGGCGGCCAGCCGGGCCAGGTCGGCCGGCCGTCCGCCGGGATGGGCCACCGTCACCACATAGACGGGGTGGCCCGCGCTCTGGGCGATCTCGGCCAGCTCGGCGACGCCGGTGTCGTCCAGGCGTCCGCCGTGCACGGCCGGCGAGATCTCCAGGCCACGGAATTCGAAGGCGCGTTTCCGGTACGCCGTCACGTCGCGTACGGGATCGGCGAAGTAGAACGGCAGCAACCGTCCTCCCGACCGCTCGCAGGCCCGGAGCACGCCCTCGTTGTCGGCCGCCGTCTCGGTGCGGCCGCCGTCGTTGAGCTGCCGGGACAGCCGGTCGAGGGGCAGCAGCCCGCCCGCGCAGACCGCGGCCCGGTCGATGCCGGCCGCGTCCATGGCCGCCAGCAGCCGCCCCGGCTCGGCGTCGCCCGGGGTGAGCCGCGCGTGGAAGTCGACGACGGTCATCGCTCGTAGCACAGTTCGTCGATGGGGTAGCCGACGTGCCGTTCACGCCCGGGCAGATGACCGAGGATCTCGTCGCCCGGCTTGAGCTCCGTCGTGTTGAGCACGGCGGCGCCCGGCCCGAGCACGCGGACGTGCCAGTCGTCCTGGACGATCAGGTTGACCGGCTCGCCGTCGGGCGCGGTGGCGTCGATCGCCAGCAGCGGCCGGGTTTCGATCTTCACCCGGCCGACGGTCACCTTCCGCGTACGCCCGTCCGCCCCGACCGCCAGCACGGTGTCCCCGGCCGACAGCTCGCTGAGGTACCGGGTGTGCTCGCCGTCGGCCAGCGTGTACGACATGATCGCGCCCGCGTTGACCCGGAACGGGCGGGTCGGCATGTAGGGCAGCGGGTGGGTCTCGCTGACGCAGAGCATGAGCGCCTTGGCCCACGACCCGACCAGAATCCCCTCATCCGGCCGCAGGTAGGTGCACGTGTCGACGCAGGCCCGCTCCCCGGCCCCGGCGTGCCGGATGCCGGTCACCGTCAGCGTGACCAGGTCGAGCTTGGGTGAGGGGGCGCGCACCAGGCCGGCCAGCCGGGTCGCGTCGCCGGGCCGGGGCGCCCTCAGCAGCACGCCGTCGGGGCCGTGCTCGAGCACGCTGAGGTGCACCAGGGCGTCGTCGACGTCGTTCGCGGCCGTGATGATGGTGCCGGCCGTGCGGGCCGCCGCGGCCAGCACGATCTCCATCGGGATGTTGGTCGGGTCGGCGAAGCTGAGCAGGGTCACGCCGTCGCCCCGGACCGCCTCGCAGGCGCGGTCGAGACTGGCCCGACCGGTGATCTCGTGCCGCTCGCCGAAGCGCACGCCGGGATGCCGCCCGGCGTCGACCGGTGTTCCCGGCGCGACCAGCACGAGGTCGGCCGGGCCGAGGTCGTCGGGCAGCTGGTCCCCCGCGGGCACCAGCACGCGGGTCACGGTCGGCGGAAGCCCGGCCAGGTCGGCCGGGTCGGCCGCCACCACGGCGTCGAACCGCTGATGAACGGCCTCCTCGGCCACGGCCCGCTTGGTGTCGCCCAGGGCCCGCAGGTCGAGCCAGCACAGTTTGGCGGTCATCGCACACCGACCGGGGTCCGCGGACCGTGCACGAGACCGGCCAGGCGGGCGGTGACCGCGCCCGGGTCGTCGGCGGTGAAGACCGCGCGCCCGGCGGCCACCCCGGCCGCCCCCGCCCGCAGGGCCGAGCCGAGCCGGCCGATCGCTTCCTCGCCGTCGGCCGCGTCGCCGCCCGCCGCCAGGACGGGCACCGGGCAGGCCGCGGTGATGCGGGCGATCGCCGCCGGGTCGTCCGGCAACGCGGTCTTGACCAGGTCGGCGCCGAGTTCGGCCGCGACGATCAGGGCGTGCGCGACCAGTTCGGGGTCGCGGCCGTCGGTGATGCCGGGGCCGCGGACGTACATCATGGCCAGCAGCGGCATGCCCCAGTGGTCGCACTGCTCGGCCGTCGCGGCCAGATGGGCGATCTGCCGGTCCTCTGTCCGCGAGCCCACGTTGACGTGCACGCTGACCGCCTCGGCGCCCAGCCGCAGCGCCTCGGCCACGGTCGCGACCGGATATTTGGCGTCGGGGTCGGTGGCCAGGCTGGTGCTGGCGTTGAGGTGCAGGATCAGCGACATGTCGAGGAAGCGGTCGGGGCGCACCCGCCGCACGGCGCCCTTGTGCAGCACCACGGCGTCGGCGCCGCCCTCGGCCAGCCGGGCCAGCAGGCCGTCGAGCGTGCCCCGATGGGCCAGCGGCCCGGCGCCGATGGCGTGGTCGAGCGGCACCACCAGCAGCCCGGATTGGCGGCGATGGAGCCGGCGCAGGCGCAGGCGCCGGGCGAAGGAGCCATGGGCGTTCACGGTTGTCACCTCGATCACGATCCGAATGCGGTATTCGAATGGGGACGCTAGCCACGTCCCGGATTCCGGCCCACTGCTCGAACGAGTAGGTGTCTCCGGCCGAAACCGAATTCGCAGGTCAGCGGCGAACGGGGGCGATTGCTCCGCACACGAGTAGTTGCCGCGACGGCCGCGGAGGCAGTGGGATCGGCCGATGACCTTCGACGCGCCGATCACGATCGCGCGGGCCTCCGCCGCGCAACCCGGCCCGCACGTCACCCGATCGGATGAACCTGGCCGTCGATTCGCCGTCGGATTGTCCTTGACGGACGGACCCGGCCGGTGGGTTCCGGCACCCGGTCGTGGCCGCGCCCAGCGCGGACCGGGTGACCCCGCGACCCGCCGCGGCCCCGTCCGGGTGACACGCGACGCGACCAGCGGAATCGTTGACACATTGACGGTGATGACGGTCCGATCAATACAGTTCTGCGGGGAATCGCCTCGCGCCGAGGACGATTCCGTGCCCATCGAAGGGAGTTGCCCGCGGTGACCTGGCCATCCAATGATCGATTGGATTCGGGCGGCCGGGTGCGGCAAGGTGCCCCTCGACACGTCCGTTCTTCGGTGGTCGGCCGGTCGGCAAATCCGGCCGGACAGACAGTGAGAGAAATCCGCAAACGGTATTAATCTCATCGCCGCCGGGGAGCATCATCGGCGGCACCCCTCGAGACGAGCAACCTTTGGCGAGGGAGACGGGTTTTGCTGGACGAGCGTTCCGCCGACGACGGTGGCGGAGGCCGCGCATGACCGAGCGCATCGTCGGCCGCGACCGGGAGCTCGCGCTGTTGCGCCGCGCGCTCGACGACACCCGCCGGGGCGCGGGGGGCTGCGACGTGATGCTCGGGCCGCCCGGCATCGGCAAATCGAAGCTGCTGCGCGCGACCGGTGACTACGCCTTCGAGCACGACATCGCGGTCGCCGCCCGCGAGGCCTTCCGGCATGACATGGCCGCTCCCCTGGTCACCCTGGCCGGGGCGTTGCAGGCGTGCAGCCCGCCGGCCGCCGACTTCGCCTGGATGTCCGAGCGGGACACCGGCGACAACAACAACTACGCCCGCATCTACCGGCTGCGCGAGTCGCTGGAGCGCTACGCGGCCCAGCGCCCCCTGCTGATCGTGATCGACGACGCCCACTGGATGGACGAGCTCAGCGCTTTGGCGATCCGGGAGCTGGTGCCCGCGCTGGCGTCGGCCCCGGTGCGCTGGCTGCTGGCCGGCCGGTCCAAGCAGACCGACGCGGCGGGCTGGCAGACGCTCAACTGGCTGGCCGAGCGGGGCACCCCGATCCGCCTCGACGTGCTCGACGACGACGCCACCGAACGGCTCTGCGAGGAAGTGCTCGGAGCCGAGGTCGACGCGACCGTCCTCGCGCTCGTGGCGACCTGCGGCGGCAACCCGCTGCGCATCGAGCAGCTGCTGTCCGCGTTGCACACCACCGACCAGATCGTGATCGCCGACGGCACCGCCACCGTGGTCGGCGACGACCTGCCGTCCAGTTTCGTGGCCACCGTGGGCGACATCATGGGCGTGCTCTCGGCCGAAGCGCAATGGCTGCTCAAGGCCACCTCGGTGCTCGACCGGCCGTTCGACATCGAGACCGCGGCCCGGCTGATGGGCAGCGAGCCGGTCGGCCTGTTCGAGGTGATCGACGAGGTGATCGCCTCCGGCATCCTGGCCGAGGACAAGGACGGCATGACCTTCCGCCACGACCTGGTGCACCAGGCCGTACGCAACACCCTGGGCGCGGCCCGGGCCCAGCACCTGCACTACGAGGCGGCCGAACTGGCCCGCGAGCACGGCCGCCCGACCGCCGAGATCGCCGCGCACCTGCTGCACAGCGGCCGCCGGGGCGCCGCCGCCGCAGTCACGATGCTGCGCGACAACGCCGCCACCGTCGCCACCAGCGCGCCCGGCGCCGCCGCCGACCTGATGCTGCAAGCCCTCAACGCGGTCGACGAGACCGAGCCCGGCCGCACCGAGATGATCGCCGACACCGTCGGGCTGCTCGCCTCGGCCGCCCGCGTCGCCCAGGCGCAGCAGCTGGGCCGGGAAGCGCTCAGGGCCGGCCTGGAACCGCGGACGAAGGCGTCGTTGCAGCTCGGGCTGGCCGAGGCGTCCAAACACGCGGGCCAGAACCGCAAGGCCGCCGAATACGCCGAGGACGGCCTGAGCCAGCCGGTGATCCCCGAGCCGGTCCGGGCGCGGCTGCACGCCATCCACGCGCACGCCACGTTCTATCTCGACGACTACCGCACCGCCGATGCGGCCGGGGCCGAGGCCGACCGGATCGGCCGCGAGCACGAGCCGGGCGCCGCCGTGTTCGGCCTGACCGCCCGCAGCCTGGTTGCGCAGGCCGAGGGGCGCCTCGACGACGCGTACGGGCATGCCGCCACCGCCACCGAGCTGGCCGACCGCACCGGCGGCGCCGCCCTGCACCGGCACCCGCGCATCTGGCTGGCCAACGCCCTGACCTCCCTCGACCGCTTCGACGAAGCCGAAAAAGCCCTGCGCCGCGGCCAGCAAGAAGCCCAGGCCCTGGGCACCGCCTGGGCCCAGCCCCTGCTGCACTACTACGCGGCCGCGCTGCTCATCGCCCGCGGCCGCCTCGACGACGCCGCCGCCGAGGCCGACGCCGGCGTGGCCCTGGCCGAGCAGCTCACCGCCTACCAGCTGACCGTGCCGCTGCTGGGCACGCTGATCCGCCTGGCCGTACTGCGCGGCGACCCGGTCCAGGCCGCCGTCTTCCGCGACCGGATGCACGAGCTGGTCAAGACCGGCATCTCGGCGCCGCCGGAAGACGTCGAATGGCCCCTGGCCACGCTGATCGCCGCCGAGGGGGATCCCGTACGGGCCGTCGAGCTGATCGGGGACATCTACGACCGGCTCGACGACCGCCCCACGCTGATCGCCCAGAATCCGGCGGCCACCCCGGCCCTGGTCCGGCTGGCCCTGGCCGTCGGCGACCGCGCCCGCGCCACCAGGGCGGCCGACGCGGCGGCCCGGCTCGCCGCCCGCAACCCGGTCTCGCACACGCTGGCCGGCGCGGCCGCCCACGCCGCCGGGCTGCTGCGCCGCGAACCCCACCAGCTGCAGCTGGCGATCGCCCAGTACCGGCTGACCGACCGGCCCCTGGCCCTGGCCACGGCCTTGCACGACGCGGCAGCGCAGAGCCGCGGGTCCGACCGCAGCGGCGCGCAGGAGTGGTACGACGAGGCGAACCTGCTGCTCACCCGGGCCGGGGCGACCGGATCACAGCAGCGCCTGGTGGCCGAGCTGGGCGGCTGGCGCGGCACCGCCACCTCGCCGCCCGCGCCGGCCGGGGCGAAAGCCTCCCGGCTGGACCCGCTCTCGCCGGCCGAACGGCAGGTCGCCGAGCTGATCGCCACCGGCATGACCAACATCGCGGCCGCCCGGCAGCTGCACCTGTCGCCGCACACGGTGGACAGTCACCTGCGCAAGGTCTTTCACAAGCTGAAGATCCACAGCCGGGTCGAGCTGGCCCGCGTCGTCGCCCAGGAGGGTGCCACGTAAACACGTGATTCCGGCTCCGGGCGCGTCATCCGAGCATGGCGGTAGGTGTTGCCATCACACCACCACGGGGAATCCTGGAGCCGCCATCATGTCCGCATTGCACACACCGGTGCTCGTCGTCGGGGCCGGCCTGGCCGGATGCGTGCTCGCCCTCGAACTCGCCCACCACGGCGTGGCGAGCATCGTCGTCGAGCGCGCCTCGAAACCGCCCCGGCATCCCGAGCCCGGCCTAGTCACCGGGCGGGGCATGGAACTGCTGCGCCGGCTCGGGCTGGCCGAGGCGATCCGCTCCGAGGGGGCCGACCCGGACAGCCCGGCCACCGTCGTGTGGAGCCGCGCGATCGATGAGGACCCGGTGCTCGTCAACTCGGTGCCGTCGGCCAACGAGCTGCGCGAGCAGTACGCGCACAGCACCGACGGCAGCGCCCCGGTGGAGCCGTACGTGCTGCTCACGGGATCCGGGATGACCACGCGACTGCGGGCCGCCGTACGGGCGAACCGGTTGATCGAACTGCGCGAGGGCTGGACCTTCACCGATCTGCGGCTGGAGGCCGACCGCACGGTGGCGACCGTGCTCGACGGCTCCACCCGGATGCGCCACGAGATCGAGGCGGGCTACCTGGCCGGATGCGACGGGGCGCAGAGCACTGTGCGCCGCTGCCTGGGCGTGCCCCTGCAGGACGCGATCACCCCGGCCCGGCACTGCACGGTCTCGTTCCGCAGCGACAACCTGCAACCGGCGTATCCGGCCTTCTCGACGATCACCGCGGACGGGACGGCGCTGATCCGGCGGGCCGGCCACGACCTGTGGATCGGGCATCTGCCGCTCGACCAGGACGACACCGACCTGACCAACCCGGCCGCCCTGCTCAGCCGGCGGCTCGGCGCCCGGCAGTACGAGATCGTCGGGGTGACGCCGTGGCAGGAGGCGCTCGGGGTGGCCCGGACCTACCGCCGCGGCACCGCCTATCTGGTCGGCGAGTCCGCGCACCGGTTCCACCCGCCGAGCGCCACCGTGGACACCTGCCTGGCCGACGCGGTCGACCTGGGCTGGAAGCTGGCCGCCGCGGTGCGACGGTGGGGCGGGCCGCACCTGCTCGGCAGCTACGAGGGCGAACGCCGGCGCCAAGCCATGCTGGAACGCGAGACGCTGTCCCGGTCGCTCGAGGCCCGGTCGCGGTTCGGGCGGCTGGCCGCGGCCGGCGCCTCCTTCGACCGCCTGGTCACCCTGCTGCGGCAGGAGGCCCCGAACGTCGACCCGGCCGGCGCCACGGCCAGCCACCACGCCACGTCGCCGGTGGTGTGGCACGACGGCCCCGAGCCCGCGGGCACCCGGCTGCCGGCCGTCCGGCTCGGCGACGGACGCCAACTGTTCGACCGGCTCGGGCCGCAGTTCACCCTGATCGACCTCACCGCCGGCCACGACGGGCGGTCGCTGGTGGCCGCGGCGGTGGCGCGCGGCATCCCGGTGATCCACGTGCCCGTCGACGACGACGCGCTGCGGGCCGACTGGCGCAGCCGGCTCGTGCTGGTGCGCCCGGACAACTACGTCGCCTGGCGATCGCCCGACTGCCCGTCCGACTGGGACGCCGTGCTCGACGTCGTCACGGGTCATCGCGCACAGGATCACGTGACTACGTGATGTGGACAGCCCACAGGTTTCGGGAGGCTCGACGAGCGCAGAACTCCCCGTCTGCGCCGGGACCGATCGAAAAGGACACCGCGCGATGACAACGGCACCCACCGCCCCGCATGCCTTCGAAGGCTTCGACGAGACCGCCGTGTCCCGATGGGTGGACCGTCTGTCCGCCAACGCCTCGCCCCGCCGCAACCACTGGCGCACCAAGGAGATCTACTTCGAGGCGGCCACCCGGGTCCTCGAGTCGGTGCCGCGACCCGCGCTGAACTGGAAGAACATCGTCGCCGCGGCCGACAAGGGCTGCCGCAGCACGTTCTACGAGGTCGCCGGGGCGCACGCGCGGCACCGCATGGTCGACGAGCTGATCAACGACGGCGGCTCCGACGCCATCCAGATCGCCCTGCGTTACCTGCGCAACGACCCGGTCGAGCAGCTCATCGACGAAACGAAGGTCTGGTCTTTCTGGGAGCACCGCCAGCGGCTGCTGTGCACGATCACCACCGGCATGTCGGCCGAGGTGATGGAGACCGAGCTGACCACGGCCGTGGCGGCCTGGGCCGTCCGCAACCGGATGCTCGCCGCGGCTGTCGAGTTCGCTCCCCCGGCCTGCGCGGTCGAGGACCTCACAGTGATCCACCGGGGACGGCTCTCCGGCACCCAGGCCGCGACCCGGCTGACCGACGTGGTCCAGGCGCACCTGGCCGCCCACTGACCGCGCGCGGCCTGCGCCGGCTGGCCACCCACAGCTTCGCCGCGTTCGGTGTGGCCGCGCTGCTGCTGCAGTCCTACCAGGCGATCTGGGACAGGGCGCTGTTCGCCGGTCACGCGGTGGCCGTCGCGCTGGGCGTGGCCGGCGTATCCCTGGCGTACGGGCTGTGGCGCGCCCGCCCGGCCCGCTCGGTCGCGCGTGACCTCGACCGGTCGCGGTGCCGCGTCGAGATTGTGCCCGGCGACCTGTTCGAGCAGGTCGACGCCCACCTGGTCATCGGGTTCACCGACGTGTTCGACACCGACGTCGCCGACGGGCGGATCGTGCAGGAGTCCAGCGTGCAGGGCCAGTTCCTGCGGCGGATCTACGCCGGCGACCGGGCCGGGCTGGACGCCGACCTCGACCAGGCGCTGGCCGGCGTGCCGCACACCACCGCCGGCAAGGCGCTCGGCAAGCGCCGCCGCTACCCGGCCGGGACGATCGCCACCCTGGGCGAGCCCGGCCGGCTGTTCTTCTGCGTCGCGTACAGCGAGATGGGACCGAACCTGGTCGCCCAGTCCTCGGCCGACATGCTGTGGCACAGTCTGAGCCGTCTCTGGTCCGAGGTGCACGACCGCGGCCAGCGACGGCCATTGGCCATGCCGATCGTCGGGGCCACGCTGGCCCGGGTCGACGCCCTCGACCGCGAGGCCCTGCTCCGGCTGACGCTGCTGTCGTTCGTGGCCGCCACCCGCGACCGGCTGCTCACCACCCGGCTGCGGATCGTGGTCCGGCCGGCCGAGTTCGCGCAGCTCAACCGGGCCGAGCTGCAGGCCTTCCTCGACTCGATCTAGACCAGACCGTCGAACCGGCTCTGGTCGAGCCAGTCCGCTCCGGTGGTGTCGACGGGGTAGCCGACCACCCGCAGGCGCTCGGCCACCTGATGCTGGAACAGCACGCGGGCCCCGGGCGTGTCGTCCTCCAGGCGTACGGTCTCGCGCCCGTCGAAATCCCGGATCCGGGGCACGTCGCCGATCTCGACCAGGATCGTGCGGTCCGGTTGCAGCGCCATGGCCCGCCCGGCCCGGATCAGCACGTCGGTGTCGCCGCCGGTCACGTCGTCGCGGGTGATGACGACCAGGGCGCCCGGCCCGGCCGCGAAGCCCTGGCTGACCACGTCGTCGCGGTGCGGGGACGGCTTGCCCGTCCGGGCCACCATCTCGTCCCAGCTGAGCGGGGCCAGATCCAGCGCCCTCAGCAGCTCGAAGACCGCTTCCCTCGTACGCCGGTGGCGTCCGTGAATGACGAACACGTCCCGAGTGGGCGCCCGGCGCGGGGATCCCGCGGCCGAACCGGTCCACAACCAGGCCGTGTCCGCATAGGTCTTGGCCCTGGCCTCGATCCGCTCGAACTCGCCCGCGGTCAGCCCGTCGTAGCCCTCACCCACGACATCCCGGAAGATCCGGTCGGAGACGATCGCGACCAGGTCCGCGTCCGGGTGTTCGGTGACGGCATCGCGGATCACCTGGCTGTCGAGCAGCCGCCCAACCTCGATGATCGTTTGTCCGGTGAAGCCGAGCGCGGCCGGCGTGAACCGGCCCGAACCCACCGACAGCCGCATCCGGATCCGCTCGCCCGGATGCTCGGCGTTGTCGGCCACCACCTGGGCCCGCCAGCCGTGCAGCAACTTCGGCAGGGCCACGTCCTCGCGCACGCTGGGCGGCAGCACCACCATCATGCCGTCACCGGCGGGCTGCCGGTCGGTCTCGTGCAGGTCGAGGCCGAGGCGCGCGAGGATCCGCCCGGCCATGCCGGCCACGCGCTTCTGCAGCTCGAGCTGCTGCGGCGTCGAACGGGAGCTGTAACTGACGATGTCCACCCCGAACGCGACCCGATGCACCGGCACCGAATCGTCGCCGGTGACCGGCACGGTGACCGGCTCGGCCGGATCGTGCCGCATGCCGTCCAGCAGGCGATCGCGGCCCCGCCGTGGCGTGGTGACCGGCGGCGGCCCGGCCGGCCCGGCGAGCACGGTCCGCACGGCGCCCACCTGCTCATAGGTGGCTCGCAGATATTCGGTGTCGTCGGCCAACTGGTCGCTCAGCCACGATCCGAGCTCGGCGTCGGCGGGCAGCGGGGCACTGAGCGCCTTGGCCATGTTCGAGCGGGCGATGTCGACGCTGCGGCGCATCTTGCGGACCGCGGCCAGGGCACCGGCCAGCTCGGCCTCGGCGGCGGCGAGTTCCGCGTGCTCGGCGGCCCGGCTCTCGCCGTCGGCGGTGCGCAGCAGTTCCGGGGCGTCCTCGAACCGGGCCGTCACCCGCTCCTGAAGCCGGGTCAGATCGCGGCCCCCGTTGTGGACGCGAGCCAGATAGCGCAGCTTGGCCGCGTGCATCAGATAGCGCCCCAGCGGCGGCAGCCCCGTCCCGCCGTCGCTCCACACGAACCGGCTCAGCTCGGCATCCCGATCGGGCGCGGCCAGCAGCACCAGCCGCCGCGCGGCCGCCGACCCCGGCGCGCTGGTCTCCCAGCCCGCGAAGTCACCCAGCTCGAACCCGGCCTGCCACCACCGGTCCCCGTCGTCGCCGCGACCGGGTACCTCGGCCCGCAAGTCGACCGCGGCCGGGTTCTCGGCCTTGGCCAGCAACACAATCGCCGTGCCGAGCAGCGGCGCCTCCCCACCGAGGGTGGCCCACCACCGGCTGAACTCATGCCAGCCGAGCGGAGCCGACGCGGCCAGCGAAAGCCGGGTCCGCGACATGGCATCGAGCGAGGCGGCGGCGAACGAGACGTTCAGAAGGTCATGCTCGACCCGGGCAATCATCTGAAACTGAGCGGCGACGTCCTCGGTGGCGGCCACCGGCCGGTCCCGACCGCCGGCGAAGTCCGGAGGCAGGGTGGCGGGCAGATCGATCTCGAGGATCGGCCGTTGCATGCCGAGCTGGTCGCGGCAGTTCGCCCACAGCGCGCGGACCCGGGTCAGCGCGGTGGCGCTGTCGGGCCCGTCGAGCGGAACGAAGACGTGCGCCACGAACTCGGGCTCAACGAGGTTGCCGTGCACCACGCTCGCCCTCCTCCCCGGACCTGGTCAGCGCGTGCACGAGCGTGTTGCGCCGGTCGAGCACCGGGGCCGGGATCCCGGTCGCCGCCTTGCTGCCGATCCGCAGGATCCGTTCGGGGCCGAGCCGGTCGAGCTCGGCGACGGCCGCGCGCATGGCTTCGGCGTCCCCGGCCGCAAAGGCGTCGCCGAGGGCCCGCATGGCCACGTCGACCAGCTCCCACTTGCGGGGCGTGTGTGTCCACATGACCACGTGCTGGAGGACGGCGACGGCGTCCTGCACGGTTTCGTCGTCCCACGAATCCATGGCTGGACTGTATCCACCGGGGCGCGCGTCCGGATTCCCCCGAATCAACGAACCGTTCCGGCTTGCTCGGATCCGGCCGTTCCGCCCCGCTCGGATCCCGGCCGTTCCGGCTCGGTCAGATCCGGGCCGCTATCGCGTCGACGATCTCGGTCAGGGCGTACTCGTTGAGGCCGTTGCCCGGGCGTGACGGCACGTGGACGGTGTCCCGCCAGGCCGTCATGTCCTGCCACGGGGTCGTCGTCGGCGCGAACAGCAGCAGGCGGGTGGTGTCGGGGTGGCTCACCCAGACGGCGGCCAGGTCGTCGAGCGTGGAGGGTGCGGTCGGCGGATAGTCCGGGGCGGTGCGGCCCACCCCGAGCGGGTGCGCGGAGGCGTCGGTCAGCACGACCACGAGACGCCGCCGGTTGCTTCCGGACGACCAGTCCGAGCCGAGCGCCACGACCAGCGCCTCCAGCCCCGACTCCGGTTCGTCGCCGCCGCCGGCCGCCTCCAGATCGCGTACGGCGGTCTCGAACTCGGCCACCTGGGCGGGCATGTCGAAGAAGCGGGACTCCTGCAGGGCGTCGGCCGGATTGTCGCGGAAGTCGCGATAGGCCACGAATCGGACCCGCAGCTCGCCGATCGCCTTGTCGCCGGCCGCGGCCGACTCGGCCAGCCGCTTCGGGAGGGTGAGCACACCCTCCTTGAGCCGGTCCACGATCGGATACATGCTACCGGTGACATCCAGGCAGAAGACGAGGTCGACCGCGTACGCGTCCCGCACAGTGAGGCTCCTTCCCCGAGCCAACCTTGCGCCACCGGCACACGGACCGCACCATCTGGACGGCCGACCCGTTCCGCCTCACTAGGATCGGGTCATGTTCGAGTCGGTGGCACCGATCATTCCCGTACGCGACCTCGATGCGGCCCTGGCCCGCTATCGGCGGCTGGGGTTCGCCACCCGGGCGTACGAGGGGCCCGAGCGGTACGCATTCGTCGACCGCGACTCCGTTTCGCTGCACCTGACCGAGTGGGCCGGGCACGATCCGCTCAGCACGGCGGCGTCGGTCTATCTGTACGTTGGCGACGCCGACGCCGTGCACGCCGAGTGGGCGGGGGCGGAGGGGCGCCTCGGCGAACCGCGGGACACGCCGTGGGGGCTGCGGGAGTTCGCCTACGTCGACCCGGACGGCACGCTGCACCGGGTCGGGTCACCGCTGGGTTAGTCAGTTCCAGCCGCGGCGGACCCAGCGGCGCACCAGGGGTGGCACGACCCAGGAGTAGACGCAGAAGGCCAGCCATCCGAAGCCGAGCAGGCCGGCCAGCACGGGCAGGCCGATCGCGCGCAGCAGCAGGATGCCGCCCACCGCCACCAGCCAGGTCTTGAGGGCGCCGAAACGCAGCACCGGGCGCAGCGGCAGCATCAGCGGGTGGCGGGCCGCGCGCAGCTCCAGGGCCGACTCGGCGAAGACCTGCTCGGTCGGGCGGGCCGCGGCGGCCTGGCGGAAACCCTCGTACGCGGTGTCGATCTGACCCCGTGCGGCGCTCGTGCCGCCGAGCAGGGCGTGCGCCACCGGGTTGCCGGGGTGCACGCCGACGAACTCGCGGCTGATCCGTTGCGCCTCCCGGTCGTCGCCGCGGGCGTGGGCCACCTGGATGCGCGTCGCGTAGACCACCGGCGCCTCCGGCGCCCGCGCCGCGGCCAGGTCGACGAGTTTGCCGGCCTTGTCGAGCTGACCGTCGCCGGCGCAGAGGTCCGCGTACGCGCAGAGCAGGTCGACGTCGTCCGGCGCCAGGGCCAGCCCGTCGAGCAGCGCCCGCTCGGCCATCTCGTCGCGGCCGGCCTCGTGTTCGGAGCGGCCCAGCCACAGCAGCAGGTCGGGATCGGGCCCGTTGGCCGCCAGCCCGGCCCGCGCCGCCTCGCCGACCTCGGTCCAGCGGTCGAGCCGGCTGAGCGCGGCGCAGCGCAACTGCATCGCGTACGACCCGGTGACCTCGTTGGCCGGCAGCATCGACAGCTCGGTGAGCGCCTGCTCGGCCCGGCCGGTCGCCAGCAGCGCCTGAGCCCGGTGCAGCACCGGCTGCGGCGACGTCATCGGACCAGCCCCAGGATGACCGCGCCCTCGAACAGCCCCAGGCCGATCGCGGCCAGGAAGCCGGGAAGGACCAGGCTCTTGGGCTCGACGCCGCGCAGCATGGCCACCCGGAACGCGCGGCGCTGGAAGGCCAGCACGACCAGCCACACCAGCAGGCCGGTGATCGTGCCGGCCAGGCGTACGCCGGAATTGGTCTCGACAAACCGGCTGACCGCCACCCGCGCGGCAAAACCGGCGAACCCCGCACCCCCGATAAGCAGCAGGTGCCGGGTCGGCAGCGCGAGCCGCCGCCCGTTGAGCACCCCCAGCGTCGCGGCGGCCAGCGGCCCGCCGAAGAACGCCGGATAGACGATCGACTCGGGCCGCCACGGGCGCTTGGCCGGCGGCGCCTGATCCCGGATCGTCGGGCTGAACAGCTCGTCGTTCATGCAGGTCCCCGCTCCCGATACCCTCGCGCGGAGCACAGCCTAGCGGCCCGCGGCCCGCCGGCCGCACCCCCGCCGGACGGTGACCCTCCTTGCGGTCCCGGCCCGGCGTGCCGTAGGTGTGAAGCTCATGAATGCGTTCTCGACGCTGCGCCCCGGTTCGAACTCCGAGCGTGAGCGGCGGGTGACGATCTGGCCGGCCTCGCTGCTGGCCCATGCGGTCACGCTGGCCGTGCTCGGATTGATCCTGGTGGGCGGTCTCGGTCTGCTGCTGTGGTTCGCGCTGAGCCGCCCCGACCTCACCGGACCGCTGCCCGCCCCGGCCGCCCCGACCCCGGCCGCGACCGCGACCGGTGGCCGGGCGATCCCCTCGTCCGGTGCCAGCCGGCCGTTGACCGCGATCGAGCGGCTCGACAGCATCAAGCTCATCCTCGGCGTCATCGCGGGCGTCGGCGGCGTCGTGGCGCTGACGGTCGCCTACCGCAAGCAACGTTTCGGCGAGGACGCGGCCGGCCGGGACCGCACCGGCGCCTACACCGACCGGCTGGTCAAGGCGGTCGAACAGCTCGGCCACGACCGGCCGCAGGTGCGGGTGTCCGGCCTGTACGCGGTGGCGAACCTGGCCGACGAGTGGGCCGACGGCCGGCAGATGTGCATCGACGTCCTCTGCGCCTACGTCCGGATGCCGCACGCCGCGACCGACGCCGGCGAGCGCGAGGTGCGGCGCACGCTGTTCCGGATCATCCGCAACCACCTGCGGCCGGACCCGATCTGGGGCGACGTGAAATGGTCGGAGCACCGCTTCAGCTTCGAGGGCGCGACCATCGAGGTCGGCGACCTGACCAGCATCCGCCTGGTGGGGCGCGGTCACATGACCTTCTACGGCGCGCGGTTCACCGGCTGGTTCTCGTTCGACAACATGCGGCTCGAGGCGAAGCGCTACGAGGACGCCGACGATCCGGTGGAGGCGCACATGTGGTTCGGCCTCGCCCGATTCGAAGGGTCGCACGTCGGCTTCGCCGGGGCCGACCTGACCGGCGGGGTCGTCGAATTCCGCGGCGCCTACCTCGGCTCGCCGGTGTCTTTCGCCGACGTCACGACGCCCGAGGCCGTGCGGTTCGACAGCGAGACCCGGTACGTCCGGGGTGTGGTCGATTGGGGGACGGTGTCCCCCGGTCCCGCCGTGCCGGTCCGCCGGGCGGTGAGCTCGTGGCGCCGACGCCGGCGGTGATCCGCGACCGGGTTCAGCGGCCCTCCGCCATGTCGCGGGCCGTGCGGGCGGCGATGCGGGCGACCTCGTCGACGGTCATGGCGATGATCGGCTCCTCCGGGCCGCCGTCGGCCAGGCCGCGGGCGACGTGGCCGGCCGAGTAGTCGGTGGCGACGCGCTGGTCGAGGGCCTCGTTGATGGCGTCGGCGATCCGCTGGGCCAGTTCGGTCATCATGGGGGCCCAATGTAGTGGCCGCGCCGGACGGGGTTCGACGCGGCCACCGGGCGAGCGGCAGGTCAGGCCGGGTCGAGCTCGCGCTCGTCGCGTTGCCGGGCCGCCTCGAGCGCCTCCGCCTCGGCGATGATGCGGCGGTCCTCCTCGGCGTTGCGGCGGTACTCCCGGACCGAGTAGGCCAGCGCGGCCGCCCAGATCACGTAGATGAACGCGTAGATCGTGTACCGCGTCGTGTCGCCGGCGTCGATCCAGTCCGAGCGCAGCAGCGTCCGCGAGTTGGTCAGGATAATGACGCCGCCGACCGCGGACCCGAGCACCCGCGGCGGGATGTGCCGGACCAGCCAGGCGGCGATCGGCGCGGCGATCATCCCGCCGAGGAGCAGCGCGGCCACCCAGGTGAAGTCGATGCTCTCCGACCCGAGGCCGACCAGGAAGCCGAGACTGGCCGCGATCGCGACGAGGAACTCGCTGGTGTCGATCGAGCCGATCGTCTTGCGCGGCTCGAGACGGCCGCTGGCCAGGATCGCCGGCGTGCCGACCGGGCCCCAGCCGCCGCCCCCGGTCGAGTCGACGAAGCCGGCCACCAGGCCCAGCGGGGCCAGGAACCGCTTGCGCAGCGGCAGGCCGAGACGGCCCTTGGGCAGGCCCATCGCGGTGAACCGGATGAACACGTACAGCCCGAGCGCGAGCAGGATGATCGCCATCAGCGGGGCCGCGGTCTCGGTCGAGAGGCCGGAGAGGAACGTCGCACCGGCGAAGGCGCCCACCGCGCCCGGCACACCGATCTTGAAAACGACCTTCCAGTCGACGTTGCCGAACTTCCAGTGCGAGAACCCGGAGACGAGCGTGGTGCCGATCTCGGCCAGGTGGACCGTGGCCGACGCCGCCGCCGGGTTGGTGCCGATGGCCAGCAGCAGCGTCGTCGAGGTGACGCCGTACGCCATGCCGAGGCTGCCGTCGACGAGCTGCGCTCCGAGGCCGACGAGGGCTAGGAGGATCAGTTTCCTCATGGTCGCTCCAGAGTCCAGGCGGATGCGGGGCGATTCTCGACCGCGCCCACCATGCCTACCATTTCGATAGGAGTACAGCAAGTACGGTCCCACGGGGTGCGCGGGACCGACTTCGGCGCACACACATCGACTTTCTGCCGCGGCGCCCGCCGGTGGCCGCCGTCACACTCGGGACATGGACCGCAGCCGGCCCCCTCATGTCGTTGTCCGCATCGCGATCGTCTTCACCGCCGCCACGCTGATCTGGCTCGCCGTCTCCGCCGCCGCCGACGCGATCTGGGGCGAGGGTTACGGGCGCCGATCGGGTTCCACGTGGCCTTCCAGACGGCCGAGCAGATCGTCGACGGCTCATGGAACCGCTTCACCGTCGACGACCCGGCCCTGCTGCAGCAACTCGCGCTGGGGCTGATCCCGCTCGCGCTCGGGGTGACGGTGATCCAGCTGCTGCAGCGCCGCCGGGTGGCCCGCCGTCCCCAGCGGCCGGCGAGAGCCGAATAACATAGTCCGCGGAGACGCCTCTTGTCATTCTTCAAAGAGACAGGCCGACGTGATTGGCATGATTCGAGGTCGACATTAGTCCGCCGGCGAAACGGGTCACATCACGTCCGCTTCGATCACCGCGGAATACCGGCATTGTCATGCCGTTTGGGTACGTCGGCCGGATGGTTTCGGTTGCCCGTTCGAGCGGTTCCGCAAGTACGCCGGATGACGTCTGCGCAGGTAAAACACTCGACGGGGTGTCGTCTTTGACGGCTCGTGCTTCTCGCGCCATTTTCCGCACGTGCCCGATCCGTAATCGGGATGCAACACTGCGCGTGTCGTCCTGGGAATGTGACTGTCCGCAAATTTGAGTAGGCAGCGCGGGACCCTTGTCGCAGCATTGGCCGCGCGCCAATTCGACAGGACCGATCAATGACCCGGACAGGGCGCAGTTCACCTTCCCGCCGTCCATCGTCAGAAGAGGTGCAACGTCATGCGTGACGGATTCGCGGATCGGACCAGCTCAGAGTTCCAGCTCGAGGTGCTGAACAAGGTCAACCAGCTGCGGGCGAAGCACGGAGCACCGCCGCTCGCGCTCGACGAGGAACTGAACGACTACGCCAAGTCCCGGGCCTCCTTCATGGCCGACAAGGACGACCTCACCCACGAGGGCCTGCGCTCGGGCACCGGCGAGAACGGGTCGTGGGCGGGCGCGCCGACCGGCCCGACGGCAAGCTCGGGCACCGCGGCCGTCGACGCCTGGTACAGCGAGATCAGCAACTACGACTTCGCCACCGGCCAGAAGATCGACCCCGCGAAAGCCATCGGGCACTTCACCGCCCTGGTGTGGAAGAACACCACGAAGATCGGGGTGGGACGGGTGGCCGGCCAAGGCTCGAAATGGTGGGAGACCTACATCGTGGCGAACTTCTCGCCGCCCGGAAACATGCGGGACCAGTACGTGATGAACGTGGTGCCGGCGAGCTGATCGCGGGGGCGCCCCGCGCACGCGCGTCAGGCCGAACGGCTCCGCCAGAGCAGCCAGACGAAGTAGGGGGCGCCGATCAGGGCGGTGACCAGCCCCGCCGCCAGCTGACTGGGCGCGATCACGGTGCGGCCCAGGGTGTCGGCCACGCAGACGAGCAGCGCGCCCAGGCCCACGGCGACCGGCACCGCGCGGGCGTGGGACGAGCCGACCAGGGCCCGGGCCGCGTGCGGGGCGACCAGGCCGACGAAGCCGAGCGCACCGACCGCCGTGGCCGCGGCCGCGGTGAGCAGGGCGGCCAGGGTCAGGAAGCCCAGGCGGGCGCGGTTGAGCGGGACGCCCAGCAGGCGGGGCACATCCTCGTCCAGGGCGACCAGGTCCAGGGTCCGGCGGCCGACCAGGGTCAGAGGCAGAGCGACGACGAGCAGCACGAGCACGGGCCCGATCTGGTCGAGGCTGCGGCCGTAGGTGGAGCCGGCCAGCCAGGTCAGGGCCGTGCCCACGTTCCACGGGGAGACGATGACCACGATCAGGGTGGTCAGGGCGGTGGCGGCCGCGCTGACACCCACGCCCACGAGCACGATGCGGTCGGAGGACAGGCCCCGGCCGGCGGCCAGCCGATAGACGAGGAGGAACGTGCCGAGGGCGAAGACGGTGGCCGCGCCCATGATCGGCCAGCCGCCGACGCCGGGGAACAGCAGCACTACCGCCACCGCGCCGACCGAGGCGCCGGGGGTCACGCCGAGCAGGCTGGGTTCGGCCAGCGGGTTACGGCAGATGGCCTGCACGATGATGCCGGCCAGGGCCAGGGCGGCGCCGCCGAGCAGGGCGGCCAGCACCCGGGGCCAGCGCTGGTCCAGGACGAAGGTGACCTGGCGGCCGGCCGAGCCGCTCAGCCAGTTCAGGACGTCGCCCATCAGGATCAGGCGGTCGCCGAGCAGCAGGGCGGCGGTGAAAGCGGCGACCAGAGCCACCCCCAGAACGACACCGACGGCGGCCACCCACGTACGGGATCGGATCGAACCGTGGGCGCCGCGAGCGGGGGCCGCCGCGGGTCCGCCGTCGCGCAGGCGGCGGGCCAGCCAGACCAGCACGGTCGCGCCGGCCAGGGTGGTGACGACGCCGGTGGGCACCGAGATGGCCGTGCCGGCCGGGATGGCCAGGCGCAGCAGCACGTCGGCGAGCACGACGGTGAGGGCGCCGGCGAGGCCCGCGAACGGGAGAAGCAGCACGTGGGCGCCGAGGCCGGGCACGCGCCGGGCGACCAGGCGGGCGATGACCGGCGCGCACAGGCCGACGAAACGGATCGGGCCGGCCACGGTCACGGCGGTCGCCGAGAGCAGCACCGCGACCCCGACCGAGAGCACCCGCGTACGGCGGACGTCGACCCCGAGCACCCGGGCCGAGTCGTCGCCCAGGCCGAGCACGTCGAGCCGGTGGGCGAGCAGCATCGTGGCGAGCACGCCGACGGCCAGCACGGGCGCGGCCATCGTGACGTTTTGCGAACCACTCTGCACGGTCGTGCCGCTGCCCCAGGCGAACAGGCCGATCGTGTTCTGCTGGAACAGCATCAGCAGGACGGTGGTGAGCGAGTTGAGCGCGAGCGCGACGGCCGAGCCGGCCAGCACGAGCCGGGTCGGTCCGGCGGCGCCGCCCCGCGAGACGAGCAGCACCAGGCCCGCCGCGAGCAGGCCGCCGACGAACGCGACGGCCCCGCCGGCCAGGAACGGCAGCGAGATGCCGAACGCGGCCACGGCGACCACCGAGACGTACGCGCCGGCGTTGACGGCCAGGGTGTCCGGCGAGGCCAGGGGGTTGCGGGCCACCGACTGCAGCACCGCGCCCGCGATGCCCACGCCCAGGCCGACCAGCAGGGCGGCGAAGAGGCGGGGCAGGCGGCTGGCGACGAGAACGGCGACGGCCTCCGTACGGGCGTCGCCGCTCTCGCCTCCGGGTTGCAGCGCGCGCAGCAACTCGGCCAGGCCCACGTTCGCGGTGCCCTGCGTGAGGTGCACCGCCGACAGAACGACCAGCAGCACGACCGCCACAGCGAAGACGGCGATGATCCCGTACGCCTGGGAACCGCCTCCGGCGGCCTTGGGCGCGGTGCGAACCGGGGCGATCGTGCCGGCTGTCATGACGTCAGCGCGGCGGTGATCGCGTCGATGTAGGCCGAGGCCGAGGGCGGGCCGCCGAACATCCAGATGCCGTCCGGGATGCGCTTGACGTGGCCGGCCTTGACGAACGGCAGCTGCTTCCAGACCGCGTTGTTCTTCAGGTTGCCGGTGAAGTCGCCGCCGTCGCTGTCGTTGGCCACATAGACGTACGTGGTCGCGGCGTTCTTGATCTTCGTCAGGCCCTCGACGTCGTTCGGGGCCAGGCCGTAGTCCTTGTCGCCGCCGTCCGGCCACTGGTTCTCCAGGCCGAGCTCCTTGGCGATGCCGCCGAAGAACGAGGTCGGCGTGTACATGCGCAGCGAGACGTTGCCCGACTCGACCCAGCCGTCGCTCATCACGAACGGCGCGCCGGTCTTGCCCGCCTTGGCCAGCGCGTCCTTGCCCGAGGCGACCTTGGCGTCGAAGCCGGCCAGCAGCTTCTCACCCTGGGCGGTGGTGCCGGTGGCCTGCGCGAGGGTGGTGACCGTCTTGCGCATGTAGCCGATCGGGTCGGCGCCGTCCGAGCCGCGCAGCGCCAGCACCGGGGCGGTCTTGGCGATCTGGGCGATGACGTTCTCGGGCACGTCGGTGGTGGTGACGACCAGTTCGGGCTTGAGCGCGGCGATCGCGTCCAGGCTGGGCTCGCCGCGGGTGCCGACATCCGGGGTGGAGGCGTCGATCGGGGCGCTCTTGTCCCAGGCGTTGTAGCCCTTGACGTCGGCCTGCCCGACCGGCTTGACGCCCAGCGCGACCAGGTTCTCGGTGAGACCCCACTCGAGGGAGACCACGGCCGTGGCCGGGGCGTCGAGCTTGACCGTGCCGCGCTCGTCGGTGAGCTCGACCGGGCCGGACGAGGGTGCGGCCGGGGCGGCGGCCTCGCCGGCGGGCTCCTCGGTGGTGCCGCAGGCGGTGAGGACAAGGGCCGTCAGAGCGGCAGCCGTGGTGGCCGCGAAGGCTCGGCGGTTCATATGGGGGTCCCTCTCGGTGAACGGAATCAGGTGGTGACGTGCCGGCTGGTGTGCCGGCCGATCGGGCGTGTGTGCAGGTGGCCGTCGTCGCCGGCCGCCACCTCGATGCGCAGGCCGTAGACCTCGCTGAGGAGTTCGCCGGTGAGCACCTCGGCGGGCGTTCCGGTGGCCCGGACGACGCCGGAGTGCATGAGCACGACCCGGTCGGCCACGGCGGCGGCCTGGTCGAGGTCGTGCAGCACGACCCCGACCGCGACCCGGTGGTCGTCGGCGAGCTCGCGCACGATGTCCAGGATCTCGACCTGATAGCGCAGGTCGAGGAACGTGGTCGGCTCGTCGAGCAGCACGACCCCGGTGTCCTGGGCGAGGCAGGTGGCCAGCCAGACGCGCTGGAGCTCGCCGCCGGAGAGCTCGTCGACGGCCCGCTCGGCCATCGTGTCCACCCCGGTCAGGCGCATCGCCTTGTCCACGTGGACGTGCCCCTCGGCGTCGCCCGCCCCGAAGCGGCCGCGATACGGGTGGCGGCCATAGGCGACCACATCCCGCACCCGTACGCCCCCAGGGGTGGGACGGGACTGGGTGAGCAGCGTGACCTGGCGGGCGAAGTCCTTGGGCTTGAGGGCGAACGCGTCACCCACGCCGTCCAGCGTGACCCGGCCCGACTGCGGGGCGTGCAGCCGCGCGAGCGAGCGCAGCAGTGTCGACTTGCCCGAGCCGTTCGGCCCGACCAGCGCCACGACCTGCCCGGCGCGCAGCTCGAGGCCCGCGCCGTGCACGACGGTGCGCCCGTCGTAGGCCAGCGTCAGTTCGCTCCCGGCGAGCGCCACATCCCCATTCATGAGGTGAGGCTAACCTAACCGGGAGCCGGGGAGAACGGGGGGCGGTCGCTGATCCGACACCCGTCACCCCGGGTGGGCGGCGATAGCTTGGTGGGGTCTCACTTCGAGGAGGGATCATGACCGTACGCCGGGTCGCCGATCTGGACTTCGCCCCGTTCACCGGCCGGCAGTTCCACCCCTCCCCCGCCGCCTGGGAGGACCAGGTCCTCTATTTCCTGATGCTCGACCGGTTCTCCGACGGCCACGAGCGCGACTACCTCGGCCCCGACGGGCAGCCGGTCACCACCGGCACGACACCGCGCCTGCGCGAGGCCGACCACGGCAACGCGGTCACCACCGAGGCCGACGCGCGGCGCTGGCGGGAGGCGGGCACCCGCTTCGCCGGCGGAACGTTCGCGGGACTGCGCAGCAAGCTGGGCTACCTGCGCCGGCTGGGGGTCACCGCGGTCTGGATCAGTCCGGTGCTGCGGCAGGCGCCCGGCGTGGAGAGCTACCACGGCTACGCCACGCAGAACTTCCTCGACGTCGACCCGCACTTCGGCTCGGCCGAGGAGCTGCGCGACCTGGTCGCCGACGCGCATGCGCAGGGCATCCGCGTGGTGCTCGACGTGGTCGTCAACCACGCCGGCGATGTCTTCGGCTACGACCCCGACCGCTACCTGACACCCGAGGGCACCTTCGACGCGCGGTGGGACGGGAACCCGTACCGGACGGAAGGTTTTCGCGACGCGAGCGGCAAGCCGCTGTTGCCGTTCGGGCCGGTCGACGACGCCTGGCCCGACGGCGCGGTGTGGCCGGCCGAGCTGCAGCAGCCCGGCACGTTCACCGGCAAGGGCCGCATCCGCAACTGGGACTGGCCGGCCGAGTTCCTCGAGGGCGACTTCGAGGGCCTCAAGGACATCGCGCTGGGCGCTGGGCCGGTCGACGCGTACCGCCCGTCGGCCGCGTTGAAGGCGCTGACCCGGGCCTATCAGTACTGGATCGCGTACGCCGATCTGGACGGTTTCCGGGTCGACACGGTCAAGCACATGGATCCCGGGGCGGCCCGCTACTTCGCGTCGGCGATCCACGAGTTCGCGCAGAGCATCGGCAAGGACAACTTCTGCCTGATCGCCGAGATCACCGGGGACCGCGGGTTCGCGTACCGGACCCTGGAGGCGGTCGGCATGGACGCCGCGCTGGGCATCGCCGACGTCCAGGACCGGCTCGAGGGGCTGGTCAAGGGCCGGCGTGACCCGTCCGACTACTTCGACCTGTTCCGCAACTCGTTCGAGATCGGCAAGGACTCGCACACGTGGTTCCGCGACCGCGTGGTGACCAGCTACGACGACCACGACCAGGTGCGCAAGGGGTCGGCCAAGGCCCGGTTCGCGGCCGACACCGACGGCGGCCGACTGACCCTGGCCGCGCTGGCCCTCAACGCGACCACCTTGGGCATCCCGTGTGTCTACTACGGAAGTGAGCAGGCTTTCGACGGCGCCGGGGACAACGACCGCTATCTGCGCGAGGCCATGTTCGGCGGCGGGTTCGGGCCGTTCCGCAGCCGGGGCGGGCACGCCTTCGACGAGGACCACCCGGCGTACCGGCAGTTCGCCCGGCTGCTGGCCCTGCGCCGGCAGATGCCCGCCTTGCGCCGCGGACGGCAGTACCTGCGCGAGATCTCCGGCGACGGCGTGTCGTTCGGGCTGCCCCGCGTGCTCGGCGGCCGCATGCTGTCGGTCGTGCCGTGGTCGCGCCTGCTGGCCGGCGGCGAGGTCGTCGCCGCGATCAACACCGACCCCGGCCGGGCCCGTACGGCGTGGGTGACGATCGACAACGATCTGCACTCGCCGGGCGACAGCCTGACCTGCCGCTACAGCACCGACCCGGCCGACGAGGGCCGCCGCGCGCGGGTCGAGCCCCGCAACGGCAAGGCCATCGAGGTCACCGTCCCGCCGGGTGGTTTCGTCGTGTACGCCTGAGCACGGCGATGTGGTCTTGAGCGGAACGGCGTAGCGTCATGGTCGTCTTCGCCTGGGGGAGGTCCCGATGACCGCTGTCGAACCGAAACCGATAGTCACCCGCCCCTTCCCCGTACGCCGTCAGGTGCGGGGAAGCTTCCTGGCGCGGACGATCCGCACGACCGACGCCAAGCAGATCGGCATCATGTATCTGGCCACGGCGTTCGTGTTCTTCATGCTCGGCGGGCTGATGGCGCTGCTCATGCGGGCCGAGCTGGCCCGCCCGGGCATGCAGATCCTGTCGCCCGAGCAGTACAACCAGCTGTTCACCATGCACGGCACGATCATGCTGCTGCTGTTCGCGACGCCGATCGTGTTCGCGTTCGCCAACTTCGTGGTGCCCCTGCAGATCGGCGCGCCCGACGTGGCGTTCCCGCGGCTCAACGCGTTCGCGTACTGGCTCTACCTGTTCGGCGGCACGCTCGCGGTGGGCGGGTTCCTGGTGCCCGGCGGCGCGGCCGACTTCGGCTGGACGGCGTACGCCCCGCTGAGCGACTCCATCCACTCGCCCGGCGTCGGCGCCAACATGTGGGTCGTCGGGCTGGCCATCAGCGGGCTCGGCACGATCCTCGGCGGCGTCAACATGATCACCACGATCCTGACCCTCCGGGCCCCCGGCATGACCATGTTCCGGATGCCGATCTTCACCTGGAACATCCTGCTGACCAGCCTGCTCGTCATCCTGATCTTCCCGTTCCTGGCCGCCGCCCTGTTCGCGCTGGCCGCCGACCGCATCCTCGGCGCGCACGTGTTCGACGCGGCCACCGGCGGCCCGATGCTCTGGCAGCACCTGTTCTGGTTCTTCGGCCATCCCGAGGTGTACGTGGTGGCGCTGCCCTTCTTCGGCATCGTCACCGAGGTCATTCCGGTGTTCAGCCGCAAACCCGTCTTCGGCTACAAGGGACTGGTGTCGGCCACCCTCTTGATCGCCGCGCTGTCGTTCGTGGTCTGGGCGCACCACATGTTCGCCACCGGCCAGGTTCTGCTGCCATTCTTCAGCCTGCTCAGCTATCTGATCGCCGTACCGACCGGAATGAAGTTCTTCGTCTGGATCGGCACCATGTGGCGGGGCCAGATCAGTTTCGAGACCCCGATGCTGTTCGCGCTCGGCTTCATGGTCACGTTCCTGTTCGGCGGGCTCACCGGCGTGCTGCTGGCCTCGCCGCCGATCGACTTCCACGTCCACGACTCGTACTTCGTGGTCGCGCACTTCCACTACGTCCTGTTCGGCACGATCGTGTTCGCGGTGTTCGCCGGCATCTACTTCTGGTTCCCCAAGATGTTCGGCCGCATGCTCGACGACCGCCTCGGCAAGGTCCACTTCTGGCTGACTTTCATCGGCTTCCACACGACCTTCCTGGTCCAGCACTGGCTGGGCGCCGAGGGCATGCCCCGCCGCTACGCCGACTACCTGACCAGCGACAACTTCACCACGCTGAACACCATCTCGACGATCGGCTCGTTCATCCTCGGCATCGCCACCCTGCCGTTCCTCTACAACGTCTGGTATTCCTACCGGGCGGGCCAGGTGACCACCGCCCAGGACCCGTGGGGCCACGGCAACTCCCTGGAGTGGGCTACCTCCAGCCCGCCCCCGCTGCGCAACTTCGACAAAATGCCCCGCATCCGTTCGGAGCGCCCCGCCTTCGACGCCAAGTTCCCCGAACTCGCCGCGGGCGCCCAGTCGCCGGCCGGCCCACCCGAGGGTGGCGCCCGCCCGCTGACCCGCGAATCCACCGGCGGCGCCACCTACCAAGAGGACAAGTCGGACTGAGCCTCAGACGCGGTAGCCCTCGAACAGCGGACCGCCAACCCCGTCGAGCACTTCCAGGGCCAGATCAACAGCGTTCTCCCGTACGCCCAACCACCGCGCGGCGAACTCCGGATCCAGTTCCCGAAGCTCGCGCAGCAGCCACTTGCCCCGACTGACCCAGCCCCCACGGAACAGCAGCGCGGCCCTCGCCGTCTCGGTCCACAGCGCGGCCGCAATGACCGCCCGCTCCCCCGGGTCCCCCGCATGCCGGAAGTCGTCGACCAGGTCGGTCAGCTCGTACCGCACCCTGTCCCGCTCCCCCTCACTCAACGGCGGCGGACCGTCGGCCAGCACCCGCGCGCACCGCCCGATGAGCTCCGCCGGATCACCGGCCAGCGCCACGCCCGTGGCAATCATGCGGTGGGTGCTCGGCTTGCGCACGGCGAGTTCGGCGGCGAGAAACTGTTCGAGCCTCGCCGGGGTGTGCACGAACAACTCGACCGGCCATCCCCGGAAGCGCAGGCTCTCGCGAAAGCCCGGCTCCTCGTCCCGAAGCACCACAATGTCCAGATCAGATCCCGCCGTACGGGCCGGGCCAAGAACACTCCCGGTCAGCAGCGCCCACGTCGCCCCGGGAAACAGGTCGGCCACGAGATCGCGGGCATCGGCAATCGGATCCATACCCCGATCCTGCCCGTCCCGCCCTGCTCACCCCCAGCCGGGCCCGCGCCCGACGGCGCTCAGCCCGCCGCGTGCGCGCTCCGAGCCTGGCCGGCCTGCGCGATCCACCCGGCCGAATCCGCGCTCCGGTCCAGCCCGCCCGGCGCAGCTCAGTCCCCCGGTCCAGCCCACCCGGCGCAGCTCAGCCCAGCCCAGCCGAATCCGCATCCGAACCTGTCCATCCGGCGCCGCCCAGCCCGCCCGCATCCGCGCCCGATTCAAAGCACCCGGCCCCGGTCAGCGCAGGCCGAAGGATGGGTGGTCCGGCCCGCCGAGCTGCCGGGAGATGCGGTCGACCACAGCCCAGTAAGGCGCAGTGTCGGTCTGAAACTCGGGCTCGACCTCATCGTTCCCGAACCCGATGCCCTGGATCCAGCCGACCAGTTCGAGCGCCACCGCCACCCACTCAACGCCGGTCATGCTCAGCCGACCGTCGGCTCCGCGGACAACTTCGGCCAGCCGCTCCCGGCGTTGCTCCCGGGCAACCTCGTCCGGATCCGGTCCAAACTCGTCCACGGTGGACGTGGCGTATTCGGCCACCAACGGCTCCAGCACCAGCTTCCACTGCGCACCGGTCAACGTCACCGCATAACGACGCTCCGGCCTCAACCCCAGCTCCCGCAGGCCGTCAATCTCACTCGAGTCGAGCGCCCGCAGATCCGGCGCATCGTCCGCCACCGCAAACGAGCACCAGTCCGACCAGGTCGGGGCCAGAGCATCAATCGGGGTTCCCCGTACGCGCCACCGATAGAAAACACCCGGCCCCAGCTCGCCGGCTTCAAACGTCAGAACCGCCCGCGCCCCCTCCAGGGGAACGTTGGAATACCAGGCCTCCTCACTGTCATCCCCCCAAACCTCAAACAGCGCCTGCTCCGGCCGCCCCCCATACATCGTCGAAAAGGACGCCGACACCTCCACCGCCCCCGTCGTACCGACAACCGTCCCGCAACCCGGCGCAAGGTCCGTCGCAACGGGAACGTGCAGCGACGGAAAATAGGGCGCCGAAGCCTCAACCGGCTCAGCCGGCGGCACCCAGTCGCCACTCACGTCCTCCGCCACCGCGCAAGTCGCCAACGTGCCATCGTCGTCAACGTGCGCCCGACCGACACACAGATCGAACTCTGCCGCCGCCGACCCCACCAATTCCGGCCGAGGCGCAACAGCCACCGTTCCCGCCATCACCGCCGCGACCAGCGCAATCCCCCGCATCCGCCGCCCAGCCGTTATCCACAATGCAGACTTATCCACAACCCAACTCCAAGGATCGCCCCAAATCACTAAAATGGCCGAGGGCGGGGGTTCCCCCGGTAGGGTGGGCCCTGTCTTCGGGGAGGCCCTGCTTCTGAAGTGGGCCGCGACTTCGGGGCAGAACGCCGTCTGGTCGAGATGCGTCTTCGGGGCAGGGTGCGGTCTCCCGGAGCTGGCAACTCGCGGGCACGAGGCGATTCTGGCAGCACGTGGCTCTCGGGCCGATCCGGCTCTGCGGGAATGACCCACGACGCGACTCCCTGGCAGCGCCCAACTCCGGCGCACGATGCAACTCCCTGGCAGCACGCGACTCTCGGAGACGATGCGACTTCCGGGCACGACGCCCTCCCGAGCGCGACGCACCTCGCGGGCGCGTCGCACCTCGCGGGCGCAACGCGACTCGCGGGCGACGCAACTCTCTGGCAGCACGCGACTCCCAGACACGATGCGACTTCCAAGCAAGACGCACTCGCGGGCGCGACGCAACTCGCGGGCGCGACGCAACTCCCGGGCGCGACGCAACTCGCGGGCGCGACGCAACTCCCTGGCAGCACGCGACTCCCAGACACGATGCGACTTCCGGGCAGTACGCAACTCGCAGGCACGACGCGATCTCCGGGCCGACCCCGACTTCCGCGCGGGGCCATGGCTGTCTATGCGCGGCGCAGGACCGACTCGACGCCGGCCAGCAATTGATCTCGCGTGTAGGGCTTGGCGACGATCATCGAGTCGGGTTCGAGGTTGTTGCCGGCCTCGTCGATCAGCGCCTCGGCGAAACCCGAGACGAAGACGACGCGTAGTTCGGGGCGGCGCTGCTTGGCTACCCGGGCCAGCTGGCGGCCGTTCATGCCGGGCATCACCACGTCGGTGATCATGGCGGCGATCGGGTCGTGATGGCCGTCGAGCAGGCGCAGGGCTTCGACGGCGTCGGCGGCCGAGAGCACACGGTAGCCCGCGCCGCCGAGGAAGCGGGCGGTCACCTCGCGCAGGTCCGCCTCGTCGTCGACCAGCAGCAGCGTCTCGCGGCCGCTGTCCGATTCGGCCGCACGTGGACGCCCGGGCACGCCCGCTCGGGCCGACGGCTTGGACAAGACATGGGCAGTCGGCGACGCGGGCACATCGGAGTCGGCCGGGTGCTCAGCTCCGCCAGAGGCAGCCGGGTGGTCACGCACGTCGGAAGCAACCGGCCGGTCCCGCTCACCGGAAGCAGCCGGCCGGTCAGACACGGCCGGGACAGCAGGATGGCCAGGCACATCCGGGACACCAGAATGGCCAGGCACGCCCGAGACAGCAGAACGGCCGAGCGCGTCCGAGACAGCGGAATGGCCAAGCGCGCCCGGGACACCAGGATGGCCGGGCACTTCAGAAACGGCCGGATGGCCGAACGTGCCGGCAACTTCCGGAGACTCAGACCGACCCTGCGTAGCAGGCGCTCCACCAACGGTTGCCGGGGCGACCGACGACGCCGCAGGGGTGGAGGTCCCGAGGGACTCCGGCGCGGCGGCGGACGGAAGCGACGATGCCGCCGCGGACGGAGAGGGCGAGCCGACCCCGGCAGATGACGACGGCGGCCCAGCAGCCGCAGACGACAACGAGGATGGCGACGGCTCCGGGCGTACGCCGGGAAGGGTGATTGTCGCTGTCGTGCCAGCGCCCGGCGAGGAGGTGAGCGTCAACTGCCCGCCGGCCTGGCTGACGATGCCGTGGGCGGTCGACAAACCCAGCCCGGCCGTCCCGGTGGAGCGTTTGGTCGTGAAGAACGGCTCGAAAGCCCGGTCGAGCACCTCGGACGGCATGCCGCGCCCGGTGTCGTGGACCGTCACCACCGCGTCGCCGTCCGGGGTGGCCGCTGTGGTGATGGTGATCGTGCCGCCGTCCGGCGTTGCCTCGGCGCTGTTGCTGACCAGGTTGACCAGCACCTGGCTGATCTGTTTGGGGTCGGCCCGCACGTCGGCGGGAGACGGGGTGAGCTGCAGGACGACCGGGGTCGCGCCGGCCGAGTCCTGCAAGGTGCTGAGCAGGTCGCGCAGCAGCGGGTTGAGGTCGAACGTCGTGGGCTGAGTGATTTCGCGCCGGCCGAAGGCCAGCAACTGCTGGGTCAGGGCCTTGGCGCGCTCGCCGCTCTTGATCACCTGCTCGAGGTCGGCCAGCAGCGAGTCCGAGATGCCGGCGGGCAGGGTGGTGTCGGTGACCGTTTCGATGGCCAGGGTCGTGTATCCGAGCATGGCCCCGAGGATGTTGTTGAAGTCGTGGGCCGCCCCGCCGGCCATGCGGCGCAGGCTGTCCAGGCGTTCGGCGTCGCGGCGGCGGGCGTCGTCCTGCCGGCGGCGGCTTTCGTCGCGCAGTCGTTCCTCGGCGTCCACCAGGTCGGAGACGTCGTCGACCATCAGCACGCCGCCGGCCAGTTCGGCTTCCTCGTCCTCGATGTGCCGCAACTGCAGTCGCAGGTATCGGCGGGTGCCGTCGGGCAGTTCGAAGCGGTGGGTGAAGCGGCGCTCGGCCGCTCCGCCGCGCAGCAGGTCGAGGGCGTCCGGACGCGACGAATCGTCCAGGCAGGCCAGCCATCCGCGGCCGAGCAGACCGGGGATGGGCGTACGCATGATCTCGGCCAGCCGCGGGTTGATGTAGTCGGCCTCGCCGTCGGCGTCGAGCAGGGCGATGCCGACCGGTGAGGCCACGGCCATCGCCTCGAAACGCCGTTCCGTGTGGTGCAGCGCCCGCACCTTCTCGATGAGCTTCGCGTTCACGGCCTGCACATGGGCCTGCGCGAAGTCGTCGGACGGCACCACGTCGATCGAGACGGGCCCGTTGGCCAGGGCCGCGTCGACCGCGTCGAGCAGTTCGTCGGGGCTCTGCGAGCGGAGCACGACCTGGCTGACCCCGCACGCCTCGGCGATGGGCCGGGTCTCGGGTTCGAGATAGTTGGCGGTGTAGAAGATCACCGGCGCCTGGGCGGCCACCTCGTCGGGGTCGGTGCGCAGCCGGTGCACCAGCTCCAGACCGTCGATTCCGGGCATGAGCACGTCGGAGACGACGATGTCGGGATGGTGTTCGTGGGCGAGCCGCAGCGCGTCGGCGCCGTCGTGGGCCTCGATCACGTCGTGACCGCGATAGCCCAGCAGCAAGCGGACGATGTCGCGGTTAGCGGCCACATCGTCGACGACCATCACCGTGGCCACCGGCGGCTCCTCATCTGCTCATGTCCGTTATAAGACTAAAGCAAGATATTTCCCTTGTACGGTTATTGACCGTGAGTAGCCGACGTGTCGCCACCGCCGTGATCGCTACGGGCAGTCTCGTCTGGGCCTGGCGACGGCTCGCACGCCGTCACGACCGCCGCCGTACGGAGCGTTACATCGACCTCGCCGCGATCCTCCAGGAGTCGGCGGCGCCCGCCTTCGTGAAGTCGATCGACGGGCGCTACCAGATCGTCAGCCCGGCCTACGAGAGGCTGCACGGCCTGCACGGGGCGGCCGGGCGCCACGACCACGAGGTGCACTCCCCCGAGCGGATGGCCGAGATCTCCCGGCACGACCGCGACGTGCTGAGCGGACCCGGCCCGGTCACGTACGAGGAGGAACTCGACGGCCGCTGGTACGTGACGACCCTGCACACGCTGCGCGACGGGCGCGGCCGGGCGTACGCGATCTTCGGGGCCGGCGTCGACGTCACCCAGCTGCGCCTGGCCGAGGGTAAGTTCCGCAGCCTGCTCGACGCGTCGCCCGAGGCCATGGTGTGCGTCAACAGCGACGGGCACATCGTGCACGCCAACCAGCGGGCCGTCACGCTTTTCCGGTACGCCCGGGACGAGATGATCGGCGCGGCGATCGAGACGCTCGTGCCGGGGGCGAGCCGCAAGGTTCACGTACAGCATCGCAATCGGTATTTCGCGTCGCCGTCGGCGCGTCCGATGGGTGAGGGCATGCTGCTCACCGCGCGGCGCAAGGACGGCTCCGAGTTTCCGGTCGACGTGAGCCTGTCGCCCGTGCAGGCCGAGGGCAAGACGATGGTGCTGGCCGCGATCCAGGACGTCAGCGCGCGCCGGATGCAGGCGCACACGAACGCCCGGCTGGCCGCGATCGTCGAGTCGTCCAACGACGCGATCGTCAGCAAGGCGCTCGACGGCACGATCCAGACCTGGAATTCGGGGGCCGAGCGGCTGTACGGCTACACGGCCGCCGAGATGATCGGGCACGACGTCACCCGCCTGCTGCCGCCGGACCGGCTCGACGAGGAGAAACTGCTGCTGGGCCGGGTCAATCAGGGCGAGACGCTGCCGCAGCACGAGACCCGGCGGATGCGCAAGGACGGCCGGGTCATCGAGGTGTCGCTGAGCATGGCCCCGATGCGCGACGACGACGGCCGGATCATCGGCGCGTCGACCGTGGCCCACGACATCACTGCCCGCGTACGGGCCGAGAAGCGCCTGCGGGTCGAGCGGGAAAAACTCGAAATGATCATGGCGGCGGCGGCCGACCCGTTCTTCTCGATGGACTCGCACGGCGTCATCGAGAAGTGGAACCGGCAGGCCGAGCTGGTGTTCGGGTGGCCGCGGGACGAGATCGTGGGCCGGCACGTGGCCGACACCGTGCTGCCCGGCCGGTACCGGGCCGCGCTGGACCGTTTCCTCGAAGGCCGGTGGGACTGGCTGCTCGACCGGCCGACCGAGATGGCGGCGCTGCACCACGACGGGCGGGAACGGCCGATCGAGCTGACCATGTGGCGGATCCGGCACGACGGGGCGTCGCACGTGCACGCGTTCGCCCGCGACATCAGCGCCCGCCTCGAGACCGAGCAGGCCCTGGCCCAGGCCCGCGATCAGGCGATCGAGACGGCCCGGCTCAAGTCGCAGTTCCTGGCCTCGATGAGCCACGAGATCCGTACGCCCATGAACGGGGTCATCGGCCTGACCGGCCTGCTGCTCGGTTCCGCCCTGGACGAGCAGCAGCGCCGGTACGCCGAGGGGATCAGCACGGCCGGGTCCGCGCTGCTGTCGGTCATCAACGACGTGCTCGACTTCTCGAAGCTCGAGGCGGGCAAGGTGCTGCTCGAGGACACCAACTTCCAGCTGCAGCGGCTCGTCGACGATGTGGTGGCGCTGGCCGCGCCGCCGGGAACGACCAGTTCGGTGGCGATCACCGGCGAGTGCGACCCGCGGCTGCCCGCGACCGTCAGCGGGGACGCCGCCAAGCTGCGCCAGGTGCTGCTCAACCTGGCCGGGAACGCGATCAAGTTCACCGCGTACGGGCGGGTCTCGATCTCGGCGACCCTGGACACCGCGGTCACCACGGGGCCCGATGCGGTTCCCGTACGGTTCGAGGTGCGCGACACCGGCATCGGGATCGACCGCCACCAGCAGGAGCGGCTGTTCGAGCCGTTCACGCAGGCCGACGCGGGCACGACCAGGCGTTTCGGTGGCACCGGGCTGGGCCTGGCCATCTCGCGCGACCTGGTCGAGCTGATGGGCGGGCACATCGGCGTGCACAGCGAGCCCGGTCAGGGCAGCACGTTCTGGTTCACGATCACGTTGCGGGCCGCCCGGGACGGGGTGGGCCTGAGCGACCATCACGCGCTCGACGGGCTGCGCGTGGTGATCGTCGATCAGGACGAGGCCGACCGGGCGGTGCTGGCCGACCAGCTCGCGGCCTGGTCGATGCGGGCCACCGGGGTGGGGCGTGGCGAGGAGGCGTACGAGATCCTGCGCGACGCCGCCGCCGCCGGGCGCCCGATCGACCTGGTCATCCACGACGGCGCGTTCGCCCAGGCGCCGGCGGGCACGCCCGCGCCGAAGACGATCCTGCTGACCAACGACTCGCAGTCGCTGCCCTCGGAGCCCGACCCGGCGGTGATGTCGGCCGCGTTCACCAAGCCGCTGCGGCAGTCGCAGCTCTACGACGCGCTGGTCGGGGTGCTCGCGGCCGACGACCCGCCGGTGTCACCGCCGGCCGCCGCGCCCGCCGGTGAGGGGCACGTGCTGCTGGTCGAGGACAACGACATCAACCGCACGGTCGCGCTGGGCATCCTGGCCAACCTCGGCTATTCGGCCGACGTCGCCACCAACGGCCGCGAGGCGGTGCGGATGGCGGCCGAGCACCGCTACCAGCTGATCTTCATGGACTGCCTGATGCCCGAGATGGACGGGTACGCGGCGACGGCCGAGATCCGCCGTGAGGAGGGCGCCGACCGGCACGTGCCGATCATCGCGCTGACCGCGAGCGCCCTGGCCGAGGACCGCGCCCGCTGCCTCGAGGCGGGCATGGACGAGCACATCGCCAAGCCGCTGGTGCCCACCGACGTCGCCGCCGCGCTGGCGAAGTGGGCGACACCCCCGGTCGTCGCCCAGATCGAGGAGCGCCTGGACCAGCTGCGCGGCCCCGACCCGGCCGCGAGCGCCCCGGTGATCGAACGCCTGCTCCGCACGATGGCCGACCGGGTGCCCGGCCACGTCGAGAAGATCAGCCAGGCCCTGGCCCTCGACGACGCCGGCACGCTGCGCAACGAGGCCCACCAGCTGAAGGGCATCATGGCCAACATCGGGGCCCGGGACGCCGCCGACGCCTGCGGGCGCCTGGAGGACCGGGCCCGGCTGAACGACCTGGACGCCGCCGTCGACGCCCTGGCCGCGCTGCATCCCGAGCTGGACGCCGTCCGCGAGGCCGTGGACACGATTCTGCTAGATCATTCACACTGTTCGAAGTCGCTGAAGTAGGACTGGTCGTCGATCGAGCCGCCCCACTTCACGCAAGCCTCCCCCGCCTGGGCGGTGACCGGGCCGACGTAGTCGATCGCCGAGGTGTTGTCCTCGGTCGCGGGCTGGCCCTCGATTTCGAGGTAGGCCGACATGGACGACTTCTCGCCGATCCCGGTCAGCTTCACCGTGACCACGCAGTTCTCGTCGCTGTCCTCGTTGTAGAGCAGGAAGACCCGGCCGCTGGTGCCGCCGCCCTTCAGGCTCTTGCGGTCGACGACGTCGAAGCCGTCGCCGCACACCGCCTGCGGGTCCTTGGGCTGGGCCGCGGGCTGCGCCGTCGTCGGCTCGGCGGTGGGCTCGGCCTTGTCGGTGGTCTTGCTGGGTTTGGGGGTCTTCGTGCGCGAGCCGCCGGTCTTGCCGGGTTTGGCGGTCGTCTCGGTGGTCGTGTCGCCGGCCGCCAGCGGGCCGTCCCCGGAATTGTCCGAGCTGTCGGAAGCGCCGGTCAGCGACGGCCAGGCCACCGCGAGGCCCACGCCACCCAGGCCGACCAGGACCGCCACGAAGGCCGCTATGACCATCATGTTGCGGCGCTTCGGGGCACCGTCGCCGGCCCCCGCGCCGAAGGAGCCGGTTCCACCGCCGCCGGTGCCTCCACCTGTGCCGCCGCCGGAGGCGCCCGGCCGCGGGACTGAAGCGGCTCCGGAGACGGACGCCGAAGAGTGGAAGCCGGTCTGCCGACCGAGGCCGGCTTGAGCCCGCCCGGGCTGAAAACCGCCGGGTTGGGCCCCGGGCTGGAAACGGCCCTGGGCGCCTGTCGGGTAGCCGCCGACCCGCGTGCCGGAACCGGACGGATAGCCGCCGGCCTGGGCGCTGCCGGGGGCCGGGATCCGGCTCGAGCTCTGCCCCGGCGGCCGGTGACCGGCTTGGGCCCGGCCCGTGCTGGGAAAACCGGCCGCCGTGTGACCCGGGCCGCCGTTCGGGAACGCGCGCGTCGGCGGGGGCGGCGCGAACGACCCCGGGCCGCCCCGGCCGGGCGACCGGGCCACCGAGGCCAGCTCGGCCGCACTGGCGAACCGCTGCGACGGCTCCTTGGCCAGGGCGCGCAGCACCAGCGCGGACACCGCCGGGGGCACGTCGGGCGGCAGGGTGGGCAGTTGCCCGTACACCAGCTGGGTCATCACCTGCAGCGGGTTGTCGCCGACGTAGGGCGGGCGCCCGGTGAGGCAGCAGTAGGCGACGGCGCCCAGCGCGTACACGTCGGTGGGCGGTCCGATCGGCTTGCCCTCGGCCTGCTCGGGAGCCATGTAGTTGGCCGAGCCGAGAACCACGTTCGTGCCGGTCAGGCCGTTCGCGGTGGCGGACCGGGCGACACCGAAGTCGACCAGCACGATGGCGCCACCGGGGCGTACGAGAAGGTTCGCGGGTTTGACGTCGCGGTGCACGATGCCCGCCTCGTGGGCGACCTGCAGCGCGTCCGCCACCTGGGCCACGATCGTCATGGTCTCGGCCGGGCTCAGCCGGCCGGCCTGCTCGATCCGCTTGGACAGCGGGATACCCTCGACGAACTCCATGACCAGGTAGTCACCGTCGGACGTCTCACCGTAGTCGTAGACCTGCACGATGCCGGGGTGGCGCAGCGCGGCCATCATGCGCGCCTCGGTGCGGAAGCGGGTGACGAACTCGCGGTCGCTGCGCAGCGCGGGCAGCATCACCTTGATCGCCACCTGGCGATGGAGCATGACGTCCTCGCCGCGCCAGACCTCACCCATGCCGCCGGCGGCGAGACGTTGGGTCAGGCGGTATCGGTCGCTGAGCATGGCTCCGGGGGCAAGCACCCGATCATGTTACTCACGCGCGGAAAGTGGCCCGACAGCCCGCGGCCCGGCCCTCCTCGCGGGGTGCGCGGAGGGCCGGGCCGCCGGGTGGCGCCGGATGGAGGCTCGCTGGGTCAGGTTCTCGCGGCCGGCGCCGGTTCGGGGGTGCCGGGCTCCGGCGGCGGGGCGTCCTGGGTGGCGGCGTCGTCCTCGTCGTCGAGCATGGTGGTCTCGTCGAACGGGTCCTCGCCGGCCAGCACGGCCCGCGTCTTCTCGCGGTTGATCTCGCCGGTCCAGGTGCCGATGAGGACGGTGGCGACCGCGTTGCCGGCGAAGTTGGTCAGGGCCCGCGCCTCGGACATGAACCGGTCGATGCCGACGATCAGGCCGACGCCGTCGACCAGTTCGGGGCGGTGGCTCTGCAGGCCGCCGGCCAGGGTGGCCAGGCCCGCGCCGGTGATGCCGGCCGCTCCCTTGGAGGCGATGATCATGAAGACGAGCAGGGAGATCTGTTCGCCGATGGACAGCGGCTGGTCCAGGGCCTCGGCGATGAACAGCGACGCCATCGTCAGGTAGATGGCCGTGCCGTCGAGGTTGAAGCTGTAGCCGGTCGGGACGGTGATGCCGACGACGGGCTTGCTGACGCCGAGGTGTTCCATCTTGGCGATCAGCCGGGGCAGCGCCGACTCCGACGACGAGGTCGACAGGATCAGCAGGAACTCGCGGGCCAGATACTTGAGCAGCGAGAACAGGTTGAGCCGGGTGAACACCCAGAGGATCGCGCCGAGGATGAGGAACACGAAGATCGCGCAGGTGACGTAGAACCCGAGCATGATCTGGGCCAGGCTCTTGAGCGCGTCGACGCCGGTCTCGCCGACCACCGCCGCGATCGCGCCGAACGCGCCGATCGGGGCCAGCCACATGATCATGGCGAGAATCTTGAAGACCAGCCGCTGGATGACGGTGATCGCGCGCAGCACGGGTTCGCCGCGGCGGCCCATGCCCTGCACGGCGAAGCCGACCAGCAGCGCCACCATCAGCGTTTCCAGCACCTCGCCGTCGGTCAGCGAGGAGAGCAGGCTGTTGGGGATGATGCCGAGCACGAAGTCGGCCAGGCCCTCCTCGCCGGTGTCGCCCACCGCTTTCTGTCCGGCCGCGGCGGCCTCCGGGTCCAGGTGCAGCCCGGAGCCGGGGTGGATGATGTTGCCGACGACGAGGCCGATGGCCAGCGCCACGGTCGACATGACCAGAAAGTAGCCGAGGGCCAGACCGCCGACCCGGCCGACCTTGGCCGCCTGGCGGATCGAGCCGACGCCGAGCACGATCGTGCAGAAGATGACCGGGGCGATCATCATCTTGATCAGGTTGACGAACCCGGTGCCGATGGGCTTGAGCTCCTTGGCGACGTCCGGTGCGGCGAGGCCGATGACGATGCCGGCCAGGACCGCGGCGATCACGGCCAGGTAGAGGTAGTGCGTTCTGTCCCGCCGGACCCGCGGGGTGGGGCTCTGGGTCTCCATGCCGCAGACTGTGTCCTGCGTCTCACCCCAGGGCGACATTGCGTTCATTCTGTTTACTGCGGAGAACCGGACCGGAAACATGCCGATAGCACGACGGTGGAGCATCGCGCGGCAGCTGTTCGTCCTGCAGGTGCTGGTGGTGACGACGCTGGTGGCGATCGGCACGGCCGGGGCCGCGCTGCTGGCCCGGGACGACACCGAGCAGGCGGCCATCGACCAGGTCGTCGGGATCGCCCAGGCCGTGGCCCTCTCGCCCACGGTCATCGACGCGGTGGACGATCCGGACCCGTCGAAGATCCTGCAGCCGTACACGGAAAGCGTCCGCCTGGCCACGGAGACCACCTTCATCGTCGTGATGGCCCCGGATCGCACGCGGTTCACCCACACGACCCCGGAGGTGATCGGGCAGCCGTTCATCGGCTCGATCGACAAGGCGCTGCGGGGCGGCGTCGTCATCGAGAAGAGCGTCGGCACGCTGGGCGAGTCGGTGCGCACGGTCGTCCCGGTCATCGATCGGAACACCGTGATCGCGCTCGTGTCGGTCGGCATCACCACCACGGCCCTCAATGAGAAGCTGCTTTCCCGTACGCCGGCGGTAGCGGTTCCGACGGCGCTGGCGCTGCTGATCGCGGCGGCCGGGTCGTGGCTGCTCAGCCGCCGGTTACGCCGCCAGACGCACGGTCTCGGCCCGGCCGAGATGACCCGGATGTACGAGTACCACGACGCGGTCCTGCACTCGGTGCGCGAGGGACTGGTCGTGGCCGACCGGGCGGGCCGGGTGACGCTGGTCAACGACGAGGGCCGGCGGCTGCTGGGCCTGACCGGCGATTCGCTCGACATGCCGTCCGAGATCAGCGAGCTGCTGGCGTCGAAGACCCCGGCCGCGGACGAGCCGGTGCTGGCCGGTGACCGGGTGCTGGTGGCCAACCAGCGGGTGATCCGCTCCGAGGGCCAGACCGTCGGCACGGTCCTGACGCTTCGCGACCACACCGAGCTGCGTACGCTCACCGGCGAGCTGGATTCCGTGCGGGGCCTCACCGAGGCGCTGCGGTCGCAGGCCCACGAGGCCGCGAACCGGCTGCACACCGTTCTGACCATGGTCGAGCTCGGCCGCACCGAGGAGGCACTGCAACTGGCGACCGCCGAACTGGCCGTGGCCCAGCAGCTCACCGATCAGGTGGTGGGGGCGGTGAGTGAGCCCGCGCTGGCCGCCCTGCTGCTGGGCAAGTCGGCCCAGGCCGCCGAGCGGGGCGCGCAACTGGTGATCGACGAGGCGTCTCGGCTCGCGGACACCACGCCGCTGCCCAGCCGTGACCTCATCACCGTGGTCGGCAACCTGGTGGACAACGCGCTCGAGGCGGTGGCCGGCACCGGGCCGCCGCGGGTGGTGACGGTGCTGGTGGTCGAGTCGGACGGTGAGGTGCTGGTGCGGGTGGGTGACACCGGGCCCGGGCTGCCGGCCGGAGCGTTCGCGCGGGGCTGGACGACCAAGGCGCAGGGCCGCGGGATCGGTCTGGCGCTGGTCAAGCAGGTGGCCGACCGGCACGGCGGGAGCATCGAGGTGTCCGCGGGACCGGACGGCGGCGCCGTGATCACCGTCCGGCTTCCGGTCCGTCCGTGAGCGCCATCCGAGTCCTCGTGGTCGAGGACGAGCCGCTGCTGGCCGAGGCTCATGCGGCGTACGCGGGAAGGGTCGAGGGTTTCGAGGTGGCGGCGGTCGCGCACACCGCGCAACGGGCCATGGCCACGCTCCGCTCGACCCCCGTCGATCTGGTGCTGCTCGACCTCAACCTGCCCGACATGTTCGGGCTCGAGCTGACCCGGGCCCTGCGCGCGGCCGGCATCGGCACGGACGTGCTGGTCGTGACGTCGGCGCGCGATCTCGCGGTGGTCCGGTCGGCGGTCTCCCTCGGGGTCACCCACTACCTGCTCAAACCGTTCACCTTCGCCACCTTCCGCGAGAAACTGCTCGGGTACGCCCGGTACCGGCGGCAGATGCTGGGCCCCGAGCAGGTGGCAGCACAGCACGAGATCGATCGCGCGTTCGCGGCGCTGCGCGGCTCCTCCCCCGATTCGCTGCCCAAGGGCCTCGACCAGGGCACCCTCGATCTGGTTCTCGGGGTTCTGCGGGCCGCCGACGGACCGGCCGGGCTGTCGGCGGCCGAGGTGGCGGCGCGGATGGGCGCCTCCCGGGTCACCGCGCGGCGCTACCTCGAGCACCTCGCCGAAACCGGACAGGTGGCGCGAAACCCGCGTTACGGCGGGCCCGGTCGGCCGGAAGTCGAGTACCGCTTCACAAAACGCTGATTTGCGGCCGGTCCTGGCCGATGAACAGGCCAGGAGGGGCGATGCATCCCACTCAGGAATCTGTACGTCTGCTCGAACAGGCTCAGGCCGGTCAGGCCGTGGAGGCGCTGGCCCAGGCCGAGGCGCTGCTCGGCGAGGGCGGGCACGCCGGTCTGCACTTCGTCCGGGTGGCCGCGTTCAACGTGCTCGGTGACATGCCCGCGTTCGAGGACGCCGTCGCCCGGATGCTGGACTCCGCCTGCTCGCCCGGCTGGCGGGCGGCCGCGCTGGCCACGCGGGCCGGCACGCGGGCGCGGGTCGGCGAGGCGCACACGGCCGAGTACGACCTGGACGGCGCGCTGCGGGATCTGGTGACGGCCGAGGCCCTGGTCGTCGACGAGACGGAACCGGTGGCCGCCGTCAACGCCCGGGTCGCGATCGCGATCGCCTTTTTCGAGCTGCGCCTCTACGAGCTCGTCGGAGCCCACTACGAGGCCGCGTACGCGCTCAGCGCCGCACCCGGCCCGGCCAACGGCAACCGGGCGATGTGGCTGATCAACCTGGCCGAGCTGCACCTGCTGTGGGCGCTCGAGCTCTACCAGGTCGGTCAGGTCGAGGCGGCCGAGAACCACACCGCGCAGGCCGAGGCGTACGGGGTGCGGGCGGCCGGGGAGGCACAGGGCCCGGACGCCGCGGTGTGGTCCGACTACGCGCTGCTCTCCGCGGCCTGCGCCAAGGCCGACCGGCACAATCCGGCCGCCGCCGCCACCGAGATCGCCTACCTCCTCGAGCGGCTCCGCGGGCGCGGGATGAGCCCGCTGCTGCTCGCCTTCGCCGGGCCGTTCCACGCGGTCGCGCTGCGCCGCACGGGCCGGCTGACCGAGGCGCTGCAGGTCATCGAGGCCGCCATCGCCGCCCTGCCCGCCGACACGGGCGTGGTGCTGACCGCGGCCCACCATCACACGCATACGGTGCTGCTGGCCCGGCAGGGTTCCGCGGCGGCCGCGGCCGGGGCGGCGTACGGGGCGACTCTGGCCGCCGCCCTGTGGCACCAGCGCCTGCGCACGCTCACCTCGGTCGAGCACATGCGGTCGCTGGAGCAGCTGCGCGCGGCGGCCTGGATGGACCCGCTGACCGGCGTGGCCAACCGGCGCGCGTTCGACTCGGCAGTGTGCCGCATCCAGGCCGGACCGGACATCTGGTCGACCGTGCTGGTGATCGACACCGACAAGTTCAAGCAGATCAACGACACGGCCGGGCACGCCGCCGGTGATGCCGCCCTCAAGGCGATCGCCGCGGCGCTGACCGGGCTGGTGCGCGACGACGATCTGGTGGCCCGGCTCGGCGGCGACGAGTTCGCGGTGCTGCTGCCCGGCGTCGGCAGCGCGCTGGCCCGCGAGGTGGCGCAGCGGATGGTTGAGGCGGTCCGGACCCTGGACGGGCCGGCCACGCTCAGCGTCGGGGTGGCGGGCGGCCCGGCCTCCGCGCTGCCGTCGGTGGTCGAACTGGCCGACGCGGCCATGTATTGCGCCAAGCGCCGCGGCGGCGACAGTGTCGAGGTGCACGCGCCGGTTCCCCGGACGGTGGCCGCCTGATCGCCGCGATGACCGGATTCGGGACTCCCGTGCCGTAGTGACCACGTTCGGCGAATATGGAAGTCTTTCGGGCTATGACGACGCCCCAGCAGCCCGAGCAGTCCCCGCCCGCCCCGGCTCACCCTCCCGCGCCCGCAGCCGGGACGGCGCCCGCAGCCGGGGGCGATCCGTGGCAGCGACCGGCCGGTGAGCCGGCCGGGCCGGACGTCGCCGCGGCTTGGCCGAACGACGGCACGACCGGCCCGGCGCCGGTTACGACCGAAGCCGGCGTGCCGGCCGCCGGGGTGCGGCCCCGGGATGGCGGTTCACGACGGCTGCTCGTCGCCGCGGGCGCCGGAGCGCTCGTGGGCGCGCTGGTGGTGGGCATCCTGTGGGCGGCCAGCTCGTTCGTGGGCGGGGGCGGGGACGACCCGGCCGCCGACGCCGCCGCGGCCTGCGGTGTCTTCGACCGGGTGCCGGACAGCTGGGCCCCCGAGACCGTCACCGAGCTGACCACCTTCCAGGTCGGCGGGGCCATCGCGCTCGCTCAGGCGGCGGGCCAGGGCGACACCGAATACCGGGTGCTGGCCGCGCAGGCACAGCAGCTTCAGCAGGCGTACGTCACGTTCGACGTCAACCGGGTCGGCCAGCTCATCTCCGACGTCCGCAACACCTGCGACGGCCTCTGACCCGCCACCCCGACGATGCACGCCGACCAGATCGACGTCTCCCCCGCCACGGCCCGCACGCTGATCGACTCGCAGTTCCCGCGGTGGCGCGACCTGCCGCTCCGTGAGCTCGCCACGCAGGGGACCGTCAACGCGATTTTCCGGCTCGGCGACGCGTACACGGTCCGCTTCCCGTTGCAGCCCCGTCCCGGCGCCCGCGAGTGGCTGGAGCGTGAGGCCGCCGCGGCCGCGGAACTGGCCGGCCGGACGCGTTTCGCCACCCCGGAACCGGTGGCGCTCGGTGAGCCCGGCGCCGGCTACCCGCTGCCCTGGTCGGTCCAGACCTGGCTGCCCGGCGTGGTGGCCGGCGACCAGCCCCTCGGTGACGACTTCGCTCGCGACCTGGCCGAGTTCATCTCCGCCGTACGTTCCCTGCCCACCCACGGCCGCACGTTCTCGGGCGCGGGCCGCGGCGGCGACCTGAAGTCCCAGGACGAGTGGATGGAGATCTGCCTGGAGAGGCACGACCCCGGCCTGCGCCCGCTCTGGTCGCGGCTGCGCGAACTGCCCCGGGGCGACACCCCCGACGCGATGACGCACGGCGACCTGATCCCCGGCAACGTCCTGGTCGCCGGCGGCCGTCTCACCGGCATTCTCGACGTGGGCGGGCTGTCCGCCACCGACCCCGCCCTCGACCTGACCAGCGCCTGGCACCTGCTCGACGCCGGCCCCCGCCGCACCCTGCGCGAGGCGCTGCAACCGTCCGAACTGGAATGGGAGCGTGGCCGGGCGTGGGCGTTCGCCCAGGCGATGGGTCTGCCCTGGTACTACGCCGGCACCAACCCGGCCATGGCCCGGATCGGCCTGCGCACCCTGGCCCGCGTCACCGGCGAGTTTTGACATCGACCACCACTGATGATGGGGTGGTCGGCGTGAAGGGTCAGGTTGTGCACTCCCCCGCCGGCGAGCGTGTCGTTCTCGACGGTGTCGGCCAGACCGTGCTGCTCGACAACGAGGCCGTCCGGATCTGGGACGTCTCGCTGCGGGCCGGCGCGACCCACCCGTGGCATCTGCACCACAATCCGTACGTCGTCTTGTCGATCTCGGGCTCCGAGGCCCGCATGGACTGGCTGGACGGCAGCGAGCCGCGGTTCCTCAACGAGTATCGCGGCGGGTCGGTCTATCGCCCGCTCTCGCCCGTGCACCGGCTGACCAACATCGGCTCGCGGTTCTACCAGAATCGGCTCGTCGAGCTCAAAGACCTGGGCGAGAACCGGCCCGAACCGCAGGACATCGGCCCCGGCGACCGCAGCGTCGAGGGGCAGCGTCCCGGCCCGGCCACCGAGGACGGGCGGCTGCCGGTCATCCTGCACCCGCACGTCGCCGTGTGGACGGTCGAGGTCGGCGGCGACGAGGCCCGCAAGCTCGACCTCGGCGACCGCCCGCACGTGCTGGCCGAGCTGGCCCGCGACGGCGCGGTGGCCTACCACCCGGGCGGCCCGCTCACCTTGACCGGTCCGGGCGAGTGGTTCGTGCTCGAGCTGACCTACTGACGAAAACCCCTTGATCGACTGAGCAGAATGAGGACGTGCTCAAGGCCACGGACGATCTGCTCGCTTCGCTCGACCCTTTCCCATACGGGGAGAGGATGACGCGCGTCTCGGCCTGGGCGCGCGCCGCCACCGACCGCGCCGAGGTCTGCGCCGATCTGCACACCGCCGGGCCGTACGAACGCTCGCTGGCCCTGACCGCCGCGCTCGTGACCGGCGCGACCGGCGAGGTGCTCCTGGCCCTGGCCGGCCCGGAGGCCGCGCTGCGGGCCCGGGCCCTCGAGAGCGTGCTCACCTCGCCCGGGTTCGACCTCGATCTCGACCGCCCGGCCGCCGAGCGCCGCCTCGTCTATCGCACCCTGCGGCGGGTGCACGCGCCCGGCCTCGCCGACTCGCTGCTCCCCCGGGTGCGCGACCTCTACGGCGATCAGGAGGCGGCCGCCCTGCTCCCGGCGTGCAGTGCCGGGGTCGTCCGGGAGGCGCTGCCCGAGCTCGACTACGCCGCCAACCTCACCGCCGTCGCCCGCCGCCATCCGGCCGTGCTGCTCGAGCACTTGACCGCCCAGCTCCAGCCGGCCGACCCCGAGATGAGCGAGCGCCTCTGGGCCCGGAACGGTCACGCCGTGCTGCACTGCGATCCGGCCGGTCTGCTCGACCTGCTGGAGCGCCACGGCCCCGCCAACCATTTGCCGGGCGACCTCTCCCGGTACGGGGTCCTGGCCGCCCTCGACCCCCGCCGGGTCGCCGCGCTGCTCGCCGCGCCGGGCCGGGCCACCTGGGTGGCCCACCGCCCGCTGCCCCGCGCGCTCACCCGCCGTCTGGCCGTCCTGCCCGACGACGAGGTGCTGCCGCTGGCCCGCCGGGTCCGGGACGGATCCGGATACGCGAACCTGCTGGCCGCTCTGCCGCCGAGCCGGCGCGGCGCGCTGCACGCCCGGACCGTGGGTTCGGCCGGCGCCCGGCTCGACCCGGCCACGATGGATCTGCTGCCGCACGCCGTACGGGCCGATGAGGCGCGCCGCCAGATGACCCGCCCGTGGGCCCGGGACAACGAGGCCGTGCTCCGTTCGCTGAGCGCCTTTCTGCCGTGGCCCGAGGCGCGCGACGCGATCGCCGGGGCGACCAGCAGCGGCGACGCCGAGGTGCGGGCCGCGGCGTACGGGAATCTCATCGACGCCGCCCGCCGCTCGCGGGACTCGCAGGCGGTGGCCGGCGCCCTGGGTCTGCTCGACCGGCTGCGCAACGAGCAGGATCCGGTGCGCTCGGCCACCCTGACCGCGCTGGCCCAGGTGGCGCCGCTGATCACCCCGGCGGTGGCCGACCGGCTGACCCGGCTCACGACCGACGCGGTCGAGGCGCGCGACGTGTCCGCGCAGTCGCTGGCCGCCCTGGGCGCCCTCGCCGTCCGCGTGCTGCAGCACCACGTCGGCGAACCGGCGCTGCGCGACTGGGCGCTGCTCACCATCGACCTCACCGCGGCCGGCAAGTCGGTGCCGGTGCTCGGCCGCTACGACCGCACGTTGCGCCGCGGCCAGGAGCTGATGGTCTTCGACCGGCTGCGCGGCTGGGTCGAGGCCGGCATGGACCGCGGCTTCTTCGAACCGCTGTTCGCGCTGACCCGCGCGCTCGGGCGCCGCGCGTGGAACGTCGCCGGGCTGCAGGCGTTGCTGCGCCGGGCCCTCGATCCGGGCAACGTGCCGTCGGTCGTGCGCACGGCGACCGATCTGTGGCTCGCCGATCCGCGGACCCGGCCCGTACGCGTGGCCGAGGTGCTCGACCTGGACGTGTCGATCGTGGCCGGGTCGGCCACGATCTGGGCGACCCTGTGCGGCAGCCGCACCGACCTGCTCGACCGGGTGCTCACCCGGCCGCCGCGCGGGCGTTTCCTCAAGGAGGGTGTGCGCTGGGTGCCGCCGTGGCCGCACTTCTGCGAGCGGTGGCTGCCGCGCCAGCAGGTCCTGTTCGCCGAACTGCAGGAGCGGATCGCCGCCGACCCGGGCGCCACCCGGCCCGAGCGGGCGGCCGCGATCCGGGCCGCCGCGCGCGTTCCGGTGCTCGGCTCGGCCGTCGTGCTGCGCTATGCCAGCTCGTCCGACGTGGTGCTGGCCGAGGCGGCGCTGGGCGCGCTGGTGTGGACCGACCGGCCCGAGGAGGCGATGGCCACGCTGCTCGCGCACGCCGGCGACGACCGGGCGCGGGTGGCGATGTACGCGGCGGGGCGGGCGGCCCGGTTCGTGCGGCCGTCGCGCCTGCCCGCCCTGCTCGACCCGGTTCTGCTCGGCCCGGCCAAGGTGACCAGCCGCAAGGAGGCCGCGCGCCTGCTCGGCCGGTTCGGTCCGTCCGCGTCGATGGGGACGCTGCTGGCGGCGTACGGGAAGGACGGTCAGCATCGGGACGTGCGCGCCGCCGTGATCGCGGCCGCGCGGGAACACCTGTGGGCCCCCGAGAGCTGGACGATTCTCGAGGCCGGGGTGCGGGGCAGCCGGGAGGAGCGCCAGGCCGTGCTGGCGGCCAAACCGGACGGAGTGGCCGGGCGCTACCGGTCCCGTTTCGCCGCGCTGGTGGACGCCGCCTGCCGCAGCGACGACCGGACCGTACGCAGCACCGCCTTCCTGCTGGTGCCCGACTGGGCGCCCTGGCTCGGCGACGTCACCGGGCTGGTCGTCGACCGGCTCACCGACCTCGACGCCTATCTGGGCGGGTACGAGGCCGAGGCGCTGGTCGGCACGCTGCGCCGGGGCGGGCTGGGCGCGGTGTGGCAGCGGCTGGCCGAGGCCGACACGGCCGACGACGCCGGGAACGCCGACCGCGACCGCCCGTGGCGTGAACGTCTCGACGAGATCGCCGACGCCGTGGACGGCTGGGCCGCGCGGATCGGACCCGCGGTCGATCGCGGGCCGATGCTGGCCGCGGCGCGGGAACTGGCCGACCGGCCCGGGTTCCTCAAGCCGGCGCTCACGATGATGGTCGCGCTGGGCGGCGTCGACGTGCTCGACGAAGTGGCCGACCGCTGCGCCGGCCGTCCGATCGTGGCCTATCACGTGTCGCGGACCCTCCAGGGCTACCTGACCCGGCGCGAGTCTATGTTCGAGGCCGGCCGGCAGCTGGCCCGGGCCACCGACTTCGAGCGGCGTGGCGATCTCGCGGGCGGGTTGTTCGCGGTCGCGCTCACCCGGCGCGGCTACCGGCTGGGCTGGCCGGTCGAGTGGCGTGACCGCCTGCGGTCGCTGCGGCAGCACGGCGACGCCGACGTCCGGGACGCGGCGACCGAGGTGGTCATGAGCTGGTGACGCCGGCCCGGCCCAGCCGACCGGCCAGGATCGCGCAGCGGTCGCGCAACTCCGGCGGGTCGAGCACCTCGAAGTCGTGGCCGAGCAGGGCCATGTGCATGAGGATGAAGTCGAGGTTGCCCGCGCCGCTGGTCACCTCGCAGGTCGTGGCGGTCCGGTCGCGCACCACCGCGGCCGAGGCCGGGATCTGGGCGCGTACGGTGTCCGCCCCGGCCCGTACGAGAAACCGGGCCTGATGGCGGTAGACGCGGCTGGAGATGCTTTCCTGCACGAACTCGGCGGCCTCCGGGGCGTCGCGCGGGGCGAAGTGCCGCAAGTTGCCGGAGATCTCGGACATGCGGTCGACCCGGAACGTACGCCAATCGTCGCGGGCGAGGTCGAAGGCCAGCAGATACCACCGGCGGTCCGAGGCCACGAGCCGATAGGGCTCCACCCGCCGGGGCTGTTCCTTGTAGGTGAAGGCCACCTCGACCTCGTCCCGGCAGGCCCGCGCCAGTGTCATCAGCGCCTCGGAGTCCACGGCCGGCCGCCCGCCCCCGCCGAACGACTCCACCGACCCGGCCAGCGCCCGCACCTCGTGCCGCAACCGGGCCGGCAGCACCCGGTCCAGCTTGGTCAGCGCCCGCAGGGCCGCATCGCCGCTCTCCGCCCCGGCCAGCAGCGCGACCGCGGTGGCGATGGCCTCCTCGTCGTCGAACAGCAGCGGCGGCAGATCCTGGCCCGGCCCCAGCTGATAGCCGCCACCGACGCCCTGCCCCGCGTGCACCGGATATCCGAGAACCCGCAGCCGTTCGACGTCGCGCCGGACCGTACGCGTGGTGACACCCAGCCGCCCGGCCAGCTCGGGACCCGTCCAGACCCGGCGCTGCTGCAGCAACCCGAGCAGGGCCAGCACGCGCTCGGTCGTCCCCATGTCCTCCATGCCGGCGATTCTCCCCGACGTAGCGGACCGATCCTGTCCTCGTTCCGTGTCAGGGTGTCCCCATGGACGGATTCGACTGGAACCGGACGCTGCGCGAGCAGTGGGAATGGCACTGGGACAACCAGGTGCGGGCCCGGCTGGACGGCCTGACCGACGACGAATACTTCTGGGAGCCCGTGCCGGACGCGTGGAGTGTGCGCCCGCGCGGCACGTCGGCCGCCCCGGTGCGGGCCGGCCGGGGCGACTACACGATCGACTTCGCGGTCCCCCAGCCCGAGCCCGCGCCGGTGACCACCATCGCGTGGCGGCTCGGGCACGTCATCGTCGGCGTGCTGGCCCTCCGTAACGCCGCCCACTTCGGCGCGGCGCCCGCCTCCTACGACGATTGGCCGTACGCGGGAAGCGCCGATCTCGCCCGCGAACAGCTCGACGAGCAGCTCGGCGTGTGGCTGGCCGGTGTGCGGAGCCTCGGCGAGGATGGGCTGCGCCGTCCGTGCGGCCCGGCCGAGCCCTACCCCGAGGCGTCGATGGCCACGCTGGTGCTGCACATCCACCGCGAAATGATCCACCACCTGAGCGAGGTCGCCCTGCTGCGCGACCTCCACCTGAGAGGAGCCACCCGATGAGCCGCCAGATCCAGGTCACCTTTGACGCGCTCGACCCCAAGTCGCTGTCGACGTTCTGGCGCGACGCCCTGGGCTACGTCCATCCCGGCCCGCCCGGCGTCGAGCTGGAGCCCGGCGCCGACCCGCTGGCCGCGTGGGACGAGTTCCTGGAGGAGAACAAGGTGCCGATGGAGCGCCGTAACGCCGCCTCCGCGCTCGAGGACCCCGACGGCGCGGGCCCGCGCATCTTCTTCCAGCAGGTCCCCGAGGACAAGATCGCCAAGAACCGCGTGCACCTCGACGTCCGCGCCGCGCCCGGCCTGCAGGGCGATGAGCGGATGGCCGCCCTCGAGAAGGAGTGCGACCGCCTGGTGTCGCTGGGCGCCAAGCGGGTGAGCCGTTCCGAGCCCAACCTCCCGATGAGTTACGGCTTCATCGTCATGAACGACCCCGAGGGCAACGAATTCTGCCTCGACTGAAGACGTACGCCTCGTCGGGCCGGCCAGGAGCACCGGGACGGAACCGGGGGCTCCGGCCGGCCCGGGCGCAACACCGGGCCGTAGCGCACGACCGGGATGGGCGGTGCCCGTTCACAGGCGTCTGCTCAGGCGAACATCTTCCTCCTGATATCCCAGCCGTCCGTAGAAGGCGCGAGCGCGCGCGTTGGCCGCGCCCGTCTCCAACGTCAGCCGGCCGAGACCACGCCGCCGCGCCCACTGTTCGGCCGCGTCCATCAGGGCCGCGCCCACGCCATGGCCCTCCTCGCCGGCCGCCACCACCAGTTCGCCCACGTAGGCGTCGACCTCTCCGGTGAAGTGCGTCCGCTCGGCCACGCTCACCACCCCGGCGACGCCGTCCGAGCCGGCGGCCACGAAGACCGCGCTGTCCTCCCCGCCGGCCCGGCCGATCGCCGAGGAGATCCAGCCGCGTGCCGCCCGTTCGGCCGCGGCGGGGTCGCGCCACGGCGCCACCCCGATCGTCAGCTGCGGCGCCAGCGCCAGCACGTCATCCCGGTCCGGTTCCTCGTACCGCCGCACCTCGAATCTCTTCCCTGTCATGCAGCCATGCTCACAGCCCGGCACCCGATGAATAAAGATCCGGCCTTGACGATGTCGTAACGGGCAGTCCCGGACGGGTGGCCGCCGGCCGGCCCGGGCCTATAAGGCCGTAAGAGGTATTCAATGGCATGCCCGAATAGATTGCCATCGATGCACCGCCAGTGGTGGGGTGTGGACACCATCTTCCCCCTGGAGGTCGTTCATGAGACGACGACGTACGGCCGTGGCCGCCCTGGCCGTCGCGATGCTGGGCGCGCTGGTCGCCGGTGTGCCCGCCGACGCCGCGCCGGCCGGGAGCACGGAGCCCGCGCAGTACGAGATCTACGACGTGCGCGGCGCCGGGCAGCGTAACCAGATCGCGCGTACCGGCGTGGCCATCGACAGCGTGGAGCACGCCGTGGTCACGGTCACCGCCACACCGGCCGAGGTGCGCGCCCTGCAGCGTCAGGGATTCACCGTGCAGCCGGTGCTGTCCACGTTCGACTTCCCGCCGTCGGACGCGCCCTACCACAACTACAGCGAGATGATCGCCGAGGTGAACCGGGTCGTCGCCGCCTATCCCGCCATCGCGAGCAAGCGCACGATCGGCAAGACGTACGAGGGCCGCGACATCGTCGCCGTGAAGATCTCCGACAACGTGGGCACGGACGAGAACGAGCCCGAGGTGCTCTACGACGCCAACCATCACGCGCGGGAGCACCTGACCGTCGAGATGGCGCTCTACGTCCTCAACCTCTACACGAGTGGCTATGCGAGCGACACGCGCCTCCGCAACGTCGTGAACAGCCGCGAGCTCTGGATCGTCCCGTCCGTCAACCCGGACGGCTCGGAGTACGACGTCGCCACCGGCAGCTACCGGTCGTGGCGCAAGAACCGTCAGCCCAACAGCGGCTCGTCGAACGTCGGCACCGACCTCAACCGCAACTACGGCTACCGCTGGGGCTGCTGCGGCGGCTCGTCGGGCAGCACGTCGTCGGCAACCTACCGCGGCCCGTCGGCCTTCTCGGCCCCCGAGACCCGGGCCGTCCGCGACTTCGTCACCAGCCGCGTCGTGGCCGGAAAGCAGCAGATCCGCGCGGCGATGGACTTCCACACGTACTCGGAACTGGTTCTCTGGCCGTTCGGTCACACGACCGCGAACACGACCACGGGGATGACGACGGACGACTACAACACGTTCTCCACGTTCGGCCGGCAGATGGCCGCGACGAACAACTACACGCCCGAACAGTCGTCCGACCTGTACATCACCGACGGCGACCTGCTCGACTGGCTGTGGGGAACGCACAAAATCTTCGCCTATACGTTCGAGATGTACCCGCGTACGTCGTCCGGGGGTGGCTTCTATCCGCCGGCGAGCGTCATCACCCGCGAGACATCGCGCAACCGGGAGGCCGCCCTGTTGCTGGCCGAGGTGGCAGACTGCCCGTACAAGGTGATCGGCAAGCAAACCACGTACTGTTCCTGACCGTTCCGCCGATGCCGCCCGGTGCTCGTTCACCGGGCGGCATTGCGTGTCCGACAGAGGTATTCGTGCAGTTCTTTGTGTACGGCCGCGACCGTCCCGGCTCCCTGCAGCTGAAAATGGAGCTCACCGAGAGGCATTGGACCTTCCTCGACCCGTACGCGGACCGTCTCATCGCCCGCGGCCCCACCCTCGACACTCACGGCGAATCCACCGGCAGCCTGCACATAGCCGACCTGCCCGACGTCTCGGCCGCGCGCGCGTTCGCCTATGAAGAGCCCTACTACCAGGGCGGGGTGTTCGAGTCGGTGACCCTCTGCCGCTACGTCTCCCTGCTGGGCCGCACAATCCCGGCGACCGCGGGTTACCTGGTCATGGCCGGGGGCGTCTCCCCGATCACGTCCAAACACCTTTTCGCGTACGGCGACCTGTTCGCCCTCGACGGCGCCGCCCACGTGGGCCGGGCCGCCCTCCTGGAAGCCCCCTCCCTCGAGGCCGCCACCCGCTCCGCCCCACCCGACGCCACCGTCTACCCATGGCGAGCCGGCGGCCGCCGCTGACATCCATTCACCCATGGCAAGCCCGCGGCCCTCGCTGACGCCGGCAGCGTCCATCCACCCCATGTCCAGCCACCGCTGACGCCGCCGGCATCCCTCACCCATGGCAAGCCGGCAGCTCTCGCTGACGCCGCCGGCATCCGCCCTGTCTCCGACCGCCCGGCAGCCGACGCCGCCGGCATTCATCCGCCCGTGGCGCTCCGGGTGACCGCTGCGGACGCCGGCAGTGCCCGTGCGCCCATGGCGAACCCCCAGCGACCGCTGACGCCGATAGCGTTCATCCACCCTGTCGCAGGCCAGCGGCCGCAGCCGACGCCCGAAGGTTCATCCACCCCGCGGCAAGCCGGCAGCCACAGCCGACGCCGAGCGTTCATCCACCCCGTCGCAGGCCGGCAGCCGCAGCCGACGCCCGAAGGTTCATCCACCCCGCGTGGCAAGCCGGCAGCCGCAGCGGAAGCCAGAAATGCATCGGCCCGTGGCGATCCCCTGACCGCTGCTGACGCCCACAGCACCCCCTTTGCCCATGGGACCCCACAACCGCCGCGCCCGCCGGGAGCGCCCATCCACCCGTCGCACGCCAGCGGCCGCAGCCGACGCCCGACGTTCATCCACCTAGAAGCGATTCCCTGCCCGCTTCTGATGCGCACAGCACTCGTCCGCTCACAAAACCCGGCAATCGCGCAGACGCCATCAACATTCGTCCACCCCGGGCTAGTCGGGCCCGCTACTGACGCTGGCAGCGTTCGTCCGCCCGCGGCGATTGGGGCGGGCGTCGGTGACGCCGGCCGGCTGCCGCCCGGTAACCCGGCGGAGCGGCCCGGGGCACTCCCGTATACTCGGAAAATATACCAGAACGGACTTTTTCGACTTCTCGGAACCGGGCCGCGCGCGGCGGCCCGGCAAGCCGGGGTGCTCCTGATTCTGGCGGGCCTGCTGGCCTTGCTGGGAATCGGCAACGATCCGGCCCGCGCGGACCGGCTGCTGCTGGTGGCGGCGTGCGACTTCGCGGTCGGCTTCGTGGCCCTGCTGCCGCAGTGGAGCCGGGTCAGACCGAACACGTCCGCCTGGCTTGGGCTGCCCTCGTTCGCGGTGCTCGGCCTGTCCACTTGGTCGTTCGGCGGCTCGGCCAGCGGCACCGGGCCGTTCCTGGTGCTCGTCTACGCCTGGGCGGCGATGCACTTCCCCCGCTGGATCCTGCTCGCCTACGCGGTGCCGGCCACGCTCGCCTATCTGGTCCCGCTCATCCTCACGCACCAGCCGCCGCTCGTATTGAGCAGCGCGCTCATTCTCATGCCGGTCGCGATCGCCGTCGCGTTGCTCATCGAGGCCCAAGCGCGCCACTTGCGCGAGGATCGTGAGCGACTTGCGCGCATCGAGCAGTGGCGCGCGGCCATGATGAGCACACTCGCGCACGATGTGCGCACTCCGCTGAGCACTGTGCGCATAGTGCTCGAGGAGCTGCAGCCCGAGGCGACGCCGCCGGTAGCGGACATGCTCGACGCCGCCCTGCGGCAGACCGCGCGCATCACCCGGCTCGCCGAGGGACTGCTCGACGTGCAGCGGATCGACAACGAGGGCCAGCTTCAACTCGAACTGCGCGAATATCCGGCACGCGCACTCGTGAAGGAATCGCTCACCCATGTGCGCAACACGGACACCGGCGTGACGGTCGACATCGACGACGCGCAAACCCTGTACGTGGACAAGCAGCGTTTCGAGCAGATCCTCGTCAACCTGCTCACGAACGCCATGCGCTATGGCTCGCCGCCGGTAGTCGTGAGCGTCATCAGCGGAACCGGCCACGACCGGCTCGAGGTGCGCGATCACGGCCCCGGCATTCCCGGCGAGCTGCGCGGACGGTTGTTCAGCCAGTTCGCGGTCGGCGGCTCCGAGGGCACCGGGCTCGGCCTGTGGATCGTCCGGCAACTGGCCGCGGCGCACGGCGGAAGCGCCGTCGCCGAGGCACGCGACCCGGGCGTGGCCATGGTCATCACGTTTCCCTCGTTAGCATCACCAGGTGACCATCGAGATTCGTGACTACGATCCGGCGTGGCCCGCGCTGGCGGCACAGGCCCTGCAGGAGGCGCTCGCCGCCCTGGGCGACACGGTGACCGCCGCGGAGCACGTGGGCAGCACCGCGGTGCCCGGCCTCCCGGCCAAGCCGATCATCGATCTGATGGCCGCCGCCCCCGCGCTGGAGGCGGTGCGCGAACGCGCAGCGGCGTTGAGCGAACTCGGCTACGCCTACGTCGAAGCCGGCATGCCCCGGCGGCTGTTCTACCGCCGCCCCGGCTACCACCTGCACATCGTCACCACGGACACCTGGGAAACGCGCAACCAGCGCATCCTGCGCGACCACCTACGCCAGAACGCACCGGACCGGGCCGCATACGCCGCCCTGAAACGCCGCCTGGCCACCACCAGCCCCGACGGCGACGCCTACACCGAGGGCAAGACGGCCCTGATCCAGCAGATCATGGACCGGGCCCGCGCCGAACGAGGCCTCCCGCCAGTGAACGTCTGGGAAGCAGGCTAGCCGGTCCCTCCCGGCAGGCCGCACGCCATCACGGCCCGGAAGCCCGCCCTGGCCATCGAGCACAGTCCCGACGGCGACGCCCACACCGAAGACGAGCCAGCCCTGATCCAGCAGATCATGGACCGGGGCCCGCGCCGAACGCGGCCTCCCGCCAGTGAATGTCTGGGAAGCGGGCTAGCCCGGCCTTCTCCCGCAGGCCGCACGCCATCACGGTCCGACAAGCACGCACCCCGGGCGACGAACATGCCAGCCCCAGGCCGATGAACAGGCCGCCTCCGGGCGGACGAGCGCACCGTCATTGGCGGGGCAGCACGCCCAGGAGGGTCGCGGTGAGAGCCCGCTTCAGGTAGTCCTTCAGCTCCAGATGGAAGCGGGCCAGCTCGGGTTCGGCCTCATAGGCGGCCTGCAGGCTGGGCGGCGGCGTGCTGTACGCCGGCAGCGCACCGGCCGTGAGCATGGCCTGCAGGCTGAACAGCGCCGCGTCCTCGCCCAGCTCCGGCAGGCACTTCTGGATCAGTCCGGTCATGGTGGTCAGGCGTTCCAGGGAGGCGCGCTTGTAGCGGGCCACGACCTCGACCGAGACGTTGTGGTCCAGCACGCTGCTCTGGGCGCCGAAGAGGTCGCACATCACCGTCCGGGCGGACAGCGAGCGGCTGAGAATGTCGGCCACCGCGGCCGCCCGCCCGGCCATGGGCAGATCTTCGTCGACGCCGGCGTTTAGCTCGCCCGCCAGTTCCGTCAGCCACTCCTGCAGGAAGTGGTCGAGCAGTTCGAGCAGCACCGCCTCGCGGGACTCGAAGTAGCGCAGCACGTTCGGCTTGGCCAGGCCGACGCGGCGGCTGAGCTCGTTCAGGGTGATCGCGGCCACCGGCATCTCGTCGAGCATCGCCGACGCCATGTCGAGGATCGCCCGCCGACGGATCTCGCGCTGCTCCTCGGTTCGTGCTCGCTGAAAAGTCACGACGATCAGCCTAACTTAAGTACCTCCGGTACGTTGACTTCGTACCGGAGGTACTTTAATGTCGAAGGGGCAAGATACCTTCGGTACTTTAGTTGATCGGGAGCCCAGCATGAGCGACAAGTGGACGACGGCGGCCATTCCGGACCAGCGCGGGCGGGTGGCCGTGGTGACCGGAGCCAACACCGGACTCGGGTACGAGACGGCCAAGGCGCTCGCCGCGCGCGGGGCGTCCGTGGTGCTCGCCGTGCGCAACGTCGAGAAGGGCGAGCAGGCCGCGGCCGGCATGACCGGCGACGTGACCGTGCAGGCCCTGGACCTGACCTCCCTCGACTCGGTCCGGACCGCGGCGGCGGCGCTGCGGTCGCGGCTCGACCGGATCGACCTGCTCATCAACAACGCCGGCGTGATGTACACCCCGAAGCAGACCACCCGGGACGGCTTCGAGATGCAGTTCGGCACCAACCACCTCGGCCACTTCGCGCTCACCGGGCTGCTGCTGGACCTGATGCTGCCGGTGCCCGGCTCGCGCGTGGTGACCGTCAGCAGCACCGGCCACCGCATCCGGGCCGCGATCCACTTCGACGACCTGCAATGGGAGCGTTCGTACGGCCGGGCCGCCGCCTACGGTCAGTCCAAGCTGGCCAACCTGATGTTCACGTACGAGCTGCAGCGTCGCCTCGCGCCGCACGGCACCACCGTCGCGATGGCCGCGCATCCCGGCCTGTCCAGCACCGAACTGGCCCGCAACAGCCCCGCGGCCCTCCGCCTTCCGCTGACCTGGCTCGCGCCGCTGATCACCCAGACACCGGCGATGGGCGCGCTGCCGACCCTGCGCGCCGCCACCGACCCCGCCGCGCTCGGCGGCCAGTATTACGGTCCCGGCGGGCGCAACGAGATCAAGGGCCACCCGCGGCTGGTCACCTCCAGCCCCGAGTCGTACGAGGTCGCCGTCCAACAACGGCTGTGGGCCGTGTCCGAAGACCTCACCGGGGTGACGTTTCCGGTCGCCCAGGCCAAGCCGGGCTCGTACAAGCCCGCCGCGATCTAGGCCGCGAAGTCACCCGACGGGAATTCCATGGCCGGCGAGGCGGGGCGGACCCTACTGTCTCGCGAGTGGTTCATGTCGAGCGCTTCCGGCCGCTTCCTGTCGATCAGTCCGACGTCCGCTACGAGCACGGGCCCGACTCGATGCGCCGCTCGGAGGTGCCGGCCGGGCGGACCCTCGAGTTCGGCCACGACGACAGCGCCGTCTATCCGGGCACCACACGCAAATTCTGGATTCACGCTCCCGCCGGATACAAGCCGTCGGCGCCGGCGAGGCTGGCCGTGTTCCAGGACGGCTGGTGGTATCTCGACCCGGACGCCGAGATGCGCGCGGCGATCGTGCTGGACAATCTCGTGCACAGCGGCGACATCCCGATGACCATCGGCTTGTTCGTCGACCCGGGTCGTCGCGGCACAGAGAAGAACCGCAACGCCGAGTACGACGCCTTCGACGATCGGTACTGCACGTTTCTGATCGACGAGGTCATCCCGCAGGTGAGCGAGAGGTTCAGCATCACTGCATCGGGTTGGGCCATCTGTGGCGGCAGCAGCGGCGGGAACTGCGCGTTCACGGCGGCCTGGTTGCGTCCCGACCGGTTCGACCGGGCCATCTGTTGCCTTTCGAGCTTCGTCCAGATGCCCGGCGGCAACCCCTACCCCGCCCTGATCCGCGCCGTTCCCCGCAAACCGCTCCGGCTGTTCCTCCAGGCCGGCCACCGCGACCTGCGGTGGAACGAACCCGACAACAACTGGCTGGCGGCGAACCTGCAAGTGGCCGCCGCCCTGGCCGAGGCCGGCTACGACTTCCGCCTGGCCCTGGGCGACGGCGGCCACAACCCCAACCACGGCGGCGTCCTGCTCCCCGACGCACTCCGCTGGCTGTGGCGCCCCTGAAGATGGGTCAACGCGAGGGGGCGCCACAGCTGCCCCGCCGAGCCCCGGACGAAAGACAGGCAGGGCAAGGAAGGCGGCGTCCGAAGGGATAATCGCCGAGTGAATCGAGACGGCATGAATTTCGACGAGATCTTCGGCGACCGGCGCGTCATGGCGATCCTGCGCGGTCTGCCGCCGGAGGAGACCGTCGCCGTCGCGGGCAAACTCTGGGACGCGGGGGTGAGCGTGCTCGAGGTGCCCATCGCGACGCCGGACGCGATCGACTCCTTGCGGGCGGCCGTGGACGCCGCCGGGGAGCGGGGGCTGCGGGTCGGGGCCGGAACGGTCATCACCGCCGAGCAGGTACGCGCGGCGGCCGCGGCGGGCGCGCAGTACACGGTTGCTCCCGGGCTGGACCTGGCCGTGCTCGCCGCCAGCCAGGCCGCCGGAATGCCGCACCTGCCCGGCGTCGGTTCGGCGACCGAGGTGCAGCGGGCGTGGCTGGCCGGCGCCCGATGGCTCAAGGCCTTCCCGGCGGCCGCGCTCGGGCCGGCCTGGATCTCCGCTCTGCGAGGGCCCTTCCCGGACGTCTGTTTCGTCGCCACCGGAGGGCTGTCCATCGCCACCGCCCCGGGTTTCCTCGACGCCGGCGCCCGGGTGGTCGCGCTGGGCGCCGCCCTGGCCGACCCCGCCCAGCGCGAACAGATCGGCGAGCTACTGAGCGCGTGAGCCGGAGCCCGCCGCAAACAGATCGGCGAGCTACTCAGCGCGTGAGCCGGAGCCCGGCGCGAACAGATCCGCGAGCTGCTCAGCGCCTGACGCCGGAGCCCGGCGCAAACAGATCGGCGAGCTACTCAGCACGTGAGCCGGAGCCTGGCGCGAACAGATCGGCGAGCTACTCAACGCGTGACGCCGGAGTGAGCAGGCTAGCCGGCTCGGGGCCGCTGCAACGACGACTGCAACGGGCAGTGCAAGCCCGCCCGGCAGCATGAGCCGCTGAAGGAAAAGGTGTCTCGGCACAGGAGTGACAGCCATGATTCCGACCGATGGAAGACCTCTGCTGGCCGCGCGGTTCCTGGGTGGCTTCCGCGTCACGATCGACGGCGTTCAAGCTGACACCGTTTCGCGCCGGCGGGTCCGGCACGTTCTGGCCTACCTGCTGGCCCACCGCCGGGCCGCGGTGCCGCGTGACGTTCTCACCGAGACCTTCTGGCCGCACGCCGAACCGACCGCCGCACGCAACAACCTGCACGTGACGTTGACGGGGCTGCGCCGGGTTCTGCGCGCGGCCCACCCGCTGGCCGGGGTGGAACGGCGGTTCGACACCTATCGGCTGCCTGACTCCGTGGCCGTCTGGACGGATCTCGAGCAGTTCGAGCACCATCGCGCGGAGGCCGACCAGCTCGAGCGCCGCGGCGCGCACGCGGCGGCGATGCGGGAACGTGAGGCCGCCTGCCAGCTGTACGAGGCCGACTTCCTGGAGGACGACCGGTATCTCGAGTGGGCGGCGCCGGTCCGTGAGTCGCTGCGGCTCGACATGATCGACCTGCAGAGCCGGCTGATCGACGGCTACCTGGAGGAGGGCACGTACGGGCCGGCGACGTTCCTGGCCCGGCGGCTGGTCGAGGCCGACCCGTGCAACGAGCCGGTGAACCGGCAGCTCATGGCCTGTTACGCGGCGGCGGGGCTGCGGCATCTCGCGCTCGCCCAGTATCACCGGCTGACCGAGCGCCTCTGGGACGGTCTGCGGATCCGGCCGTCATATGCCACAACCGCGTACTTTCACGAACTGCGCAACCCGCGACACGACGGATTGACGCTGATGGCATCGTGAGCCGCCGGGCCGCCGGCCGGGCGGAGGCGTACGGTCGGAACATGGCCATCGAGCATCGGCTGCGAGCCACCGCGAACCCCAGTGGACTGCTGTTCGCCTGCGAGGACGACCTGTGTGGTCGGCGCCTGGTCATCGACCGGGAGACCGGCGAGATGGTGGTGATCGACCACGGCGACCGTGCGGCCCTGCACAGCGGCTCGATCGGCGAGGTCAGCCTGGCCCCACCGGAAATAGCCTGACCGGGCGGACACCGATGGCGACCTCCGAGCAGGGAGGCCGCCACCGGGTGCTCCGTGGCGATAACGCGATAAGGCGAGAAACGCGATAAGGCGATAACGCGATCAGGCGGTCAGGCGATCCGGACCACGGGCCCCTCGACGATCGCGGCGACGTCGCTGTTCTGGCCGAAGTTGCGGTGCGTGAGCACGGTGACCAGCTTGTAGACGCCCCCGGTGGGCGGGGTCGGGTTGTTCTGGATCGGTGCCTGCGGCGGCACGATCACCGTCGACCGATACTTCGTGCCGCCGTTGAGCGGCACGGTGTCGGATCCGATGCGCAGTTCCGGGCCCGGCCCGATCGATTCCGCGTAGACGCTGACCGTCCACACGCCACCGAGAAGCAGGGCGGCCAGAGCCGGGATCTCCCACTCGGTCTCGACCTTGAACGGCGCGTTGGCCTCCAGTACGTTGGTCGGCTCACCGTTGTTGTCCTTGACCTCGGCGGTGAACTGGCCCTTCCCGAACAGCACGTTCGGGAACTGGATGTCGGACATGTCTTCCTCTCCGCGACAGCGCGATGCTGTCTACGAGAGACACAGTGCAGCCCCCCGGTTCGCGGTTTCTTACTCCCGGCTTAGCGGCCCGGCCGGATCCGTTAAGAGCCGGGAACGGGCGGCGTCGGCGTCCGGCGAGTCCAGCCGCTCCAGCACCTCCACCGCCCGCTGCCAGGCCGAGACGGCCGACGGGCGGTCCCCGGCGGCGGCCCGGGCGTCCCCGAGGTTGATGAGCGCGTGCCCCTCGTCGAGGCGGTCGCCGAACTCGACGTACAGCTCGATGGCCTCGGTGTAGTAGGCGGCGGACTCGTCGTACCGGCCGAGCTTGAAGTGGGCGCGGCCGACGCTGTCGAGCGTGTCGGCCTGGTCCCACCGGTCGCCGAGACGGCTCTGCAGCGCCAGCGCCTGCCGGCAGTAGTGCAGCGCCTCCTCGTGCTCCCCGAGGCGGGAGTGGAACCAGCCCAGCGCGTTGAGCGCCCGCGCCTCCCCGGCCTCGTGCCCGCCCCGCCGGAAATGGTTCAGGGCCTCCTGGACGTAGGCCAGCGCCTCGCGGTAGCGGCCCTCGCAGTCGAGGACCCAGGCCAGCGACCGGCGTGCGTGTCCCATGCCGGTGTGTTCGCCGAGGTTCTCGAAGATGCCGTACGCGATGTGCAGTTGCTGCCGCGCCTCGGGATAGCGGCCGAGCCGGATGTACGCGACCGACAGCCCGACCCGGGTGACCGCCTCGCCCCGCGGTTCGGTCAGCCGCTTCGCCGCCGCCAGGGCCAGTTCCTGCGCGGCGCCGAGGTCGTGGGCACGGCCCTGCCGGTCCAGGAACGGAATCAGCGTCCAGCCGAGCTGCCAGGCGTGCCGGTCCAGCCCGTCGCGGACCGCCTGCCGCAGCGAGGCGAGCAGCACCGGTTCCTCGGCGGCGAACCAGGCCAGTGCGGCCCGCTGGTCGGCCGGCTGTTCGGTGCGGGCGCCGGGCACGGCCGGTTCGAGCCCGATCAGGTCGTCGCGGAACTCGCCGAGCATCCGGTCGGCGGCGTACGCGGTGTGCAGATAGTGGTCGAGCATGCGCCGGACCGCCGCGTGCCGCTCCTCGTCGGACTCGGTCTCGGCGGCCAGTTCGGCGGCGTACGCGCGCAACAGGTCGTGCTGCCCGAACCGTCCGGGTGCGCGTTCGGCGACCAGATGCGCGCGGGCCAGCTCGCTCATCTGCGCGTGCAACGAGGCGGCGGGCACGGCGGCCAGTCCCCCGGCCGCGGCAAGTGAGATCTCCGGGCCGGCGTGCAGGCCGAGCAGCCGGAACAGGCGGGCGGCGGGCCCGGTCAGCGCCTTGTAGGAGCAGGCGAACACCGCCCGTACGTTGGTGACCAGATCGCCGGCGTCGAACGGGTCGAGGCTGCCCTGCGCGCGGTGCAGTTCCTCGGCGGTGGCCGACAGCGGGAACTGCGGGTGGGCCGCCGCGCGGGCGATCACCACCGACAGCGCGAGCGGCAGCCGGGCGCAGGCGTCGATGATCTGACGGACGGCGGCCGGCTCGTCGTGCACCCGGTCGCGGCCGAGCCGCCGGCCGATCAGGTTGCGGGCCTGCTCCGCGCTCATCAGGTCGACGTGCACCGGGCGGGCGCCGTCCAGGGCGACCAGGCTGAGCAGCTCGTTGCGGCTGGTCACGACGACCAGGCAGCCGGGCGTGCCGGGCAGCAGCGGCCGCACCTGAGCGGCGTCGAGCGCGTTGTCCAGCACGATCAGGATGCGCCGGCCGGCGACGACGCTGCGATACAGGGCGGCGTGCCCGTCGGGGTCGGCGCCGATCCGGTCGGCCGGCACGGCCAGCGCCTCGAGGAACCCGCGGATCACCTTGCCCGGCTCGGTGGCCTCGCCGTTCGGGTCGAACCCGCGCAGGTTGACGTAGAGCTGACCGTCGGGGAACCGATCCCGTACGCGGTGAGCCCAGTTCACGGCCAGGGTAGTCTTGCCGACCCCGGCCGTCCCCGAGATCGCGGCCACGCCCGCGCCCAGGCCGGCCAGCCGGTCGAGCTGGGCCAGTTCGGTCTCGCGGCCCACGAAGTCGGGCAGCGCGTGCGGCAGTTGGGCGGGCACGGCGGCCGGCGCGACCGGTTGTTCGCCCGCGTCTCCGGTCAGGATGCTCTGGTGCAGCCGTTGCAGCGGCGCGGCCGGGTCGACTCCGAGCTCGTCGCGCAGCAACCGCCGGGCATGCTGGAAGGCGGCGAGCGCGTCGGCGCGGCGCCCGGCCTTGGACAGCGCGAGCATGAGCAGCTCGTGCCACCGCTCGCGCAGCGGATGCTCGGTGACCAGGCGGCGCAGCTCGTCGACGACCGCGGCGGCGTCCCCGGCGGTCAGGTCGAGTTCGATGCGCTCCTCGAGCACGCCGAGCGTCCGTTCCGTCTGCCGTTCCCGTTCGGCGTCGAGGAACGGGCTGGTCAGGCCGTCGCCGAGCGGGCCGCGGACGAGCAGCAGGGCGTCCCGCAGCTCGCCCGCGGCCGCTTGCGGGTCGCCGCCGTCGCGCATCGTCCGGGCCCGGCGCGCCCCGGCCTCGAAGCGGGCCAGGTCGAACGCGTCGTCGTGCACGTTCAGCCGGTAGCCGGAGCCGGTCCAGGACAGCCGGCTGGTCGCCGCGTGCGCGACCCGGTCAGGTTCGAGCAGCCGCCGCAGCCCCGACACGTGCCGCTGCACGAGGTTGACCGCCGAGGCGGGGGCGTTCTCCCCCCAGACCGCGTCGATCATCGCGGCCAGGCCGAGCGGGCGGTCGCGGTGGAGCAGCAGGACCGCCAGCACGACCTGCTGCTGCACGGGCCCGAGGCGTACGGGATGACCGCCGCGGCGGACGGTGAGCGGGCCGAGCACCTCGAAGGTCAGTGCAACGCCCGGTGCAGTGGTTGATGCAGTGGTTCCGGCGACGATCGTCGCCGACGGTCCGGGCGGGTGCCCGTTCCGGACGGGGGAGAAAGGAAACGACATGACCAGGACACTCCTGCCCGTGCTGGCTCGGTTGATGATCGGACCGCCGCGCGGGACGGCTCCGGCGCCGCCCGATCAGGCGATCTATCCGGCCGGCGGCGACGGCTGGTCGGTCACCGCCTGCGCGTCGCCGTCCGAGACGCCGTGTTCGATGCGCGCGTCGGCGATCGCTTTCGTGCAGTCCGTCGAGGGGGCGAACGGCACCTATGTGCGCAGTCTGGTCGTGCAAACGGACGCTTCCGTGCGCAATCCGTACGTGTTTGCCCGGGTGACGCTGACGATGGCGGTCGACGTGGTCGACAACGTGGGTGTCACGCTGGCGACGTTCCGGCACGAGGTGTCGGCCCGGCCGTGGATCGACCCGAGGGGCAACAGCGCCGTGGTGAGCTGGATCGACAACCGGGTGATGCCGGATCCGCGGCTCAATCGCATCGATCATCTCCGTATCCGTTTCTCCAACGCCGTCTGACTACCGGCCCGCGACGGCCGGCAGGGCCAGCGCGAGCGCCGTGTCGTTCTCGAGAAACATCAGGCCCAGCCGCTCGAACTCGATGAGCGATTCCTGCACGTTTTGCGCGTTCAGACCGGCCCTTTCCCGTACGGCATTCGCGCGCGCCGGACGATCCGAGCACGCCGCGTAGATGTCGGCGGCCGGGCCGTCGAACGTGTGCGTGCACTCGTGCCCGGGCTGGCGCGCGTCATAGATCTGCAGGTGGCGCGGGGCGTGCCGGAACGTCAGCGAGGGTCGCTGGGGGCCGTTCCAAGCGTGCTGCCACCCCGCGACCGAACGGCGCAGCCCGTCGTACGCGTCCGCGGGCAGGGCGCCGGCCACCTCGAACTCGAAGAAGTAGGCCACTCGCTCGAGATCGATCGACGGCGGGTAGACGTACGCGTAACTCCGCTCGGGCCGGCGCCCGCGCACCCGATCATCGGTGAACAGCGGGCTGAACCGCTCGAGCCAGATGCGGTCGGCGCCCGCCGGTGGTTGCAGGTGGGCCAGACGCGGCACGAGCGCGGCCTGCTCCGCGTAGTCCTCGCGGGTCTCCTCCGGAAAGCCCCAGATCAGGTTCCACTGCACGTCGACGCCGTAGTAGAGCGCCCACCGCAGCAGGTTGATGTTCTGCCCGGCCGTCGACCCTTTGCGCATCAGGGCGAGGACGTGGGTGCTCAGCGACTCCAGGCCCGGCTGCACGCGGGTGACCCCGGCCTGGGCCAGCAACCGCACCTGGTCGCGCCGCAGGTTGGCCTTGACCTCGTAGAACAGCTCGTACCCGCGCTGCCGGCGGGCCAGTTCCGGCAGCAGCGTACGCAGATATCCGGTGTCGAGAATGTTGTCGACGGCCGCGAACCGGAACCGGCCGTGACGGCGGGCCTGCCGGTCGAGCTCGTCGAGCGTTCGATCGGGCGGCTTTGCGCGGAACTGCATGGTCGTGGCGTTGAGGCCGCAGAACGTGCAGTGGTGTTTCTCGCCCCACCAGCAGCCGCGCGACGTCTCGATCGGGATCCAGGCCCCGTCGTTCCCGCCCGCGGCGAAGAACTCGTCGTAGTCGGGCATCACCGTGGACGGCCCGGCCGGGATCTTCGGCGGGGTCGCGGTCACGCTGCCGTCGGCGTTGCGGCGGGCGACCCCGGGGATTGCGGCCGGGTCCTCCCCGGTCGCCAAGGCGTGCAGGAACTGCGGGAACGACTCGTCGGCCTCTCCGCGGATCGCGTAGTCGAGCCCGTCGATCGTGCGGACCCATTCGGCGCCCATCTCGTCGTCGAAGTTGGCGCCGCCGAACACCGTCACCACGCCGGGATAGCGGTGCTTGAGCCGCCGGGCCAGCGCGAACGACGCGGTGTTCTGCTGGAACGTGCAGGTGAACCCGACCACACTGCCCTCCCACCCGTACGCGTCGGCCAGCTCGTCCAGATAGGCCGGGATCACCTCGTCGCGGATCCGCAGCAGCTCGCCGTCCGGCAGGCCGGCCGGCCGGTCGTCGAGCAGGCCGGAGCCGAGCAGGGAGGCCCCGGGGTCGGGCGCGTCGCCGCCGAACGCCGCGACCGAGAACAGCCACTCCCCCAGCATCCGGTCGCGATGCTGGGCGAGCGCCTCGTAGGCGGCCGGGCCGATCCGGGCGGCGAGGCCGAGGTTGGCGTGCACCGTCCGGGCCGGGAAGCCGTGCTCGCGGGCGATCGCCGCGAGCAAGCCGGCCTGGATCGAGGGACGGTCGGTGCCGTGGAACGGCATCGACACGATGACGACCGGCCGGGCCGTCTTCATCGCACGGCCCTGGTCACCGCCGCACCCAGATGCTGATCTGCACGGCTGGGCCGTCGCCGTCGCCCTCGGTGACCTGGCCCTCGGTGACCTCGACGGCGGGGCCGGCCTGGCGGCCGATGCGGATGGGCCCGATGCGGCCGCCGAACGAGGCCTCCTCGCCGGTGCGCCGGCCGTGCACGACGGTGTGGACGGTGGCCTCACCGAGCACGGCGCGCCGGCCCGCTTCCAGCAATTCGCCCAGAAGTTCTTGGTCAATTCCCTCGATCGCCGGCGCGGCTTGCAGAACCTTGCCGATGAGGGTGTCGATTTCGGCGTTCCGGTCGGGTGCGTTGTCGGTCATGAGAACCTCCAGAACGGTCCTCTGCATTGTTCGACCGCCCCGGAGAAGAAGTCCATCGAATTGATGAGGACCGACAGCGGGAATGCCCGCAGTTGTCCGATCATCCGAACCGTGGACCGGTCAGGTCGCCGACACTTCCGGCCGAACTGTCATGCGGCGATCAATGGCCGCACCTCGACCCAGCCGTCCGTCACCGGAATCATCCGAGCGATCCACACCGCATGGTCGAAATCCGCCGCGGCCACGATGAAATAGCCCGCGAACTCCCGCTCGCCGCCGATCAGGGACCCTTCGGTGACCACGTTGCCGCGAATCGACACGCCCATCGACGCCGGCCGGGCGGCATGCCCGCTCACGATCCGTCCACCGGTCTCGGCGATCTGCCGCGGCAGCGAAAGGTGCGCCTGAAGGAACGTGGGCGAGACGGCGGTCGGATCGTCCGGCACGTCCCGTTCGTAGACAAGGATCATGAAATGCGGCAGAGGGGACTGACTATCCGGCACAGGCACGGCCGCGAACCTACCCGTTCCGTCCGCTGCGCAAGCCCGGCGGCGCCCGGCCGGCGCCCCGCTAAGATCATCAGTCGTGACCGAGACGCCGCGCTTCGTGCTCTTCCCTGGTCGGCACCATCTGCTGACGCAGTTCCAGGCCGACTACCTGCAGCGGCTGGTGGACGACGGCGCCGGCACGATCGTCTGGGCGGTCACGTCGGCCAATCACGAGAACACCAAGCGCAACCCGATCCCCTATCACCGGCGCGAGGCGGCGATCGAGCGGTTCAGCGTCGAAACCGGGCTGCGGTCGGTGGTGGTTCCGATCTTCGACACCGCACCGACGGACCGGTTCGCGCAGGTGACGCTCAAGTCCGTCACCGTGGCCACCGGTCTCGACCTCACTCCGGGCAACACCCTGGTCGCCTGTTCGACGCCGCAGGTGGCGGCGCTCTACGAGGAGCTCGGCTTCGGCATCGCGCCGGTCGAGGCCGACCCGGCCCTGCCGGTCACGCCCGAGCGGCCCTGGGACGTGCTGCTGCGGCTGGCCGCCGGCGACGACTCGTGGCGCAAACTCGCTCACCCGGCGACCGTCGACGTCTACGACCGCTACGGACTGGACACGGTCGTGCAGACGGTGGTGAACGATCCGGTCGTCGGCGACGAGGGCGGCCTGACCGCGACGCGCGACTACCGCACGTACGTGGAGGCCTTCGCCGACGCCGCCGCGCGCAAATGGACAGCGGTGCGCCGATACGTGCAGCCGGGCCGGATCGTCGACATCGGCTGCGGCGCCGGCGCGGTGCTCGAACTGGCCGACCGGGACGACGCCCTGCACGAGAGCGACCTGATCGGCGTCGAGGTGGCCCGGCATCTCTACCAGGAATGCGTGCACAAGAAGGCGCAGGGCGTCTTCCGCAACGCGAACGTCTACTTCTACCAGCGCAACGTGCTCGGTGGCGCCGTGCTGCCCGACCGCTCGGTCGACACCACGCTCACCTTCGCCCTCACCCACGAGATCTGGTCGTACGGCCGGCAGCGCGAATCGCTGCTCCAGTTCGCCCGCCGCATCCACGACCACACCGTCCCCGGCGGCGTCTGGATCAACAGCGACGTCTGCGGTCCGGGCGACCGCACCCGCCCGGTCCATCTGCGCCTGACCGGCGACGACGGATCAAACCCGGCTTCCCCCCGTACGGATCTGGCCGCGCTGCCGTCGGCCGAGGTCGCCGCGTACGTGAGCTCGCTGTCCACGCGAGCCCGGCTCGACCAGTTCGCGGTCGACTTCGCCTTCCCGTTCGAGTACGCCGCCCAGCCCGACGGCACCGTCCGCCTGCCGCTGGGCCAGGCCATGGACTTCCTGACCCGCAAGGACTACACCGACAACTGGCTGTCGGAGACCCACGAGCAGTTCTGCGGCCTCGACTTCGCCGACTGGGTGACCCTGCTGGCCGAGGCCGGCTTCGACCTCGACCCGGCCTCCCATCCGCTGCGTAACGACTGGGTGATCGACAACCGGATAGCCCCCGTGGCCTCACTGTTCGCCGAGGACGGCACCCCGATGGAGTGGCCCACAACCCACGCCGTCATCGTCGCCCGCCGTCCCCGCAACAGCTGAGTCGCCGCCGCCCGCGCAACAGCTGAGTCGCCCGCCGCCCGCGCAACAGCTGAGGCTCAGAACGGCAACCGCAGTCCCGCCGACACCGCGCAGTCGTCACACGGCGGGTCGACCCGCTCGTCGTACGGCGGCACCCGGCGCTTGTCGTGGGTCGCTTGCAGCCGGCTCGCCGTGACCTCGTCGACCTCGTAGGCGCGCGCGTTCCACGCCTGCCGGACGCTCGCGTCGGTCGGAAGCCGGAACAAGTAGCGATATCTCTCCGGCGCCGTGGACAGGTCCTTGATCGGCCAGAACTCGCTGTGCCCGTTGACCGGATACACCTCCATCACCACCCAGAACCGCCGGCCGGCGGCCGGATCCCGCCGCTTGCTCACCCCGATGGCCACCTCCCGTTCCGACACCTTCACGGCGGTCTGCGTGATCGCGAAGTCGCCCACGGGATCCCCCGCCACGGGCGCCGCGGCCGTGCTGCCCGTCCCACCCGCCGGCCCGGGGCTCGAGCCGCCAGCGGGCCCGGGGCCAGAGCCGTCGCCAGACCTGGGGCCAGAGCCGTCAGCGGGCCCGGAGCCGTCAGCCGGCTCGAAGCCGGAGCCGTCGGGAGATCCGGGGCCAGAGCCGCCAGCGGGCCCGGGGCTGACACCGTCAGTAGGCCCGGGACCAGGACCGTCAGGAGATCCGGAGCTAGAGCCGCCAGCGGGCCCGGGGCCAGAGCCGTCAGCAGGCCCGGGGCCGGCCGGGAGGCGCCCCACGGCGTATCCGGCGGCGACGCCCGCCGTGACCGCGACCAGCAGCACACCCGCCCAGAACGAGCGTTTCGCCCGCCGGTAGGACATGACCGCGACCACGCAGCCGCCCACGAGGGCGGCACAGACGACGATCAGCAGAATCACGTTGTCGATGAAGGACCCGAGAAATTGGGCCACGCCGGAAAGGGCGCCGACAACCACAGCGAACGCGCCGAGCAAACGGATCTCTTTCGGAGTGAGTTTCCGCCACGATTTTTCATCGCCGTCGCGGGATTCACCCGGTTCCCCCATGAGTCCTCCCGAGCGCCCATTCGACGCGCATTCTAGGAGCCGGGCCAGTTTTCGCAGTCGCTCGTCCGGGTGCACCTTTCTCGCGCGCTCTCAAATATCCCCTGGAAATACAATGCATCGATCACCGGAATGCGCTCAGCGGGCGATCAGCACGGGACAGCCGGACCGCTGCAGAAGACGGCTTCCGATCGAGCCGAGCATCAGACCCTGATATCCGTGGGTGCGCGGTCCCACGACCATCAGGCAGGCCGACCGCGAACGCTGGACCAGGACCTTGTCGGCCCGGCCGGCCACGAACTCGCGGTGCGCCCGCACCTCGGGGTATTTCTCGCGCCACCGGTCGAGCTGGGCGTCCAGCTCCGCGCCGAGCGGATCCGGGGCCTTCTCGCTGCCGACGGTCACGGCCTCGACCGCGGTGCCGTACAGGGCGGCCTCCTCGAAAGCGTGCCCGGCGACCGTGGCGGCGGCGGGACTGTCGTCCAGGCCGGCTACGACCGGGCCCGCGTCCGGAGCGAAACGGCCCCGGACGACCACGACCGAGCTGCGGGCCTGCGTCGCGACCTGGTTGCTCACCGACCCGATGGGCAGAACCGGCAGGCCGCCCTCGTGCCGGCCCCCGACGACCAGCAGCGCGGCCCCCTCGGACGCGTGCAGCAGGACCGGGACCGCGTACCCGGGAAGGGCCTGGCATTTGACCTCGACCTCGGGGGCGACCGCCCGGGCCTGCGCGACCGCGTGATGCAGGACGGTGACGGCGTGCTCCTCGCTCGAGTGACTGCCCGGGCGGCCGGGGGTCGACCGGCGGCGGTAGAACGCCGTCAGCACCCGCAGCTCCGCGTGCCGGTGGACCGCTTCCGTCGCGGCCCAGCCGAGCGCCGCGCCGGCCGACGCCGATCCGTCCACACCGACCACGATCCGTGTCTTGATCATTTCCGCCTCCGGGCAGCCCAGGCGGTCGCCGTTCGGCGGCACGACCCCAGCCTTCACCTGCCCGGGCGCCGCCGACAAGGCCGGGTGCACAGGCTGACAGACCGGGCGGAGGATGCGAACGTCCGTCGATCCAGGCAGACTGCCTCGAATGGACGGACGCAGTGACCTCGCCGGTCTTCTCCTCGGCGGCCGCTACGAGCTGCACGAGCCGATCGGCGCGGGCGGGATGGCGGTGGTGTGGCGGGCCCGGGACCACGTGCTGGCCCGCACGGTCGCGGTCAAGATCGTGGCGGTCGAGGGCGGCGGCGAGCAGCATCGGATCCGCCGGGAGGCGCAGGCCGCGGCCGGCCTGTCACACCCGAACATCGCGCAGGTGCACGACTACGGCGAGATGACCACCGAGGGGCACGTTTTCCCGTACGTGGTGATGGAGCTGGTCGAAGGAGGCACACTTTCCGACCGGATGGCCGACGGCCCGGTCACGCCGCGCCTGGCCATGCGCATCTGCGCCGAGATCGCCGCCGCGCTGGCCGCCGCCCACGCCGTCGGCCTGGTGCACCGCGACATCAAGCCGGCCAACGTCATGCTCGGCCCGACCGGGGCCAAGGTCGTCGACTTCGGCATCGCGGCCGCCACCGCGCCCAGCGGAACCGGCGAGCTCGACCAGGAGGTGTACGGCACCCCGGCCTACCTGGCCCCGGAACGGCTGATGGACGACGCCGTGGAACCGGCCTCCGACGTCTACGCGCTGGGCGTGGTGCTCTACCGCCTGCTGTCCGGGCATTCGCCGTGGAACAGCGAGGACACCACCCAGATGCTGACCGCGCACATCTATCTGGAGCCCGCGCCGCTGCCACCGGTCGCCGGGGTGCCCGCCTACATCGCCGACCTGTGCGAACGCTGCCTGATCAAGGACCCGTCCCGCCGGCCCAGCGCCCGCGAGGTCTCCGCGCTGCTCAGCCAGGGCGCGACGGCCGCGGAGACCATGGTGACCGGCCCGGAGACCATGGTGACCGGCCCGCCGGCCATGGTGACCGGTCCGGCTGCCGTAGTGACCGGCCCGGGGACCGTGGCGACCGGCCCGTCTGCCTTGGTGACCGTCTCCTCCGCCGCGGTAACCGGCCTGCCCGCCCCGGCCGCCGGGACGCCCGGCCGGCGGTCGCGTGGCCGCCGGGCGGTCGCCGCCGGCCTGATCGTCGCCGCGGGCGCCGCGGGCGCCGGGGGCTGGCTGCTGCTCCCGGACGGGTCGGAGGAGACCACTGCCAGCGCTCCTTCCGCCGCCCCAGCCCTCCCCCCGGGCTCGTCGAAGGTCCCGCCGGCGATGCCGGGACGGACGACGACCACGACCGCGGCGGCCGCCTCCACACCCGGGGTCCGCACCTCGGCGCCGGCCGGAACACCTACCCGGCCCGTTGCTTCCTCGCCCCCGGCTTCCAGCCCGGCGCCCCCAGGCGGCCCGGTCCCCCCAGGCGGCCCGGTACCCGTCCCGACCGCCACCCCGGCGGCGACGCCGACGACCGATCCCCCGGCCGGGCCGGTCACCCGGACCCTGTCGTCCGACGCGGGCACGGTGACCGCCTCCTGCCCGTCCCCGGGCACCGCGGAGATCATGGATTACGCGGCCCGCAAGCCGTTCAAGGTGCAGTCGGCCGACACCGGCCCCGCGTCCGCGCCGGCCGTGAGCTTCAAGCACGGCAACACGGTCACCACGATGACGGTGACCTGCTCGAGCGGCCAACCGGCGGCGACCGTCACCTAGCCTAGCTGGCAGAGCACCAGGCCGGTCAGTGCGACTCGCGGGACACCTTGTCGCCGGTGCCGCCGAGCAGGAAGGACTGGTCGGCGCCGGTGTTAGCCTGGCCGACCGTCTCGACATAGAGCTTCTCCCAGCCCCGCTTCGGGGCCGCATAGGCCCGGGCGGCCTCGGCCGAGGGCTCGCGAGCGGCCCACTCGTCGGCGGGCAGGTCCACGTCGAGGCGGCGGTTCTCCAGGTCGAGGATGATCATGTCGCCGGTGCGGACCTTGGCCAGCGGTCCTCCGGCGGCGGCCTCGGGGGCGACGTGCAACACCACGGTCCCGTACGCGGTGCCGCTCATCCGGCCGTCGCAGACGCGCACCATGTCGCGGACGCCTTCGGCCAGCAGCTTGGCCGGCAACGGCATGTTCGACACCTCGGGCATGCCGGGGTAACCCTTGGGCCCGCAGCCGCGCAGGATCAGCACCGAGTCGGCCGTGACCTCGAGCGCCGGGTCGTCGAGCCGGGCCTTCAGGTCCTCCACCGAGTCGAACACCACGGCCGGGCCGCGATGCTGCAGCAGGGCCGGGGTGGCCGCGGCCGGTTTCACCAGCGCGCCGTCGGGGGCCAGGTTGCCGTAGAGCACGGCGATGCCCGCCTCCATCTGCAGCGGGTCGGCCCGGGGGCGGATGACCTCCCGGTCGTAGACCCGCGCGTCCGGCAGATGCGACGTGAAGGCCGAGCCGGTCACGCACAGCGCGGAGGAGTCGAGCAGGTCCTGCACCTCGGCCAGCACGGCGTGCAGCCCACCGGCCCGGTACAGGTCCTCCATCAGGAAGCGGCCCGCGGGCTGCAGATCCACCAGCAGCGGCACCCCGGCTCCGACCCGGTCGAAGTCGTCCTGGGTGAGTTCGACCCCGAGCCGCCCGGCGATGGCCAGCAGGTGCACGACGGCGTTGGTCGACCCGCCGAGGGCGGCCAGGGCCACGATCGCGTTGTGGAACGAGGCCCGGGTCATGATCGCGCTGGGGCGCCGGTCCTTCTCGACCAGGTCGACGGCGAGCACCCCGGTGGCGTGCGCGGCCTCGAGCAGCCGGCTGTCGGGGGCCGGCGTGCCCGCGATGCCGGGCAGCGTCATGCCCAGCACCTCGGCCAGCAGGCCCATGGTCGACGCGGTGCCCATGGTGTTGCAGTGGCCGCGGCTGCGGATCATCGACGACTCGGAACGCTGGAACTCGTCGGAGCTGAGCGTGCCCGCCCGCACCTCCTCGCTCAGCTTCCACACGTCGGTCCCGCAGCCCAGCGGCACCCCGCGGAACGTGCCGGTCAGCATCGGGCCGCCCGGCACCACGACGGCCGGCAGGTCGACCGAGGAGGCGGCCATGAGCAGCGCCGGGATGGTCTTGTCGCAGCCGCCGAGCAGCACGACGCCGTCGATCGGGTTGGCCCGCAGCATCTCCTCGATGGCCATCGCGGCCATGTTGCGCCACAGCATCGCGGTCGGCCGCACCTGCGTCTCGCCGATCGACACCACCGGCAGGTTGAGTGCGATGCCGCCCGCCCGGTGGATGCCGTCGGCCACGCTGCGCCCGACCTCGTCGAGGTGCGCGTTGCACGGCGTGAGGTCGCTGGCGGTGTTGGCGATCGCGATGTGCGGGCGGCCGTCGAACGCGTCGGCGGGCAGCCCGCGCCTCATCCAGGCTCGATGGATGTAGCTGTTCCGGTCGTCGCCGCCGTACCACTGTGCGCTGCGTCGATCAGACATGTCATGACCGTAACCCCGGCGCGGCAACTCGGGAAGATCCTTCAACTGCTCGTAACTTGCGCCTACCATCCGGAACATGACTGCGCGCTTCGTCGCCCGGCCGGCTGGCGACCAGGCGTACGCCCTCGGCGAGGGACCGATCTGGGACGCCGACCGGCAACGCCTGCTCTGGGTGGACATCCTGGGCGGCGCGGTGCACGCCGGCACGGTCGCCCCCGGCCGGATCACCGTGACCGGCACCTGGGAGTTCGACGACCTGGCCTGCGTGGTCGCCGTGTCGGAAACCGGCGATCTGCTCGTGGCCACCCGCGACGACGTGCTGGCGGTCGGCGAGGACACGCCGCGGGCCCGCCTCGGCCGCCCGGGCAGCCGCCTCAACGACGGCGCGGTCGATCCCCAGGGCCGGTTCGTGGTCGGCGGCATGGCTCTCGACGACTCGCGCGGCACCCAGCGGCTGGTGCGGCTGGAGGGCGACGGGCGGGTGACCGTGCTCGACGACGACCTGACGCTCTCGAACGGGCTGGGCTGGAGCCCGGACGGCCGCACGCTCTACAGCATCGACTCGGTGCCCGGCATCGTCTACGGACGGGACTATCCGGACGGCGTACGGCGGAAGCTGTTCGAAATTTCCGGCGGCCTGCCCGACGGCATGTGCGTGGACGCGATCGGCAACCTGTGGATCGCCATCTATGGGCAGGGCCGTCTCGAGTGCCGCTCGCCCGCCGGTGACCTGCTGGCCGTCGTCGAGGTGGACGCGCCCCAGCCGACCAGCTGCGCGTTCGCCGGTCCCGAGCTGGACATCCTCGTGATCACGACCGCGACCCAGGATCTCTCCCCAGCCGATCTGACGCGGCAACCCGCCTCGGGACGCCTGTTCACCGCCGAGGTGGGCACCAAAGGTCTGCGTACGCCGTACTGGATCACCTGAGAAGAGGAGAGTCCCGCCCGTGTTTCTCATGCGCCTCGGTGCCCCCGGCGCCGAAAAGCCCGCCGTCCGTGCCGGTGAATCGGACTATGTGGACGTCTCCGACCTGGTGCCCGACTTCGACGAGGAGTTCTTCGGCCACGGCGGCCTGGAGCGGATCGCCGGGCCGGTCGCCGAGCGCGTCGCCGCCGGGGACGTGCGCCTGATCGGCGAGCAGCGGATCGGCGCCCCGATCGCCCGGCCGCACCAGATCCTGTGCATCGGGCTCAACTACAGCGACCACGCGGCCGAGACCGGGCAGGCCGTGCCCTCCGAGCCGATCCTGTTCACCAAGTCGCCCAACACGCTGATCGGGCCGAACGACGACGTACGCCTCCCGCGCGGCTCGACCAAGACCGACTGGGAGGTCGAGCTCGGCATCGTGATCGGCCGGCGTACGTCGTACCTGGATTCGGTCGAGGACGCGGCCGGTTCGATCGCCGGGTACGTGCTGGTCAACGACGTGAGCGAGCGCGCGTTCCAGATGGAGCGCGGCGGGCAGTGGGTCAAGGGCAAGTCGGCCGAGACGTTCAACCCGGCGGGTCCGTGGCTGGCCACCCCCGACGAGATCCCGGACGTACGCGACCTGGCCATGTGGCTCGACGTCAACGGCGTGCGCCGCCAGACCGGCAACACCAAGACCATGATCTTCGACCCGTACGTCGTGGTGCACTATCTCAGCCAGTTCCTGGTGCTCGAACCGGGCGACCTGATCAACACCGGTACGCCGCCCGGAGTCGGACTGGGGCTCAAGCCGCCGGTGTATCTGCGGGCCGGCGACGTGATGACGCTCGGCATCGAGCACCTGGGCAGCGCCCGCCAGCAGGTGGTGGGCCCCCGATGACCGGCCTGCGGGCGATCGTCACCGGCGGCGCCTCCGGCATCGGCCTGGCCACCGCCACCCTGCTCGCCGGGCGGGGCTACCGGGTGGCGACGCTCGATCTCGACACCGCCGTGCCCGCGCCGCTGCTCGGCTTGCGCTGCGACGTCACCGACGACGCCTCCGTGCGGGCGGCGGTGGCCGAGGCCGCGTCCGCGTTCGGCGGGCTCGACATCGTGGTCAACAACGCGGGCATCGGCGCCCAGGGCACGGTCGAGGAGAACGACGACGCCGAATGGGCGCGCGTCTTCGACGTCAACGTGCAGGGCATGGTGCGGGTCAGCCGGGCCGCGCTCCCCCACCTGCGCGAGTCGGCGCACGCCTCGATCGTCAACACGTGCTCGATCGTCGCCACCGCGGGCCTGCCCCGCCGGGCCCTCTACAGCGCCACCAAGGGCGCGGTGCTGTCGCTGACCCTGGCCATGGCGGCCGACCACCTGCGCGAGGGTGTCCGCGTCAACTGCGTCAATCCGGGAACGGCGGACACCCCGTGGGTGCAGCGGCTGCTGGCCGCGGCCGGCGACCCGGACGGCGAGCGGGCCGCGCTGGAGGCCCGGCAACCGTCGGGCCGCCTGGTCACGGCCGGGGAGATCGCGCACGCGATCGCCTATCTGGCCGGGCCCGACGCCTCGGCCACCACCGGGGTCGCGCTGGCCGTGGACGGCGGGATGCAGGGTCTGCGTCTGCCCAAATAGGCCGTTCCGTGGCACGATACCCACCAGTAACCTTCCCGGGAGGTGGGTGGCATCGTGGCCGACTCGCGTACGGCATACCGGACTTGCCCGCTCTGCGAGGCCGCCTGCGGTCTCGAGCTGACGGTGCGCGACGACCGGGTGGTGACCGCCCGGGGCGACCGGGAGCACGTGTTCAGCCACGGGTTCGTCTGCCCCAAGGGCGCCACGTTCGGGCAGCTCAACGACGACCCCGACCGGCTGCGACGGCCCCTGGTCAAGCGGGACGGCGAACACGTCGAGGTCGGGTGGGACGAGGCGTTCGACGAGGTCGCGGCCGGGCTGCGACCAATCCTCGACACGTACGGGCCGCACGCCGTGGCCATGTATCTCGGCAACCCGAACGTGCACACCATGGCCGGTGGCCTCTATCTGACTCCGCTGATCAAGGCTGTGGGCACGCGCAACGTGTTCTCGGCGAGCACGGTCGACCAGATGCCCAAGCACGTGTCCTGCGGGCACCTGTTCGGCAGTCCGCTGAGCATCCCCGTACCGGACCTGGACCGGACCGACCTGCTGCTTCTGCTCGGCGCCAACCCGTGGGAGTCGAACGGCAGCCTGGCCACGGCGGCCGACTTCCCGGGGCGGCTCAAGGCCATCCAGGGGCGCGGCGGCCGGTTCGTCGTGGTCGACCCGCGCCGCACCCGTACGGCCTCGCACGCCGACGAGCACCTGTTCATCCGGCCCGGCACCGACGCGTACCTGCTGTTCGGCATCGTCCACACTCTCTTCGCCGACGGGCTCGTCGCGCTGGGCCGTCTGTCGGAGCACGTCAACGGCGTCCCGGCCGTGGCCGAGCTGGCCTCGGGCTTCCCGCCGGAGCTGGTCGGCGACGTCTGCGGGGTGCCCGCCGGCCGGATCCGCACGCTGGCCCACGAGCTGGCCGCCGCGCCGCGCGCCGCCGTCTACGGCCGGATCGGGACGTGCACGGTGGAATTCGGCACGCTCACGTCGTGGCTGGTCGACGTGGTGAACGTGCTGACCGGCAACCTCGACCGGCCCGGCGGCGTGATGTTCCCGCTGGCGCCGCACACGTCGAAGGGCCGCGGCACGGGCCACGGCTTCCGCACCGGCCGGTGGCACAGCCGGGTGCGCGGGCTGCCCGAGGTCAAGGGTGAACTGCCGGTGGCGACGCTGGCCGACGAGATCGAGACACCCGGCGACGAGCAGGTGCGCGCGTTCATCACCGTGGCCGGCAACCCGGTGCTGTCCACCCCGAACAGCGGGCGGCTCGACCGGGCGCTGGCCGGCCTGTCGTTCATGGTCAGCGTGGACCCGTACCTGAACGAGACGACGCGGCACGCCGACGTCGTGCTGCCGCCACCGGACGCGCTGCGCAAGGGGCATTACGACTTCTCCTTCCTGGCCCTGGCCGTTCGCAACTTCGCCGCGTACAGCCCGCCGGTCGTGCCCGCGTTGCCCGGCTCGCTCGACGAGTGCGACATCCTGGCCCGGCTCACGCTGATCGCGTCCGGCCGTCCCGGAACGGTGGCCGACGTGCACGACGCGATGCTGGGTCAGGCGCTCACCCGCGCGGGCCTGGCCGAGGCGTCCGGCTCGTCGCCCTCCGAGCGCCTGCTGGACGTGGCGCTGCGCTCCGGGGCGTACGAGGGAATGTCTCTGGATCTGCTGCTGGAGAACCCGCACGGCGTCGACCTGGGGCCGCTGCAGCCGCGGATCCCCGAGGTGCTGCGCACGCCGAGCGGCCGGATCGAACTCGACTTCGACGGGCTCGCCGACGAGGTGTCCCGGCTGCGCGGGGCGCTCGACCGGCCGCGCGACGGGCTCGTGCTGATCGGCCGGCGCCACCTGCGGTCGAACAACAGCTGGATGCACAACGTGCCGGCCCTGGTCAAGGGCCGCGACCGCTGCACGCTGCAGATTCACCCGGCCGACGCGAGCCGCCTCGACCTGCGCGACGGCGAAGACGCCCAGGTCACCTCGAGGGCGGGCGGCCTGGCCGCGCGGGTCGAGGTGACCGACACCGTCATGCCCGGCGTGGTCAGCCTGCCGCACGGCTGGGGCCACGGCGTGCCCGGCACCCGCATGGCCGTCGCGGCCGACCACCCCGGAGTCAACTCGAACATCCTCACCGACGAGACCACCGTCGACCCCCTGTCCGGCAACAGCGTCCTCAACGGCATCCCCGTCGAAATCAAGGCGCTCGCCCCCTGACGCTTCGATACAGGTTTCGCTGAATACAGCGTTCACTGTATTGTCGGGCCATGGAGACGGTGACGCATGGGCAGGTGCTCGCCCGGTTCGGTCATGCCCTGTCCGATCCGACCCGGGCCCGGCTGCTTCTGGCCCTGCGCGAGGCGCCCGGATATCCCGCCGAGCTCGCCGACCTCTTGGGTGTCAGCCGGCAGAACCTGTCCAACCACCTTGCCTGTCTGCGCGGCTGCGGCCTGGTCGCCGCGGTTCCGGAGGGCCGCCGCACCCGATACGAGCTCGCCGACACCCGCATCCGGCACGCGCTCACCGACCTGCTCGGGCTCGTCCTCGCGGTGGACCCGGCCGCCTGCCCCGACGCCGCCGGGAAGGACTGCTGCTGATGAGCCTGTCGCTGACCCCGGCCGGGGCGGCACCGGACCGGCGCCGCACGCTGACGCGCCGGGTGCGGTTGCTGGTCGCCGCGACCATCGCCTACAACGTCGTCGAAGCCATCATCGCGCTCACGGCCGGCACCCTCGCGGGCTCCACCGCCCTGATCGGTTTCGGCCTCGACTCGGTCATCGAGGTGTCCTCCGCCGCCGCCGTGGCGTGGCAGTTCGCCGGTCGCGACCCCGCGGAACGGGAGCGGACCGCGCTGCGGATCATCGCCTTCTCGTTCTTCGCCCTGGCCGCCTACGTCAGCGTCGAGTCCGTTCGAGCGCTCATCGGCGGGGCGGAGGCCGCACACTCCACCACCGGGCTCGTGCTGGCCGCGGTCTCGCTGGCCGTCATGCCCGGGCTGTCCTACGCCCAGCGCCGCGCCGGGCGTGAACTCGGCTCCCGCACCGCTGTCGCCGACTCCAAGCAGACCCTGCTGTGCACCTACCTGTCCGCGGTCCTGCTCGTCGGGCTCGCCCTCAACAGCCTGTTCGGCTGGAGCTGGGCCGACCCTGTCGCCGCGCTTGTCATCGCCGCCGTCGCCGTCAAAGAGGGCCGGGAAGCCTGGCGCGGCGACACCTGCTGCACCCCACCGCTCGCCACCGTCGCCCCCAGCACGGCCGGTGGCTGCCAGGACGGCTGCTGCGCCCCGCGGGTGCGTTAAGGGACCACCGGCGCGTCCATTCGTCCCCCGGCGATGACGGCCTCCTAACGCAGCATCGTCAGCGAGACGCCGGCGGCCAGGCGGTACGGGTTGGTGGCGACCAGGGCGCCGATCGCGCGGCGCAGGCGGGACACCTCGGCCCGGACGGTGACCACGTGGTCGGCGTCCCCGTACAGGAAACGGCTCATCTGCGCCGCGGTCAGGCCCGCCGGGCCGCAGGCGTCGAGCAGTCCGAGGATTTCGGCGTGGCGGCGGGTCAGCGGGGTGCGCCACGGCTCGGACTCGCCGCGCACCTCCAGGACCGGCGCCGCCCGCAGGTCGAGCGTCGCGTGGATGGTGGCCTGCGGACCGGCCGGGCGCACCAGCCAGCCCTCGGGCAGGCGTTCGGGAAGACAAAGGCCCATTCCCGGTACGCCCAGGGCCGCACCCTCGCGGGGCGTGCCGATCCGGTCGCGGGCGGCCACGCCGCTCGCCACGGCCACCCAGCCCTGCTCGTCCACGATCAGCAGTGGGCCGTGCGCGGTGGCGACCACGTGCGCGGCCGAGCGGCGCAGGCGGTCGAGCCGGTCGGCGTGATGGCGCCACAGCTGCGCCTCGGCCAGCCGTACGCCCGTCTCGACCAGCGCCTCGATCGCCGGGTGCAGGGTGAGCGCGGGCCCGCTGACGTCGACGATGCCCAGCAGATCGCCCGTACGCGGATCGTGCACCGGATGGGCCGTGCAGTACCAGGCGTGCTGGGCCTGCTCGAAGTGCTCGGCCGAGAAGAGCTGCACGGGCGCGGCCTCGACCAGGGCCGTCCCGATGGCGTTGGTGCCGACGGCCGCCTCCGTCCAGTTCGCGCCCTCGCCGAACCCGAGGCCGTCGGCCCGGCGCAGCAGCGCGGACGGCCCGGCCCGCCACAGGATCACGCCGCCCGCGTCGGTGACCACGAGCAGGAAGCCGTCGGCCAGGCGCAGCAGGTCGTCGACGACCAGGCTCAGGGGCGACTCGCGGCGCAGACGCTCGACCTCGTCGAACGGCGCCGGGTCGCGCGCGTTGGCCCGCCCGGGGTCGAGACCGAGCCCGAGCACGCGGGACCACGAGCGTTCGACCAGCGCGCGCGGGCGATGCGGCGGACGGTCGCCGGCCAGCACGGCGTCGTGCACCCGGCGCAGCTCACGGGCGTGCCGCGTCAGGTCGGTGCCCGGCCGCACCGCGCGGAAATCGCCCACGACTGAGCATGGCCCGGCTGTGCAATGTGTTGCAACCCTGTTGCGGACCGGAGTCGGGCCTGTCTCGTGGTGTCCATGACGCAGACAACCGAGCTCTCCGTACGGCAGCGCGTGGACGACTGGCTCGCGTCCTTCGAGGCCGCGCTGCGGGCCCGGGACGCGCCGGCCGCGGCCGCGCTGTTCGCCCCCGGCTGTTTCTGGCGTGACCTGGTCGCCTTCACCTGGAACATCACCACGGTCGAGGGTCGCGACGGCGTGTCCGACCTGCTGGCGAACACGCTGGACGGCACCGATCCGTCCGGCTTCGAGCTGACCGAGGAACCCACCGAGGCCGACGGCGTGATCGACGCCTGGATCCGGTTCGAGACCGCGACCGGGCGCGGCGCCGGGCATCTGCGGCTCACCGGCGAGGGCGCGTGGACGCTGCTGACCACGCTGCGCGAGCTCAAGGGCTTCGAGGAGCGCAAGGGTGAGCGGCGGCCCCAGGGGGTCGAGCATTCGCCGGCCCGGGGGCGGCAGTCGTGGAAGGAGAAGCGCGAGCAGGAGGCGGCCGCGCTGGGCCACACCGAGCAGCCGTACGTGGTGGTGATCGGCGGCGGGCAGGGCGGGATCGCGCTCGGGGCCCGGCTGCGGCAGCTCGGCGTACCGGCGCTGGTGATCGACAAGAACGCGCGGCCCGGTGACCAGTGGAGGGGCCGGTACAAGAGCCTGTGCCTGCACGACCCCGTCTGGTACGACCACCTGCCCTATCTGCCGTTCCCGCCGAACTGGCCGGTCTTCTCGCCCAAGGACAAGATCGGCGACTGGCTGGAGATGTACACGCGGGTCATGGAGGTGCCCTACTGGACCTCCTCCACCGTACGGTCGGCGAAGTTCTCCGGCGGCCGGTGGAGTGTCATCGTCGAGCGCGAGGGCGGCACGGTCGAGCTGACGCCGGCCCACGTGGTGTTCGCGACCGGAATGTCAGGCAAGCCGAATTGGCCCTCCTTCCCAGGCCAGGACGTCTTCCGCGGTGAGCAGCAGCATTCCAGCGGGCATCGGGGCCCCGAGGCGTACGGGGGCAAGCGAGTGGTCGTGGTCGGCTCGAACAACTCGGCCTTCGACATTTGCGGCGCGCTGTGGGAGCACGGCGCCGACGTGACCATGGTGCAGCGCTCGTCCACGCACATCGTCAAGTCGGCCTCGCTGATGGACATCGGGCTGGGCGACCTGTACTCCGAGCGGGCCGTCGCCAACGGGGTCACCACCGACAAGGCCGACATGATCTTCGCGTCGATCCCGTACCGGATCATGCACGAATTCCAGATTCCCCTGTACGAGCGGATGGCCGAGCGGGACGCCGAGTTCTATGCGCGGCTGGAGAAGGCCGGTTTCCGGCACGACTGGGGCGCCGACGGTTCCGGGCTGTTCATGAAGTACCTGCGGCGCGGCTCCGGCTACTACATCGACGTGGGCGCGGCCGACCTGGTCGCCGACGGGCGGGTCAAGCTCGCGCACGGCCAGGTCGATCACCTCACCGAGGACGCGGTCGTGCTGGCCGACGGCACCACGCTGCCGGCCGACCTGGTCGTCTATGCGACCGGGTACGGCTCGATGAACGGCTGGGTGGCCGACCTGGTCGACGCGGACACGGCGGCCCGCGTCGGGAAGGTGTGGGGGCTGGGCTCGGACACGCCCAAGGACCCCGGACCGTGGGAGGGCGAGCAGCGCAACATGTGGAAGCCGACCCAGCAGGAGAACCTGTGGTTCCACGGGGGCAACCTGCACCAGTCCCGGCACTACTCGCTCTATCTGGCCCTGCAGCTCAAGGCCCGGTACGAGGGTCTGCCCACGCCCGTCTACCGGTTGCCGGAGTCGCATCACACCGGCTGACACGCCGGGCGCCGGCCTTCCGGCCGGCGCCCGAGGGCGTCAGGCTACGGCCGCGAACCCGCCGTTCCAGGACAGCTTCTCGCCGGCGGCCAGGGTCATCTGCAGGAAGGCGAGCGACTCTAGCTCGCGGGCCCGCTTGAGGGAACCGGCGTCGACAGCGCGCAGACCGGCGGCGGTCACGACCTCGCTCACGGCGGCCTTGGCGGCGGCGTCGTCCCCGGCGATCAGGACGGCGGTGGTCTCGGCGCCGACCGAGCCGGTGGCCAGCGTACCGGCGAAGTTGGTGTTGAAGGCCTTGACGACCTTGGACTGCGGCAGGGCCTTGGCCAGCTCGGCCGCGGCGGATCCGTCGGCCGGGACGGTCAGGTCGTCGAAGGTGGAGAAGTCGACCGGGTTGGTGATGTCGACGACGACCTTGCCGGCGAGCTGGGTGCCGCGGGTGGCGACGATGTCGGCCAGCGCGGCGTGCGGCACGGCCAGGATGACGATGTCGCCGGTGACCGCCTGGTCGGCGCTCGCGGTGTTGAGCTGCTGGACGGTGTGGCCGCCCTTGGCGACGAGACCGCCGATGGCCTGACCCATGTTGCCGGTGCCGAGGATGCTGATGTTCGCCATGGTTCCTCCAGAGCCTGTTTGGTTGTTGCTACAACTATTGCATGGATCGGAGGTTGTAGCAACAACTAACGCCATGAGACACTTGTGAGCGTGGACACCCGATGGCTCGACAACCAGCAGAAGGCGGCCTGGGTGCGCCTGGCCGCCGTGCTCGAACTTCTGCCGGCCGCCCTGGACTCCCAACTCCGGCGGGACGCGCAGTTGACGCACTTCGACTACTTCGTGCTGGCCATGCTCTCCGAGGCGCCCGGGCGCACGCTGCGAATGACGGCGCTGGCCGAGCACACGACGGCGACGCTGGCCCGGCTGTCCCACGTCGTGCAGCGGCTCGAGACGCGCGGCCTGCTCGAGCGTTTCCCCTGCCCCGAGGACAAGCGCGCCACCAACGCGCGGCTCACCGAACAGGGCTGGAAGAAGGTGCAGGAGGCCGCGCCGGGCCACGTGACGACCGTACGGGAAAACGTCATTGATGCTCTGAGCCCCGCGCAGATCGAGCAACTGGCCGGCATCGCCGACGCGATCCTGCACCGCCTCGACCCGGAAGGCGCCCGGGCGGCGGTGTACGAGCGCTACGACGAACCGCTCAGTAGTGAGCCCGACCGGCCGTAGTTACGGCTGTGACCAAGCCACTGCGCGCACAGCTGGCGGCGGTGGCGATCCTCGCCGTCGCCTTCCAGGTGCTGCTCCTGTGGCTGCCGATCAGTTTCGGACGGGGCCTGGCCGACGCCATCCTGGCGATCATCGCCGGGGCGGCCGGGCACTTCTATCGGCGCCGCATCCGCCACGAGACCGGCCGGGCCCGCTGGTCGGTGCGGGTGGGCGCGCTCGCCGGCTTCAGCTGGGCCCTCGCGAACCTGCTGTTCCTGGCCGACGAGATCGCCGGCGGCCCGGCCGTCTACGCCGCCGGCAACCTGGTCGCCCTGGTCGCAGCCTTCCTGCTGCCACTCGGCGTCTATCTGCACGCCCCGCGGACACCGGGCGCGCACCGCTTCCGCTCGCTGCTCGACATCGCCGCAGTCTCCGGCGCCGTGTTCGCGCTGGCCTGGCTGCTCGTGCTCGACCCGGCCAACGACGGCTTCGCCTCGGTCTTCGCCGCCACCCTCACGGCCTTCGAGGTGCTCGCGGCCTCGGTGGCGCTGGTCACCATGTCGCAGAACCTTCCCGGCCGTACGGGATACGCCCCGCGCACGCTCGGCGCGGCCTCGGTGTTCCTGGCCGCGGTGGCCATGATCGGCCTGCACAACGACGTCGCCGGCCACCCGTGGCACGCGCACGGCGCCGGGGCCGGCTATCTGCTCGCGGCCGGTCTCGCCCTGATCGCCAGCCGCCTGGAGACGCCCCGCACCGAGCCGTCCGGCGCCGCGCGGCACTTCACCGGCGGATGGGCCTTCCTCCCGTACGTTCCCTTCCTGCTCGCCGTCGCCGCCGGCGCGGCCGAGCAGCTGCGCCACGGTTCGCTCGGGCCGGTCCTGGTGTGGGTGCTGCTCGCCACCTTCACGCTCGTGCTCGTACGCCAGTTCGTGACCGTGGCGATCGTCGGCCGGCTCGCCGTCGAACTGTCCCACCAGGCCCACCACGACCCGCTGACCGGTCTGCGCAACCGGGCCGCCTTCCACACGCTCGGCGCCGACCTGGTCCGTTCGCCGAGCACGGTGCTGCTGATCGACCTCGACGGCTTCAAGCCCGTCAACGACCGTCTCGGCCACGCGGCCGGCGACGAGGTGCTGGTGACCGTGGCCCGCCGCCTGATGTCGGCCGTCCGCCCGGAGGACCTGGTGTCCCGGATCGGCGGCGACGAGTTCGCCCTGGTGCTGGCCGGTCCCGATGGCGACGACGCGGCCACCCGGATCCGAGCCGCGCTCACCGAGCCCATGGTCATCCGCGGTGTGGAGGTGACCGTGGGCGCCAGCATCGGCGTAGCCACGGCCGGCGGCGACCGGTCGCTGGACGTGCTGCTGCACGAGGCCGACACCGCGATGTACGCGGCCAAGGCGGCCGGTCGCCGTCGCGACCGGCGCACCTTCGCCGACGCCTGAACCTAGCGGCCGTAGCGGCTCTTGAGGTGGCGCCACCAGTCACGGAACATCCACTTGTCGAACTCGGTGATCTGGGTGGCCGATCCGGCCTTCATGATGAAGCCCTGCCCGGGTGTCGGGTCCCAGTCGTAGAAGTCGTCCAGGCCGTACGTGTGGCCCAGCTCGTGCAGGAAGATGTGCATGTTCGAGGCGCCGACGTTGCTCAGGAAGTACTCCGAGCCGACCCGCTGACCCCAGTCGCCGCCCGCGCCGCCGCTGAAGCCCGCGGTCAGCCACAGCGAGTGGTCGTAGTGGCGGGACGCGCCGCCGGGGCAGCCGCCGTAGTTGCCGTCCTGGTGGAAGAAGCGGGCGCAGGCGGGGGCGCACTGTGGGGCGTTCTCGTTGAGGTTGCCGACGGTGATGTCGACCGAGGTGTCAGTCCACTCGAGCTGCGCGCGGTCGCGGACGGCCCAGCCGACGACCTTGACCGGCACCTGCTGGTACGGCCAGTTGTTCCAGCCCTGCCCGTTGTCGAGCATCTGGTCCATCCACTTCTGGTACTGCCGCTGCAGGGCAGCGTGGATCGAATCCCGCTGGGCGACGGTCACGTGGGCGGCGGAATCCCAGCGGACGCAGTAGTTGATCGCCCCGCCCGCGGCGAAGAGCTGATCCCAGCCGTAGTTCTTGAACCCGTACAGGTTGCCATTGCTGTAGGTCTGCTCCTGATGCGTCCAGACGGCGGCCAGCGGGGCCACGAGCTGGGACGGCGGATTCCAGGCGTTACCAGCCGGCGGTGTCGTGGGCGGCGTCGTGGGCGGGGCAGTCGACGGTGGCGTAGTCGCAGGGGTCGTCGGCGCGGCGCCCGTGCAGGCCGTCCCGTTGAGCGAGAACGCGGCCGGCAGCGGGTTGGCCGAGGTGAACGAGCCGTTGAATCCGAGGCTGAGGGATCCCCCGGCGGCGACTCCACCGTTCCAGCTCGCGCTGGTCACGCTGACGGCGGCGCCGCTCTGCGCCCAGGTGCCGTTCCAGCCCTGCAGGACCTTCTGACCCTGATCCGGGAACGCGAACGTCAGCGTCCACCCGTTGAGGGCGTCGCCCAGGTTCGCGACAGTGACCGAGGCGCCGAAGCCCCCGGACCACTGATTGGTCACCGCATAGGTGACGCGGCAGCCGACCGCGGCGTACGCGGGGCGCAGGACCGCCATAACAGCGAACGCCGCCATCAAACAGGCGACCGACCAAGCTATTCGACGTTTCATCGCTTACCTCCGGGAGTTTTTTCGCTGGCGACCGAACGATCGCCGGGGTGGGATGGCGCTATGACTTCTCCCCGTGTGCCGGGCGCGGCCGTCGCCGCCGCCTCCGTCACGGTCGTGCTCTGGGCTTCCGCGTTCGTCGGGATCCGGGCCGCGGCCCCGCATTTCTCGCCCGGCTCGCTCGCGCTCGGCCGGCTTCTGTCCGGCTCAGTGGTGCTGTTGCTGTTTTTGGCCGTACGCCGTCAGGGTCTTCCGCCGCGGGCCGCGTGGCCCGGCATCGTCGTCTCCGGCGTGCTGTGGTTCGGGCTGTACATGGTGGCGCTGAACTGGGGTGAGGAGCTGGTCGACGCGGGCACCGCCGCGATGGTGGTGAACGTCGGCCCGGCGCTGATGGCGCTGCTCGCCGGCTGGCTGCTCGACGAGGGATTTCCGCCGCGGCTGCTGGCCGGCATCGCGGTGTCGTTCGCCGGGACGGTCGTGGTCGGCGTCTCGATGTCCGGCGGCGGCCGCGCGTCCGTGCTCGGGGTGTTGCTCTGCCTGGTCGCCGCGGTCACGTACGCCTCCGGGGTGGTCGCCCAGAAGCCGGCCCTGCGGCACGCGTCCGCCCTGCAGGCCACCACGTTCGGCTGCCTGATCGGGGCGGTCGCGTGCCTCCCGTTCGCCGGTCAGCTCGTGCACGACCTCGCCGACGCTCCCGTCTCGGCCACGCTCAACGTGGTCTACCTGGGTGTCTTCCCGACGGCGGTGGCCTTCACGACCTGGGCGTACGCTCTGGCCCGCACGACCGCGGGCAAGATGGGCTCGACCACGTACGCGGTCCCGGTCGTCGTGATCCTGTTGTCGTGGCTGATCCTCGACGAGGTGCCGGGCCTGCTGGCTCTGGCCGGCGGGGCGCTGTGCCTCGCCGGCGTGGCCGTGTCCCGCAGCCGGCCCCGGAGGCCGGCTCAGGAGCCTCTTACGAGGTCGCACCAGTGACCGAGCTTCCCGACCTGGTCACGTAGTACGTCAGCTTGGCGCCGCTCCAGAAGTGCAGGGTGAGCGTCACCTTCGCGCCGTCGTTGACCTCGGCGAAGAACTCCGGGGTCAGGGCGACCGTGCCGGCCGGGTAGTCGGGCCGGAACGTGTACGCGAACTCCTTGAACGACGTCCAGTTCTGCGGCCCGGCGATGGTGCCGTCGGCGTACTTGGCCTCCATCGTGGCCAGCCGGTCACCGCGGAACGTGACCGGGATGGCGAACGCCGACGTCGTTCCGGTCGCGGCGGCCGCGGACGGGGTGTCGTACGAGATGAGGTTGATCCGCCACGGGACGCCGGCGCTGAACGTGGCCGAGAGCTTGGCGTTGACGCCGTAGTCACGCGCGCCGGCCAGCCTGGTCAGCAGGGCCGCCTTCAAGGTGAGCTCGTTGCCGGTCAGCGTGTAGTCGGTTCCCCGTACGAGATCGGCGTTGTTGAACTTGAGCGCGGTGAACGTCGTGCCGTTGGGGTTGAGCGCGATGGTCCGGTCGGTGAGCGCCGACGACTTGGCCAGGAAGACCTGATCGGTCGACGCCGTGCCCGAACGTGTCGTCCAGCTCGACCTGGTCTGGGCGTACAGCTCGGGGTCCTTCCAGGTCAGCGTGTTCCGGTCGAAGTGCTGGCCGTTGTCCCAGAGCATCGTGGTGATGTTCTTCTGGCGGGCGTAGTAGCCGAGGTACTCGAAGAACTTGAGCTTCTCGCCCTGTTCGACGGCGTCCAGCGAACGGTCGAAGCCGAGCAGGCCGAACTCGCCCAGGATGACCGGGATGCCCCTGGCCGTGAACGCGGCCGCCGCACGGTCGAGATAGCCCACGAGGTCGGCCTGCGTGGTGGTGTCGAACGTGGTGGTGCCCGCGATGTTGACGCTGAACGGCCAGTATCCGTAGTAGTGCACGGTCACCGCGATGTTCTTGTCGTTCAGCTTCGCGATCGTGCCGGACAGCGCGTCCAGGTGGGTCTGGTCGGCCGAGGTGTGCAGGGTCGGCAGGACGAGCAGCCGGTTCGCGTTGCCGCCGCCGCTGCCGCGCACGATGCCGTGGAACGAGGTGTTGAGCTGGTCCAGGTAGGTCTCGCTCTGCCCCTCGTCGCTGAACTGCGGCTCGTTGACACTTTCGAAGACGAGCTTGCTGGAGTGGTCACGGAACGCCGCGGCGATCTGCGTCCAGGTGGCGTCGTACCGGGACTTGGCTCCAGGCATCGAGTTGAGCCACTGCCACGAGTCGTGGTGCACGTTGATCATCACGTAGAACCCGTCGGCCAGCGCCCAGTCGACGACCTCCTTGACTCTGGCCAGATAGGCGGCCTCGATCGCGTAGTCCGGGGCGCCGCCCTGGTGCTGGCCCCACGTGACCGGGATGCGGATGCTCTTGAAGCCCTGCGCCTTGACCCCCTCCAGCAGCGCCTCGGTGACGCGCGGGTTGCCCCAGCTGGTCTCGTCGGCGCCGGTCGCGTCGAGCGAGTTGCCGAGGTTCCAGCCCGGCTGCATCGCGGCGACCGTCTCGGCCGCGTTCCCCGCCGGCGGGTTCGGTGTCGTGGTCGTGGGCGGCCCGCTCGTTGTCGGCGTTCCGGTGCAGGTCACGCCGTTGAGGGCAAAGCTCGGCGGGACCGGGTTGCTGCCGTTCCAGGCGCCGTTGAAGCCGAAGCTCACCGTCGCATTGGTGGCCAGCGAGCCGTTGTAGCTTGCATTGGACGCGGTGACGTCGGCGCCGTTCGCCGTGACAGTCGCGTTCCAGGCCTGGGTGACGCTCTGCCCCGCCGCGGGAAACGTCCAGGCCAGGCGCCAGCCGTTGATCGCGTCGCCGAGGTTCGTGATGGCCACGTTCGCCGTGAAGCCGCCGCCCCACTGCCCGCCCACGGTATAGACGACCTTGCACCCCGCCGCCGCGGCGCCGGCCGCGGTAGCGGTCCAGAGGCCGGCCAGCGTCAGCAGGGCTATGAGGCCGGCAAAAACCGCATGAAGGCGGCGTCGCCTGAGGAGATGAGCCATGGGGGGTCCCTCAATCCGCATCGGGGGAAACACGCACGAAACACGTCCGGCGCAGGTTAGCCACGGCCTTAGAACGACGTCAATCAATACGTCCAGATCTTGGGAGCGCTCCCAAATCTGGCTTAGGTGTCTTGTGCGCGTGGGGGTGCGCTCGTACTATCTCCGTGCTTTGTTAGCGATAACAGAGGCTCAGTCCGCTGCCGGGTGCCGACTTGTCAGCCGTCGGACGCGGATGTGGTGGCGCCGTTGTCCGACGTGCGCGCCTGCGCGTCTGATCACCTATCCGGTCGAGCGCCGCCGCAATCCGGGACTCGTTTGCGCACGCGGCTGGCCACGACGTGCCCACGGGGCTGCTCCACGTGGCCGTCCCACGGCCGCCCCCGCCACTCGGCCGCCCACCGGCCGCCACGGCACTCGGCGGTCCCACGGCCGCCACGGCTCGCTGCTGCGGGCCGTGCTGCACCGGCGGGTCGTGCTGATCGCGGCGCTGGTCGTCGCGTGGCGCCGCAACCGCCGCGCACTCGGCGGTCCCACGCCGGCCCCGCCACTCGGCCGTCCGACGCCAGCCCCGCCACTCGGCCGTCCGACGCCAGCCCCGCCACTCGGCCGTCCCACGGCCGCGTCCCCCAGGCGGCCGCCCCACGCTGCCAGCCACGCCACGCGGCCGCTCCACGCGTGCTGGCTCTGTCCGCGCGGAGGGCTTGATCCCCGGCGACTGGCCACGCCTCGGTCAGTCGAGCAGCCAGCCACTGACCGACTGAGCGGTCGGCGTCAGCGAGACGATCAGCACCAGCAGCGTCGCCACAGTGCCGCCGATCAGGCCATATGCCTGACGGCGGCCCTCGGTGTAACCAAGCAGGAACGCCATCATCGACACGAACAGACCAAGACCGGCGACCACCGGCGCCATCTGCAGAAGCATCCCGACCGGCAGAGCCCACGACCAGTCGGCCCCGGCCGTGACCCCGTCACCCTGGGCCGGAACGTGCCAGTGCCCGGCCAACTCGGCGGCGCGCGCAAGAGCGAAGCACAGGCAGGCGCCGTAGAGAACAGCAAAGCCGTACTGCACGCCGACCAGGGTCAGAACCCCCGGCCGGTTCGAGGTCGGGGCGTTGCCGCGCGTGGCCACCGTCGTCATCGGCGCATCGTAACGGGCCACCACCACCAGCCACGACCATCAATACCCGCCCACCACTCCCCCGACACGCCGACGGATCGGACACGCCCGGGAGCAGCCACCGCCTCCCCCACCCACCCTGGGATTTGGGGCTGACGTTACGCCGCCGTCAAGCCGGGATCGGGGTTATCCACATCGCGGAGTTGTCCACAGCGTGCGAGCGGGCGCGGCGGGATCGGTGCCAGAATCGGCGCAAACTTCGGACTCTGCCTCTGCGCCGGAACGCCTGCTGGAGACGGTGTCGGCGGCACGGAGACAGATCCCGTCACCGTGCTGCGCGAAGCGCAGCGCCCTGCCCCCGCTGCCCCCGCCGCCCCCGGCGCCTGCGCCCTGCGCCCTGCGCCCTGCGCCCTGCGCCGGAAGGTACCGCCGGAGCCCGGACAGCGATGCGAGAGACGGCATCGACCGACAGCAGGCCCAGCGCCGGCTGTAGTCACAACGGCGGCCGAGCTCAGACACCCACGACCGCCCCCTGAACACGCCGCCGGAAACGAGGCAGCGACACAGGGACGAGTCACGCGGCGTTCAAGGCGACATCCGCCCGGTTCAGGACGGTGTTGAGGACCCGGGCGACCACGTCGCGGTCCGGGTCGGGGAGGTCACCCCACAGGGCCTCGGTAATTCGAGCAATGTCGGCCCGCACCGCCTGCCACACCTCGAGGCCACGATCGGTCGGCGCCACCGTGAGGTCAGCGGTGGTGAAGACCAGGCCGTCCCCGGCCAGGGCGACCAGATGCCCACGCGCGACCGCGACGCTGACGCGCAGGGCCCCGGCGATGCGCCCGGCCAGTTCGGACGGCCCGAGCCCACCCTCAGAGGCCACAGTCAACGTAAGCGAAACCCACTGCGGCTCGGTGAGTCCAGTCCCGGTGAGGGCCCGGTCGAGCAGGGCGTTCAGGGCCTTCTCGGTGCGGCCGATCAGCTGCGGCCCGAACGGAATCGAGGTCATGTCCACCACTCCCATCATTAGTCGCACTAACGCTAGATAGTTAGTCCCACTAACGCAAGTGATAGGCTGCCGCCCGTGGAGAACACCGGCGCCGGGCGTTTGCGCAGCCTGCCGACTCGTTTGCTGTCGCTGGCGGCCATGCACTCGGACAAGCGGGTGCATGAGGAGCTGGCCCGGGCCGACGCGCGCAAGTGGCACTACGCCGTGCTGGCCACGCTGGACGAGTTCGGCCCGGCCAGCCAGGCGCAGCTCAGCGATCGCACGCGTATCTACCGCAGCGACGTGGTCTCCGTGATCAACGAGCTCGCCGGCCGGGGTCAGGTGTCGCGGGAGCCCGATCCGGCCGACCGCCGCCGCAACCTGGTGGCGCTCACGCCGGCGGGCCGGCGTCAGCTGGCCCGGCTCGACCGGATCCTCGCCGGCGTTCAGGACGAGGTGCTGGCCCCGCTGACGGCGGCGCAGCGCGAGCAGTTCACCCACATGCTGACGGTGCTACTGGCCTACCACGGGGAGCGGACATGACCTCGCAGCTCGAACGCATGATCGCGGCTCAGCCGGAGGTTCTCGCGAGCCTTGCCGATCCGGCGCCGACCGAGGCGGCCGCGGCCGCGCTGGGGGGTGCGCGGCGGCTGTGGCTGGTCGGCACGGGGACCAGCCTGCACGCTGCCGAGCTGGGGGCGGCCGAGTTCGGGCGCGGTGGCGTGGACGCCCGGTGGATCGCGGCCAACGCGCTCGAACCGGAACTGCTGCGCGCGGGCGACGCGGCGATCGTGATCACCCACACCGGACGGACGGAGCACGCGCGGCGCAGCCGGTCGCTGTTGCTGGAGGCAGGCGTGCCCGTGGTGTCGGTGACCGGGCCCGAGGTGGACTGGCCCGAGGCGGTGCGGACTCCGGTGGCCGAGACGTCCGAGACCTACACGGTGAGCTACACGGCCGCGCTCGTGGTGCTGGCCCAGCTCGCCCATCATCTCGGGGCGCCGGGTGGCGGTCCGGAGGCCGTACGGGTGGCCGCCTCGGCGATCCCGGGCGGGGACGACGACGTGCCGATGCCGGCGCGCGCGATGGGGATCGTCGGTCCGGGGCCGTGGGCGGTCACGGCCCGGGAGGGCGCCCTGAAGATCCGCGAGGGCGCGCGGATGCTGTGCGAGGGCTTCGACCCGGACCGGCTGCTGCACGGGGCGGCCGTGCCGTACACGCCGGCCGACACTCTGCTGGTGCTGCAGCCGGACGAGCTGACCAACGGGCTGCGTCACGCGGCGCGGCTCGAGCGCCTGCCGGTGGCGACATGGCGGTCGACCGTGGAAACCGGGTCGCCGCTGCTAGATCAGATTCCGATGACCGTACGGCTGCAGCGTCTGGCCTTGCGGTTCGCGCGCCTGCGCGGGCAGAACGCCGACCTCGCGATCACCGGGGCATGGGCCGATCCGGAGCTGTGGCCGCATTAACGCCGCGGCCAGACGGTCGAAGCCAAGGGCGGCCCCGCGGCTAGACGGTCGAAGCCGAGGGCGGCGCCGCGGCCAGGCAGTCCCGTAAGGCCCCGCGGTGGTGTGCGGGCGCGTATGACGGCAGACTGGTTTTTCATGCGCCACTACTCGGTTCATCTGGAGCACGGGACAGTCGCCGTCTACGGGCACTGGGGCCGCCCGCTGCTGGTCTTCCCGACCGAGAAGGGCGACGCCTGGGAGTGGGGCGACAACGGGATGGTCGGCGAGATCGACAGCCTAATCGAGGCCGGCCGGGTCAAGCTGTACTGCGTCGACTCGTTCGACGAGAACACCTGGTCGGCCCACCACCTGCCGATCGAGGAACGGGCGGTCAACCACGGCGCGTACGAGTCGTGGATCCTCGACCAGGTGGTGCCGCACATCCGCCAGGACAGCGGGCATGACGCGGAGATCGCCGTGGCCGGTTGCTCACTCGGCGCCTACCACGCCCTCAACCTCGCGTTCCGCCACGCCGACCTGTTCCCGCTGGCGCTGTGTTTTTCCGGCAACTACGACCCGGGCACGTGGAACGCGTGGGGCGAGCGCGGCGACGCGGTCTATTTCCACAACCCGGCCGACTACGTGGCCCACCTGCACGGCGACCACCTCGACTGGCTTCGCGAGCGGCTGTCGATCCTGCTGGTCTGCGGTCAGGGCCGGTGGGAGGACACCACGGGCGCGCTCGCGTCGACGCCGCGGATGGCCCATCTGCTGCGCGAGAAGGGCATCAAGCACGAGCTCGACATGTGGGGAACCGACACCCCGCACGACTGGCCGTCCTGGCGCGCCCAACTGATCAAGCACCTGCCGCGCTTCTGCTGAAAGCGGGCCCGGGGCAGCCGCCCCGGGCCCGCTCCGGCGTTGCTCAGTTCGCGAAGTCCTGGGTCAGCCACACCCGGCCGTCGGCGCCGCGGGTGACGGCCAGGCCGATGCGCTTGAAGCCGGGGTTGAGCAGGTTCTTGCGGTGGCCGTCGTTCGGCGGCACCTCGGCCAGCATCAGGTCGGTCAGGCCGTTGGCGGCCGCCAGAATCGACGCCGCGCTGGTGGAGGCGTTGCCCTGGCCGATGTTCTCGCCGGCCGAGTTCCACTTGACGCCGGCCGCGGTGAAACGCTCGCCCAGCCCGGCCTCGCCCGGGCACTGGTGCGAGAGGCCGCAGCCGCCCACCATGAGCGCGGTGTGCGCCTCGGCCGCCCGGGTCAGGTTGGCATCCAGCACGTACGGGGTCAGGCCGGCGGCGGTGCGGGCGGCGTTGATGTGGGCCAGCGCCTGGTCGATCACGGAATCTCCGGCGGGCGGGGTCGTGACCGGCGGGGTCGTCGCCGGCGCCGTGGTGGCCGGCGGCGTGGTGGGCGCGGTGGTCACCGGCGGCGGCGTCGTCGTGGGGGCGACGGTCGTCGGAGTGGCCGTGGGGGCGGTGGTGGGCGCGGTCGTGACCGGCGGCGGCGTCGTCGGCCGCGTGGGGCGCGGACGGGGACGGCGGGCGTCGGTCAGCCGGGTCGCCTGGCCCAGCATGGGAGCAGCGGCCACCGTACGGGTGGGGGCCGCTTGGTGACGATTGCCGCTGCTCTTGGTGGTCTGGGCCGAGGCGATCCCGGCCGCGCCCGCCCCGAGCACACCGAGGGCAACGGTGGCCAGGACGAGAGTGCGGGTGCGGGTGCGGGTGGGCCGGCGGTGGCGCGTACGCAAGGGGGTGGTCCTCATCGATCGGTGAACAGCGCGCCGGTGGGAGCGCCCAGGAGACTCTGCGCCCCCTCGTCCGGCAACGCACCATTTCTGAGGAAAACTTAAAGATCGATGCCCGAGCCAACCTCGCCCCGAATGCCCGTTTCGCCGTTAGTCTGACCACGTGCATTTGATCGTCGAGGTGGGTAGCCAGCTCGATCCGGACGTGGCGTGGCCCGAGGGGGCCGCGCTGACGATGTTCGCCGGTGAGCCGGTGCAGCTGATGCTGTTCCTGAGCCATCCGCACGAGCTCGAGGTTCAGGCCGTGGCGGCCGAGCCGACGCAGTTCGCCTGGGTCGACAGCGAGCACGCCGGGGTTCTGCTCTATCGGCTCGGGCCGGTGCTGTCGTGGTCGGAGGCGACCTACACGCCGCATCTGTTCGAGCCGGACGAGGGCCTGCCCAGCGTCGACGACGACGCGACCGTGCAGATCGTGCTGGTCGACCGGGACACGAACATCGTCAAGGCGCTGCACCGGGTCCGCTGGCCGGAGGAGTTCGCCGCGGCCGTACGGTCCTCGGTGACGCGCATGCGGGACACGCCGTACAGCCCGCTGGCGTACGAGCATGCCCTGGCCGCGCTGCACCGGCGCTATCCCTCGCCGGAGGACATGGTGGTGGACCGGGCCGACGTGCACTGCACGGCCCTGCCGATCACCGGCGGCCCGGACTGACCAGCCCGTTCTCGTAGCCGAAGACCACCGCGTGCACACGGTCGCGCAGGTTCAGCTTGTGCAGGATCCGGCTCACGTGCGTCTTGATGGTCTGCTCGGCGATGAACAGCTCCTTGGCGATCTCCGCGTTGGACATGCCCGTCGCCACGTGCCGCAGCACCTCGCGTTCCCGGTCGGTCAGCGCGTTCAGGGCCGTGGACGGGGCCACCGGCTGGGCCTCGACGAAGTTCTCGATCAGGCGGCGGGTGATCCGCGGGGACAGCAGCGCCTCGCTGCCGGCCACCACCCGGACGGCCCGCATCAGCTCCTCCGGCTCGCTGTCCTTGAGCAGGAAGCCGCTCGCCCCGGCCCGCAACGCCTCGTACACGTAGTCGTCGATGTCGAACGTGGTCAGCATCAGCACCTTGGGCGAATGTCCCGGCGCGGCCAGGATCTCGCGGGTCGCGGCCAGCCCGTCGAGCTCGGGCATGCGCACGTCCATCAGCACGACGTCGGGGCGCAGGCTGCGGGTCCGGTCGACGGCCGCCCGCCCGTTCGCGGCCTCGCCGACCACGGTCAGGTCGGCCTGCGATTCGAGGATCGCGTGGATGCCGGCGCGGATCATCGGCTGGTCGTCGACGACGAGAACCCGGATCATTCGGTGCCATCCTCGGGGAGAGTCAGCGGAAAACGGGCAGTGACGCGGTAGCCGCCCTCGGGACGGGCGCCGGTCTCGACCGAGCCGCCGGCGAGCCGGGCCCGCTCGCGCATGCCGACCAGGCCGTGGCTCGCGCCGTGACCGTCCTCGATCGCCTGCGGCACCCGGGTCGGCAGGTCGTTCTCGACGACCACGACCAGGGCGCCGTCGGTGGTCGTCACGGACACCCGCGCCGGCGCTCCCGGGGCGTGCCGCACGACGTTGCTCAGGGATTCCTGCACGATCCGGTACGCGGCCAGTCCCACCGTATCGGGCAGGTCGGCGCCGGTCAGGTCGCCCGACACGGCCAGCTCGACCGGGATGCCGCCGCGCCGGGCCGAGCCGGCCAGTTCCTCCAGGTGCTCGAGGTCGGGCATCGGGCGCAGCTCGTTGTCGGCGTCCTCGTCGCGCAGCAGGGCCAGCAGCTGCCGCATCTCGCGCAGCGCCCGGCGGGTGCCGGTGGCGATCCGGCCGAACTCGGCCCGCGACTCCGGGTCCAGATCCTTGATCCGGTACGCCGCCGAGGTGGCCTGCATGTGGATGACCGACATGCTGTGGGCCACGACGTCGTGCAGCTCGCGGGCGATCCGGTTGCGTTCCTCGACCAGGGCCCGCTGCGCCTGCTCGAGCTCGACGTCGCGCCGCACCTCGGCCAGCTGCCGGCGGGCGGCGTCGCGCTGGTTCCACGCGATCATGCCGAACAGCACCAGCACCGACGTGGTCGCGTACAGGATCAGGGAGCCGTCGCCGTCGTCGAGCGCCCGCCCGCGCGGGTCGGCCAGCACCAGCACGATGCACACGAGCGCGCTGGCCCACCACGCGATGACGGCGTCGCGCCAGGGCCGGGTCGCGCCGATCAGCCCGATGTGGGCGATGAGCAGGATCATCACCGGGAACGACAGCGGCCACAGGCCCTGGTTCTCGGGCTGCACCCAGGCGAACGTGCCCACCCCGGCCAGCTGCAGCGCGAGGGCGAGCCAGGGCTGCCGCAGGGCGAGGGGCAGGGCCACGCACTGGGCGGTGGCGGCGGCGTACGAGACCAGCAGCGGCACCTCGTAGATCGAGGTCATCAGCAGCGACGTGACGACCAGCAGGAAGCCGGCCGCGGCGCCGACGATGACCACCCACATCCGCCGCACCGGCCGGGCTCGCTGCATGTCTGCGTCCACGCCGGCGACGTTACCCATCGGATCTTCGCCACGCGTCCCGCCGGGGAGCCATCGGGCCCCCTACCACGGAGCTACCCCGAAGGGCTCCGCGGACGGACGCCCGGCGCCCAGCCTTCCCCCGATTGTTCTCGGCATGCAGTTGCTCGGCATGACGCGAACCCCCTTCAGGAAGGCAGCAACGACATGCGCATCCTCCTCGGCACCGACACCTACTCCCCTCACGTCAACGGAGCGTCGTACTTCGCCCAGCGCCTGGCCGTGGCGCTGAGCGCCCGGCACGAGGTGCACGTGGCCGCGCCGTCGACCCGGTCGCGTGGCTTCACCGGCATGACCCGTGACGGCATCGTCGAGCACCGGGTCCGCTCGCTGGCCGTGCCCGGCCATCCCGGTTTCCGGTTCTGCCCGCCGCTGGGCCTGCGGTCCGAGGCCCGGCGGATCCTCGACGAGGTGCGGCCGGACGTGGTGCACGTGCAGAGCCACTTCCCGCTGTGCCGGGCGCTGATCGACGCGGCCGCCGAGCGCGGCATCCTGGTCGTGGCGACCAATCACTTCATGCCCGAGAACCTGGTGCACTACCTGCCGATCGGCGCCGGCGGCCGCGCCACCGTGCACGAGTGGGCGTGGCGCGACGCCGCCCGGGTCTTCGCCCGGGCCGACATCGTCACCGCCCCGACCCCGTACGCGGCCGCTCTGGCCACCGTGGCCGGGGTGACCGGGCCGGTTCTCCCGCTGTCCAACGGCATCGATCTGACCCGGTTCCGCGAGGGGGCCACGGCAGGCGAGTTCCGGCTGCGCTACGGCGTGCCGGACAAGCCCACCATCACGTACGTGGGCCGGCTCGACGCCGAGAAGAACCTCGACGTGGTCGTCCGGGCGTTCGCGGCCGTGCGCCGCAGCCTCGACGCCCAGCTGCTGATCGTGGGCGCGGGGGCCGAGCGGCGAACGCTGACCCTGCTGGCCCGGCAGCTCGGCGTGGCCGATCACGTGACGTTCACCGGTTTCGTCGCCGATTCCGACCTTCCTTCCGCGTACGCCGCCACCACGGTCTTCGTCAACGCCGGCACCGCCGAGCTGCAGAGCCTGGTCACGCTGGAGGCGATGGCCAGCGGGCGGCCGGTGGTCGGGGCCGACGCCGCGGCCCTGCCCCACCTGGTGTGCGACGGCGAGACCGGATATCTGTTCCCGCCGGGCGACAGCGAGACGCTGGCCGACCGGCTCGTCAAGCTCCTGTGCGACCCGAAGCTGGTGAAGGAGATGGGGCGCCGGGCCCGGGCCGTGGCCGAGCAGCACGACGAGGTGCGCACGGTGGCCGCTTTCGAGCAGCTGTATGCGATCCGGCCGGCACGCCAGGAGCCGGTCGTCAGCGTTCGCGGACGCGGGTGACGATGGCCTCGCCCAGTTCGGCCGTGGTGCCCCGCCCCTGCAGATCGGGGGTGAGCGGCGCCTCGGCCGGCCCGTACGCCAGCACGTCCTCGATGGCGCCGAGCAGGTGGGCGGCCGCCTCGGGGTGGCCGAGGTGCTCGAGCATCATCGAGCCGCACCAGATCTGCCCGACCGGGTTGGCGATGCCCCGGCCGGCGATGTCCGGTGCCGAGCCGTGCACCGGCTCGAACAGGCTCGGGGAGCTCCGGTCGGGATTGATGTTGGCGCTGGGGGCGATGCCGAGCGTGCCGGTGCAGGCCGGGCCGAGGTCGGACAGGATGTCGCCGAACAGGTTGCTGGCCACCACCACGTCGAACCACTCGGGGTGCAGCACGAACTGGGCGGCCAGGGCGTCGATGTGGAACTTGTCCACCCGTACGGCGGGGAACTGCTCTTTCATCGCGGCGACCCGCTCGTCCCAATAGGGCATCGAGATGCTGATGCCGTTGCTCTTGGTGGCCGAGGTCAGGTGCCGCTTCGGGCGGCGGGCGGCCTGCTCGAAGGCGAACCGCAGCACGCGGTCGACGCCGACCCGGGTCATCACCGTCTCCTGCAGCACGGTCTCGCGGTCGGTGCCCTCGAAGATGCGGCCGCCGATGCTCGAATATTCGCCCTCGGTGTTCTCGCGCACCACGACGAAGTCGATGTCGCCGGGTTCGCGGCCGGCCAGGGGGCTGCGGACTCCGGGCATCAGGCGGCAGGGGCGCAGGTTGACGTACTGGTCGAAGGTGCGGCGGAACTGCAGGAGGCTGCCCCACAGCGAGATGTGGTCGGGGACGATCTCGGGCCAGCCGACCGCGCCGAAGAAGATGGCGTCGTACGCCCGCAGGGTCGGCTCCCAGTCGGGCGGGAGCATCGTGCCGTGCCGCTGCCAGTAGTCGGCGCTGGCGAAGTCGAAGACGTCGAACTCGAGAGTGAGGCCGAACCGGTCCGCGGTCGCGCGGAGCGCCTCGACCCCGGCCGGCACGACTTCCCGGCCGATGCCGTCGCCGGGGATGACGGCGATGCGATGGGTGGTCACGGGGCCTCCCTCAAAGCGGCGAGCCCGCCCTGGGCGTCATCGAGCGCGATGCGTTCGGCGGCCGCGGAGTCGCCGGCCCGGAAGGCGCGGACCAGGGCGCGGTGGCTGGTGTATCTCTCCAGCCCGAACGTATCGTCATCGGCCACTTTGCGCAGCAGGAGCTCGCGGCGGCGGGGGCGGCTGAACACCCGGCTCTGCTCGAGCATGCGCACCAGCACCGGGTTGTGCGCGCAGGCGCTCACGGTGTCGTTGAACTCCTGCATCGTGTCGAGCAGCTCGGTCAGATGCCGTTCGGTCGGCTGCTCCTGCCGGCGGCGCTCCTTGAGCAGAATCAGTAGGTCGTCGGCGCGGTCGAGGATAGCGTCGAGGGCGTCGAGCTGGCCCGGGGTGGCGTGCCGGGCGGCGAACCGGGCGACCAGGCCGCGCAGGCCGACCTCGACCTCGGCCAGGTCGTCGATCGCGGCGTCGCGGATCGCGGCCACCAGCACCGTGCGCGGGCCGATCCGCTCGATCAGCCCGTCGAGTTCCAGACGGCGCAGTGCTTCCCGTACGGGGGTGGGGCTGATCGCGAGCCGCTCGGCCATGCCGCGCTCGGTCACCTTTTGCCCCGGCGCGAGATCCCCGGTGGCGATGGCGGTGCGGACATGACGGTACGCCTGATCGGCGAGCGTCTCCGTGGCAGTCATGGACGGCACTCTAGCGCATGCTGTGCCTAACTTCGTTTGCAACTGTTGACTGTTTTGCTACAGCAAATTAACGTGACCGCGGACACACGGAGGCGACATGGCCGAAATGAACCGCGTCGACGCGGCGCAACCCTCCTATCGGAAGATCACCTTCTTCATCGCCCTGACGCTGTTCGCGCAGGAGTCGACGTGGAACTTCTACGACAACCAGGTGCCCGTCCTGCTGCGTGAGCACGTGGCCAGCGCGGCCCTGGTCGGCGCGCTGATGGGCATGGACAACCTGCTCGGGATCTTCATCCAGCCCTGGATCGGCAACCGCTCCGACAACACCCGCACCCGGTGGGGCCGGCGCATCCCCTACCTCGCGGCCGGCATGCCGCTGGCCGCGCTCCTGTTCGTGTTCCTGCCCTGGACCACGTCGGCGGCCATGCTGATCGCCGTGATGGTCGGCTACGCGCTGGTCGCCAACACCATGCGCCCGCTGGCCGAGTCGCTGGTCCCCGACTTCATCCCGCCCGAGCGGCGCAGCCGGGCCAACGCCATCGTCAAGATCGCGGCGGCGCTGACCATCATCGTGGCCTCGCTGATCAGCCTGCTCGTCGTCGACGACCATCCGCGCGCGGCGTTCGCCATCCCGTCGGTGATCCTGCTGCTGGTCACGGCCGTCGTCGTGGTGAAGGTGCGGGACAACCGCTCGCCCGCCTATCTCGCCGCGGTGGCCGACGGCTCGCCCCGGGCGCCGTTCCGCGAGATCGTCACCGACCTGGTGACCGACCGCGACCGCCGCCGGCTGCTTCTGCTGCTCACGGTCATGCTGTTCGGCGGGGCATGGTTCGCTTCCCGGTCACTAATCACCCCGTACGGGATGGAAGCTCTGGGTCTGACCCGGGGCGAGGCCGGCGGCCTGACCCTGCCGAGTGGGATCGCCTATGTCATCGCCGCCTATCCGGCCGCGCTGCTGGCCGAACGCTTCGGCCGCCTCAGGACGATGGGCGCGGGCATGGCCGTCTTCGCCGCCGCGATGGCCGCCGGAGCCGTCGTGCAGACCGCCACGGCCACGGTCATCGTCTTCTGCGTGGCCGCGGTCGGCGCGGCCGGTTTCCTGATCAACGCGGCCGTCGTCCTGTGGAACCTGGCCCCCTCGAGCCGGGTCCTCGGCACCTACACCGGCCTGTACGCCGTCACCTGGTATCTGGGCGGCTTCGGCGGGCCCGCACTGGTCGGCGGAGTGGTCGACCTGACCGGCTGGAAACCCATGCTGCTCGACATCGCCGTGCTGGCCGTCCTGGCCATCCTCGTCGTCGTCCGGCTCGGCCGCCTCCAGCGCCGCGCCGACACCCCCATCTTGAAGTAGACGCTGTCCGCCCGGCCGACTCCCGAACGAAGGGCCCCGATGCCGACCGTTCTCATCACCACCGACTATCTCGAGCCGGGCGACGAGGTGGACACCTATCTGACCCGGGCGGGCTTCACGACCCGGCACTCCCCCTTGCGCGGGCCCCGCTCCGCTTCCGATCTGGTACCGCTGCTGGACGGGGTCGAGGGCGCGCTCATCGGCAACGAGCCCCTGAGCGAACCGGTGCTCGAACGTGCGCGTTCGTTGCGCGCCGTCGTCCGTACGGGCGTGGGCTACGACTCGGTCGACGTGGCCGCGGCGGCCCGGCTCGGCATCAGCGTGAGCAACCTGCCCGGGGTCAACGCCAACGCGGTGGCCGAATACACGATCGCGCTCATGCTGGCTCAAGCGCGCAATCTGGTCGCCCTGGCGGCGGGCGTGGCCGCCGGTGACTGGCCGCGGCGCGACGGATCCGAGCTTCGCGGCAAGACGCTGGGCATCATCGGGCGGGGCGCGGTCGCGCAACGGGTACGGCCGCTGGCCGAGGCGTTCGGGATGACCGTCCTCGACGGCGACCTGGACGAGTTGCTGCGCGCCTCCGACTTCGTGTCCGTGCACACGGCGCTCTCCGAGCGAACGCGCAACCTGATCGACGCGGCCGCGCTGGCCCGGATGAAGCCGACCGCCCATCTGATCAACACCGCGCGCGGCCCGATCGTGAACGAGGCCGCGCTCGTGGAGGCCGTCCGGTCCGGGCAGATCGCCGGGGCCGTCCTGGACGTCGTGGACATCGAGCCGCTGCCGTCCGACAGCCCTCTGCGCCGGGTCCCGGGCATCACGGTCTATTCGCACATGGCCGGCCAGACCGCCGAGGCCCGCCGGGACGCCGGCCTGCTCGGCGCTCACGAACTGGTCGCCGCCCTGGCCGGAAACCCGCGCCACCTGGTCCCGGGCTCGATCGCCGGCGAGGCCCCGGACGCCGTGCACCACCCCGAGGAGAGCGCATGAACGCCGATGTCATCGTCGTCGGGGCCGGGCTGGCCGGGCTCGTCGCCACCGCCGAGCTGGCCGCGGCCGGGCGCTCGGTCGTCCTGGTCGATCTGCACACCGACCTGGACGGACGCGTGCTCGACGCCTCCGGCTCACCGGTTCCCGGCCTGTACGCCGCGGGCGAGGCCGCCGGTTTCGGCGGCGGCGGCATGCACGGCTACCGCGCGCTGGAGGGCACCTTCCTGGGTGGCTGCCTGTTCTCGGCCCGCCAGGCCGCCCGAGCCGTGAGCGCCCGGCTGTGACCGGTTCCGAGCCCTCCCCGACCGTTGCTGAAATGGAGCAAGTCATGAACGAGGTACGTGTCCTCACGCCGACCGGGATGCTCGGCGCCGGGTTCGCCGAGGCGACTGTGACCCGCGGGCTCGAACTGGGGGCCGACGTGATCGCCGTGGACGGGGGGTCGACCGACTCGGGGCCGTACTACCTGGGCTCGGGCACGGCCAAGACCGCGGCGGCGGCGGTCGCCCGGGATCTGCGGATGCTGTTGCGGGCGGCCGCGTCCGCGCGGATTCCGCTGATCATCGGCTCGTGCGGGACCAGCGGCACCGACTCCGGCGTCGACTGGGTGGCCGGGATCGCCCGCGAGATCCTCGCCGCCGAGGGCCTCGATCTGCGGATCGCGACGATCTACAGCGAGCAGCGGGCGTCCGACCTGGCCGCGGCCCGGATCCACCCGTTGCCGCCGGCCCGCGACCTCGACCCGGCCACCCTCGAGAGCTGCACGCACATCGTCGGCATGATGGGGCACGAGCCGATCGTCGAGGCTCTCGCGGCCGGCGCCGACGTGGTGCTGGCCGGTCGGGCGACCGACACCGCGATCGCCGCGGCGTACCCGCTGATGCGGGGCCTGCCGGCCGGACCGGCCTGGCACGCGGCGAAGATCGTCGAGTGTGGCGGGCAGTGCACGACCGATCCGCGCGCGGGCGGGGTGCTGGCGACGATCGACTCCGCCGGTTTCACCATCGAACCGCTCGACCCGGGCAACGCCTGCACGCCGGCGTCGGTGGCCGCGCACATGCTCTACGAAACGGTCAACCCGTTCTCGATGCGCGAGCCCGCGGGGACGATCGTAGTGTCCGACGCGACCTACCGGGCGCTCGACGACCGCCGCGTACGGGTGGAAGGCTCCCGGTTCGAACCGGCCGCTCAGCACACGATCAAGCTGGAGGGCGCGCGGATCACCGGCTACGAGACGATGTCGTTCACGGCGATCCGTGATCCGCACATCCTCGGCCAGATCGACACGTGGGCCGCGCTGATGCGCAAGACGATCGGCGAGTGGGTCGCGCGCACGCTGGGGCTGGGTGAGGGCGACTACGACTTCGACCTGCGCCTGTACGGCCACAACGCGGTCCTCGACGAGCTCGAACCCGACCGCAGTCCCCCGCGCGAGGTCGGGGCCATGCTGCTCGTGCACGCCGCCGACCAGCGGACGGCGACCGCGGTGGCCAAGGTGGCCAACCCGCTGATGCTGCACCTGCCCACGCCGGACATGGCGTACCTGCCCAGCCTGGCCTTCGCGACCTCACCGGCCGAGACCGAACGCGGGGCCGTGTACGAGTTCGTGCTCAACCACGTGGTCGACGTGGACTCCCCGACCAGCCTGTTCCGCATCAACCGGCCGGAGGCCCTCGATGACTGACACCCGGACGATCGCCGACCTGGCGCTGGAGGTTCGGTCCAAGAACGCCGGCCCGTTCTGGGTGACGATGGAGTTGTTCATGCGCGACGCGGCCGGCTACGCGCTGGTCGCCGACCCCGCCTTTCTGGACGCGCCGGTCATCGCGCGGCTCTACGGCGTGCCCGCCGGCACAGTCCAGATCTTCCGGATTCCGGCCCTGAACGTCGTCAAGATCTCGTTCCCGCGGCCCGTCTCCCAGGGCAGCCTGCGGGACCGCGACATCCACGCGGGCCAGCATCATGTGCCGCTGGCCCTCTATCCCATGACCGCGGGGTGACGTCCGGGCCTCCCGCCGATTTGTTTCCGGTGGCTCACCCAGGGAAGCCATGGGGTGTTGACTCGAGTGAGAGGGAGCACGTCATGGGATTCATGGACAAGGCCAAGGACTTCGCCGACAAGCACGACGAGCAGGTCGACCAGGGCCTGGAGAAGGCGGGCGACCAGGTCGACCAGCGCACCGGCGACAAGTACTCCTCGCAGGTGGACCGGGCTCAGGACGAGGCGCAGAAGCGCACCGGGGCCGGCGACACCCAGCAGTGACGCTCGCACTCCCGGGTGGGGGTTATCCCTACCCGGGAGTGGCGGTCAGCCCCCACGCTGAGCTGCTAAAACGTTTCCCGGCGGAAGTGTGAGCAGCGGTGCAAACGCGTTCGCGTTCCCGGGCCGCCGGGCACTGCGCTGGTCATCCACATCGTCGCCTTCGGGCGGAACGAAAAGAGACCAGCAATGCCGTACATCACCACCCCCGACGGAGTCGAGATCTACTACACCGAGCAGGGCTCGGGTCAGCCGATCGTGCTGAGCCACGGCTGGCCGCTCAGCTCGGACGCGTGGCAGGTCGAGCTGAAGAGGTTCGCCGACGCCGGCTACCGGACGATCGCGCACGACCGCCGCGGGCACGGCCGGTCGGAGAAGACCTACTACGGCAACGACATGGACACGTACGCGAAGGATCTGGCCGCCGTCATTGAGGCGCTGGACCTGCGCGACGTCGTCCTGATCGGGCACTCGACCGGCGGCGGCGAGGTCGTCCGCTACGCCGCGCAATACGGGCAGGCGCAGGGCCGGGTGGCCCGGATCGTCACCGCGGGCGCCGTCCCGCCGGTCATGGTCAAGTCGGACAGCAACCCGGACGGCCTGCCCATCGAGGTGTTCGACGACATCCGCGCGAACGTGCTCAAGGACCGCTCGCAGTTCTGGAAGGACCTGTCGGAGAGCTTCTTCGGCGCCAACCACGGCCGGGCCGTCTCGCAGGGCGACAAGGACGACTTCTGGCGCCAGGGCATGCTGGTCAACCTGGCCGCCGCGTACGACTGTGTGAAGGCCTTCTCGGAGACCGACTTCACCGGGGACCTGCGCGCGCTGACCGTGCCGATCCTCATCGCGCAGGGCGACGACGACCAGATCGTGCCGATCGCCGGCGCCGCCCTCAAGTCGATCAAGCTGGTCCAGGACGGCACGCTCAAGGTCTACGAGGGCGCCCCGCACGGCATCCAGGGCGACTACCAGGACAAGCTCGACGAGGACATCCTGGCCTGGCTCAAGAGCTGACCGCCGCTCCGGCCGGCCCCCGCCGCGCTCTTGGTGGCGGGGGCCGGCCGGGCTGGTAGCCGGCGGCCTGGATGCGGAACAGGCCCGCGTACCGGCCGTCGGCGGCCATCAGCTCGGCGTGGCTGCCCCGCTCGACCAGCGCACCCTCGTGCAGGACGAAGATCTGGTCGGCGTGGATGACGTTGGCCAGCCGGTGGGTGATCAGGATCGTGGTGTGCCGGCCCTGGCGGCCGCGGATCGCCTGGAACAGCGCGTCCTCCGCGCGCGGGTCCAGGGCCGACGACGGCTCATCCATGATGAGCAGGTCGGCGTCGCGATAGAAGCCGCGCGCGGCCGTGATCCGCTGCCACTGCCCGCCGGACAGGTCGTGCCCCTCCTTGAACGTCCGGTCGAGCAGGGTCCGGTAGCCGTGCGGCAGCGCCAGGATCGTCTCGTGCGCGGCCGCCTTCCGCGCGGCCGTCTCGATGCGCGTCTGCTCGGCCTCGGTGTCCAGGTCGCCCATCGCGATGTTGGTGGCCGCCGTGTACGGCCACTTGTGATGCTCCTGCAGCACGACGGCGATGCGGGCCCGCAGCCCGTTGCTGTCCCACTCGGCCAGCGGGCGGCCGTTCCACTCGACCGCGCCCTCGTTCGGTGACCGCAGCGCGGCGATCATCGCGGCCAGCGTCGACTTGCCCGAGCCGTTCTCGCCCACGAACGCGACCGTCTGCCCGGCCTCGATGCTGATCGTGACGTCGTCGACGGCGAGCGTGTCCCGGTCGGGGTAGCGCAGGCTGGCCCCGCGGATGTCGAGGCGGCGCAGGGCCGTCGGCTTGGGCCGTCCGCCGTCCTCGTCGGCCGGGATGTACTGGCGGGCGCGTTCCAGGAAGCCCACGTACTCCTTGAAGAACTGCCCGTCGGTGAACATGTGGTCGAGCTGCATGGTGACCGTGGTGAGCGACCGTTGCGCGGCCTGCACGGCGACCACGCAGGTGACCGCGGCCGACAGCGGGATGTGGCCGCCGGCCAGCAGCAGCCCGAGCAGCACCCAGACGCCACCCAGCCCGATCCCGCTGATCACCGCGCCGACGCTCATGGTCGTGGTCACCCGCCGCGCCAGCTTGAGCTCCTCGGTGGTCTGTGCGCCCATGACCATGTCGTACTGCCCGAGCAGAAACCGGCGCAGCCCGTACGTGCGCAGCTCCGGCGCCGATTCCCGTTCGGCCATCTGCCGTTCGAGCACGAACAGCCGCCGCCGGCGCACCGACCCGGCCAGGAAGTTGGCGTAGCGCAGATGGCCGGCGCGCAGGGCGGCGTACCCGTTGGGCAGCGTCGACACGAGCAGCGCGAGCAGCAGCCACGGGTTGATCACGACGACCGCGACGGCCACCGCGGCCAGGCCGACGACGCCGGCGAGCAGGTTGGTGGTGTCCGACACGAGCCCGTTCGCGGCGTCGCTGCCCCGGGTGGCCCGCTCCATGTCGTCGGCGAAGGCATCGGCGTCGAAGGCGTCCAGCCGTACGGCGGTGGTCGTCTCGAACAGGCGCCGCTCGGCCTCCTGGTTGACGCGCGGGGTCAGCCCGTTCTGCGCGTAGCCGACGGCGATGCCCAGACCACCGCGTACGGCGGTCACCGCGGCCAGCACCGCCAGCGCGGGCAGGGCCGCCTCGACGCGGTCCGGGGTCGGGCCGGCGGCGAACAGTTCGACCAGCACGCGTTGGGTCGAGAGCAACCCGAACGTGGCCATCGTGCCGGCCACGAGCGTGGCCAGTCCGACCAGAGAGGTACGGACCTTGTCGGCCCGCCAGGCGACGGCCACCGCCTGCCGGACGAACTGCGGCAGCTCGGCGAAGACGCCGAACACCCCGGTTTCCGCGCGCCTCCGGACCCCGTGCTCCCACCAGGCGTTGCGCAGTTCCGGAAGGACAGTCTCCTCCGTGACGCTCACAGGTGCCTCACTCGAAGTAGCCGACGGGTCACTCTCCACACTCGCGGCTGGGGAGCGTTTTGTCGCCTACCCGAAGGAGTTAGGCACATCGATACGGACGCGTTGTGCGACCGCGGGGCTCAGCTGTGCTGGGCGATGTGGTCCTGGATCTGCCGGGCGAAGCCCTCGGCCATGTCCAGCTGGTCGCGCAGCGCCTGGACCCGGTTCTGGGCGGCCGTGTGGAACATGGCCAGCCGGTCCTGCAGGCGCGCGCGTTCGGCGCCGGTCGCGACCGTGAGCGCGTCCAGGATCTGCAGCAGGTCGCGCATCTCCTCGAGGGTGAAACCGAGCGGCTTCATGCGTTTGACGACGCGCAGGCGGTCGAGGTCGGGCTCGGTGTAGAGCCGGAAACCGCCGTCGCTGCGGGCGGACGGGACGACCAGGCCGGCTTCCTCGTAGTGGCGGATGGTGCGGATGCTCAGTCCGACGCGGTCGGCCGCCTCGCCGATCTGCATGCGCCCTGCGGTCATCGGATCAGTCTGCCCCATCAATGCCCGGGGCCCAGCTTGCCGGCCAGGTTCGCGTGGAAGCGCGCGCTCGCCTCGTTCAGGCCGGTGATCTCGACGCGCTTGCCGCGGGCCGCGTACTTGGTGGTGATCGCGTCCAGGGCGGCCACCGAGGACGCGTCCCAGATATGCGCCGCACCCAGGTCGATGACCACGTGCCCCGGATCGCCCGCGTAGTCGAACTGGTAGACCAGGTCGTTGCTGGACGCGAAGAACAACTCGCCGTGCACGCGGTAGACGCGCGTCTCGCCGTCGGGCATCAGCACGCCGGTCACCTCGGCCAGGTGCGCGACCCGGCGGGCGAAGACGACCATCGCGGTGAGCACGCCGAGCACCACTCCGACGGCCAGGTTGTGCGTGACCAGCGTGCCCGCCACGGTCACGACCATCACGACGATCTCGCCGGCGGGCATGCGCCTGAGGGTCGACGGCGCGACGCTGTGCCAGTCGAACGTGCCGACCGACACGATCACCATCACGGCGACGAGCGCGGCCATCGGGATCGTCGCCACCACGTCGCCCAGGGCCACGACCAGGATCAGCAGAAACACCCCGGCCAGAAACGTGGACAGGCGGGTACGCGCGCCCGACGCCTTCACGTTGATCATCGTCTGGCCGATCATCGCGCAGCCGCCCATGCCGCCGAAGAACCCGGTCACGATGTTGGCGACGCCCTGCCCCCACGATTCGCGGGTCTTGTCCGAGCGGGTGTCGGTGATGTCGTCGACGAGCTTGGCGGTCATCAGCGATTCCATCAGACCGACAAGAGCGATTCCCAGGGCGTACGGGGCAATGGTCGTCAAGGTGCCGAGGGTGAAGGGCACGTCGGGCAGGCCGGGCACGGGCAGGCTGTCGGGAAGCCTGCCTTCGTCACCGACCGTGGGGACGGCGATGTGCGCGATCGCGGTGAACGCGGTGAGCAGGAAGATCGCGACGAGCGGCGCGGGCACGGCCGTGGTCACCCGGGGCAGGAACCACATGATCGCCAGCGCGACCGCGACCAGCGGATAGACCAGCCACGGCACGCCGATGAGGTGCGGGAGCTGCGCGGTGAAGATCAGGATGGCCAGCGCGTTGACGAACCCGACCATCACGCTGCGCGGGATGAAACGCATCAGCCGGGCCACCCCGGCGACGGCCAGAACCACCTGCAGGACGCCGCCCAGGATGACCGCGGCGACCAGATGGCCGAGCCCGTGGTCGCGGACCAGCGGGGCGACGACCAGCGCGATCGCCCCGGTCGCGGCCGAGATCATCGCAGGCCGGCCGCCGGTGAACGCGATGGTCACGGCCATCGTGAACGACGCGAACAGGCCGATCCTGGGGTCGACGCCGGCCAGGATCGAGAACGAGATCGCCTCGGGGATCAGCGCGAGCGCCACGACCAGGCCGGCCAGCACCTCGGTGCGCAGCACGCGCGGGGAGGCCAGCCAGTCCGGCTTGCGCAGGCGCACGGCCTCGACCGCTGAAGACATCCGCTCTCCCCTTCAATCAAAATGGGCAACCCGGTGACCCTACTCTCTCGTGAGAGGAGAGTTGGGCCGAGTCCGGCGTGGTGGTCGTCACGGGGCTCTCAGGCGGGGCAAAGCGGCCGCACACGAGATAGCCTTCCCGCGATGTAGGACGTTCTCGAACCATCCGAAGGCCCCTCATGCACCGCAACTCGACCGAATCGTCGGCGCGCGCCTATCAGGCCGCCCTCGCTCTGCTCACCTCGTCGCGCCGCCGCTCCCATCTGCGCAGCCGGCCGGGCCCGCGGCCCGCCACCACCGGGCTCGGGTGCACCGAGCAGCCGATCTTCATGGTCGTCGAGCTGGACCGCCGCGGCTCGACCGGCTCGGTGCCCGACGACCTGGCGCTGATCCGCCGTCTGGCCAGCGACGAATACGAGACGTTCGCCGACGTGGCGGCCCGCTCCTTCGGGGTCGAGCCCTCGTCCGTCTCCGACGTCTACACCGCCGAGGTGCTGGCGAACCCGCGGATCGGCGCGTACGTCGCCGAGACCCGCAACGGGACCCCCGTGGCGGTCGGGGCGGGCGTCCTGGCCGACGGACACATCGGGGTGGCCAACGTCGGCACGATTCCGGCGTTCCGCCGCCAGGGCTATGCGCGGGTGCTGACCGAGGCGATCCTGCGGCGGGGCGCCATGGCCGGAGCGCACACGGCATACCTGCACGCGGGCGAGGAGACCGTGCCGTTCTTCGAACGGCTCGGCTTCACCACCCGCGCCGACTGGACCATGCTGCGGGCTTCCTAGGTTTCGCCGGGCTCGGCCTCAGATCGCGGTCGGCAGCGTGGTGGCGATGGGCCAGGCGACCAGGATCGAGCCGGTCAGGGCGATCAGCCACGGCGGCGCCTCCGAGGCGCGCAGCACCGCGGACAGGGCTGCCTGGATCAGCATGAGCGCGGCCAGCAGCGGCACGACCAGCAGCAGAAAGCCGGATGCCAGCCCGAGCACGGCCGCGCCGGTCAGGGCGGCCACCGCCATCACCGAGACGATCAGTTCGCGGCCGGGGGTGCCGCCCGGGAGCCGGTCCGGGCGCGCGTCCGGCCCGGCCGGGCCCCGGACCGTCGCGTCGGTGTCCGAACCATCCCGGCCCGGGACAACGGAGCCGGCTTCCGAACCATCCCCGCCCGGGACAACGGCGGCGGCCTCCGAACCATCCCGGCCGGGGACGACGACGGCGGCCTCCAAGTCGGCCCGGCTCGGGACCGTGACGCCAGGCTGGTTTCCTCGAACACGGCCGCGGGTCAGGCGATCCGAGGCGTAGGCCAGGACGGCGAATCCCAACCACACCAGGAGCAGCAGCCACCAGCGGGAGCCGGCCGGGACGGCATGGGTGAACCCAAGGTGCAGCGGGACGGAGATGGCCGCGGCCGCGTACGGGATCAGGAGCAGGGCCGCCGCCAGCGACCGCAACCCGCCGCGGGGCGAGGAGGCGCGGACGTAGACGAGGATCGCCAGGCCCATCACCGCGGCGAAGCCGGCCGCGTAGCCGCCGAGTTCGAGCCGCGTCGTCGGCAGGAACGGCGCCACAACGACGGCCGGAAAGGCCGCGATCGCAGCCACGATGGCGATCCGGGCCGGTCCGGCCGGTCGCCGCCGGTCGTGGTCGGCGGCGGCCGGGAGGGGGCGGTCGTGGTCGGCGGCGGCCGGGAGGGGGCGGTCGTGGTCGGCGGCGGCCGGGAGGGAGCGGTCGTGGTCGGCGGCGGCCGGGAGGGAGCGGTCGTGGTCGGCGGCGGCCGGGAGGGAGCGGTCGCGGGCGCTGGGCCCGCGCGGAGCTGTGCCGAGCAGCAGGCGCGTCAGCGGGGCGAAACCGAGGAGCAGGCCCAGCAGCAGCACACCGGCGGAGCCGAGACGCCGGGCCGGGGACGGCAAGGGGGACGACGGCGACGTGCGCCCGAACACCGAGTCGAGCCAGTCGGCAGTCAGGCGGTGCGTGCGGGACGCGTACAGGATGGAGATGTGCTCGACGCCGGAGACGGTCACGACGCGGCGGTCGGCGGGCGCCCCGGCGAGCGCGCGTGACGCCGTCTCGTGGAAGCCGGCGAACTCGAACTGCCCGACCAGCATCAGCAGGTGGCCGGGCCGGTCGGCGGTGACGGCGTCGGAGTCCGGCAGCGAGATGGCCACCGTCGCCGCGATCGCCGGATGCGCGGCCGCGTAGGTCGTCACGGCGGTCGCGCCCATCGAGTGGCCGATCAGCGCGATCCGCGACGGGTCGACGCCCGGCAGGCCGCGCAGGTGGGTCACCGCAACGTCCAGGTCGTGCTGCAGGTCGACCGGCGACCGCGTGCTGGCGCCGTGCCCGTCGAGGTCGGGCAGCACCACCGTGTAGCCGCGGGCGACGAGCGTGTCGCCGAACTGGGCCATCAGCCGGGCCGAGCCCGCGAACCCGTGCGCCACCACGACACCGGGGCCGCGGCCGGGCCCCTCGGGCCGCCGCACGTCGAGCGGCACCCCGTCGACCACCACGTGTTCGGCGGCCGGGAAACGGGCCAGCAGCACGCCGCCGGTGACCACTGCGGCCAGTGCGAGCAGGGCGGGCAACCATCGACGGGCGTATCTCACGCCCGGACCGTACCGTTGCCGCGCGATTAATCGGAGGCGGGCGCCCGCCGGCGTCGGCTAATCTGGCTCGCATGTTCACCGGTATCGCCTCGATGAGGTTGCGCTCCGGCCGCTGACGGCGGCTGCAGCTCACATCCCTCGCTTCTGCACCGCCGTCCTGGCGTTCCTGTCCGGGCGGTGCATCATCGCGCTGCCCGGCTCCCAGACGAGCCGAGAGCAGATCAGTGAACATTCTCGAAAAGACCCATGCCCACGTACGCGCCGAGGCCCTGCGAGTCGTGCGGGGTGAGCATGTCGTCCTCGACGGCGTCGACGTCACCGTGTCGGCCCGCTCGCGCCTGGCGGTCGTCGGGCCGAACGGCAGCGGCAAGACGACCTTGCTGCACGTGCTGGCCGGGCTGAGCGAGCCCGATCAGGGCGCCGTGCACCGTGCGGGTTCGATCGGCGTGGCCGAGCAGGCCCTGCCCGCCGACGACGGCGAAACCGTCGGCACCCTGGTCGCGGAGGCGATCCGGCCGTCCCTCGCCGCGCTGCGGGAGCTCGACGCGGCCCTCGAGGACGTCGAGGCGGACCCGGACCGCTACGCCGCCGCCGTCGAGCAGGCGACGCGACTGGACGCCTGGGACGCCGAACGGCGCGTCGACGTGGCCCTGGAGGCGCTGGGCGCGTGCACCGACCGGAACCGGCGGCTCGACACGCTGTCGGTCGGGCAGCGCTACCGCGTACGGCTGGCGTGTGTGCTCGGCGGGCATCACGATCTGCTGCTGCTGGACGAGCCGACCAACCACCTCGACGAGGCCGGGCTTGCGTTCCTGACCGGGCGGCTGCGGCAGCACCCCGGCGGGGTCCTGGTCGTCACCCACGACCGGGCGCTGCTGCGGGACGTCGCCCAGGAGTTCCTCGACCTCGATCCGGCCCCGGACGGCCGGCCCCGCGCGTACGCGGGCGGCTACCCCGGCTGGCAGGAGGGCCGGCGGCGGGAGCGGGAACAGTGGCAGCAGGAGTACGACGCCCAGGTCGCCGAGCATCAGAGGCTGGCCGGCGCGGTCGAGGAGGCCCGCGGACGGCTGAGCACGGGCTGGCGTCCCGACAAGGGCACCGGCCGGCACAAGCGGCAGAGCCGGGCGCCGGGCATCGTGCAGGCGATCAAACGCCGGCAGGACGCCCTGGAGGCGCACCGGATCACGCTGCCCCGGCCGCCCGTGCCGCTGCGGTGGCCGCCGGCCGGCACCCGCCCGGGCGTGCCGCTGCTCGACGCGCACGACCTGACCGTGCCCGGCCGCCTGCGTACGCCGGTGGGTCTGCGTCTCGGCGGCGGAGACCGCCTGCTCGTGACCGGTCCCAACGGCGCGGGCAAGTCCACGCTGCTGGCCGTCCTCGCCGGTGTGCTGTCCCCCGCCACCGGTGACGTGCGGCCGCTCTCCGGGGCGAAGATCGGCTACCTCGCGCAGGAGGTGTTCACGGCCGAGGCCCGCATGTCGCCGGGCCAGCACCGCCGGAGGCACCTGGAGGAACTGCTCGCCGGCCGGCCCGACGTGCTGCTCCTCGACGAGCCCACCAACCACCTGTCGGCCACCCTGGTCGACGAGCTGACCGCGGCCCTGGACACCGCCCCGGCCGCGGTCGTCATAGCCACCCACGACCGGCAGATGCTGACCGATCTGGCCGAGTGGCCGCGATTGCTCCTCGAACCCGGGCCGGACTGACCGTCAGGCCGGACGTCCCTCGTCGCCGCGTCCGACCTCGATCGCTTCCTGGGGCGGCCCGCTGATCACCTGGGCGGTCCACGTTCCCGCGTCGGGGGCGTATTCGACCAGCACCCACTCGTCACCGGCGCCGGGTGGGACGCGGACGGCCGCGAGCCCGGCGGCGGGGCGGCCCGGCCGGGTGTCCGGCACCCGCAAGACGATCCGGGCGGCGGGGTCGGCCAGCACGACCGGCGCCTGCGGGTCTGGCGCCGGTTCGGCGGACCGGCGGCGGCCGAGCAGGGCGCGGATCCTCTCGTACAGGTCTTCACCGGCCTTGGTGGCCAGCGCCTGGACGAACGGGGCGAGCGCCGAGCCGGTGAGCAGGCCGAGCAGCAACTCGCCGCCGCCGCGGACGTCGCCGTGGCCGGGCTCGGGTGGCGCGGGGCGGGCGGGCGGACCCTGGGTATCCATGGCTCTGATTGTCGCAGAGCGCTCGCACCGCTCTGTGATACTCACGGCCATGGCACCCGCGCCGGACCCGGTCGAGGAAATCAATGCCGCGGTGGCGGCCCTGCACGGGTCCGTGTCGCGGCTGCTCGACGACTTCGCCGACGAGCTCCCGCCGTCCCGGGTGGACGAGATCATCGAAGTGCTCGGGTCGGCGGCGGTGTCGCGCGGGTTGTACCCGCAGGTGGCCGCCCAGGTCCGGGAGACGTTGGCCTTCGTCCTGAAGATGCGGGCCTTCGGGCAGCTCGGGCAGCCCGGCGCGGCCGACGACCTCGACCGGGCGAAAGCCCTGTACCGCGCGGTCATCGAGGCCACACCCGAGGGCCCCGGGCAATATCCGCTGTGGGCGAACCTGGCGCAGGCCGCGCAGGGCATCTTCCGGTCACGGCCGCACGACGTCACCAACGCGCGCGAGGCGGTGACGGCTCAGGCGCGGGCCTTGGACCTGGCCGAGGCCGAGCCCGATCTCGGGTTCGCCGTGCACGCTGCCGCGTTTCTGCTGCGCACACCATTCGCCGGGACCGGCCCGCAGGTGCTGGCCCGGGCTCTGAGCCGGGCGGCGGGCCGGGCCACGCCGGGCGGCGAGACGCACCGGGAGTGCCTCGAGGCCCTCATCGGCGTCGCGTCCCGGCACATCGCCCGCTACGACGCCGAGGGTTCCGTGCCCCCGCTCGACCTGGCGATCGAAGTGCTGGAGGGCGCCACGGCGGCCGGGTGCGACCGGGAGCAGCGGGTCGTGGTCTATGCGCTGCTGGGCACGGCGCTGGGCCGCCGGGCCGAGCGCGACCGGGCCGGGACGGAGGACGATCTCGACGCGGCCGTCTCCGCGCTGCGCATCGCGCTGCGGGCCGCGACCGCCGTCCATGTGCGCGACGAACTCCTGACCCGGCTGTCCACCCTGTTGCTGCGGCGGTTCGAGTCCGGGCGGCACCGCAGCGACCTCGACGAGGCCATCGAGCTGGGCACCCGCGTCTCGGCGGGTGACGGCCCGCCGGTGGCCCGTCCCAGTGCCCGTACGGTCGAGCGGGCCCTGCGACTGCGCGCGGAGCTGACCGGTGGTTCCGAGGACGCCGCCACCGCCTGGCTGCTGCGCCGGCACCTGAGTCAGCGTGAGGCCGCGGAGGACCCTCGTCCGCGGGGCGTACTCAAGCGGCTCTTCAACCAGGGATACGGTCTCCTGGCCGCGCGGCGCCGGGCGCACACGCATCCCGATCCCGAGCTGGCCCGGGAGGCCGACGCGGAGATCGCCTGGCTGCGACAGGCCCGGGCCGCCGCGGAACCGGGCCCGGGGCGCACCGAGCTGCTGGAGGATCTGGTCGACGCGCTGACCGGCCGGTTCACCGCCGTGCCGGAGGCACACATCCGCGACGAGCTGATCGAGCAGTTGCAGGCCCTCGTGGCCGAGATCCCCGAAAGTCAGCCCGCGCATCGGGCCACCCACCGCTCGGTGCTGGGCATGACCCTGGCGCTGCGCTGGAAAGACACCGGCCGCGAAGCGGATCTGGCCGCGGCCGCCGAGCAGTTGCGCCGGACCACCGACGAGGAGGCGTTGTCCACCGAGGCACGGCTCAAAACGGCGCACGTGCTGGCCGGCACGGCCGCCGACGCCGGGTGGTGGGCGGTCGCCGCCGACGCGTACGAGCAGGCCGTGGATCTGCTGCCCCGCCTGGCCGGTCGTCATCTGCCGCCGGACGACCATTTGCGCGAGGTCGCCCGCTGGTCCGGCCTGGCCTCCGACGCGGCCGCCGCCGCGATCCGCGCCGGATCGCCCGGCCGCGGGCTCGAGCTGCTGGAACGCGGGCGTGGCCTGCTCATCGGGCGGGCTCTGGAGGCGCGCGGCGACTTCGGCGAGGTCGTGGACGCGGCCCCGGACCGAGGGCCCGCCCTGCTGGCGGAGCTGGGCCGGATCGGCGACGAACTGGCCGCCGCCGGCCCCGGCCACGAGACCGATCCGGGCGTCGCCGACCGGCGCCGGGCCCTGGTCAAGGCCTGGGACGGCACGGTGGACGAGATCCGCCGACTGCCGGGCTGCGCGGGTTTCCTGGCCCCCGTGACGGTCGCCGGGCTGCTTCCCGCGGCGGCCGGCGGCCCGGTGGTTACCGTGAACGTCAGCCGGTTCGGGAGCCATGCGCTCGTGCTCACCGGCGACGGCGTCGCGGCCGTCGCGCTGCCCGGCCTGACCCCGGAGGCCGTGCACGACCGGGTCACCCAGTTCCTGGACGCCCTGCCGTTCGCCGAGCTGAGCCCGGCCGACCCGGAGGCCACCCGCGAGGCCCAGCAGCCGTTGCGGGACGTGCTGGATTGGCTGGCGCGCACGCTGGCCGCCCCGGTGCTGGCCCACCTCGGCCCGGCCCGTCGGGTGTGGTGGATCCCCACCGGCCGGCTCGCCGCGCTGCCGCTGCACGCGGCCGTGCTCGACCAGACCGTTTCCTCGTACGCGCCGACCGTGCGCTCGCTGCTGCGCACCTCGTCGCGTGGCGGCGGCGCGCCGCTGGTCGTCGTGGGCGCAAGCGGGGGCCGGGGGTCGCTCACGGGAGTCGCCGCCGAAGTGGACCGGCTGCTCGGGGACCTGCCCGGCGCCCAGGGCATCCCGGCCGGGGACGCCACCCGCGACCGGGTCCGGGCGGCCCTGCGCACCAGCCGATGGCTGCACGTCGCCTGCCATGCGACGAGCTATCCGGCCACCCCGGCCGACAGCGCGCTGCACCTGGACGACGGGCCGCTGACCGTACGGGATCTGCTGGCCGACCGGGCCCCGCACGGCGAGCTGGTGTTCCTGTCGGCCTGCGAGACCGTGCTGAGCAGCGAGGTGGCCGCGGCCGAGGTCATCCACCTGGGCACGGCGTTTCACGTCGCCGGGTTCCCGCACGTGATCGGCACGCTGTGGCGGGTGACCGACGGCACCGCGGCCGAGACGGCGCGGCTCTTCTACGGGCGTACCGGCACGCCACCGGACGCCGGGCGGGCCGCGGCCGCCCTGAACGAGGCGGCCAGACAACTCCGGGACCGCTACCCCGCGGCGCCGGCTCGCTGGGCCGCGTACGCCCACCTCGGCCGCTGAGCCGGAAATGTGACCTATCCGTCACCACGCAACGCGGGCTCACCGGTCGGCACGTCATGTCGATCGGAGGGGATGGCATGACGACGCATTTGACGCGATGGCTGACGACGGTGCTCACGGCCGGGGTGCTGGCCGGCTGCAGCACCGCCGCGGCGACCCCGTCTCCGATCGTGGAGCCGACGCCGCCCGCGACAACAGCGCCCGCGACGAAGCCGGCGCCGCCGCCTCCGAAGCCTGTGCGGATCACGTATCCGCGGCAGGGCGGCGGGCGGTGGATCGTGGCTCCGGCGAGCGGTGAGACGGTGGGCACGCGCGGGCGGCTGATGCGATACCGCGTGGTGGTCGAGCGCGACATCAAGGGCGTCTCGGTGGCGGGGTTCGCCGCGGCGGCCGGGGCGACGCTGGGCGACCCCCGCGGGTGGACGGGCGGCGGCCAGTGGCGCTTCCGGCGGGTCGGTCCGGGGCAGAAGTCGGACTTCACGCTCTATCTGGCCACGCCGGGCACCCGCGGGGAGTTGTGCGCGGACGCCTCGGACGGCTACACGTCCTGCCGCAACGGGGCCAAGGTCGTGCTCAACGTGGCCCGCTGGGCCGGGGGCGTTCCGGATTACCGGAACAACCTGAAGGGCTACCGGCAGTACATGGTCAACCACGAGGTCGGTCATCGGCTCGGCCACGGTCACGAGCTGTGCCCGGGGCGGGGCGAGCTTGGGCCGGTCATGTTGCAGCAGACGCTCGGCCTGCACGGGTGCGAGCAGAACCCGTGGCCCTACCCGGACGGCGAGCTCTATCGGGGACCGTCCGGGCAGTACTGAGCCATGCACCACGGCCGCAGCCCGCGCTATGGCCGGCCGGGAAACGGCGGCCGCGAGGCGCCGCGGGGGCGGCCGTGGTGCGGTTGATCGAGCCGTCTGGGCGTACGTCTAGATTCCGAGGTTGTTGAAGAAGTAGAGCCACACTTCGGAGCGGGTGGGGAACGACGGAACGGCGTGGCGCAGGCGGCTGACCGGGATCTCGCCGACGATGGCGATGGTGGCGGCCTGCAGGAAGTCGGCGACCTGGGTGCCGGTGATGGTGACGCCGACGAGCACGCCGCGGGCCTCGTCGACCAGGAACCGGGTAGTGCCGACCGTGCCGCCCGAGTAGGAGCCGCCCGCGTTGCCGTCGGTGGGGACATCGATGACCCGCACCGGCAACCCGGCCGCCTGCGCGCTGGCTGTGGTGTGCCCGACCGCGGCGACCTGAGGCGACGTGAAGATGACGCGCGGGGCGCCGGGTCCGTCGGCGAGGTGGTCGGTGGCGATGGGCTTGCCGAGGATCTCGCCCGACGCGACGGCGGCCTGATATTTGGCCATGTGCGTGAACAGGGCCCGCCCGTTGAGGTCGCCGATCACATAGAGCCAGTCCTGCCCGGGCACGCGCATGTGCCGGTCGACCTCGACATAGCCGTCCGCCTTGACGCCGACGGCTTCCAGACCCAGATCAACCGATTGCGGCGTACGCCCGGTGGCGATCAGAATCTCGTCGGCCCGCACGGTGCTGCCGTCGCCCAGCGTCACGGTCACGCCGTCCGCGTCGCGCCGCACAGCCTTCGGGCGCTGCCCCTTGCGCACGTCCACGCCCTGCTCGGTCAGGCGGGCCTCGACCTGCTCGCCGGCGAAGTCCTCCTCGCGGGTCAGCAGTCCCCGCCCGGCGATCAGCGTGACGCGCGAGCCGAGCGACGTGTACGCCTGGGCCATCTCCGAGCCGACCACGCCCGCGCCCACGATGACCAGCGAGGCCGGGATCTCCTTGGCCGTGGTCGCCTCGCGGTTGGTCCACGGGTTCGCCTCGGCCAGCCCCTCGACGTCCGGGATCGCGGCCCGGGTGCCACCGGCCAGGATGACGGCCTTGCGCGCTTCGAGGACCTCGTCACCGACCGCGACCTGCTTCTCCCCCGTCAGCCGGCCCCAGCCGCGCACCAGCGTGATGCCGCGGTCGGTCAGCCACGGCACCTGCGAGCCGTCGTCCTCGTTGTTGATCAGCTCATCGCGCCGCCGAAGCACCGCCGCCACGTCCAGCTCGCCGGTCACCGCCTCGGCCACCCCCGGCACGTGACGCGCCTCCTCGAGCAGATCACCCGGCCGCAGGAGAGCCTTCGACGGGATGCACGCGTAGAACGAGCACTCACCGCCGACATGGTCCCCTTCCACGATCGCCACGCTGAGGCCCGCCTCGGCCAGCCGCCCCGCCGCGACCTCGCCGCCGGGCCCGGCCCCCACTACCACCACGTCGAAACTCTGCATGGCCCAATGATCGACCCATCGGGCCGTCACATGCACGCAGTCATCCGCCATTGGTGGGCTGCGACACCTCCGCCGCCATGTCCTGCGCGCTTTTGCCGTGAACACGGCGGTGCCGGCGCCCGGTGGCCAGGACCTGTCGAGGCATGCCTTTGACCGTACGCCTCGTCCATCCGATCGCGCGGTTCCTCGCGACCCCAGCGCTCCGAAAGGCCGTAGCGCGACCTCCGGCCGTGGTGCCGGGTCACGGCCCGGTGGCGTACGACCGTTCCATCAGCTCGGTCATGGCCCTCTGAAACTCCCGCCGCCGTGTCTCGGTCCAGCCCTCGGTGAGCCGCTCGAATACCTGCTCCTGCCACTCATGGGCCTGTCCGAGCATGACCTGACCGTCCACAGTGACGATCACGGGCCGCCGCCGCCCGTCTTCATGACCGGCCCCCGCCAGATAGCCGGCCGCCGTGGCTTCCTTGACCAGCCGCGAGGCGCCACTCTGATCGATCCCGATCTCCCCCGCCACCGCATTGACCGTGGCCGCGATCCCGCGCCGTTCCAGCGCGTGCACAGCCTCGGTGACCAGCACCAGCCGCCCTTGCTCCGTGCGGCGCGCCCAGTGCCGCACAAACCCGAACAGCACCTGCCCCGGCCCGCTCACTCGTCGTCCGCCAGTTCGCGGGCCTTCGCCAGGGCGGCCCCGAGGTCCGGATAGCGCAGGGCGGCAGTGACTTTCCCGCCGTCGACCGTGAAGACGGTCGCCACCCGGACAGGGCTCGTCCTCCGCGGCCCGGCCGGCGTCGCGCCCTGCGGCCCGGCCGGCGTCGCGCCCTGCGGCCCGGCCGGCGTCGCGTCCTGCGGCCCGGCCGGCGTCGCGTCCTGCGGCCCGGCCGGCGTCGCGTCCTGCGGCCCGGCCGGCGTCGCGC
>NZ_JBVHFW010000014.1:139349-281604 GCF_055562135.1 Actinoplanes sp. NPDC021490
CCTGCGGCCCGGCCGGCGTCGCGTCCTGCGGCCCGGCCGGCGTCGCGTCCTGCGGCCCGGCCGGCGTCGCGTCCTGCGGCCCGGCCGGCGTCGCGCTGTGCGGCCCGGCCGGCGTCGATCGCTCCAGGTCTTCGGGCCAGGTCGCGTCCTGCTCGACAACCATGATCCGGTTGCCGACCGGATGCCAGTCGCGAGGCACCAGCCGGATCCCCGACCGCTGAACCCACTCCGCGAACTGCGCTGGAGTGAGCGCACCCGTGCCTCGCGGTCCCAGCACGGCGATTGAATCCCCTACGGCCTTGGCGGCCCTCCCCGGGTCGCCGTCGTTCACGCTCTCGTGCCACTCACTGACAGCCGACTCCAGCTCCATGCAGACAACTGTATGCGATTCGCATAGATCGGAGAAGGCGACGACGCTCGCACTTTCAGAGCCAGCGCGTTTCCAGAGTCAGGCCGTTCCCAGATACATCGCGTTCCCAGATACATCGCGTTTCTGGGTACATCGCGTTTCTGGATACAACACGTTTCGGAACAGGGCGCCCCGAGGGTGTCGGCTACCGGGCCGGCTCGCGGAGGAACAGGCGCAAGGCGGCGTCGCGGCAGCGTGGGGAACGGCGCGCGGACAGGCGGGTTTCGTGGCGGCGGGCGAGCGTGGCCGGGCAGCGGTGGGCGGCGGCGGCCCGGTGGCGTGGTCCCGCGGCGCGCGTGGGCCACGCGTGGTCGTTCCCGTGCGGCATGCGGCACCTGTCATCGAACGGCGGAGGCAGGGCGTCATTTGATCGGAAACGGGCCGCCCGCGAGGCCGGATCTCACTGGCTGGACACGGGTACCGTCCCTGGCATGACTGTGTTGGACATCCGGAAGGTCGGCGATCCGGTGCTGCGCCGGGTCGCCGAGCCGGTGACTGTTTTCGACGCCGAGCTCCACAAGCTGGTCGGCGATCTGAGCCAGACCCTCGAGCAATCGCGGGGCGCGGGGCTGGCCGCGCCGCAGATCGGGGTGAGCCTGCGCCTGTTCGCGATCAACCCGGACCTGCCCGGCAACGACGCCCGCCTCGACCACCTGATCAATCCCGGCCTCGAGTTTCCCGACGACGACGAGCAGAACGGCCCGGAGGGCTGCCTGTCGATTCCGGGGATCTACCTGGACACCAGGCGCCGCATGAACGTGGTCGCCCGGGGCCTGACCAAGCACGGCGACCCGGTGCAGATCGTCGGGGCGGGCCTGCTCGCCCGGTGCATCCAGCACGAGACCGACCATCTCGACGGCGTGCTGTTCATCGACCGGCAGGACGAGGAGGGTCAGGAGCGCATCCTTGCCACCCTGCGGGAAGCCGCGTGGGCCGACGCCCAGCTGAAGGTGAGCCCCCACTAAGACGGCTGGGAAACTACTTGCCTGCCAGGAAAGTGGAGTGCATACTTTCCTGGCAGGCAAGTGCATGCCTAAGGGGGAAGTAATGGAGATTCCAGCGGTCGACGCCGAACTCGCCCTGGCCGAGGTGCGGGCCCGCCGCGCTCAGGTCGTCGACGCCAACCTCGTGCCGGGGTGGTTCTGGCCGTCGATCGGGCTGCTCATACTGCTGTTCGTGGCCGCCGTCGAAAGCGGCCGCCCCTGGCTCGTCGCGACCGGCTCGGTCGCCTACGCCATGGGCCTGGCCACGCTCGTCGTCGCCGTGCTGCGCCGCTCGCCGGTGCAGGTCCGCACCACGCTGATCGGCGTGCGCGGCGCGGCTGCCATCGTCGCGTTCACGCTGGTGCTCGTCGGTCTCGGGCTCGGTCTCGGCTTCACGCTCGACGCTCTCGGCGTGCCCGCCCCGGCCACCCTCGGCTGCGTCCCGGTCGCTGCCGGCCTGGCGTTCGGCGGCCCGGCCCTGATGTCCTACCTGCGCCGTGTGATGCTGTCGCGCCCGCTGGCCGGCCGCCGGTGACAGCCCCCGCAAGCGGCCACCAGCCGGCCGCAGCCCCCGGGCCGATCGAGCCCCGCTTCGACGAGCTGATCCACGCCCCGACCCGGCTGTCCATCGTCAGCCTGCTGACCGCCACCGAGTGGGCCGAGTTCAAGTTCCTGCGCGACCAGGTCGGGCTGACCGACTCGGCCCTGTCGAAACAGCTCACCACCCTCGAGGACGCCGGCTACGTCGACATCCAGAAGTCGTTCATCGGCAAACGCCCCCGCACCTCCGTCCGGCTGAGCCCGCTCGGCCAGCGCGCCTTCGCGGGCCACGTCGCCGCCCTGCAGGAAATCGTGGCCCGATCCGGCCTGGCCGTCCTACCCGGGTCAGCGCAAGCCTGAGCCCAGCCCAAGGCCAGAACCGGACAGGCCAGAGCCGGACAGGCCAGAATTCCGGTCAGCGCATGCCCGACGCCATCTCCATCAAGTGGCCGAGCACGACATCACCCGACGAACGCAGGCCGTCGTGCTCGTGCTCGTTGGTCACCCACGTGCGCACGTTGCCGACCGCCGCCGCGGTTTCCAGGGAGAGGCCCGCGTCGACATACATGTCGTCGGCGTAGACGGCGGCCAGCACCGGGACCTCGTTGGAGGCCAGCCGGGCCACGTCGTAGAGCGCCGGCCAGTCGTCGGTCTCGGCCAGGATGCCGGCCGCGCCGGCGAAGGGGCGCAGCGCGGCGATCTGCGAGAACATCCACGGGAACATCATCTCGCCGGTGAACAGCAGCGGGTCGGCGCTCGCGGCGAAGTCGGGCCGGGAAGCCAGCGCGCGGGCGGCGGCCCAGCCGGTGGGGACGGCGCCCTGGCCGTAGCAGTACTCCTGCAAGGCGTACAGCGGCTTGTCGACGTAACCGGTGTGGGCCATCACGTCGTACAGGAAAGTGGCCGACAGCTGATCGCCGTGCCAGGCCTCGTCGAGTAGCCAGTGCACATGCGAGTAGCCGTAGCTCATGCCGAAGCTGTCGCCGAGCAACCGGAACCGCTCGGGCGTCAGGCGGTCGCCGTCGGGCAACCGGACGTCGGTCGAGGCGAGGTGGTCGGCTATTCGCCGCACGACCGCGCGATCCTCGGGGAAGTCGCGATAGAACTCGGCGTTCTTGGCGGCCACCCGCGGATAGGTCCGCGCGTAGACCTCGTCGGCCGTCGCGGTCAGCCCGGGCAGGCCGCCGGTGACGTAACAGGTGCGCAAGCCCTGCGGGGCGGCCGACAGATAGGTCATCGTGACGAACCCGCCGTAGCTCTGCCCCAGCGTGTCCCACTTGGCGCCGCCGGCCAGCCGCTCGCGCAGGATCTCGGCGTCGGCCACGATGCTGTCGGCGCGGAACAACTTCAGATAGTCGGCCAGCTCCTTGGCCGGCCGCTCCCCCACCGAGTTCGCCGTCAGCGGCGTGCTGCGGCCCGTGCCCCGCTGGTCGAGCAGCAGCACCCGATGTGTCCGGACGGCATGACCGATCCAGCTTTCCGCCCGCAGCGGCCGCGGCGACTTGCCACCCGGACCGCCCTGCAGAAACACCAGCCACGGCAGATCGGCGCCGGCGCGGTCGGCCGCCACCACCTCGCGGGCAAACACCTCGATCGTCTCGCCACCCGGGTCCCGGTGGTCGAGCGGCACGGTGACGGTGTGGTCGGCGAAGCGGACACCCGGGTGAGCAATCATGGGTTTCACCCTAGAGGCGGCGTCTGACATAAAGCACCGCGTCCACACGGCCACCGTTGGGGCCGGGCAGGATGCCCAGCTGCTTGCCCTCGACCTCGAACCCGGCCGCCTGCAACGTCTTCTGCGAGGCCAGATTGCCGACCGCGGTGCCCGCCACCACGCGCAGCAGCCGCGCCTCGTTGAACGCCCACCTCGTCACGAGTTGAACCGCCCGGCGCGCGTAGCCCCGCCCCCGGAACGCCGGCAGCACCCCGTAACCGAGCATCCCCTCACGCTGGTGCGGCTGGAAGTAGTACAGCGCGATCTGCCCGGCGAACCGGCCGCTCCGGGCGTCCAGAATGCTCATCGCCGCCATCTCGCCGGCCAGCCAACGACCTTCCGCGTACGCGAAAAGCCTCTCGATCTCCTCCCGCGGCGGCGCGACCGGCGGCACCGAACTGGCCACCACCTCGGGCAGGCTGCGCAGCTCGATCCAGCCCTCCAGATCGTCCGGGTGCAGCGGCCGGATCCGGATGACGCCGTCGGTCAGCTCCCCGCCGGGCAGATCGGGCAGCGCCCGCGGCGCGGGACCCTCGGGATCGTCCTCGAGCCGCGCCCAGACGACCATGTCCTCCCGGTTCGGCCCGGCGCCGCGCGCTATCCCCTCCCGCCGATACCCCAGGGCGATCACATCCCGCTGCGCGGCGGGGTCGTCGAGTCGGAGGCGGATCTCGGAGCGGTACGGCGATGTCACCCGGACACGTTATAGCGGCTCGCTCAGGTGTTGGCGCCGCGGGCCGCCACCGGCCAGCGGCCGACCTCGCCGCCGTCGCGGACGACGATCAGTTCGTCGGCCAGGTTGACGGTCGTGCAGACGTGGTTGGGGGCCACCCGCAGGACGTCGCCACGGGCGGGTGGCTCGTCCGGGAACTCGATGGTGGCGTGATGCTCGGAGAGTGCGACGATCCGCGCGTCCGGGTGATCGGGCAGGCGTCCGAATCCCGTCGCCCAGGCCAGACGGTCGGCGCCGAGCACCTTCGATCCGGCGTCGACGATCGCCCGTTTCCCCGTACGACTGACAACCGTCGCCATCACGGTCAGCGCGACGTCGTCCCAGCCGCAAGTGCCCAGCTCCACCTGCTGGGCATCGTTGAAGACGTAGACGCCGGGCCGGATCTCGGTCAGTGGACCGGTCTCGGCCAGCGCCGCCGTCGGTGTCGAGCCGCCGCTGCGCACCTCGGCCCGCAGTCCGGCATCGGCCAGGGCCTTGGCCTCATCCAGGGCCGCCTGCTGCTGCAGCCCGGGACCGTAACTGTGCCCCGGGAACGTGAAGACGCCGCGCACCCGATGCCCGGCCCGCTCGGCCGCCTCGGCCAGCTTGAGGGCGTCGGCGGGCTGCACACCGCTGCGATGATGCCCGCTGTCCAGCTCGACCAGCACGTCGAGCGGACCAACGGCCCGGGTCAGCGCTTCGGCGCTCTCCACCGAGTCGATCCCCACCCGCAGCGCGACCCGCTCGGCCAGAGCCCGCAGACGCCCGGCGCGGCCCGGCGACGGCCAGATCGGGTACGCGAGGAACAGGTCTTCGATGCCGCCGGCCGCGAACACTTCGGCCTCGCTGACCGTCGCGACGGTCAGCCCGGCCGCCCCATGCTCGATCTGCCGCCGCGCGATCTCGAGACACTTGTGCGTCTTGGCGTGCGGCCGCAGAGCCAGTCCACGCTCCCGAGCCGCGGCCGCCATCCCGGCCAGGTTGCGGTCGAGCACTTCAACATCAACGGCCACGTACGGCGTCTCCAGCACGAACACCCTCCTCAAGCGCGACCTTCATGATCGCGCACGATCCGCACCACAGCACACCGCCTAAGGCATCCTAGGAGGCTGGGTTGGTTGATGCCCCGGCAGGGGAGAGTCGTCTTTGTGACGGTGGTCTTGGGGAGCGCGCACTACGGTTCGGGCGACCGTCCACTGCGGCCCGGGAGGCGCCATGAGCGTTGCGGATGCGGAGAAGGCGCTGCGAGACCGGCTCGGTGAACGGCTCATATCCGAGGGCGAGGTCGGCTTCCCCGAGGCCCGCCGGGTCTGGAACTCGGCCGTGACCACGCAACCGGCCATGATCGCCCGGTGTGCCGACGCCGGCGAAGTGCGCGACGTGGTCCGGATCGCCGTGGACAACGGGGTTCCTCTCTCCGTACGGGCCGGCGGCCACGACTGGGCCGGCCGCGCCCTCACAAACGGCGGGATCGTCCTCGATCTGACCGGCATGCGGGCGGTCACCGTCGACGCCGCGAAGCACACGGCCACCGTGCAGGGCGGCGCGCTCACCGACGATCTGGTCGGCGCGATCACCCCGTACGGGATGGTCGCGGCCACCGGTGTGGTCGGCGGGGTCGGCCTGGCCGGGCTGACCACGGCCGGGGGCTACGGGTCGTTGATCGGGCGATATGGCCTGGCCGCCGACAACCTGCTCGGCGCCGACGTCGTGCTGGCCGACGGCTCGACCGTGGTCGCGGGGCCGGACGACGACACCGACCTGTGGTGGGCGCTGCGCGGCGGCGGGGCCAACTTCGGGGTGGTGACCGCGCTGCGCTACCGGCTGCACGAGTTGCCGGCCGTGCTCGCCGGCATCCTGATGTTCCCGGCCGCCGAGGGCCGGGCCGTGCTCAACGGCTACGCCGAGATCGTCGCCGAGGACCGGGACGACCTGACCGTCATGACCGGGTTCCTGCCGGGGCCGCAGGGGCCGATGGCGTTCCTCTGCCCGTTCTGGAGCGGATCCGACCTGGGCGCCGGGGAACGGGTGATCGCCCGGCTGCGCACGCTCGGCCACCCGGTCGTCGATCAGATCATGCCGATGCCGTACGCGGGGGCGCTGCGCATGTTCGACGCCTCAATCGTCGAGGGCAACCACTATCTGCTGCGCAGCCGCTCGCTGTCCACGGTGTCCCCGGCCGCGGCGGACGCCCTGACCGAGGCGGCGTCCGGCCTCGGACGCTGTTCGGCGCTGATCCTCAACCATTTCCACGGCGCCGCGGCCCGGGTCGATCCGGCCGCCACCGCCTTCGCCCAGCGCGCCCCGCATCACCCGGTCGAGATCATCGCGTCGTGGGCGCCGGACGACTCCCCCGACGAGCACCGCGCCTGGGCCGTCCGGGTCGCCGAGTCGCTGGAGCCGCTGGCGCTGCCCGGCGGCTATCCCAACCTGCTCGGCCCGGACGAGGACCCGCGGGCCCGCGACTCGTTCGGCCCCAACCTCGAACGGCTGCAGGCGCTCAAACGACGCTACGACCCGAACCTGACCTTCTCGGCGATCCCCCGCCTGGTCGACAGCTAGGGCTTGTCCTACCGCAGCTCGCGGCGCTGCATCAGGCGGTCGAGGTCGTCGGTCAGGGCGTCCAGCCGCCGGATGCCGTCGTCGAAGGTGTCACTCGGCCGCGGCTCGAGCAGCGGCGCCATGATCTCGCTGGTCTGCGTGGCGTAGTCGGCCTGGGCGGCGTTGACGGCCGCCACGATCTCGTCGGCCAGGTCGGCGACCGGCAGCGACGACGCGTCCGGGTCGAGGCGCAGCTCGAGGACCCGGCCGCCCGGCCCGGTGCGCGCCCGGGCGTACCGCTGCGGGGAGACGCCCTGCCCCTCGGCGCCGTCCATGTCGTTCTGCATCCGGGAGATTCGCTCCAGCTGCTCCTGCGCGTACGCCGCAAGGTCGGTGAAATCGCGGATCTCCGGCATCGATGCCTCCCGGGGGACGTGCCATCCTGGTGCGATGGCGGTGAAGGACTACACCACGAAGGTCGCGCCCGCGTTCGACGGCCTCCTGCAGGATTCCGAACGGCTGCTCGCGGCCTCGCCCGTGGTGCAGGATCCGGGCACGACCGAGGAGGTCTCGGCGCGCGACGAGCTGCTGAACCTGCTGGACCCGACCATCCTAGTGGGACTCGGCTCGGCGCCCGGCAACGCCGTCCAGCAGGCGGTCTGGGGCCGCGCGGTGATCGGCGCACCGGGCACGCAGGGCCGGCGGCTGCACGAGGCGATCGGCCGGATCACCTCCCCCACCGTCGCGGTCACCGACCGGCGGCTGCTGATCGTGGAGATCGACGTGGTGCCCCGCGCGTCCGGCGGGCTCGGCAAGTGGTTCGGTCCGTCCGATCAGATCGCACGGGAGCGGTACACGGTGGACAGGGTCGCTATCCTGGGTGCCGTCTCGGCCCCGGCGGGCGCGCTCCGGCGGGGCAGACTGCTGGCCGGTTTCCGTGACGGGTCGGGATGCATGCTGGTCTGCGCCCCGCCCAGCCTGGCCGAGGCGGTGGTCGAGGCGATCGGGGCGCCGCAGTGAAACAGCCGCAGTAACCAGGGGGAGAAAGCGCGTGGGACAACCGGTATCGGTCTATCTGGACGCCCTGAGCCGGTACGCGGCGGCGATGGACGACCTGAGCGGGTCCTTCGAGTCGACCCGGCGGTTCTTGGTCGACGCCGACGTCACCGAGGACAGTTTCGGGCTGCTCCCCGATTCCCGCGACTGCGCCGAGGTCTACGAGCAGCGCACCACCGACGGGCTGGAGACGCTTCGCAACGGCGCCGACGCGTTCTCCGACCTGAGCCAGGCGTTCCGCGAGCTGCGCGAGGACTACGAGCGCACCGACCAGGCCGCCGCCACCCGGGTCAACGGGAGCAACAAGTGACCCGGGCCCCGAGCGGCGCCGACCGCATCGAGCAGTGGCTGGGCCCGGCCGGCGAGGCCTACTCGGTGATCAAGCCGATCGTCGGGTTCCTGTCCAACCCGCTCGACCAGGTCACCGGCGACCCCGACCAGCTCCGCGCCAAGGCGGAGGCGTGGCGCAACGCCGCGGACCAGCTGGAGGCGCACGCCGAGGCCGAGCTGTCCGCCCGTACGGACCTGTTGTCGTACTGGGAGGGTGACGCCGCGGCCGCCTTCAACCAGGAGCTGACCGAGGTCAACCAGTCGTTCGCCGAGATCGCCGGGCACTTCCGGGGGACCGCCGAGCTGCTGGACGGCTCGGCCGAGGCGGCGCAACAGGCTCAGGAGCTGGTCGAGCAGATCGTCCGCGAGCTCATCGCGTGGCTGATCGTCACCATCATCGTGGCCCTGGCCTCGTCGTTCATCACCGCGGGGGCGTCGCTGGCGGCCGGGGCGGCGGCCGGTGGCATCGAGGCCGCGGTGGCGGGCACGCGCGCGGCCACGGTCGGCATGAAACTGGCCAACCTGCTGCGCAAGGTGGCCGCGTTCCTCAAGAAGATGAGCGAGTTCGCCAAGGCGTACAAGCTGACGAAGATGCGCAGCGTGGGCGCGAAGAACTGGGTCGGCGCCCGGTACGCGACCAAGGAGGGCTACCAGCTGCTCGCCACCAACTGGGTGATCAAGAAGGCGATCGTGCAGCCCACCCTGGGCCCGGGCATCGACAAGGTCACCGGCGCCGACGCGACCTGGAAACTGCCCCAGGTCTTCTAGAGCAGCCAGGGGTCCATGCCGCCACCGGTCGGCGGGTCGGCGATCACCGGTGGAGGCGGGCGCCGGCGACGCACGGGCCGCACAAACCGATCAAGAGCCTTCCCCCGTACGCCGGGAAGCCCGAACCCGAGCCGGGTCAGATCACGCGCCCGCGGGCCGGTGGGGATGTCGCGGGGCAGCGTGGCCGCCGCGACCAGCCAGGTCGGCAGGCCGAGCAGGCGCAGCACCCGGGACAGCCGCTCGGATTCGTTGACCGAGTCGGGGTCGAGCCGCTCGTCCAGCAGCCCGGCCAGGTCGCCCGCGTGTTCCGGGTGCCCGGCGGCCGCGGCGAACCCGGCGGCGTCCCCCACCCCGAGCGGGTCGTCGAGCACGTCGTCCTCGGCGCCCGGCTCGCGGGACGGGTCGCTGACATAGCGGGCCAGTTCCTCGCCGTCCGACCAGGCCACCAGGGCCAGCTGCCGGTCGGTGAGAACCCGGACGACCAGGACGGTGCCCGGCAGTTCGGCGCCGACCTCGACAATGCCCCGCCGGCCGGCTGCGACCGTGCCCGTCCGGGTGACGATCGGCAGCCAGCCGTTGTCCGGCGCGCCGACCCAGCCGCTGAACCGGAGCCGGCGGAGCACCGCGGTCACCTGTTCGCGGTCTCCCCCACGGACCAGGGCCACCGCGTACGACTCTCCGGCCGGGCCGTCCGTTCCGGGAAGGGGGGCGTACGGGATAACCATGGTCCCAAGTTATGCCGCGGGGGCGACCTCGGAGAATCGGAGGCCCATCTCGGTGAAGAGGGCGGCGTTGAGCTTGAACGCGAGCTGGGACTCGGCCACGAGCGCGTCCAGCTCGGCCGGCCCGAACACGGCGGGCAGCGAGTCGAGCCGCGTACGGTAGGCGCGCTTGTAGGCCTTGCTGTCCGGGATGTCGAGGAACGAGTAGAACGCGACGCCGCCCGGCCCGAGCCCGTAGGTCTGGGCCACCGACCGCCCGACCATCAGGCCGCCGCTGAGGTCGCCCAGGTAGCGCACGTAGTGGTGGGCGATGAAGTGGACGGCCGAGTCGTGGCAGTGCTCGCGCAGCCGGGCCACGTAGCGCCGGGTGGACTCCAGCGGGCGCACGCCGGCCGAGCCCAGATACTGCACGTCGGCCTCGAGCGAGGGCACCCGGTCGAGCAGCGGATCGGCGAACCCGGCGGCGACCTCGTCGGTGCGCATCCGGGCCGCGGCCGCCTCCAGCTCGCGGTAGATGTGCAGGTACTGGGCGGTCAGCTCGGCGTACCCCGGCTGCGGGACCTCCCCGGCCATCAGCCGGGAGATGAAGCCGCGGGTCTCGGCCTCGCGGTGCTCGGCCATGGTGGCACGGCGGATCCGGGCGGCGAACTCGGTCATGAGGCACGACCTTTCGGGTACGACGATGGCGCCCGCCGATACACGGCGTTAGGTAAGCCTTACTTGGCCGCGGCCCGATTGCAAGATCATGAGGGGCTTGACATTGGCGGCCCGGCGCCACCCGCGAACGAACGGTGGCCGGGCCCGCCCCCGGACCCAGCCACCCGCCGCGCTTGTTCGTTCGCCGATCCGGCCCCCTCCGACCGGACCGGCACACCGGCCGTTCCCTCAGTCGTCGTCGCCGCCGTGCCGGCCACTGCGGTCGTCGCCGCCACCGTGCCGGCCGCTGCGGTCGTCGTCCCCGCTCCGGCCCCGGTCGTCGGCGCGGTCGCTGTCGTGGTCGGTGACGGCGCCGGTCCGCCGGTCGATGTCGAGGTCGTGCTCGACGCCGTTGTAGATCACCTCGACCTCCCAGATGGCCCGGCCGTGCTCGGTCTCCGCCTCCACCTTGGTCACCCGGCCCCCGCCGACGACCGACAGGGCCTTCGCCTTGGCCTGCGCGATCGAGATCGAGGTGGCGGCGTTGCCGGCCGCGCTGCCCAGGCCCGTGGTGGCCGACGGGCTGCTCGTGCGCGGGGCCGGGGTGACCGAGCCCGGCTCGACGGTCTCGAAGGGCGACGGCGACGCGCTGCTGTTGTCGTCGACGCTGCCGTCGCCGCGAAGCACCTCCGAGGACGGACTGGCCGACGGCGACGGCGACGGGCTCGCGTCGTTCCCGCCGGCGGCCAGGGCCGTGCCGGTGATGCCCAGAACAGCGGCCGCACCGACGGCGGCGGCGATGGCGTACGAGCGCTTCATGGTGTTTCCTCCTGGTTGTTGTGGCTGACTGGAGGAACCATCCCGCTTTCTTGGATAGCGGCGCGCTGCATGATCGCTAAGGCCGGGTTAAGAGCATCGTCACCACCGAGCCGCCCTCGTCGCCGCGGATCTCGAACTGTCCCCCGGCGGTCTGGGCCGCCCTCCGGGCGATGTCGAGTCCCAGGCCGGTCGAGTCGCCGCCGCTGACCCCCCGGCGCACGAGACCGGCGGGCATGCCGGGGCCGCGGTCGGCGATCGTGAGCCGGACCCCGGCCGGCACGACCTCCAGGCGTACGGAGAAAGGGGTCTCGTCGGGGGTGTGGGCGAAGACGTTGCCGAGCAGGGCGTCGACCGCGGCGGCCAGCTCGTCGGCCGAGACCGCGACCGGCTGCGGGCCGGGCACCAGGTCGACCGACATCTCGCGGCCGGTGTCCTCGGCCAGCACCGCCCAGAACGCCGACCGGTCGGCCACCACCTCGGCCGCGTCGCACCGGGCGGGCTCGGCCGTCTCCGGGTCGGTGCGGCGGCGGGCCTGCTGGATCAGGCCGCTCACCGCGCGTTCGAGGGCGTCGGCGGCGGCGCTGAGGCGGGCGCTCTCGTCTTCGTCGCGCAGGCCCTCGGCCTCGAGGCGCAGCGCGGTCAGCGGGGTGCGCAGCCGGTGCGACAGGTCGGCGACCTGCTCGCGTTCTGCCCGCAGCAGCTCCTGGATGCGGCCGGCCAGGTGGTTGAGGGCGCCGGCCACCTCGCGCACCTCGGCCGGGCCCTCCGGGGCGGCGCGGGCGGTCAGCTCGGCGCCGGCCAGCCGGTGCGAGACTGCGGACAGGTTCGTGATCGGGCGGGTGATCGTCCGGGCCAGCCGGTCGGCGACCACGACACCCAGCGCGACCAGCAGCGCGCCCAGGGCGGACAGCACGATCCAGGAGCGGGTGACGCCGGCGCCGCCCTCGGCCGGTGACACCACCGTACGGATGACCGCCGTGCCTTCGCGGCCCTGCACCGACATGACGATCTCGCGGCCGCCGCCGGACTCGACGGTCAGGCTGCGGCCGCGCAGCCGGGCCAGCTCGACGGCCGGGGTGGCCGCCTGCCGGGTGCCGAGCACGGTCCGGTCGGGCAGATAGACGGTGATCGGGCGGCCCGACGTGACGGCCAGTTGCTCGACGGTCAGGCGCAGCTCGTCCGGCCCGGCCCGGCCGACGTCGGTGATGATGCTCTGGAGGTCGGCGGTCGCGCGCACGGTCGCCCGGTCCTGCGCGACCTGGCGTACGAGGAAGGCCAGAGGCACCAGGAAGGCGATCATCATGAGGCTCGTGGTGGCCAGCACGAGCAGGCGGAGCTGAGCCCTCACGACTGCGGTTCCGGCGTGCCCAGGCGAACCCCGACTCCCCGTACGGTGTGCAGGTAGCGGGGCGCGGTGGCGCTTTCGCCCAGCTTGCGGCGCAGCCACGACAGGTGCACGTCGACCGTCTTGTCGGCTCCGCCGTACGGGATCTGCCAGACCTCGGTCAGCAGCTCGCGCTTGGTCACCACCTGCCCGGCCCGGGTGGCCAGATGGTGCAGCAGGTCGAACTCGCGCGGCGTGAGCTCGACGTTCCGCCCGGCCAGCCGCACCTGCCGCCCCGCCGGGTCGATGACCAGCTCGCCGACGGTGATGGTGGGATCGGCCTGCGGGGTGGCGCCGCGGCGCAGCACGGCCCGGATCCGCGACTCCATCTGGGCCGCGGTGAACGGCTTGACCACGTAGTCGTCGGCGCCCGCGTCGAGCACCCGGACGATCTCGGTCTCGTCGTCGCGGGCGGTGGCCACGATCACCGGCACCTGGCTGACCGCACGCAGCATCCGCAGCACCTCGCGGCCGTCGAGGTCGGGCAGCCCCAGATCAAGGACGACCAGGTCGGGCCGGTCGGTGAGCGCGGACTGCACGCCCTCCATGGCGGTCGCGACGGAGGCGACGGCGTGGCCGCGCTCCTTGAGGGCCCGCATCAGGGGCGTACGGATGGTCGCGTCATCCTCGATCAGCAGCAGCCGGGCCATTGGCCGAAGCGTAGTCGGCCCGGGCGCCGCGACCTGCGCCCTTAACCGTCTCTTAGCCTGGTCCGGAGACAGTCTTAGCCCCCGGTCCGGCATAGTTGCTGTCCATGCAGGCACCCCGTTCGCTCGTGGCCGGCGCCGGCTGGCTGGCCGCCGCCCTCGTCGCCACCGTCGCCGGGCTGGGCGGCATCCGCCTGGTCGGCGACAGCCTGACCGGCACGGCCGGGGGCGTGCTCAGCGAGCAGGACGTGTCGCGCGCGCTCGCCGCGGCAACGCCGTCCCCGGCACCGTCGTCCCCGGCACCGTCGTCCGCTTCCGCGCCGGCCATGCGGCCGCCCTCTGCCCGGCCGCCCAAGCTGACCAGCTTCCCCAGCTCGGGCGGGGTCGTGATCGCCGGTTGCGCGGGCAATCAGGCGTTCCTGGAGAGCTGGTCGCCGAAGCCGGGCTACGAGGTGCGCGACGTCGATCAGGGCCCGGACGACGAGGCCGAGGTTCGCTTCGAGAGCGACGACCGGCACGTCGACCTGAAGATCACGTGCTCCGGCGGCGTCCCCCGCGCCAGCGAGCACGCGAACCACGGCGGGGACGACTAGGCCCCTATTCGGAGCGCCTCGTCGAGCTCGCCGGCCGGGAACGGCGTCCGCTTGCTGACGTTCTCGAGCTTCTCGTTGAAGGTGGCCATGATCCGGGCCACCGGCAGGTGCCGGGCCACGATGCCGGCGGCCGCCGCGGGCAGTCCGAGGGCGGCCGGATCCGCGCCGGACCGCAGGTGGTCGCGGGCCTCCCCCCAGGAGACGCCCAGCAGCGAACTGACCAGCCACTGCGTGAGGTGGGCCGCGGTGTAGGCGCGGTCGTACTGCCGATGCCGGTGCAGGAAGCCGGTCTCGGCCGGGTCCAGATCGAACCGGGTGCTGGTGGCCAGGCCGAAATCGGCGAAGTAGAGGCGCTGCCCGTCGGTCAGCAGGTTGCGGAAGTGCGCGTCGAAATGCGCGAACCCCTGAGCGCGCAGAAACTCCGTGCCCTCGCGCAGTTCGCGGTCGACCATCGCGTACGCCGCCTCGCCCGGGTGCGCGCTCAGCCAGGTGTCCACCGTGTACGGGACGTGTTCCACGAACAGCACCACGGCGGCCGAGGCGGCGTCGATCGCCCGGAGCCGGCCCCGGATCGCGTCGTCGCCGTCCCATTGCTCGGCCCACCGCTCCACCTCACCCGGGACGGGCCTCTGGGGCAGCACGCGCCAGTGGTAGAGGAGTGGGAAACCGCCGTACCGCCCGTCCAGCACCCACTCGGTGGTCATGGTGTGCGCCGCGAGCTCCCGCCACGCGCCGAACCCGGCCGAGCCGATTCCGTACTGGTAGAACGCGGGCAGACCGAACAGATTGGCCGTCGAGCCGAGGTGGCCGGGCTCCCGCTCGAGGTCGGTCAGCGGCACCCGCTTGACGAACACCGGCACCCCGTCGACGGCGATCCGGGTGGTGCTGCCGCCGATCCCGGTGGCCGGGGCCCGGCCCTCGCCCAGCAACGTCAGGAGGCGGGTGTCGTCGAGGGCGGCCAGCCGCTCCGAGACGGTGGTGTACCGGCGTACGCGCATGAGAATGAACAGTAAGACTTCGATGGTCGTCGATAACTGGCCGCGCGGCGTTCACCCGGCGGTCAGGGGCGGCCCGCAGCCTGTCAGGACCGCTGCCGATGAGGGAGATTTCCATGGATCGTCGCACCCTGCTGCGTGCCACCGTTGCCGGGGCCGGTGGGCTCGCGCTGCCGTTCACCGCCTGGCCGGCCGCGTACGCGGCGCCCGCGCAGAACGCCACCGGCCCGTACGGGGCTCTGCAGGCCGCCGACGCCAACGGCCTCCGGCTGCCGGCCGGGTTCACCAGCCAGGTGGTGGCTCGCTCGCGGCAGACGGTGCCGGGAACGTCGTACGTGTGGCACGACGCCCCCGACGGCGGCGCGGTCATCCCGGACGGCAGCGGCTGGATCTACGTGTCGAACTCGGAGGTGTCGTCGAGCGCGGGCGGCGGGGCGTCGCGGATCGTGTTCAACGCGAGCGGGCAGGTCACCGGGGCGTCGAGGATCCTCAGCGGCACCAACCAGAACTGCGCGGGCGGCAAGACGCCCTGGAACACCTGGCTGTCGTGCGAGGAGGTCAGCCTGGGCCGGGTGTGGGAGACGTACCCGCTGGGCGGATCGGCGGTGGCGCGGCCGGCGATGGGCCGGTTCAAGCACGAGGCGGCCGCGGCCGACCCCGTACGCCAGGTCATCTATCTGACCGAGGACGAGACCGACGGCAAGTTCTACCGCTACATCCCGGCCACCTGGGGCAACCTGTCCGCGGGCACGCTGCAGGTGTTCCGGGCCGGCACCGCCACCTCGGGCTCGTTCACCTGGGCCGACGTGCCCGACCCGGACGGCTCGCCGACCCAGACCCGCTATCAGGTGGCCGGCGCCAAGTCGTTCAACGGCGGCGAGGGCTGCCACTACGCCGGCAACACGGTCTGGTTCACCACCAAGGGCGACAACCGCGTGTGGCAGGTCAACCTGGCCGCCGGCACCTACGAGCTGGCGTACGACGACAGCCTGGTCGCTTCGGGCACGGCCCCGCTGACCGGCGTCGACAACGTCACCGGGACGGCGTCGGGCGATCTCTACGTGGCCGAGGACGGCGGGAACATGGAGATCTGCCTGATCACGCCGGACGACAAGATCTCGGTGTTCCTGCGGATCAGCGGGCAGGGCTCGTCCGAGATCACCGGCCCGGCCTTCACACCGGCCGGGAACCGGCTCTATTTCTCGTCACAGCGCGGAACCTCCGGAGCGTCCTCCGGCGGCATCACGTACTGCGTGACCGGGCCCTTCCGCTGAGGCCTAGGATTTTCGGGCGTCGAGTATCGCGGCCACCGCCGCGACGGTGACGACCGCGCAGGCAAGCAGGACGCCGCGCGCTCCCCAGGCGACCATCGCCACCGAGAGCAGGCCCCAGACGATCCCCGCGGTCACGAGCACGGTGATGAGCACCGGCCGGGGCCAGCGGGGCCAGGGTGCGCGGGACAGGGTGGGGTAATCCGTGGTCAGGCGGGCGACGATGTCGTCGAACTCCCTGCGCTTGTCCTCGGTGCTCATCCCGATCGACCTCCTAGTCGAGCAGTGCTCCCGATCGCACTGTACGTCGGAAGTCTGTCCCCGGGTTCGAAGGATCTTCATGAAACTTCCCGGGGACACCGAATACTCTGCCCTCCGAGCGCCACTCACCAGGTCGCGAAGACCCGGGCCTGCCCTCCCGATCCGTCCTGGTAGGGAACGAGCCCGACGGTCAGCGTGGCCCCGTGCCGCGGGACGCCACCGAGGCCGGCGAGGTTCTCCACCCCGTACCGGTCGGCGCCGGTCAGGGCCAGATGCGTCTCGAAGCCCTCGGAGATGCCGGGATCGATACTCAGCGTGTCCACCCCGAGGCAGCGGATCTTGCGTTTGGCGAGCAGCCACTCGCACGCGTCCACGCTGAATCCCGGGAAGTGCAGGGTGCCCTGGCTGTCCGTGCCCCGATAGGCCGCCACGTCGCCGGCCTTGGCCGCCCATCCGCTGAACAGCAGCACCGAGGCGTTCTTGGGGATCCGGTCGTACCTGCGCTCGTACGCCACCAGGTCGGCCACGGTCACCGCGGTGTCGGGCTCCCGGGCCGCCCGGCGCGCGATGTCGATGACCACGGCGGGCGTGATCAGTTCCTCCAGAGCCAGTTCCTCCGACGTACGCCCCCCGGCGGTGAAGTGGGCCGGTGCGTCCACGTGCGTCCCGAAGTGCTCGAGGATCGTCCATTCCTGCATGTAGTAGCCGTCGGCCGGGATCGAGGTGACCGTGCGGCGGGACGGCTCCTCGCCCGGTTCGAAGGCCGGGAACGACGGCGTCACCACATGGGTGAGGTCCTGCAGGCCGGATCGTCGCCGCGCCGCCTGGGCGGGGGCCGGTGTGGCCACCGCGGTGGCCGTGGCTGCCGCGGTGGCCGTCGCCGCCGCGCCTGCCGTCGCCGCCGCGCCGAGGAGCAGGGAACGGCGGGTCACTCTGTCGACACACATGGTCGCAACCTAACCGCTTCCGGGAAACTGTCATACCCCTCCGCCAAGATGTCATTCAAGCCCAACGGAGGGACTGACCATGAACGCACCGGCCATCGAGACAGCCGGGCTCGTCAAGACGTTCGGAGACAACCGAGCCGTCGACGGGGTCGATCTGACGGTTCCGCCGGGCACGGTCTACGGCCTGCTCGGGCCGAACGGGGCGGGCAAGACCACGGTGGTCCGCATGCTGGCCACGCTGCTGCGTCCCGACGGCGGGGCGGCGCGGGTGTTCGGGCACGACGTGGTGCGCGAGGCCGACGCGGTGCGCAGCCGGGTCAGTCTCACCGGGCAGTACGCGTCGGTCGACGAGGATCTGACCGGCGCGGAAAACCTGGTCCTGCTGGCCCGGCTACTCGGTCATTCCCGGGCGCAGGCGCGGCTGCGGGCCGATCAGCTGCTGGCCGCATTCGGGCTGACCGAGGCGGCCGACCGGCAGGTCAAGAAATACTCGGGCGGCATGCGGCGGCGCATCGACATCGGCGCCAGCATCCTCAACACACCCGATCTGCTGTTCCTCGACGAGCCGACGACCGGGCTCGACCCGCGCAGCCGCAACCAGGTGTGGGACATCGTGCGGATCGTGGTCGCGAACGGCACGACGGTGCTGCTCACGACCCAATATCTCGACGAGGCCGACCAGCTGGCCGGCCGGATCGCGGTGATCGACCACGGCCGGGTGATCGCCGAGGGCACGCCTGGGCAGCTCAAGTCGTCGATCGGCGCGGGCACGATCCACGTGCGGCTGCGTGACGCGGCTCAGCGCCCGGCCGCCGAGCGGATCCTCGCCGAGGTGCTGGGCACGGCCGTTCAGCAGGAGCCCGACCCGGTGGCGCTGAGCGCGCGGGCCGAGGCCGGTGGGTCCGAGCGCGGTGCGGCCGAGCTGGCGTCGCGGGCGCTGGGGCAGCTGGCCGCCGCGGGCATCGTGGTCGACGACTTCTCGCTGGGGCAGCCCAGCCTCGACGAGGTCTTCCTGGCCCTGACCGATCGGAAGGTGGCGGCATGAGCACCACGACGGACACCGAGACGGTTGCCGCCTACGCGCCGTCGAGCGAAACGCTGGGCGCCGTGCTGGCGCGGGCCGACCGGCCCAAACGCCCGAGCGCCCTGTCGGCGTCGCTCACGTTCGGCTGGCGGGCCATCCTCAAGATCAAGCACGTGCCCGAGCAGCTGTTCGACGTGACCGCGTTCCCGATCATCATGACGCTGATGTTCACGTACCTGTTCGGCGGCGCGCTGGCCGGCTCGACGCGCGAATATCTGCAGTTCTTCCTGCCCGGCATCATGGTCACCAGCGTCGTAATGATCACGATGTACACCGGCGTGGGCCTGAACACCGACATCGAGAAGGGCGTCTTCGACCGCTTCCGCACGCTGCCGGTGTGGCGCCCGGCCGCCCTGGTCGGCATGATCTTCGGCGACGTGCTGCGCTACATTCTGGCCGCCACGACCATCATGATCGTGGGCCTGATCCTGGGCTTCCGTCCCGGCGGCGGCGTGCCCGGCGTCCTAGGCGGCATCGCCCTGCTAGTCGTCTTCTCGTTCGCGTTCTCCTGGATCTGGACGATGTTCGGCCTGTTCCTGAGATCCGAGAAGTCGGTAATGGGCGTAAGCATGCTGGTCCTGTTCCCGCTCACATTCCTCAGCAACGTCTTCGTCGACCCCTCCACCATGCCCGGCTGGCTGCAGGCCTTCGTCAACGTCAACCCGGTCTCCCACCTGGTCTCAGCAATCCGCTCCATCATGGCCGGCTCCCCCGACATGCCCGAGATCACGTGGACCCTGATCGCGAGCGCCGCCTTGGTCGCCATCTTCGGCACCCTGACAATGCGTCTCTACAACCGCAAGTAAGAGGCGGCCGCCAACCTGACCAGCACATCCATGGCTCGCGCCTCCCGCCCGACCGGCCGGCAGGCGGAGGCCCGACGCCCGGCCAGCGCCAGCTCGATGGCGTCGCCGCCATCAGTCCTTGCCATCCGGCCCCTGGCGGACGCCCGTGCCGAGTGCGCGGGTTACGGCCATGAGGCCCCTCGCACAACGGCTCGCGCGGTCCCAAGCCGGCGGTTCAACGCACGCAACGTCGTCGCCCGGCGCGCGTTGAGCAGTTCGCCAACCACCGCGCGCGGAACATCCGGTGGCGCACCCATCTCGGCGCCAGCAACGCCAGTTGGGCATCGGGGCGCGGCAATCCCGGACAGCGCCGTGACTCGGCCGTTGACCCTCCGGCCTGAAACCACGTCCCGGGCAGACGGGTCGTGACCCCGGGGGTAGACCTCCAGCTCGAAACCACGTCCCGGTCAGACGGCGTCACGGTCCCGGACCTAGACCTCCAGCTCGAAACCACGCCCCCGGGCAAACGGCCTCACGACCCCGGACCCAGACCTCCAGCCTGAGACCACGCCCCCCGGGCAAACGGCATCGCAATCCCGTGCCTAGACGACCAGCCTGAAACCACGTCCCCGGGCCGACGGCGCCGCGATTCAGGCGTTGACGCTCCGGCCTGAACCAGGTCCGGGGAACGCCGACGCGCTCGGCTAACTGAGCGCTGAGCTGAAGCGCCGATACGGACATCGCGGATGCGCTGACCGATCTCAGCCATCCGGGTGCTCCCCTGTTAGGCGGGAGCTTCCTCTTCGTAGGACAAACATGCGGTCAGACCGCGCTACTCGGCGCCGATCGGGGGGCAGGCCCGGCGCACGCCATGGCGGCCCGCGCGGCCTCTACATCGGCCGCCGAGATCGACGGCACCTCGGGCGCGGGACTGTCTACTTGCGGTTTCGTGGGCCACAACATGCCGCGACCTGCTGAGACTTCCAACGACGGGCGAAGGGCAACAGGTTGGCGCGTTTCGCGGGTCGCGGGGTGGGTGATTGGTCCGACCGCGGAATGACGGGCGGCCCGGCCGCGGATTCGGGCGGGCCGCCCGCCATGGGGCTCAGACCCAGGTGGGGGTGCGGCCGCCGGCGTAGCGTTCGCCGAAGCCGCCGGTCGGTAGGATCTCGTCGATGGCCGCGAGGTCGTCCGGGGTGAGCTTCAGGTCGGCGGCGGCGAAGTTCTCGTCGACGCGGGCGATGCTGCGGGTGCCGGGGATGGGCACGACGTGGTCGCCGCGGGTGAGCAGCCAGGCCAGGGCCAGCTGGGAGACCGTCGCGCCCTTGGTGGCGGCGAGTTCGGTCAGGTGGCGTACGGCTTCCAGGTTCTTCTCGAAGTTGCCGGGTTGCCAGCGGGGGTCGGTGCGGCGTAGGTCGGTCTCGTCGTACTGCTCGGCGGGCTTGGCCGCGCCGGTGAGGAAGCCCCGGCCCAGCGGCGAGTAGGCGACGAAGCCGATGCCGAGCTCGTCGAGCGTCGGGAAGAGCTGTTCGACGTCACGTTCGAACAGCGAATACTCGGTCTGGAGGACCGAGACCGGCTGCACGGCGTGCGCCTTGCGGATGGTCTCCGCCCCGGCCTCGCTCAGCCCGAAATACTTCACCTTGCCGGCGTCGATGAACTCCTTGACGGTGCCGGCGACGTCCTCGATCGGCACCGTCGGGTCGACCCGGTGCTGATACAGCACGTCGATCGTGTCGACCCCGAGGTAGCGCAGGCTGTTGTCGACGACCTCGCGGATGTGGCCGGGCCGGCTGTCGAACCCGAAGTCGCGGGTGAAGCCGAACTTGGTGGCGATGACGATCTCGTCGCGGAAACCGGCGACGGCGCGGCCGACGGCCTTCTCGTTCTCGCCCCACCCGTACAGCTCGGCGGTGTCGAAGAACGTGACGCCGAGCTCGTGGGCCCTGCGGATCGCGGCGATGCCCTGCTGCTCGTCACTCGGGCCGTAGGCGAGGTGCAAACCCATGGCGCCGTAGCCGAGCTCGGAGACGGTCAGGCCCTGCTGTCCTAGCGTCCTCTGCTGCACGACAATCTCCTCTGTACTTACTCCGACATATTTCCGTGCTTGCTCCGCATGGTCGCGGACCAAACCAAACGGTTCGGTTTGACCGTACCGCGCAAGAACGGCCACTGCCACCTGGCTAGGCTTGTGACCATGGACTCCACCGGTGACCGCATCCTCGCCGCGGCCACGGCTGAGTTCTCGCAGTACGGGGTGGCCGGGGCGCGCATCGAGCGCATCGCCAAAAGTGCGCGAACGAGCAAGGAGCGCATCTACGCGTACTTCCGCAGCAAGGAAGCCCTCTATCGGCACATCCTGCGGCAGGAACTGAGCGCGGTGGCCGAGGCGACGCGGATGGATCCGACCGACCTTCCCGAGTACGCGGGACGCATCCACGACTACTTCACGAGTCATCCCGAGCGGTACCGGCTGATGACGTGGGGCCAGATGGAGCCGGCGCCCGGGGACGACCCGATCCGCGACGCCACGACATACAAGCTGGAGAAGCTGCGCCAGGCCCAGAAGGACGGCACGCTCGACCCGGCCTGGGACCCGATCGACATCCTGATCTTCGTGAACCAGATCGCCATGTCATGGGCCGCGCTGCCGGCGCAGGTGCCCGCCGAGCGGCACGACACTTTCCTGTCCGACCGGCGCGCGGCGATCGTGGCGGCGGTCGAGCGACTTTTCCCGGCGGCCCCCTAGCGTTCGCCGGCGGGCAGCAGCAGATCGAGCAACTTCGCGCAGTCCTCGTCGGTCGCGGCGCCCTGGTGGGTCTGGTCCCACAGCACGACGCCGTAGAACGCCAGATGAGCGATCAGTTGCGCGTCTTGCACGTTTGCGCGTTCGAGCACCCGCCGGAACGGGGCGATCGCGCGCGCAGCCGACGACGACATGAGCTCGGTCAGTTCACCCGCGCCGCCGGCCCGGACAGCTTCGATCATCGCGCGCCCCTCGGGCCGGGCCGAATTGTCGCGGATGGCCAGCACGAGCGCGAGCAGGTCACCGCGCAGCGAACCGGTGTCCGGGTCGGTGTCGTACTCCGCCAGCAGCGGCTCGACGACCGCGGCGAGCAGCGCGGCCTTCGTCGGCCAACGGCGGTAGATGGTCGTGCGATTGACACCGGCCGCCTTGGCGACGCCGTCAATCGTCAGTCCGCCGAACCCGACGCGCGCAAGTTCGGACAGTGTCGCCGCGCGCACACTTTCGACCACCTGAACACTGCGCGGACCTTGCTGCAGACCACGCGTACGCCGTACGGGCTGAGTCATGCCCCCATTCTCTCAATGGCAACAGGCCGTTGCCTTTTGCGGGTGAGGAGCCTAGCGTCGTGCCATGGACGTGGACTTCGTGGTGGTGGGCTCCGGAACGGGCATGCTGGCGGCGCTCGCCGCCGCCGAGGCCGGGATGTCCGTGCTGATCGTCGAGAAATCGCGCTACTTCGGCGGCTCGACCGCACTCTCCGGTGGCGGTTTCTGGGTGCCCGGCAACGCGTTGCTGCGCGAGGCCGGCGTGGCCGACTCCGCGTCGCGCGCTCGTGAATACCTGCGCAATGTGACCGCCGGCGAGACCCCCGAGGAGCGCTGGCAGACGCACCTCACGCACGGTCCGGCGGCCGTCGACCTCCTGCGGCGCCGCACCCCGCTGCGGTTCCAGTGGATGACCGGCTACGCCGACTACTTCCCCGAGCTGCCCGGCGGTTCGGCGACCGGCCGCGCGATGGAGCCGAAACCTTTCGACGTACGCCGGCTGGGCGCCGACCGCGCACGCCTGCGCCCGCCCGCTCTGGACGCGCCCTTCCCGATGCCCGTTTCCGGCCGCACGTACAAGTGGCTGAATCTCGTGGCCCGCCACCCGCGCGGCATCGTCACCGGCGTCCACCTGCTCGGCCTGGGTCTGGGCGGCCTGGCGATCCGCCGCGAATACGTGGCCGGCGGCGGCGCCCTGGCCGCGGGCCTGTTCGCCGGCGTGCGCGCGGCCAAGATCCCGGTGTGGTTCGAGTCCCCGCTGAAGGATCTCGTGATCGAGAACGGCCGGGTCACCGGTGTCGTGGTCACCAGAGACGGAGAAGACATCACCGTACGGGCATCGCGTGGTGTTCTGCTGTCGGCCGGCGGTTTCGACCGCAACCGGGCGCTGCGGCACCAGCACCAGTCCGGTCAGCTCGACACCGAGTGGAGCCTGGGCAACCCCGAGAACACCGGCGACGTGCTCCCGATCGCCCAAGCGGCCGGCGCCGACCTAGCCTTCATGAACGAGGCATGGTGGTTCCCGGCCGTGCCGGCGCCGGGACCGATGCCCGGTCCGCTGCTGGCCGAACGCTCGCTGCCCGGCCAGATCATCGTCGACCAGCAGGGCCGCCGTTTCATGAACGAGGCCGTCAACTACATGACCGCGGGCCAGATCCTGATCCAGCAGCAGTTGCCGGTGTGGATGGTCTTCGACCAGCGCTACCGCAACCGGTACGTCTTCGGCGGCGGCGTCTTCCCCCGGCAGCCCCTCCCCCAGGCTTGGTACGACGCCGGCGTGGCGGCGAAGGCCGGAACGCTGGAGGACCTGTCCAGGCAGCTGGGCCTGACCGAGCTGCCGGCCACCGTCGAACGCTTCAACGCGCAGGCCGAGGCCGGCCGGGACGACGACTTCCACCGGGGCGACAGCGCCTACGACCGCTACTACGGCGACCCGACCATCCGGCCCAACCCGTGCCTGGGCCCGCTCGACCAGGCCCCGTTCTACGCCGTCCAGGTCGTTCCCGGCGACCTCGGCACCTGCGGCGGAATCCGCGCCGACGGCCTCGGACGGGCCTTGCGCGCCGACGGCAGCGCGATCGAGGGCCTGTACGCCACCGGAAACGCGGCCGGGAACGCCTTCGGCCGCGTGTATCCCGGCCCGGGAGCCACTATCGGCCAGGGTTTGAGCTTCGGCTACACGGCCGCCCGGCACGCGGCCGGCAAGCTGGCCACGTAGGCCCAGGGCCACGGCGGCCGCCCAGGTCACCGGGGCGATGGTCGCCCTCCTCCGCCGACGCTCGCTGCTACTGAGCGCGGCAGGCGAGGGTCTGCCAGCAACGCGGTGTGCCGCCACGGCACCACCGACGCCCGCTGACCGCGCTACCGAGCGCGGCACGCGAGCATCAACCGCAACGCCACGTGCCATAGCGGCGCCACCGACGCCCGCCGACCGCGCTACTGAGCGCGGCGAGCCAGGATGAGCCAGCAACGCGGTGTGCCGTCGCGGCGGCGGCCCATTGCGGCCAAGGCCTCGGTGTCGACGGTGAAGCCGGCGGCGGCAAGGTCCTTTTCGAGCGCTCGGATGGGCGTCGTCCGGTAGTACATGACGAACGGTGGCCGCCAGACGGCGTTGCGCACGCGCATGACTCCGTCAAAACCGAGCAGGACCCAATGCGCGATCGAGGTCATCGGTGGGGGTTCGCCGATCGCGATGGCGAACAGCCCGCCGGGACGCAGGGCGCGGTGAACACCTTCGAACAACGCCGGGCGTTCGGCGGGCAGGAAGTGTCCGAGCGCGCCGAAGCTGACGGCCAGGTCGAAGCCCTGGTCGAACGGCAGAGCGCGCACATCCGCGCGCACCAAGGTGGCTTCCGGATGCGCGTTTCGTGCCTGAGCGAGCATTCCCGCGCTGAAGTCGACACCGGTGATCGGCCCTCGGCAGACCGCGCGCAGGACCATGAGACCCGCGCCGGTGCCGCAGCACACGTCCAGCCCGGACTCGAACGGCCCCAGCTCGGCCAGCGCCTCGGCCGTGGCCTCGAGGATGCCCTCCGGCGTCCGGAACGGGGTGTGGTCGAACTTCGGCGCCAGCAGGTCGTAGCCGCGCTCAACCGACGACAACGCCTGAACGGTCAGTTCGCGCAGCGACGGACCCCAGGGCGAGAACACCGCCCGAGCCTACCGCTACCCACCACCAGCGGCCGACGCGCCCGAATGAGCCCGACGACGACGTCTTCGCGGCCGGGGCCGAAGGGCTGGGCGCGCCGCGCGAGAGCGGCATGGCCACCCCCGACGTGATCCTGGCGCTCGAAGAGGTCCGCGCATGACGTGACAGTCAGGACCAGGCGGCGCCGAGCCACCCAGCACGCGCACGGCGAGGCCGCCCGCCGGTGACGCTGCGCCGCTGTCGGCTTGGACCAGAAGAGCTGGACCTGCCGGTTGGCCTGGCCCGCGTACACGAACAGCAACGCGCATCCGGCCAGCGCCCTGGGCCGGAGCCGCGGCGTCCAGCCCGCCGTCCGGGTGCTGATGGTCACCGCCTTCCGCCGCGCGGTGCCCGCAGAACCGGCGAGGCCGGGCAAACCTCGTGGCGCCGCTCGACGGCGGCTTTCACGAAGAGTTTCTATGTCGAGTTGTGCCGGGCCCGGCCCCGGATGCGGCCGCTACCGCTGCACCTCGTAGTCGAGGAGCAGCCCACCCGACGAGGTCGACCGTGAGCGCAGCAGCTGCAGTTTGGTCAGCGCGCCCTCTTCGAACAGCTTGCGCCCGCTGCCTGCGACGACCGGATACACGACCAGGCTGATCCGGTCGACGAGCCCGGCGGCCAGGAGCGAGCGCGCGAGGGCAACGCTTCCGTGCACGCCGATGTCGCCGCCCGGCTGCGACTTGAGCGTTCGGACAACATCGAGCGACGACACGATGCGCGAAGCTGTCCACTCGACGGACAGCGGCGACGATGTGAACACGTACTTGGGAACGCTGTTGATGAAGCCGGCGAACGGCTGCATGTCCGACTCCGGCCAGTAGGGCGCCCATTCGTCGTACTGTCCCCGGCCGAGCAGCACGGCGTCCTGGCGACCGATCACCTCGCCGAGGTTGGCGTGCATGTCGGCGTCGAATTCGAACACGAAGTGGTCGGGGCTCTCGGCCACGCCGTCCAGCGACATCAGGGTGTAGAGCACAACGTTTCGCATGCCGGTCAGACCGGACGCGCGGACATAACTAATCGGTGAGGTCGACGATTTCTCGCCCCAGGGGCCAGAAGGCGACCGGGACCAGTTTGAAGTTCGCGATGCCGAACGGGATGCCGATGATGGTCACGCATTGCGCGATGCCGGCCACGATGTGCGTGAGGGCGAGCCACCAGCCGGCCACGATCACCCAGATGATGTTGCCGGCGCCCGAGGCCACGTTGATGCCGGGGCGGCTGACGACCGTGCGCCCGAACGGCCACAACGAATAGACCGCGAGCCGCAGCGAGGCGATCCCGAACGGGATGGTCACGATAAGCGCGAAGCAGATGAGGGCGGCCAGGCCGTAGCCGATCGCGAGAACGAAACCGCTGCCGAAGATGAACCAGAGGACGTTCAGTATCAGTCGCACAGATCAAGCATGACCGGTGCGATCAACCGGGCCGCCGGTCATTCCTCGTTGTTCTTGCGGTTCGAGTCGTCGGCCGTCTCCGCGATCGCCGTGGCGGTGGCCAGCGCGGCCGCGTTCTGATCGGGTGGCACGGGATCGCCGGGGTCAGCCGGCTGATCGTCGGGCTCGCCGTCAGAGGGGCCGACCGCCGAGGCGAGCAGGGCCGAATTCGGAATGTTGAGCGGCCCCTCGGCCGTGTCGAGAACCGTGTAGAGCAGACCGGCCGAAATGATGGTGCCGTAATGCGGCCCGCCGATCGCGCCGGACAGAACGCGCACCTGCTGCCCCGGAATGTACGGTCGCGAGAACAGCAGCACGAGCCCCGCGAACAGATTGCTCAGAACCGGCTGAGCGGCCAGACCGAGAATGACCCCGGTGACCGCGCCGCCGACGAGCAGATGTTCCAGCCCGACGCCGAGCAGGTCGCACACCGCGAACACGGCGATCAGATAGCCACCGAGCAGAACGAGCAGACGGAGCGGCGTGGCGGCCGAGACGCCCGCTCGGGCCTGCACGATCCTGTGCACCTCACGCGCGGCTGTGCGGCTGGCCAGAATGCCGGCCACCGCGACCACGATCGCGCATCCATAAGCCACCAGCCGATCACGCAAGGCCATCGACTTGATGTCGCCGGCCTGACTCCCGACGATCAGCGCGGCCAGCGCGATCAGCCCGAACACCACCGCCTTGCGGAAGTCGGGACGGACATGCTGTTCCAGCAGCGGCACTCCGAACATGGTGACGCGATCCTATCGGGGCCGCGACGGGCTCCGAGGGCCGCCTCCAAACGTCCGACTGTTTCCCGGAACTTTCGGCAAATTCACGCCCATTATCCCGTACGAGTGTTGGTCCCGAAACAAATCCCCGAGGGGCTGAACGGCTCTGAGCAGCGAAAAGCCCCCCACCCACACCGAAGAGTTTCCGTAACCTTCCGGAACTTGTTGACATCGCGAGGCGACCGCAACAGGATGGATTTCATCGACGGACCTCGAACTCCGCCGACCCGGGCCCCGCAAAGGCCCCGGCTTGTCGACGTCGTCCCCGCCGGACGCCGACCGGCAATTCCGCGCTGCGACGGCGCCGTCGTGCGGTGGCCTCCACCCTTGGCCACCGAATCCGCCACGCCGGCGTCGTCGCTCGCGCCCCTTTCACGTTCCTCGTACGCGGCCCTGATCCCCACTTGTCCACCGCTGCCTACCGTCCGGCCGATGGAGATTTCCCTGTCCCGCGCCGGGACGGTGCTCGGCTCCGTCGTTTTGCTGGCCGGCATCACCGCGGGCGCGTGCGCGGGACCCGGATCCGAGCCGGGCGACGCCCCGGCCTGGCTGGCCGCGCGGGCACCGCTGAACCGGCAGGAAGCGCACCGCGCTCGATCAGGCCTACCGCAAGCGGGCCCAGTCGGTGCTGTCGATCGACCGGATGCTCGGCAATCTCCGGCACACGCCGGACGGTTGTCGTCTTCTGCTCGGACAACGGCTTCCATCTGGCCGAACACCGGCTGACCGCGGGCAAGCAGACCGCCTTCGACCACGACGTCCACGTGCAGCTGGTGGTGGCCGGGCCGGACGTCCGCGCGGGAGCAACCGTGGACGCCGTGGTGCAGAACATCGACCTGCGACCCACGTTCGAGGAGCTCGGCGGGGTGACGCCGGCCCGGACGTCGACGGCCGCAGCCTGGTCCCGCTGCTGGGCGACGGGCGCGCGGACGACTCGGGCTGATCGAGCACCACGGTCCCGGCCAGGCCGCGGACGACCCCGACAAGCAGACGCCGGCCAACGCCGCGCTGCACTGGCCGGCCTTCACCTATGTCGAGCACGAGAACGGCGGCCGGGAGTACTACGACCGGACCACCGATCCGCACGAGCTGACCAACACGGCCGAACGGTTCGCACCGGCCCGGATCGCGGAACTGAGCGCCACCCTGCGGCGACTGCGAACCTGCCGAGGAGCGGCCACTTGCGGGCGGTAAGAGATCAATTCCGCGCGGCTGCAACAAACCTGCAAATGGAATTTATTGACCGGCGTATATGGGCGGTGCAATTCTTCAGTTCGGTCCACCGTCCTGGACGACTGCAAATAGCGGCCCCTCTTTTGCCGTCATCGCGTCCGGACCGCAATGGCGTCGTCCATTTTGCGTCAAGGAGAACAATCCATGCCACCCTCCCCACGTGCCCGCCGCGGCCTGCTCGCGGCCGGCCTGACCGGACTGGTCACGGCCGGTCTGGTCGTCTCCGTGACCACCGCCGAGGCGGCCACCGTCTTCTCGGCCGACTTCGAGTCGGGCACCAGCGGCTGGTCGAAGTCGGGCGGCACCTGGTCGGTCGTTTCCGACGGATCGCAGGCGCTGCAGCAGTCCGACAACGGCAGCGAGCGGGCCCGCCAGTTCGCGGGCGACACCAGCTGGACGAACTATTCGGTGCAGGCCCGCGTCAAGGCGACCTCGTTCGGTTCCACCGCCGGCGTGGTCGCGCTGACCGCCCGCGCCGCCGGGGCGACCCGGATGTACCGGCTGTCGCTGACCGGCGCCAACCGGGTGCAGCTGGAGGCGATGAGCGGCAGCACGATCAAGGTGCTCGGCAGCCTCAGCCAGTCGATCTCGACCAGCACCTGGTACACGCTGCGGCTCAACGTCAGCGGGAGCACGATCAGCGGAACGGTCAACGGGGCGAGCGTCGGCTCGGCCACCGACGCGTCGATCGCGGCCGGGCGGATCGGGCTGCTCACCGAATCCGCCTCGGGCCGCTTCGACGACGTGATCGTGGACGATGCGGGCGGCACGACGCCCACCACCCCGCCCGCCACCACGCCGCCGACGACTCCCCCGGCCACCACCCCGCCACCGACCACTCCGCCACCGACGACCCCGCCGCCCACCACGCCTCCGCCCACAAGCGGCGCCCTCTACGTCGCTCCCAACGGCAGCGCCTCGGCCGACGGCACACTGGCCAATCCGACGACGCTGGCTAGCGCGATCACCCGCGTCGCGGCGGGCGGCACCATCTATCTGCGCGGCGGAACCTATTCGTTCGCGCAGACGGTCACGATCGCGGCCGGCAACAACGGAACTTCGAACGCCCGGAAGAAGCTCACCGCGTACGCGGGGGAAGTGCCGATTCTGAACTTTGCCGCTCAGACCGAGGACCCGGCCAATCGCGGGCTCGCCGTGAACGGAAACTATTGGCACCTGTACGGCATCGTGGTCGAACGGGCCGGCGACAACGGCATCTTCGTGGGCGGCAGCAACAACATTTTCGAGCGTACGATCACGCGTTTCAACCGGGACAGCGGCTTGCAGATCTCGCGCGCCGCCTCGGACACGCCGCAGGCTCAATGGCCGGCGAACAATCTCGTGCTGAGCGCGGAGTCGCACGACAACGCCGATTCGGACGGCGAGGACGCGGACGGTTTCGCGGCCAAGCTGACGGTCGGCAGCGGCAACACGTTCCGGTACGCGGTGTCGCACAACAACATCGACGACGGCTGGGATCTGTACACGAAGACCGACACCGGCCCGATCGGTCCGGTCACGATCGAGGATTCGCTCGCCTACAACAACGGCACGCTGTCGAACGGCGGACAGGCCGGCAACGGTGACCGCAACGGTTTCAAGCTGGGCGGCGAGGACATCGGCGTCAACCACACGATCCGCCGCAACATCGCCTACAAGAACGGCAAGCACGGGTTCACGTACAACCGGAACCTGGGCACGATGACCATTTCCAACAATGTGAGCATCGACAACACCGAGCGGAACTTCTCGTTCGACGGCGGCACGTCGGTGTTCCGCAGCAACACGTCGTGTCGTTTCGCGAGCGGCTCGAACGACAAGATCGTCGGCAACAGCGACAGCTCGAACCAGTTCTGGAGCGGAACGAACGGTTCCCGATGCTCGACCATGAGCGGCGCGCTCACCTGGTCGTTCGCATCGGACGGCCGGCTGGTCGTGAGCCTCGGGGGCCGGGTGGTCAACCCGTAACGCAGCGCACCCCCTTCTCGACCAGGACCCGATGCACCTCGGGATCGTTGTCGAGGCAGCCGCCGGCCCGGACTGTCAGGTTGAGGTCCCGGTCGGCGGCTTCGCGCGGTTGCCGGCCACCACCGCCCTTCAGCGGGCGCTCGTGGCGGCGTTCCTCATTGTCGTGTTCTCCTCGTGGAGTCAGCGGGCCCACCTGTGTCACACCGGCGGCCCCGGCGGTGACTTGAGGTCGTACCCGGCAAAAGGAGGACCCCATGACCATCGCCCGGCCGGCTCCGGGTCCAGCGGCATGAGCGACGCGCACACCGGCGCCTTCGTCGAGCACCGGAACCTGCTGTTCACCGTGGCCTACGAGATGCTCGGGTCGGCCGCCGACGCCGAGGACGTGCTGCAGGAGACCTGGCTGCAGTGGATCAAGGTCGATCTGCCCGCCGTACGGGAAAATCGTGCTTTTCTGGTGCGCATCACGACCCGGCAGTCGCTGAACCGGCTGCGCACGATGAAGCGCCGGCGGGAGGCGTACGTGGGATCGTGGTTGCCCGAACCGCTGCTCACGGCGCCCGACGTGGCCGAGGACGTCGAGCTGGCCGAGAGTGTGTCCCTGGCTCTCATGCTGGTGCTCGAGACGCTGTCGCCGACCGAGCGCGCGGTGTTCGTCCTGCGTGAGGCGTTCGATGTCGGCTATGACGAGATCGCCGCGGCCGTCGGCAAGACCCCCTCCGCCGTACGCCAGATCGCGCACCGCGCCCGCAAGCACGTGGACGCCCGCCGCCCGCGCGAGGCCGTCACCGCCGCCGAGACCCGCGCCGCCCTGGAGTCGTTCCGCCGCGCGCTCGAGACCGGCGACCTGCAGGGCCTGCTCGACGTGCTGGCCCCCGACGTCGTGCTGATCGCCGACGGCGGCGGCCTCAAGCAGGCCGTGCCCAGGCCGATCACGACCGCCGACCGGGTGGCCCGGCTGATGCGCGGCGGCTACGGCCGGACCGGTGACCAGCTCACCGTCGAGCCGGCCACCGTCAACGGCAGTCCCGCCCTGGTCGTCAGCCTCGGCGGCGAACTGGACGGCGTGCTGGCCGCCCGGGTCGAGGACGGCCGGATCGCGGCCCTCTACTACGTGCGCAATCCGCAGAAGCTGTCCCGGGTGGAAAGCGAGACTCCCCTGGCCCGTTGACCGGTCGCAGGTTCACGACGAGAGGGTGGCGCGGACGGCGTTGCGCCATCGTCCGAGGTGGTCCGCGGCCCGGTCGGCCGACCAGACCGGCTCGTAGGTGGCGGCCGGCCGCCATCCGCCCACCACGTCGGCGATCGGCACGGCCGGGTCGAGGGCCAGGCGGGCGCACGCGGCGGCGCCGAGGGCGGTCGCGTGCGGGGAAGGATAGACGTCCACGGGCAGCTGCGCGAGGTCGGCCTGAGCCTGCATGAGCACCCGGGAGCGGGTGAGGCCGCCGTCGGCGCGGAGCCGGGTCAGCGGGGTGCCGAGATCGTCGCCGGTCAGCGCGATCAGCGCCGCGACCTGGGCGGCGATGCCGTCGAGGACCGCCCGGACGAGGTGCCCGCGGCCGGTGCTGAGCGTCATGCCGGTGAGCGACGCGCCGGCCGACGAGTCCCACCAGGGCGCGGCCAGGCCGGCCAGCGCGGGCACGCAGAACACCCCGCCGGCGTCGGCCGCGGCGACCGTGTCGAGCTGGCCGGCCCCGGTGAGCAGGCCGAGGTCGCACAGCCAGCGCACGGCCGACCCGGCCGTGTAGACCTGACCGTCCACGCAGTACGCGGTCTCGCCGCGCAGCCGCCAGGCAACCGAGGTGGACAGGCCCACCTTCGACCGGGCCGCCGCCGGGCCGAGCTGGGCCAGAAGAAAAGCCCCGGTCCCGTACGTGCATTTGGCCGCGCCCGCGTCGAGACAGTTCTCGGCGAGCAGCGCCGCCTGCTGGTCGACGATGAGCCCGGTGACTGGCAGCTGCCCGCCGAACGCGCTCGTCGTCCCGACGACGGCATCGCCGGCCACGATCTCGGGCAGGTCCTCCCCGGCCAGCCCGAACAGGTCGAGCAGTTCCCCGCTCCAGCTCACAGCGTCGAGGTCGAGCAGCAACGACCGGCTCGCGGTGGACGCGTCGGTGACGAACGCGCCGCACAACTGGTGCACGAGCCAGGTGTCGGTGGTGGTGACCACGCCCTCGGTGGTGCGGTGCTCGCGCAGCCAGCGCATCTTCGGCGCCGAGAAGTACGGGTCGAGGATCAGCCCGGTCAGCTCGGCGACCCGCGCGGACGAACCCGACCGTTCCTCGCACACCGGCTCGGCCCGCCGGTCCTGCCAGACGATCGCCGGTCCGAGCGGTTCCCCCGTACGCCGGTCCCACGCGAGCACGGTCTCCCCCTGGTTGGCCAGGGCGACCGCGGCCAGCGGCACCCCGGCCTCGACGGCGGCCCGGCGCCCGGCGCTGAGCACCGAGCCGAGCAGTTCCCGCGGGTCCTGCTCGACCCCACCGCCGTCCAGATACACCGGGTGCAGCGGTTCCTCGGCCGTCGCCAGAATCCCGCCGTCCCCGTCGGTCACGACGGCCTTGGTTCCGGACGTGCCCTGGTCGATCGCGAGAATGTGCATCAGCGGCCTTTCACCTGAGCGAGCGGCGAGTGCTGGAGGTGCCAGCATGCCGTACCGGAGCCCGGCCCGGCCCGGCCTCGTTCGAGGGAGAGACGCGCATCCCGCTCCGCCCGGCCGGCAGCCGTAGTTGTCTGGCCTGGTGAGCAAGGTCAGCCGCCGCACCTTCGTCCTGGGCAGTCTCGGCGCGGTGGTCGCGCCGCCGGCCTCCGCCTACCCGTTCACGCTCGGCGTCGCCTCCGGTGAGCCGGCCCACGACAGCGTGGTGCTGTGGACCCGTCTGGCCCCCGCGCCGCTGGCCGAGGACGGGCAGGGCGGCATGTCACGGGCCGATGTGGCCGTCGACTGGCAGGTGTCCGCGAGCGATTCGTTCGCCAAGCTTCTCGCGTACGGGACCGTGACCGCTCGCCACACGGACGCCCACTCGGTGCACGTCGTCGCCGGAGGGCTCGCCCCGGACGCCGAATACTTCTACCGGTTCCGGACGCGCGGGCACATCTCCCCGCTCGGCCGCACCCGCACGGCTCCCGCGGCCGGGTCCTTCGGTTCCGGGCTCCGCATGCTGTTCGCCTCGTGCGCGAACTTCGAGCATGGCTACTTCACCGCGTACAGGCGCATGGCCGAGGACGAGCCGGGGCTGATCCTGCACCTCGGCGACTACATCTACGAGGGGGCGCCCAGCCCGGAACGCGTACGGCAGCACCTCGGTCCGGAGGTTTTGACGCTGGCGGATTATCGGCGCCGGTACGGGCAGTACAAGGTGGACCCCGACCTGCAGGCCGCCCACGCCGCCGCGCCGTGGCTGGTCGTGCCGGACGACCACGACGTCGAGAACGACTATGCGGGCGGGCATCGGCTCGACAACCTGCCGCCGCTCACCCCCGCGCAGTGGTCCGCCCGGCGCGCCGCCGCTTACCGCGCCTACTACGAGCATCTGCCGCTGCGTCCGAGCGCGGCTCCGTCCGGCACCAGTCTGCCCGTCTACCGGCGCATCCGGTGGGGACGGCTGGCCACCTTCCACATGCTCGACACCCGCCAGTTCCGCGATCCTCAGGTCTGCGGCGGCGTCTGGAAAGCCTGCCCCGACGCCGGCCTGCCCCGGCGCAGCATGGTCGGCGCGGCCCAGGAGAAGTGGCTGCTCGACGGGCTCGCCCAACACGAGACCACCTGGGATGTGCTCGGCCAGCAGGTGTTCTTCGCCCAGCGCCACGATGCCCGGGGCGCCGGAAGCATGGACTACTGGGACGGCTATCAGGCGTCCCGCGACCGTCTGCAGCGCGGCTGGACCGAGCGGAAGGCCCACCCGGTGGTGCTGACCGGCGACATCCACTCGGCCTGGGCCGGCGACCTCAAGGCCGACTACGACGACCCACGTTCGCGCACGATCGGCACCGAACTGGTCTGCACCTCGATCACGTCCCGGGGCGACGGCACGGCGGCCACCGCGATCCTCTCGGAGGCGAGAATCCGCACCTCAAGTTCTACTCCGACCGGCGCGGCTACACCCGGACGACGATCGGCCGCGACCGCATCCGGGCCGACTTCCGCGGGCTCGACGCCGTCACCCGCAAGAACGCCGCCGCCCGTACGCTCAAATCGTTCGCGATCGTCGACGGGCAACCGGGGTTGCGTCCGCTCTAGCCGCGCTGCGGGTCAGGCCGCTCCGACCGTTTCGGAATCCCACATGCGGGACGTCGGGGAGGCGCGCGGGACGGTCAGAATGAACACCGCGCCGTGCGGCTGGTTCGGCTCGTACGAGACGTCGAGACCGCCGGCCTGCGCGAGCTGGCGCACCAGATAGAGGCCCAGGCCCGTGCCGGCGGTCGTGGTGGCCACCCCGGAACCGGCCCGGGCGAACCGGTCGAACAGGTGCGGCACGAACTCGGCGGGCACGCCCTCACCGTGGTCGGCGACGCGGATCGCGACCTGCTCGCCCGCGTTGGTGACGGTCACCGCGATCGGGGGCCGGCCGTACTTGGTGGCGTTGGTCATCAGGTTGCCCAGGATGAGCTGCAGCTGACCGGGATCGGCCAGGCCGGTGGTCTCGTCGGGGGCAATGACCGAGATCGGGACGCCCGAGCTGACGTGATGCGCGGCGACGGCCTCGCGGACGACGTGCGACAGATCGATGCGTACGGGCCGGGCCACCATCGCCCCGGCGTCGAGCTGGGCCAGCATGAGGATGTCGGTGACCAGGTCGTTCGCCCGGTGCCCGGCCGCCGTCATCCGCTGCACGTAGTTGACCTTCGTGTGGTCAGGCAGACCGGCCCACTCCTCCACGACCAGCCCGCCCAATCCAACGATCTTGGCCAGCGGCTGGCGCACATCGTGGCTGAGCATGGCCATCACGTCGGCCAGGTGCGTGTTCGCGTCCTGCAACTGCTCGGCCCGCTGGGCCAGTTCGGCCTGGTCGCGTTCGCGCTCCCGTTCGAGGGTGTTGCGCTCGGTGACGTCGATGATCTGCGTCGCGAAATAGAGCGGGCGTTCCTCCTCGTCGCGCAGGACGGCGGCGGTGACCGAGGCCTCGACCACTTCGCCGTCGGCGCGCAGATAGCGTTTGTCGAGGTCGAAGCCGTCGATGCGCCCGGCCAGGCAGTCCCGCATGGGCGCCTCGAAGACGGCCGCGTCGTCGGGGTGGCTGAACTCGGCCAGCCGGCGCCCGATCAGGTCCTCCTCGGAACGGCCGAAGATCTGACAGCCGGCCGGGTTGATCCGCAGGCAGCGGCCCTGGACGTCGGCGACCACCATGCCGATGCGCGAGCCGTCGAACACCTTGCGGAAGCGGCGCTCGCTGAGCAGCAGCTCACGGCGGTTGGCCCGGGCCCGGCCGGCCGCCGCCACCACGGCCAGGCCGACCACCGCGGCCCCGCCGAGCGCGGCCCGGCCGGCGATCTCGGTGTTGCGCAGCGAACTGAACAGCACGTCCTCGCTCACGGTTGCCGACAGCCGCCACGGGGTGCCGTCGACGGCGACCGACGCGTACCGCCACCACTTGCCACCGGTGCGGTAGCGGCCGCTCGGCTCCTGCAGCAGGGCGTCGGCCAGCGGCGGGTCCTCGCCGGCCAGCGTAGGCCCGGCGCTCGTGAACGCCGTGGTCGCGGCCACGATGTTGCCGCTCGTGTCGACCAGTTGCACCCGCGCCCCGGTCAACGACAGCGCGCTCGTGAAGTACGAGGCCAACGGGCTGGACCGGATCGGCACGGCCCCCGAGAAAACGCGGCGCCCCTGGCTGGTGTCGAACGGCACGGCGAAGGCGACAACCGGGGTCTCCTCCGCGACCGAGTCCACCACGCCAGACACAGCCGGGCGCCCCTGAAGCGCCTCCCGCAAATGGGTGTACCGGCCGGCGAGGTCGGTGCCGACCATTTCGGGACTGGACGGGGCGATATGCAGAACCCGCCCCCGCGCGTCGAGGAGAACAGCCACCGGATAGCCGAAGCCGGCCACCGCGCGCTGGAAGTCCTTGGCCTCAACGACCGGGTCGGCCAGCGAGGCCTGCGCCTGAACGAGTTCCCGCCCGAGCGCCTCGGCAGCCACGCCGCCCATGAAGTCGCCCAGCGTGCCCACACCCGTATCGAACCGCTGCGCAACAGAGTCCCGGCTGTTGTCCTGCTGCCAGAGCAGAACGCCGGTGCCCAGGACGACAAGCAGCAGCCACACCCCCAGGGGCACAACTGCCGGACGCCACCAATTCCGCAGGCCGCGCATACCCCATCATCGGCATTTTCCGCCCGTCACTGAGCGAGACCAGCCCCGGCGGACCAACACGGCCATCCGCCCAGTCGTCAACAGCCAGCCGCCGCCCATCCAGGCCCGCCTGCCTCGACGTCCGGCCTGCCCTACCGCCGCGTCGCCCGGCCTGCCTGTACCGCCGCGTCGCCCGGCCTGCCTGTACCGCCGCGCCGCCCGGCCTGCCCTACCGCCGCGCCGCCCGGCCTGCCCCTACCGCCGCGCCGCCCAGCTCGCCACGGTTCACCGTCATGCCGGCGGGCCCGTGCTGCGCCCGCCGGCATCACGGCCCCCGTCTAGCCCGCCACTCCGGCGAGAGCGGGCTGCCACACGTACGTCCGCGGGGTCACCGCGGCCGACGAACGGAAGTTGGCGTCAACCGTGGCCAGCTCCCGCGAGTTCGGATACGAGTTCGTGCACGAGACCGGCGCGCTGCTGCCCGACATCAGGTCGGTGCACAAGCCCGTGCGCCGGTCGGGCAGCCCCAGGATGTGCCCGAGCTCGTGAGCGGCGATCCGCGGCGGGTAGTAGCCCTGGTTGACCGCCTGCCGGCCCATCCAGACACGCCCGTTGCCGAGCGAGGTCGTCTGCGCGCGCGGCCAGTCGTTGTCGGCGTAGATCCGGATGTTCGGCGTGCGCCCGGCCGGCACCGGCTCGAGCCGCACGTTCGTAGCCCGGCTGTTCCAGATCTGCGCACCCTGGTTGACAACGGATACGAATTCCTGGGCCTGGCTGGCGTCGTAGTAGAGCACTCGTGGCGCGGCCTGTGCCGGGTTGGCGCCGGCGACCTGCACGCCGGCGAGCGCGACGACCGCGATGAACGCGGCCGCCAACCGTCGAAGAAGCATCGATGCCCTCCTGCGGGGGTTCGGGGGGATTCCTGGCCCTGACCCTAGCCATACAAAGATGGTCATCGATCTTTTTCGGGCATACCGAAAGCGTCCTACCCTTCTGCGATCCGTGTCGTGGTGATCCCCCCGTCAACGTAGAGCGTGGTGCCGTGGATCATGCGTGCCTCGTCGGAGACCAGGAACGCAACCGCGTTCGCGATGTCATCCGGCCGCACCGGAACCTTCGCCGGCGTCGACGCGGCCATCCACTCCGTGACCTCACGGGCATGCGCATTCCCGGGCGTCGCCGTCACCCCGGGAGCAACCGCATTGACCCGTATGCCTTTCGGCCCGAACTCGGCCGCCCACGATCGGGTCAACTGCTCGTCGGCCGCCTTCGTCGCCGTGTACATAGCGCCGAAGGCGCTGCCCACGGACGCCATCCACGAGCCGATCGTGACGATGACCCCCTCGCCGCGGGCCACCATGGCGGGCGCGAGCTCGCCCACCAGCACGTGCGGGGCGCGGACGTTGACGGCGAGCATCGCATCGAGGTCGGAGTCGGGCAGCGCGGCGGTCTCGCTGACCGGATAGATGCCGGCGTTGTTGACCAGCACGTCGACCCGGCCGCCCAGCGTCTCAGTGGCCGCAGCCGCAAACGAGCGCAACTCCGGATAGGAGGCGTCCAGGTCGGCGGGCACGAAATCGGCCTTGCCGCCGTCGGATCGGATGCCCGACACGATGGAGTCGCCCCTGCTCCGATCACGCCCGGCCACCACCACGTGATAGCCCCGGCCCGCCAGCCGGCGGGCGATCGCCTCCCCGATTCCGCTGGTCGCACCGGTCACGATTGCTGTCGCATCAGTCATGGGCACATTTGTACGACCGAACGGAGCGGCCAACCAGGTCATGACATGACCACCCTGCCGCCGCGCCACCGCGCTATATCTGACGCATGCCCGCCAACCGCATCGCCTTCGCCGAGTTCCTGCGTTCCCGCCGCGACCGCCTCCAGCCCACTCAAGCGGGAGTCCAACCGTTCCCCGGCCCGCGCCGCGTACCCGGTCTGCGGCGTGAGGAACTGGCCATGCTCGCCGGCCTGAGCGTCGACTACTACACGCGCATCGAGCAGGGCCGCCAGGCCAACATCTCGCCCGAGGTGCTGGCCGCGCTGTCCCGCGCGCTGCAGCTCGACGATATCGAGAGCGCCCACCTCCGCGACCTCGCCGCCCCCGCCCGGCCCGCTCGCGGTCGAGACGGTTCCGCGTCCCGCCAGCGCGCCGATCCGGGCCTGCTCCGGGTGATGACGGCGCTTGCTCACCTGCCGGTGCTGCTGCTGGGCCGGCGCAGCGCCGTCCTGGCCCGCAGCGCCCTGCTGCCGGCCGTGCTCGGCCGCGAGTTCGCCGTCGGCGAGTCGTTTGTCCGCTATCTCTTCCGCGACCCGCTGGCCCGGGAGCGCATCGTCAATTGGGAGGTCTTCGCCCGAGCCGCCGTGGCCGGCATGCGACGCGAAGCGGGCTCCCACCCGCACGACGGGCGCCTGCTGGCCGAGATCGACGTCCTCCGGCGCAGCGACCCCAAGATCGACCAGTGGTGGCAGGACCAACAGGTCGGCGACTACACCTCGGCGACGAAACATATCCTGCACCCCGACCTGGGCCGCCTGCACTTCGACATCGAGCACATCATCGCCCCGCACGATCCCGACCAGCACTTGATCGTCTACACCACACCGCCCGACTCCCCCACCGCCCTGCTCCTCCCGATGCTGGCAAGCCGCGAGCTCACGGCCGCCGGAGCCCTCACATGACCGGGTCCGACCAGCTCCAAGGAATTGGCACGCCTCTCCCATAGAGGCATGGCCAGGCGGGCGGCGTGGGCAACGCCACCCGCGGGCAGCCGGCCAGTCGTAACGCCAGGGACCGCCCGGCCGCGCACGACCGACGAACAGGAAGGACAGCGAGGCAGCTACCACGCGCGGACCAACCGAGCCGGGCCGACGAGGAAGCCCGGATGATCACGCACCCAGGTCTTTACCGAGCGCAGCTGCGGGCAGGGTCATCGCGGGCGGCCACCAGAAATCGTGCCCGTGTGGTGCGGCGCATCATCGTCGACGGAACACCGGCTAGGCCTCGATCGCCGAGGGAGGACCTGTGTGAGGCGCTACGGCCGCGCGCACAGCGCGGCGGTGGCCCGAAGGCCCAGCCGGACGGACGCCTGGCCTATGGGTCCGGCAGTTCCCGCGTTGACGCCAAGCCGGCGCGAGGCCAAGGCCGCGCACGACAGAAGCTGCGCGGGACTCCACAAGCGGGTGCCGCGCACGACAGACAGCCGCGCGCAGGACTCGACAAGCAGGGTGCCGCGCACAGCCTGCGCGCGGGACCCGACAAGCGGGTGCCACGCACGACAGACAACCCGCGCGGGACCCCACAAGCAGATGCCACGCACGACCGACAAGCCGCGCGCAGGACCCCACAAGCGGATGCCGCGCACGACCGACAAGCCGCGCGCAGGACCCCACAAGCGGATGCCGCGCACGACAGACGGGCAGCGCGCGGGACCCGACAAGCGGAACGGGCTGGCACTCGTCCCCAAGGCAGGCGCAGGACCGACGAACGGGAGGCCAGCAGGATCGGGATTCACCGGGCAGGTAATCGCACGCCACGGACGGGCAGGACCGGCACGCCGACTGCACGCCGATCGGCACGCCGACCGACAAGCCGCGCGCAGGGCCGAGAAACGCCGGGGCAGCGGACCGAGCAGGCAGGCGGGCAACAGTTCGCGGAATCGGCACCGAGCGGAGCATGCAGGCGGCTGCCCCTGCAGCTCCGCCCGAGCCGGCTACTGCGCTCTCGGTGCTGATTTATCCGTCGGTGGGCAGGGCCAGGCGCAGCGAGGCGGCGGGCAGCTGCTCGAGCACAACAGGAGTGGGTCTGGCGAGGCGGGGCCTTTGGCGGCGGACGGCAACGGATGCGTGGCCGGTTCCGTGTCTGGCCGATCAGTCGAGGTCGGAGAGGTCGAGCACGAAGCGGTAGCGGACGTCGCCTTTCTCGAGGCGGGTCAGGGCTTCCTCGACCTGGGTGGAGGGCAGCAGTTCGATGTCGGCGGTGATGTTGTGTTCGGCGGCGAAGGCGAGCAGTTCGGCTGTCTGCTTGGTGCCGCCGGTGCCTGATGAAGTGAGGTTTTTGCGGCCGAAGGTGAGGTCGAGGATGCGTACGGGGGTTTCCAAGGGGGCGCCGAGGACGCTCAGCGTGCCTTCGAGAGTGAGCAGGCGGAGCAACGGCGAGAAGTCGTGCGGGGCGGCGATGGTGTCGAGGATCAGGTTGAACGAGCCGGTGGCCTGTTTCATCTTTTCGTCGTCGGTGGTGAGCAGGAAGTCGGTGGCGCCTAGTTTGCGGGCGTCGTCGGCCTTGGCGGAGGTTCGGCTCAGGACGGTGACTGAAGCGCCGAGGGCGGAGGCCAGTTTTACTCCGAGGTGGCCCAGGCCGCCCAAGCCGGCGACGGCGACGCGGCTGCCGGGGCCTACGCCCGCGGCGCGCAGCGGCTCCCACATGGTGATGCCGGCGCACATCAGCGGCGCGGCGGCGGCCGGGTCGAGGGTTGCCGGGAGGAGGTAGGCGAACTTGGCGCGTACGACGTAGGAGCGGCTGTAGGCGCCGAGCGTTGTGGTGCCGTCGACTCGGTCGGTGCCGCCGTAGGTGGTGGTCGGGCCCTGGAGGCAGAAGTTCTCCTGGCCGGCCTGGCACATCGGGCACGCTCCGCACGAGTCGACCACCGTGCCGACGGCGACGCGGTCGCCCACGGCGAAGCCGGTCGCCTCCGGACCGGCGGCGGTGACCGTGCCGGTGAACTCGTGGCCGGGCACGAGGCCGTCGGTGGGCTTGCCGGTCATGCCGTGGAGCGCGTGCAGGTCGCTGTGACAGACACCGCAGAAGTCGACGCGTACGGCTAGGTCGTCGGGGCGGAGGTCGCGGCGTTCGATCGCGGCCCGTTGCAGGGCGGTCGAGTTGCCGGTGCTCTGCCAGGCGTACGTGGTGGTCATGGCGCTCTCCAAACAAACTATTCGGTCTGTCTAGCGAACGCTAGTCTCGACGTGGCGGGAAAGCAAACGAACTCGTCTGTTTGTATAGTGAGCTCATGCCCGAGCTTCCGACTACGGCCAAGGGGGCCGCGACCGTTCGCCGCATTCTTGACGCGGCCGCGGAGGAGTTCGCGGAGTTCGGCATCGCGGGGGCGCGGATCGACCGGATCACCGCGGCCGCGCGCACCAACAAGGCGCAGCTGTACGGGTATTTCGGCAGCAAGGAAGGGCTGCTCGACGCGGTCCTGGACGATCTGCGGCGGCGCGGGGCGAGTGCGGTCGGATTCGACGCCGATGACCTGGCCGGGTGGGCCGTCGCCATGTACGACGAGAATCTGCGGCAACCGCTGTTTGCCCGGCTGATGGGGTGGATGCGGCTCGAGCAGCGTCCGGTGGGTCTGATCTTCGACGACACCGATCTGACCCCGAAGCTGGAGTCGGTGGCCCGCGCTCAGGAGAAGGGGCTGGTGCGTTCCGGCGACCCGGCCGACCTGCTCACACTGGTGGTGGCCATAGCCGCTGCCTGGTCACCGACCAGCCACGCCTACGCAGCGTCGGTCGACGAACCCGCCGCCGACCACGATCGCCGCCGGGCGTTGCTCCGCGAAACGGTCGAGCGCACGCTCGCCCCGTAGACGCGACGCGCGGACCAAGCGCACGCTCACCCCGTAGACGCCATGCGCGAAGCAAGCACACGCTCGGCCCGTAAACGCGACGCCCGAAGCAAGCACACGCTCACCCCGTGGACGCGACGCGGGAAGCAAGCACACGCTCGGCCCGTAAACGCGACGCCCGAAGCAAGCGCACGCTTGCGCCGCAAATCCGAACGGGGACCGCCGCACCCAGCATGGGCCCAGGCACACGCTCGCGCGGTCACCCGCCGGCGGGAAGCGGAAGATCGGGCTCGCTCAGTGGGTGCATGGCGGCCAACGGCGATCTCAGGGGCGTGGGGGGATCGTGCCGTTCAGGTGGGCTATGCGGCCCTCGCGGTCGAACTCGACGGTCAGAGTGGCGCCGGAAGGGTGGTGAGCCACGCCGGCCTCGAAAGGCCAGCCCTGCTGCTCGAAGAAGGCGGTCACGGCCGGGCGGTGGTCGAACGGGAACGCGGAAATGGTCTGGCTGATCACCGTCAGGGCGCGTTCGGGCTGGATTTCCTGTGGCGGCATGCCCTCGAGGTGGAAGAACAGGGCACCGCCCTCGTACGGGCCCCGGTAGTACGGGCGGCCGGTCAGGCCGGAGGCGATCAGCGCGAGGCGGTGGCCGTCGGCCCGGTCGAGGCCGAATGTGCGGTCGGTCAGTTCGGGGAGGCCCGCGTTCTGGCCGTAGTCGCGCATCCAGGTGCACAAGTGGGTCAGTTCGGGCGGCAGGTTGCTCGCGTGGTTGGCCCAGGCCCACAGCCAGGTGCCGTCGCTGTGGCTTTCGCTGCCGAGGAGCTGGATCGGGAAGCGCAGGTCGGATCCGAACGTCACCGCGCCGGCGTTCAGGTCGACCGACCAAGGGCGCTCGCCGATCACCTCGGCTAGGGCGAACTGCCTGGCCATGGCCGTGAGGACGTGACGGCCGAAGAGATCGTCGAAGGCTGACATAGCGCTGGAGTATGGCAGCCGGGGCGCTACGGCCGGCGGGTGGGCGCGGCCGTCACGTGGGCCACGACCAGGTCGCCGATCATCTGGCGCTGGTGGTCGCGCAGCTGAGGGTCGAGCAGGTCGCGGTCGAAGATGGCGCGGAACGTGTAGCGGTTGGCGCCGCGGAAGATGCAGAACGAGCTGATGATCATGTGGATGTCGAGGGCGTCGACGTCGTCGCGGAACAGGCCGGCTTTGACGCCGCGCTCCATGATGCGGGTCAGCACGTCCAGCGCGGTCGAGGCCAGGCCCTCGCGGGCGCCGGACTTGATCAGGTGCTGGGCGTAGTGGATGTTTTCGATCGCTACCAGCCGTACGAAATCCTGGTGTTGCTCGTGGTGGTCGAAGGTGAGCTCGGCCAGCTTGCGCAGCGCCTCGACCGGCTCGAGATGCTCGACGTCGAGTTTCTGCTCCAGCGCCCGGATGTGCTGGTACGCCTGCTCGAGGACGGCGAGATAGAGCCCCTCTTTGCCCCCGAAGTAGTAATAGATCATGCGCTTGGTGGTGCGCGTCTTGGCCGCGATCTCGTCGACGCGGGCTCCCGCGTACCCCTGATCGGCGAACTCGGAGGTCGCCACCTCGATGATCTCGGCTCGGGTGCGCTCGGCATCCCGTACCCGTTCCATGGCGTCGACAATAGCGGAGCCGCCAATCCGCCCCTTTGTCCGGATATCGAGGGCTCGCCTTTCTCAACTCGCGGCGCCGGAAGCCGAAGGGAGCTTGAAGACAAGGACGGAGTTGGCCAGAAGATGTCTCGGTGGTGGCGATCGCACGGACCGGAACTCGCGGGCGCGGCGCTCGTCGTGCTCAGCTTCGCGTGGGTGATCGCCGGGCTGGCGCACGTGTGGGCGTACCCGGTGATCGGCTGGCTGCCGTTGCCGGTGAGCGCCCTGCTGGCCGCCGCCGTGGCCGCCCGTGCGGCCCGTGACCCCCGGCTCGACGCGGGCACCCGGCGCTTCTGGCGGCACCTGACGATCGCCTCGGTTTTCTTCACCGGCGGCACCATCGGCAACACGGTCGACGCGGTCGGCGGCCCGGAACCCTCGCAGCTGCTCTCCCCCGTCACCGTCGCGCTCTATCTGGCCGTGCTGGCCACGGTCATGTGGGCGTTGCTGCGCCTGCCGTCGTGGCAGCGCAGCCGGGCCGACTGGATCCGTTTCGGGCTGGACGCCTGCATGGTGCTGGTCACCGTGGGCGCGCTCGTGTGGCACCTGGCCCTGCGCAACCACGAGCAGTGGACCGCGCAGACCGGATCCGTGGGCCCGATGCTGGCCATCATGCTGGCGGCGTTCGTGGGGGTGGCCACCTTCGTCAAGGTCGGCTTCGCCGGCGCCGGGCGGCTCGACCGGCAGGCGATCCGCGTCCTCGCGGCCGGCTGCGCGGTCGCCGCGGCCCTGGGCGGCTTCTCACCGTTCCTGGCCGACCGGCCCTACCTGTCGACCAGCATCATGGCAGTGCCGGTGGCGGCGCTGACGATCAATCTCGCCGCCGCCCGGCAGTGGCACAACGGCGTGCGCACTCCGCCCGTGCGCCGGCCCTCGCACCGGATCAGCTGGCTCCCGTACGCCGCCGTGGCCGTCACCGACACCCTGCTGCTCTCGACCGGCACGTCCGACCCGGCCGAGACGACCACCATGCAGATCGTCGCCGTGACCCTGACCGCCCTGGTCGTCGTGCGCCAGGTGCTGGCCGTGCGCGACAACCAGCAGCTTTTCGACAAGCTCGGCCGCTATCAGGACCAGTTGCGCCACCAGGCCACCCACGACAGCCTCACCGGCCTGGCCAACCGGGCCCACCTCGAGCAGCACCTGAGCACCCGCCCGGCCGGCTTCCACGTAGCCATGATCGACCTGGACGATTTCAAGACCGTCAACGACCGTCTCGGGCATCACGTCGGCGACCAGCTCATCGTGGCCGCCGGCCGCAGGCTGACCGAGGTGACCGGCGAGCAGGCCTTCGTCGCGCGGCTCGGCGGCGACGAGTTCACCGTGGTGATCCCCGGAACCGCCGACGCCGAGCGGCTGCTGGACCGGCTGATCGAGGCGGTCAACGCCCCGTACGACCTGAACGGCCAGACGGTGCTCTCCGCGGCCAGCGTCGGCGTCACGACCACCCGGCCCGGCGACGACCCGGCCGAGCTGCTGCGGCGCGCGGATGTCGCGATGTACGCGGCCAAGACGGCGGGCGGCAACCGGTGGCACTGGTTCGACGCGGCCATGGACCGGGCCGCCGACGAGGCCGCGCGACTGTCCGCCGAGCTGCGGGACGCCGTACGGGGAAACCAGCTCGTGGCCCTGTATCAGCCGATCGTCTCGCTGCCCGGGGGCACGCCGACCGGGGCCGAGGTGCTGCTGCGCTGGCAGCACCCCGACCGTGGCCTGCTGGGACCGGACGCCTTCATCCCGCTCGCCGAGAACAACGGGCTGATCGCCGAGCTCGGCCGGTGGGTCCTGCAGGAGGCCGTGCGGCAGGCCGTGGACTGGCGGAACCGCCTGGGCGACCGGGCGCCGCGCCGGATCAGCGTCAACGTCTCGGCCCGGCAGCTGGCCGACCCGCACTTCGTCGACTTCGTGGCGGGCGTGCTGCGCGACAGCGGCCTGGCCCCGGAGAGCCTGATGCTCGAGGTGACCGAGACCGCCGTGCTGGCCGCCGGCACCGCCTTCGACCAGCTGCACCGGCTCAAGGCGCTGGGTCTGCGCATCGCCCTGGACGACTTCGGCACCGGTCACTCGTCGCTCAGCCTGCTGCTCGACTGCCCGGTCGACGTCCTCAAGGTCGACAAGTCGTTCGTCAGCGGCGACCGCGCCGGGCGGACGGCCGACGCGGTGACCCGCAACATGATCGTCTTTACCGACGACCTGGGCATCGAGGCCGTCGCCGAGGGCGTGGAGACCCCGGCGCAGGCAGCCCGCCTGCACGAGGCAGGCTACCGGTTCGCGCAGGGTTACCTGTTCGGGCGGCCGATGAGCGCGGCCGCGCTGGAGGAGACGTTCACGGTCACAGTCGCTGCAGCTGCGTGACGACCATGGCGACGGCGAAGAAGCCGTAGAACCCGATGGCCACGAGCATGCCGCCGAGGCGCCAGCCCCGCAGCCGTACGGGGGTGGGAAGGTCGCGGATGTTGAGGCGGATCAGCAGGGTCGAATAGAGCAGCGTCACCACCGAGGCCGCGCAGGTCGACACGATCAGCAGGCCCAGCGGCTGGGTGAAGCCGGCCAGCAGGATCGCCGAGCCCAGCACGATCTCGGCCCACACCACGGTCAGATAGAGCCGGGGCTCGGTCCAGCGGGCCGAGGTCTGCAGGTAGTTGCGGCGCAGGAAGTCGGAGGCGACGCGGCCGATGATGTCGAGCAGGCCCATCGCCGCCGCCCACAACGACACCGCGGCGACCGCCAGGAACAGCACCTTGAGCCAGTCGCCGACCAGGTCGGAGAGGATGCCGGCCTCGATGCGCAGGAACGAGGTGTCGTTCTTGACGTCGTCACGGCCGAACAGCGTCTCGTACGCCAGCAGGCACATGATGCTGATCGTCACGAAGCAGACGGCCACGAACGTGACCAGGTGCTCGAGGTTGGCCCGCTTCCACCACACCCGCCAGCGGGCCATGTTGGCCTCGTCGGTGGTGAACGTGTAGCGGTCCGTGCCCGCGGCCTCCTCCTGACCGGTGATCGGCGAGACCAGACGCGGCACGTGCGCGCCCATGCCGTAGCGCTTGTCGCGGATCCAGTTGCTCAGGACCAGATTGTGTACGCCGCCCGCGCCGGCCGCCCCGATCGCGCTCAGGATCAGCGTGAACGTGATGCCCGCCGGGATCCGCCCGAACTCGGTGACCGTGGCCTTGGCGGCGTCGCCCCAGGTGGTGAGCGAGATGACGAAGACGACCACGACGGCCAGGAAGAAGACGGTCAGCCCGACCTTGACCCACTCGACCCGCTCGACAGTCGTGTAGACCACCTTGGACACCGACAGCAGCGCGCCGACGAGCACCAGACCGATGACGGTGATCCAGACCGGGTCACCCCCGCCGAACAGGTACGTCAGGACGGTCGAACCGCTCGTGGCCCAGCCCGGCCAGACGTACTGGAAGGCCCCGGCCAGGCAGATGATGATGCCCCAGCCCTTCCACCAGCGGGAGAAGCCGGCCACGACGGTCTGCCCGGTGGCCAGGGTGTAGCGCTCGATCTCCATGTTGATGACGAACTGGACGGCGAGCGTGCAGAAGGCCAGCCACAGCAGGCCGAGACCGCCGATCGCGGTCAGGTAGGGCCACAGGATGATCTCGCCGGCGGCCATGCCGATGCCCACGGCGACCACGCCGGGGCCGATCATCCGGCGCAGGGACAGGGGTTCGGGAAGTTCAGCGGTCTTCTCGGTGGTCGGGGACGGATGCATGGGGGGCTCCCTTTCGGGCGAGGACGGCATCGAGGTGGCGCAGCATGCGGGCGGTGTCGGGGGTGTGCCCGGTGAGCAGTTCGAAGGCGGCCGCGGCCTGGTAGGCGCACATCGCCGTGCCGCCGGTCGTCCGCAGGCCCCGGTCGCGGGCCTCCCGGAGCAGCGGCGTCTCGACGGGCATGTAGACGATGTCGACGACCCACAGGCCGGGGTGGAGCATCTCGGCGGGAAGCGGCATTCCGGGGTGTTGCCGCATGCCGACGGGGGTGGCGTTGACCAGGCCGTCGGCGGTTCTGATGGCTTCCGCGAGCTGGTGCGGCGAGGCGACGGTGAGCTTGCCCGGCTGGGTGCCGGGTTTGAGCAGCTTGTCCCGGCGGCTCTTGTCGGGGTCGACCACGGTGAGGTGCTCGATGGTGTCCATCTCGAGCTGGGCATAGGCGGTCGCGGCGCCGGCGCCACCCGCTCCGAGCTGGACGACCCGGCCGGACATCCCGCTCTTGTAGGCCTCGGTGAAGCCGTACGCGTCGGTGTTGTGACCCAGCCGCCGGCCGCCGCTGAAGACCACGGTGTTGACCGCGCCGATCGCCCGGGCCTGCGCGGACAGGCCGTCCGGATCGAGCAGTCCGATCACCCGCTGCTTGAACGGATGAGTGATGTTAAGGCCGGCGAACCCGGCGTTCTCGGCCTGGTCGAGCAGGGCTTTCAGGCTTTCCGCGTCGGCGGTGTCGAACAGTTCGTAGGTGAGGTCGAGACCCTGACTGCGCCCCTCGGCCTCGTGCAGCGCCGGGGACAGGGAGGTGCCGATGCCGGCGCCGATCAGGCCGCAGCGCATGGATATGACTCCCGGATAGCTAATGTACGGACTGGTACGTTAGTTATCCGCTGTGACGGTAGCCACTGTCAACCCCCGTGTACGCTCCGCCATGATCGTGGTGGCGAACATCCTGGTGACGCTGGTCGCGCTCATCCACGTCTACATCCTGGTCCTCGAGATGTTCCTCTGGACCACCCCGCGGGGCCGCGCGGCCTTCGGCCTGACCCCGTCGTTCGCCGAGCAGACACGCACCCTGGCCGCCAATCAGGGTCTCTACAACGGCTTCCTGGCCTCGGGCCTGATCTGGGGCCTGATCGCCGACTTGACCTCGGCCAAAATCTTCTTCCTCGTCTGCGTCGCGATCGCCGGCATCTATGGCGCGGCCACCGCGAGCAAGCGCATCCTGTACGTCCAGGCCTTGCCCGCGGCGCTCGCCCTGATCTTCGTCCTCCTCGCGGGCTGACCGTGCCCCGGAGCGATCAGGCCGGTGCGTGCCGGGCGACGTGGACGGCGTACGGGTCCAGGCCGACCTCCGCACGTCGCTGATCCATCTGCTCCGGGTTCTCGCACGGCCACGGGACGGGAGCGCCGTCGACGACCCCGGCGATCTGCGTTCCGTAGATCTGGAGCCGGCCCTCGTTGACCAGCAGGCGATCGTGCAGCATGGCCAGCTGCGCGGCGTCGGCCTGTCCCGCGTCCACCGCCTCGGTCATCAGGGCCAGCGCCCGCCGCTGCAGCGACAGTTGCCGGTCGGCGTGCTGCGCCACGAGCCACGCCCGCCGGGCCGCCTCCGGGCCGACGAGTTCCGCGGTCGGCCACCCGTGTTCATCGAGGATCTCGGCGAGACGGTCACCGTTGCGGACGGTGGCACGGCGGTGGGCCAGCTGGGCGCCGAGGTCCTCACCCAGCGCGCCGGGCTGCAGCCGCCGGTCCTCCTCGGTCATGTCGATCAGTTCCTGCGCGAGTGCTTCGTTGACCATTCCCGCAAATTAGGCGACGGGCGACACCGGCCACTCGTCCCGGGCATGCACATTCAAGGTAGTCGATATTAAATACTGATAGAGGCGAAAACGTGCTTCAGCCGGCCAGCAGTTGGTCCAGGCCGCGCTCGAACAGCTCGCCGTCGCTCCAGCGGGAGCCGAGCTAGCCGACCGCGGAGGCCGACGCCAGGCGGGCCGCGTCCTGGCCCGGGGGCAGGCCGAACAGGCGGCGATACTCGCGGCTGAACTGCGACGCGCTCTCGTAGCCCACGGCGAACCCCACCGCGGCCACGTCGCCGGGCTCGGCCATCAGCCGGGCCCGGGCCTCCTGCAGGCGGATCTGCTTCTGGTACTGCAACGGCGTCATCGTGGTGACCGCGCGGAAGTGGCGGTGCAGGGAGGTCACGCTCATGCCGGCCGCACGGGCCACGTCCTCGATGCGGAACAGGTCGGCGTGGTGCTCGCGGATCCAGCGGACGGCCCGGCCGACCTGCGCGGCGTTGCTGCCGGGCCGGCCCAGCTGCCGGACCACCGCGGCCTGGTCGCCGGTGAGCAGCCGCCAGACGATCTCGCGTTCCAGGCCGGGCCAGAGCACGCGCAGGTCGGCCGGGCGGTCCAGCAGCCGCAGCAGCCGCGCGACCGCGTCGATCAGCTCGGGGCCGGCCACCCCGGCCGCCATGCCGGGCGCGGGGACCCCGGACGGCAGGTCGAGCAGCAGCTCGGCCACCAGGGAACGGCGCAGCCGCAGACCGAACACCTGGTAGGGCGCCCGGGTCACGTGGCCCAGCACCGGCAGCTCGACCGAGGCGATCAGGTATTCGCCGCTCGCGTAGTCGAAGACCCGGTCGCCGAGCACCGTACGCTTCGCGCCCCGCACGACCAGGGCGAAGAACGGCTCGTAGAGGGCGGGCATCGGCTCGGTGGGCTCGTTCGACTCCAGCAGGCTGACCCCGGGCGGGAGCGGACCGCCGGCGTGCCGGGACACCAGGCCACGCACCTCATCGAGCACGTACGCATTTTGGCAGGATCAGGCAACCGCGCGCCAGGATCCGACTCACGGCCGGGAGCCGTACGGGTGTGGACTCTTGGGCATGCCACTCGATCATTTCGTCACGCTGGGCCGGTCCGGCCTGCGGATCAGCCCGTACACGCTCGGCGCCATGACCTTCGGCGAGGACAACGGCTGGGGCGCCCCGGTCGCCGAGTCCGAAGCCATGATCACCGAGTATCTGGAGCGTGGCGGCAACTCCATCGACACCGCGAACATCTACACCAACGGCCACTCCGAGAAGATCATCGGTGACTATCTGGCCGCGCGGCCGGGGCTGCGCGACCGGATCGTGCTCGGCACCAAGTTCTTCGGCAACCTGTTCCCGGGCGACCCCAACGGCGGCGGCGCCGGGCGCAAGGCGGTCGCGGCGCAGGCCGAGGAGTCGCTGCGGCGGCTGGGCACCGACTACCTCGACATCTTCTGGGTGCACAACTGGGACCGCGGCGTGCCGGTCGAGGAAACCCTGCGCGCACTGGACGACCTGGTCACGGCGGGCAAGATCCGGTACGTCGGGTTGTCCGACCTGCCCGCCTGGAAGGCGGCCGAGGCCCAGGTCGTCGCCCACTTCCGGGGCTGGACGCCCGCGATCGGCCTGCAGGCGGAGTATTCGCTGCTCGAGCGTACGGCCGAGGGCGAACTGCTGCCGATGGCGGCCGAGCACGGTCTCGGGGTGCTGCCGTGGAGCCCGCTGCGCAGCGGTTTCCTGTCGGGCAAGTATTCGAGGAAGAACCGGCAGGAGGTCGACACCCGGCGTGCTCCCATGGTCGGCGGCCCGTCCGATTCGGACTATGCCGTGATCGACGCGCTGGACGAGGTCGCCGCGGCGGCGGGGGTGACTCCGGCCGCGGCCGCCCTCTCCTGGCTCGGCGGACGTCCCGGCGTCACCTCGATCCTGATCGGCGCCCGCCGCCTCGACCAGCTCCGGGCCAACCTCGACGCGATCGACGTCCGGCTGCCCGCCGACCTGACCGGGCAACTGGACGCGGTGTCCACTCCCACCCTCAACTTCCCGGCGGCCAACAACCGCGACCTGGCCCCGATGCTGGCCTTCGCCGGCGCCACCGTCGACGGCCGCGCGCACCCGGTGTCGCCGTTGTTCGGCACCGGCTCGCAGCGCTACTGAGCCACCCGCAGCGTCACGATCTCGAACGGGCGGAACGAGATCTCGATCGGCTCGGGGCCGGACCACGAGGAGTTCTGCACCGCGGGGTCGGACGGCGGCCGTTCCAGGAGGTCGGTCGTCCAGGCCCGGGCGTACGGCTCGGACACCTGGACCCGGGTCGTCGCCCGGCCGCCGCGGGCCTCGTAGAGGCGCACGATCAGGTCGCCCGAGCGGTCCTCGGCCAGCTTGACCGCCTCGACGACCACCGACGGCGTGTCCACCGTGATCAGCGGGGGCACCGCGGAGCCGCCGGGGACCGTACGGGCGGGAAGGTTGATCTGATAGCCGCTCGCGAGCGCCTCGAGCACGGTGGGCGCCGGCCCGAGCGCCGACCGCAGCACGTGGGTGCCCTGGTCGGCGTGCGGGTCGGGATAGCGCGGCGCCCGCAGCAACGACTGCCGCACCTGGGTGTAGGTCGCGCCGGAGGAGGTCCAGCGGCGGGTGATGTCGTGCCCGTATGTGGAGTCGTTGGCCACGACCACCCCGAAGCCGGGCTCGCCCACGTGGACCCAGCGGTGCGCCACCGTCTCGAAGCGCGCGCTGTCCCACGAGGTGTTGGCGTGGGTGGGCCGGTGCACGTGCCCGAACTGGATCTCCGAGGTGGCCCGGTCGGCGTGCACGGCCAGCGGGAAGGCCAGCTTGAGCAGCTTCTGCCGCTCATGCCAGTCGGCGCGGGTCTCGATGTCGAGCCGGGTCGCGCCCTCGGCCAGCCGGAACGTCTGCACGAAGCCCGAGTCCCGGTAGGACCGGCGGACGACCAGCGAGTGCGGGCCGGCGTCGACCGCGTCGGCGTCGCGCAACTCGGTGACGTGCCGCTGGTAGTGGGCGTCGAGATCCCAGGCGTCCCACCGGTTCGGGATGTCGCGGAACACCTGCAGCAGCGCCGCCGCCTGCCCGTCCGCGATGATCTCGCGACCCTCCGACCGGAGGGACACCAGCAGGCCGGCGTGGTCGAAGACCGCCCGTACAACGCCGTTGTCGAGCACCCAGCCTTCCGGGGAGGCGACCGGCGCCACCCAGCCGGGCGCCGGCGCCACGGCCGCGGCGAGAGGCGGCACCCCCGCGGCCGCGACCGGAGCGGCGTTGAAGACGACGTCGCGGTCGCCCGGCCCGGCCAGCAGCAGCTGCGCCTGGTGGATCAGCGTGGTCAGCGCGACCCCGACGACCGCGTAGTTGCGCTCGGCCTCCTGATGCACCCAGGCGATCGACGAGCCGGGCAGGATGTCGTGGAACTGCTGCAGCAGCACCGTGCGCCAGGCCGCGTCCAGTTCCTCGTACGGGTAGGCGCCCAGCCCGCGCCGGGCCGCGGTGGCCCACCACAGCTCGGCCTCGCGCAGCAGATGCTCGCTGCGGCGGTTGCCCTGCTTGGTGCGGGCCTGCGTCGTGTACGTGCCCCGGTGCAGCTCCAGATACATCTCGCCGGACCAGGTGGCCGGGGACGGATGCGCGGCCAGCGCGTCGGCGAAGAACTCCCGCGGCGTGCCCAGCGAGACCTTCGGCGAGCCCTCCAGATCGCGGGTGCGGGCAGCTGCCTCGAGCATCTCGCGGGTCGGGCCGCCGCCGCCGTCGCCGAACCCGAACGGCACCAGCGAAACGTCGCTCAAACCGTTCTCGGCGTACTGCCGCTGCGCCCGGGCCAGCTCGGCCCCGGACAGGTCGGAGTTGTACGTGTCGACCGGCGGGAAGTGCGTGAAAACGCGGCTGCCGTCGATGCCCTCCCACCAGAACGTGTGATGCGGCATCCGGTTGGTCTCGCTCCACGAGATCTTCTGGGTGAGGAACGAGTGCGACCCGGCCGCCCGGGCGATCTGCGGCAGCGCGGCGGTGTAGCCGAACGAGTCGGGCAGCCACACCTCGTCCGGTTCGGCGCCGAACTCGCGGGCGAAGAAGCCCTTGCCGTGCACGAACTGCCGGACCAGGGCCTCGCCACCGGGCATGTTGGTGTCCGACTCGACCCACATGCCGCCCACCGGCACGAACCGGCCCTCGGCGACGCGGGCCCGGATGCGCTCGAACAGCGCCGGATAGTGCTCCTTCATCCACGCGTACTGCTGCGCGCTCGAACACGCGAAGACGAAATCGGGATACTCGTCCATCAGGGCGAGCACGTTCGAAAACGTACGGGCGCACTTGCGGATCGTCTCGCGGGTGGGCCAGAGCCAGGCCGAGTCGATGTGCGCGTGCCCGACCGCCACGACCCGGTGCGCGCTGGGACAGGCCGGCGAGGCCAGCACCCCGGCCAGCTCGGCCCGCCCGTCCGCGGCGGTCGCGGCCACCCGGTCGGGGTCGACGGCGTCGCACATCCGCTCCAGCGCGCGCAGGATGTTCGCGCGGCGGGGCAGCGCCGGGTCGAGCTCACGCATCAGCCCGGTCAGCGTCCAGATGTCGCGCAGCAGGTGCTGGATGTTCGTGTCGCGCTCGACCAGGTCGACCCGGCGCAGGGTGTAGAGCGGCTCGTCGCCCGCGGTGGCCCGGTCCCCCATCGGCGTCGGCCGGCCATCGGACACGTCCGGGTTGGACGCCGCCTCGATGAAGAACTCAATCGGCCCGTCCCCCGCCGCGACGGCGTTGTTGAGCGGTTCCAGGCCCTTGACGATCTCGCCGTCGGGCCGGAACACGAGCCCCTCGGCCTGGAACCCGGCCTGCGCCGCCGAGAACCCGAGATCAACGACCATTTCCCGTACGACGTCCGGACCGCCCCATCCCGGCGGAACCTCGCCGGTGACGTGCAGCCAGGTGGTCCCCCACGGCCGGCCCCACGCGACCCCGGGTTTGATCGGCGTGAACTGCTGCCCGGCCGCCTCGGCGAACGGCACCGGCTCGCCCGGCACGTCCCACGCCACCACGTCGAGCGGGACGCTGCGGCGTTCGAGGGCGGGCCGCAGATGCTCGCGGGCGAACCGCTCGACGCGGGCCTCGATGGTGCGTGCGGTGTCGTGCATCAAGCGCTCCTGTCGCCGGGTTTCCGCCAGCTCTCGCACTGTTGCGCCCAGAGCCGCAGCTCGTCGCGCATCCGGTGGAACAGCTCGGGGTGGTCCTCCGACCGATCCTGCCGTTCCCCCGGATCGATATCCAGGTCGTAGAGGGCGCTGCGCACGGCCACCTCGGCCTGCATGCTCTCGCACACGTCCTCGACGATCTTCCAGCGGCCGAGCCGTCCGGCCCGTTGACCCTCGTACTCCCAGAACAGCCAGCGACCGTCGCCGTCCCCCGGCCCGGTGAGCCGGTCGAGCAGGGACCGTCCGTCGATCGTGTCGTCGTCGGGTTCGGCGCCGTCGACCGCGTGCAGCACGGTGGGGACGAGGTCGGCCATCGACCCGACGACGTCGTCGCGCGATCCGGCCGGGATCCGGGCGGGCCAGCGGAGGATGGCCGGGACCCGGATGCCGCCCTCGAACAGCGACCCCTTGTGCCCGCGCAGGCCGCCGGCCGAGCCGCCGTCGTACGAGACCTCCTCGCCGTTGAGCCAGTTGCGCTCCTCGGTGGAGGGACCGTTGTCCGAGGACATGAAGACGATCGTGTTGTCGCCCAGGCCGTGGCGGTCGAGCGCGTCGAGGATGGTCGCGACCCCGTCGTCCATCGCCTTGATCATCGCGGCCGTCATGCGCCGGCCCTCGGGCAGGTGCGCGAACTGGGCCATGTATTCCTCGGGCGCGTGCATCGGGTAGTGCGGCGCGTTGAACGGCACGTAGCACAGGAACGGCCGGTCGGCGTGGCGCTCGATGAAGTCGACGGCCTTGCGGGCGATGACCGTGGTCAGGTATTCGCCGTTGAGCCAGACCTCGTCCTCGCCGTCCCACAGGTCGTGCACCGGGTTGCGGTTGTCCCAGTAGTAGATGTGCGAGTAGTAGTCGACGCATCCGGCCCGGAACCCGAAATGCTCGTCGAAACCGCGTTCCAGGGGCCCGTACGCAGGGTCGACGCCGAGGTGCCACTTGCCGAAGATGCCGGTGGCGTAGCCGCGGTCGCGCAACGCGCCGGCCAGCGTCGACTGCGGGGGCAGCCCGACGGTGTCGCGGGCTCCGCCCAGGATCGCCTCGACGCCGGCGTGGGCCGGGTGCCGGCCGGTGAGCAGCGAGGCCCGCGACGGCGAGCAGACCGGCGAGTTGGCGTACCACTGGGTGAGCCGGGCGCCCCGGGCGGCCAGCCCGTCGAGGGCCGGGGTGTCGAGCTCACCGGCGCCGAAGCAGCCGAGGTCGCCCCAGCCCAGATCGTCGGCGTAGATGATGACGACGTTGGGTGTCACTGCTTCACACTCCCGGCGGACAGGCCCGCGACCAGGCGCTTCTGGACGACGGCGAAGAGCACGATCGTCGGGACGGTGGCGACGGTGGCCGCGGCCATGATCATCCCCCAGTCGCTCGAGTACTCGCCGAAGAACGAGGACAGGCCGACCTGGACGGTCTTGAGATCCTCGCTGGTCATCAGGACGCTGGCGAAGAAGTACTCCTCCCAGGTCGTGATGAACGTGGTGGTGACGACCGTGACGATGCCCGGCACCGCGATCGGCAGCACGACCCGGAAGATGACCCCGGCGGTCGAGCAGCCGTCGATGCGGGCCGCCTCGTCGAGCACGCGCGGGATCGTGTCGAAATAGCCGAGCAGCAGATAGATGGCGAGCGGCAGGGTCATCGCGACGTAGACGACGACCAGGCCGTAGTACGAGTTGAGCAGTCCGAGCTCGCTGAAGGCCAGATAGATCGGCGAGATCAGCACCACGAACGGGAGCAGCTGGGTGGCCAGCACGACGAGCAGCACCGGGCCGCGGAGCCGGAACTTGAACCGGGAGAGCCCGTACGCGGCGAAACTGGCCAGCACCACCGTGCACACCGTGCTGATCGCGGACACGAGCAGGCTGTTGCCGATGTAGCGGGCGAAACCCGAGTCGGAGAAGAGCCGCCCGTACGCGTCGAAGCCGAGCCCGTCGAACCACTGCCCGACGGGCAGGTCCGCGGCCAGGGCCGACGCCGGGCGCAGCGAGGTGAACACCATCCACAGGACCGGGAAGACGATGACGAACAGAATCGCCAGCGTCGGCACGATCACCAGCAGGTCGCGGGGCCGCCGTCTCATGCCTCCTGCCTTCCCCGGTCGCTGACCCGCAGATAGGCCAGGGCGAACACCGCCATCACCGCCGTCATCACGAGTCCGATTGCGGCGCCCTCGCCCAGGCTGTTGGCCACGAACGCCTTCGAGTAGAGCTGGGTGGCCAGCACCTGGGTGTAGGTGCCGGGCCCGCCGCCGGTGGACAGCCACACGTACACGAAGTTGTTGAAGGTCTGGATCACCGTCATGAGCACGACGACGGTGATGACCGGCCGCAGGCTCGGCACGGTGATGTGCCGGAACGACTGCCACCGGCCGGCGCCGTCGAGCGCGGCCGCCTCGTACTGCTCCTCGGGCACCGATTGCAGCCCGGCCAGCAGCACGATGACGACGAACGGCAGCTCGCGCCACACGATGATGGCGATCACCGACCACCAGACGGTGCTGGTCTGGGCCAGGAAGGGCACGCCCTCGGGCAGCACGTGGATCGCCACCAGGAACTGGTTGAGCGCGCCGGTGTTGGCGTCGAAGATCCACTTCCAGCAGGCGACCGCGACCACCGGCGGCACCATCCACGGGACGAGCACCATGGTGCGGGCGAAGCCGCGCAGCCGCCACCGCTGCAGCACCCGGCTGTGCAGCAGGAGCGCGAGACCCATGCCGAGGACCAGCCGGATGCCGACGGTGGCCGCGGTCAGCCAGAACACCGTGTTGACCGCGGCCGAGCCGATCTGCGGATCGGTGAAGACGGCCTGGAAGTTGGCCAGGCCGGCCCACTCGGCGTCGCCCGGGGCGTCGAACGGGGTGAGGTCCTGGAACGCCAGCACCACGTTGTAGACGCCGGGGAACAGGAACAGCACGCCGATGACCAGCAGGGCGGGGGTGACGAGCGGGAACGCCTGACGGCCGGGTCCGCGTGGCACGGATCAGCCCTTCAGACCCTTGGCCAGGCCGTCGAGGATCGCCTTGGCCGCGTCGGCCGAGGTCGCCTGTCCGGAGTAGACGGCCGAGAACTGCTGGTTGACCAGCTGCTGGATCGAGGCGACGGTCAGGTCGGAGCCGATGTAGCGGGCCATCGACCGGGAGTGCGGCAGCTGCTCGACGTAGCCCTTCTGGGCCGCCGGGACGTCCAGCTCGGTCAGGGTCTTCTTCGAGGCCGGGTACTGGCTGTACGTCTTGAAGGTCGCGGCGCTGGTCAGGTACTTGATGACCTCGTACGCCTGCTCGGGGTGCTTGCTGTTGCGGTTGATGGCCAGCGCCCGGCCGCCCAGGTGGGTCGCGCCGTCGGACAGGCCCGAGGGCATCGGCGCGCTCGCCACCTTGTCGCCCGCCTGCTTGGTCAGCGTGGCGAACGTGGCCGGGGGCATGTAGCTCATCGCGCAGTCGCCGCCGGCCAGGCCGTTGACGATCGAGGGGTCGCTGTAATCCTGCACGGCCTGGAACGCCTTGCTGGTCGCGCCCGAGGTGAACAGCCCGTTGAAGTAGTCGATGGCCGAGGTGAGCTGCTCCGGCGTCACGCCGGTCTGCCACTTCCCGATCTCGTTGCGGATGAAGGCGCCGCCGTGTGACCACAGGTAGTAGTTGATGGCGAACCACTGCGCGCTGGTCTGGGAGCCCGCGGCCGGGAAGCAGAAGCCGTTCTTGATCTTCGCGGCGGTGGTGGCGAGTTCTTCCCAGGTGGTCGGCGGCTTGTCGGCGCCGAGCGCTTCCTTGTTGTAGACCAGCGCCATCGTGTCGGCGGTCCACGGCACGGCCCACGTCTTGTCGTCGAAGGTGACCATGTCGGTGGCCAGCAGGTCGCCGGTGCCGCCGTTCTTGTCGAGGTACTCGTCGAGCGGCTGCAGGATCTTGGGGTTGGCCACGAACGCGACGTCGGCGAAGGCGACCTGGTTGATGTCCGGTCCCGACCCCGAGTTGGCCTCGCGGGCGAACTGCTGGATGTTGTTGGGGCTCAGCGTCTGCAGCTCGACCTGAATGTCCGGGTGGCCGGTGTTCCACGCGTCGACGGCGGTCTTGAGCCCGCCGATCTCGCTCTCCGGGTCGAACTGGCGGAAGACCAGCTTGACCGGGCCGTCGCCGGAGCCGGAGTCGTCGCCACCCGAGCAGGCCGCGACGCCGAGGGTGAGGGCGGCGGCCATCGCCGCGGCCAGAACTGGTTTGCCGAATCTCATGGTGGTGTCCCTTCGCCGTGCCACGGAACGTAACACAATCAAATTGATTTCCTATAGAGCTAGTGGATCTTCTAGGATGTGACGTGATCGATGCCCGGCGAGGGGGGAACCGGATGGAACGACGCGGCTCGAACCTTCCGCGCGTCGGCGACTACAACCAGCTCCTGGTGCTCGACCTGGTCCGCCGGCACGTCAACATCAGCCGCGTCGAGCTGTCCGAACGCACCGGCCTCTCCGGGCAGACGGTCTCCAACATCTGCCGCCGCCTGGTCACGGCCGGCCTGATCGAGACGGCCGGGCGGGCCGAGGCCGACACCGGCGCCCGGCGCACGATGTTCCGGATCGTCGCCCGCGGGCAGTATTCGATCGGCCTGCACATCGACCCCGCCCGGATGACGCTGGTGCTGCTCAACCTGGCCGGCGAGGTCGAGGAGCGGGCGTCGCTGGTGACCCCGTCGGCCGACGGCCCCGAGGACGTGCTGCGGGCCGTCGTCGAGGCGGTGGCCGAGCTGGCCGCCCGCCGCGACGACGCATCGCAGCGCCTGGTCGGTCTCGGTGTCTCCACCCCCGGGCCGATCCTGGCCGACGCCGTCGTCGGGCCGCCCAACCTGCGCGGCTGGGGCGTGGTGCGGTTGCGGGCCGAGCTGGAGAGCCGCACCGGGCTGCCCGTGGTGCTCGAGAAGGACACGATCGCCGCCGCCACCGGCGAGTTGTGGGTCAGCGGCGGCTCGCTCAACGACTTCGCGGTCATCTATCTCGGCACGGGCATCGGCGCCGGCGTCGTGCTCGGCGGCGAGGTGGTCCGCGGCTCGTCCGACAACCTGGGCGAGATCGGCCACCTCAGCGGCGACCCCGACGGTCCCCGCTGCCCCTGCGGCGGCCGCGGCTGCATCGCGATCACCTGCGCGCCCGTCCACCTGGTCACCGAGGCGGCCGAGCGGGGCCTCCTGCCGCCCGTGCGGCCCGACGACCACCTCGGCATCGAGACCGCGCTGGCCCGGCTGTGCGCGCGGGCCGACGACGGTGACCCGGCCGCGCTGGCCATCGTCGAGAAGTCGGCCCGCGGCATCGCCCGCATCGCCGGCAACCTGTCCAACGTGCTCGACCTCGACACGATCATCCTGGGCGGGCCGAACTGGCCCGCGCTGTCGAAGACCTACCTGCGGGTCGTGCCGCCGATCCCGGCCAAGCTGCTGACGGTGAGCGACGTGCACACGGTCGAGGTGCGGGGCACCACGCTGAACGAGGACGGCGGCGCGATCGGCGCGGCGTCGCTGGTGATGTCGTCGATGGTGTCGGCCCGCTCCGACCGGCTGCTGCTGCCCCGCTGACTGCGCGCCGGTGATCGCCGCGTTAGGTTTCACCCATGGCGAAGTTGACTCGACTGGCCGGTCTGGTGGCGGATGTCGCGCTCGGGCTGCCGAGAAAAGCGGTCCCGTACGAGATCCGTCAGGACGTCGCGGTGCCGATGCCCGACGGTGTCACGCTGCTCGCGAACCACTACCGGCCCACCGGTCACGACGAGCCGCTGCCCGTGGTGCTCATCCGGGTCCCGTACGGGCGGGCCGGCGCGTTCGGGCAGCTGTTCGCGGCGCCGCTGGCCCGTCGCGGCTTCCAGGTGTTCATGCAGGCCACCCGGGGCACGTTCGGCTCCGGGGGCCAGTTCCGCCCGTTCACCAGCGAGCGCGACGACGGCCTGGCCACCCTCGAGTGGCTGCGCAAGCAGTCCTGGTGCGACGGCCGCATCGCCATGGCCGGCGCCAGCTACTTCGGGCACACCCAGTGGGCCGTGGCCCCGTACGCGGAACCGCCCCTGACCTGCGTGATGCCGCACATCACCTCGGCCAACATGACCAACCGCCTGTTCTACGAGCACGGCGTCCCGCAGATCCACACCGCGCTCACCTGGTCGGCCCAGATCGGCCGGCAGGAGGCGCCGGGCCTGCTCGGCGGGCTGCCCGACCCGCGGGTCAAGGCCCGGGTGCGGCGCGCGCTCGGCCGGTTGCCGCTGCAGGCCGTCGACGTCGAGGTGGCCGGGGCGCCGGTGCCGTTCTGGCGCGACTTCGTGGCGCACGCCGAGCCGGGCGACACCTTCTGGGCGCAGGCCGACCACGACGACGCCGACCTCAGCCGGATGCCGCCGGTCAGCACGGTCACCGGCTGGTGGGACCTGTTCCTGGCGGGCAACCTGGCCGACTACACGGCGCTGCGGGCGGCCGGGGTGCAGGCGCGGCTCGTCGTCGGTCCGTGGATCCACGGCGAGCCGGGTGAGCTGCGCATGGTCGCGCAGACCGATGCCGCCTGGCTGGACCATCACCTCAACGGCGGTCCGGCGCCCTCGGGAGCCCCGGTGCGGGTCTATCTGCAACAGGCCGGCCGGTGGCTCGAGTTCGAGTCGTGGCCGCCTCCGGGCGTACGGGAAACGCGGTTGCATCTCGGAAGCGGGAGCCGGCTGGTGACCCGGCCGGAACAGGACGGCGAGCCGAGCCGGTTCACCTATGACCCGGCCGATCCGACCCCGACCGTGGGGGGCCCGCTGCTGCAGCCGCCGGGCAAGCAGGCCGACAACGCGAGCGTCGAGAAGCGCGACGACGTGCTGGTCTTCACCGGTCCCGCGCTGCCGGGCGATTTCGACATCGCGGGCCCGGTGAGCGCGACGATCTATGTGCGCACCTCCATCCCGTACGCGGATGTGTTCGTCCGTCTGTGCGATGTGGACGCCAAGGGGGTCTCGCGCAATGTCGTCGACGGCATTCAACGGCTCGACCCGCGCACTTCCGGGGAGCCGGGGCCGGACGGGGTGCGCGCGGTCCAGGTCGAACTGTTTCCGACCGCCTACCGCTTCCGGGCCGGGCATCGGCTGCGCGTGCAGGTGAGCGGCGGCGCGTTCCCCCGCTATGCGCGAAACATGGGCACGCCGGAGCCGTTCGGGGTCGCGGTCGACGGCGTGAGCTGCGACTTCGAGATCCGGCACGACGCCGATCACCCGTCGCATGTGGCGGTGCACGTGCTGTAGCGGATGCGCACTAGCATTGGCCCCTACGCATCCGTGAGGGGGCACGTGCGTGTGGCAGTCCATTCTCGACGCCGTGGGGTCGTTCTTCGGAACCCTCGCGGTCGGCGTCCTGACCGCATTCGGTACCTGGCTGTACCAACGGCACCGAAAGCCATCCGTCGAAAAGGTCACCGTCTATCTGGCCCGCACCGGCGGTGACCTGCGGACCTACCGCGCCGAGGTCAAGGAACGACTGGAGCAGGCCCCCGTCGTCGTCGTCGAGGGCCCCGACCCGGCCGACCCGGGCGACAACAAGGCCCAAGCGCGTGAGGCCCTCATCAAGAGCGCACACATGTTCGTGGGTCTCTACGGCCGCCAGTACGGGAAGTCGGAATCGGCTGAGAAGAGCAGGTCCGCCGCCGAACAGGAATTCGACGCCGTCCTGGGGGCGCACAACGGGCCGCGCCGGCGCCTGTGGATGGCCCTGGAAGATCAGGATCTGCTGACCCCCGGCACGACCGAACAGGACTCCCCGGCCGACAACCGCCGGGTTCGCCGGCTTCGGGAAAAGGTGGCCCGGCAACAGTGGGACCAGCTGCCCACCGATCGGCGCGAGCTGGCCGAGCAGGTGATGAAGGCCGTCCGTGACGTGCGCCGGCTCGAATACCCGGCGGCGCGGCGGGCCGAGTACGTGCTGGATCCGCAGGCGCTCGTCGTCGGCGGGGTGGTGGCGCTGGGCGCGTCGGGATATTTCGCATACCAGGTCTACGACGTCGGTGGGGCCGGCCCGATCCTCGGCGCCCTGGGGCTGTCGCTGGTGTGCGGCCTGGTCGCGTACGTCGGCCGGGTCGCCTGCAGCTACGCATTCCTGAGGTGAGGTGAGGATGAACTCCAACAAGGGCGGACGTCTGCTCGCCAGCATCCTCTGCATCGTGCTGGGCGGCGCTCTCGTCTACGCGCTCGGCGAGGTGGCGTTGCCGTCCGGCGGCAAGTGTCACGGCACCGCGCTCGAGGTCTGGTCGTCCACCGAACCGGGCCTGGCCCGCGCCGACCCCGCGGCCACTCCCGGCGTGCTCCAGGACGCGGCCAAGGAATACAACTGCATCAAGATCGTGCCGATCAGCTCCGGGTTCGCGCAGCAGCGGATCACCGGCTCGCTCGCGAGCGGCGGGGCCGACCGGCCGGACGTCTGGCTGCCCACGCACTCGTTCTGGAACTCGCTGCTGGACGCGGACGACCGCTACGACGACAAATTGGGCTCGTTCACGACCAGCCGGATGCGGCTCTACGTCAAGTTCGGCACCCCGCTGGCCGGCTCGCTGAGCGACTCCGGCTCGGTCACCTGGAGCGATCTGGCCGCGCTGGCCTCCGCGGGCAAGCTCGACCTGGTCAAGGAGAACGCGCTCAACTCGACATCCGGGGCGATGGCCACGATCCTGGCGTTCGAGGCGGCGGCGGGCGGCGGCAGCGGCATCTCGGCCGAGGACGTACGGGCCGGGAAGCTCGATGTCCACGCCGCGCCGCTGGAACGCTCGGTCGCGAGATACCCCGGGGAGATCGTCGAGTTCCTGTCCTCGTTCAAGCCGCCGGTCGACACCTCGGCGCTGCCGAACGCGATGATCGTCGAGGAGGCCGTCTACAAGGGCTTCCCCGATCTCACCCACTACTACCGCGGGGTGGAGCTGGCCGGCCCGAACCCGACGCTGGACCACCCGTTCCTCAAGCGGCCCGGGATGGACAAGAACAAGCGGGACCTGGCCGACGCGTTCCACCGCACGTTGATGACCAAGAAGTGGCAGAACCGCCTGGACCGGGTCGGGTTCGAGTCCACCGACGACCATGCGCTCACCCGGCGCGACGGCGCGGTCGTCAGCGCCATCCTCGAGCGCTGGCGCCAGACGCTGCGCAAGCGGATCAGCCTGGCCATCACGCTCGACCAGTCCGGGTCCACGGAGCCGTACAAACGCCAGATCGCCGCGGCGATGACCACGGCGCTGGGCAGCCTGTCGGGCACCGACCGGGTGGCGTTCTTCGGCTTCCCGGGTGCGGACGGCGCGGTGTTCGACCCGCTGACGACCCCCGGCGGTTTCGCCGACCCGACCCGGCTCGCCGTGCCGGAAGTGTCCAACCTGGGTGGCAGCAGCCCGGTCACCGAGGCCGTCCGCGAGACCGCCGACCTCGTGCGTGACGAGATCGGCGTCGATGCCAACAACCCGCGCAAGCAGGCCCTCATCGTGTTCACCGACGGCGAGCAGGCCGGGGCGGGCAGCCCCAGCGAGCAGCAGAGCGACGCCAAACGCATCCGCAGCTACCGCGACACCGGGGTGCAGGTGTTCTTCGTGCTGGTCGGCGGCAAACCGCTGTGCGCGGTCGACCGCATCTACAGCACGCTGCCCTCGGACTGCCGCAACCCGGGGAAACGCCCGGTCAAACTGGGCCAGGAGGAACGACGCTCGGTCTACTGCATCTCCGACCGCCCGGACTGCCCGACGCCGCTGCCGTCCCAGCGCGGCAAGTCCGACGACGAACACATCCGGGCGATCGTCAAGGAGATCTTCGACCAGCTAGGCGGCGCCCTCATCTGAGAACGTGCGAAACTCGCCGTCCGTCGTGTGCAGCTGCCACAGCTTCCCGGCCAGGACCTCGGCGTCCCCGGGCCCGATGGCGCCCGGCACGATCAGCTGCGCGACCCGGATCCCTTCGGCCCCGAGGGTCTCGTGGAGCATTTTCCCGTACGCCCCCTCGCCCGCGAAGGCGATCGACGTGCCCGCGACCTTGGGGTTGGGGCGGGCGCCGCTACCCCCGTTGACCAGCAGGATCGACCCCCGGCCCAGCTGCCGCATGCCGGGCAGCACGGTGTTCACGGCCGTCATCGGGCCGAGCACCGAGAACTCCACGGCGGCGGCCACGTCGCCGGCGGTGGTGTCGGCGACCGGCTTGAGGAAGTCGCGGTGCGGGATAGGGCTGTACTGCAGGATCTCGATCGGGCCGAGCTCGTCGGCGGCCCGCTCGAGCGCACCGGCCAGCGCGGCCCGGTCGCGGACGTCCGCGGGGTAGCCCCGGGCCCCCAGCTCGCCGGCCAGTTTGCCGGGGTCGCGCGAGACGAGCGCGACGCTGTGCCCGGCCGCCCCGAACCGCCGGGCAACGGCCGCGCCGAGCCCGGGACCGGCCCCGACGATGGCGATGGTGGTCATGCAAAGGCCTCCAGCAGGGTCTTGGTGTGCCGCCCGGCGGTGGTGATCAGCGCAGCGAGTCGACGTCGATGACGAACCGGTAGCGCACGTCGGACTTGAGCACGCGCTCGTAGGCGTCGTTCACGGCGTCGGCCGTGATGACCTCGACCTGCGGCGCGATGCCGCGCTCGGCGCAGAAATCCAGCATTTCCTGGGTCTCGGCGATGCTGCCGATGCCCGAACCCGCGAACGAGCGCCGGTTGCCGAACAGGGCGAACACCGGCACGGCCAGCGGCTCGGGCGGGGCGCCCACGCTGACCAGGGTGCCGTCCAGGCGCAGCAGACCCAGGTAGGCGGCCATGTCGATCGGCGCGCTGACCGTGTTGATGATGAGGTCGAAGGTGTTCTTCAGCGCCTCGAACGTCGCCGGGTCGCTGGTCGCGTGGTAGTTCGCGGCGCCGAACGTGAGCCCGTCGTCCTTCTTGCCGAGCGTCTGCGACAGCACGGTCACGTCGGCGCCCAGCGCGGAGGCGATCTTGACCGCCATGTGGCCGAGCCCGCCCATGCCGACGACGGCGACCCGGGTGCCCGGGCCGGCCTTCCAGTGCGCCAGCGGGGAATAGGTGGTGATGCCCGCGCACAGCAACGGCGCGGCCGCCTCGTACGGGATGCTCTCGGGGACCTTCAGCACGAAGTCCTCGTCGACGACGACATGCGTCGAGTAGCCGCCCTGGGTGATCGTGCCGTCCCGGTCGACCGCGGCGTAGGTGCCGGTGTTGCCGTTGAGGCAGTACTGCTCCTGCCCGGCCCGGCAGTTCTCGCACTCGCGGCACGAGTTGACCATGCAGCCGACCCCGACCCGGTCGCCCACGGCGTGCCGGGTGACCTCGGCGCCGACCTCGGTGACCTCGCCGACGATCTCGTGGCCGACGGTGAGCGGGTACGCCACCTGACCCCACTCGCCGCGCACGGTGTGGATGTCGGAGTGGCAGATGCCGGCGTATCTGATCGCGATCAGCACATCGCGCGGGCCGACGTCGCGACGCTCGATCGTGGTGCGGACCAGCGGCTCGGTGGCCGAAGGCGCGGCAATGGCGTTGACAGTGAACATGGGTGTCCCTTTCCTCGGTACTGCTCCAGCACACTCCTTCCCGCCGGCGCGAAGAAGTCACCGATGAAAGGTGTACCGGTAGTACATCCCAGCCCAGAATGACCCGACGTACCGTTTCAGGGGTGGACAACCGAGCCGAGGTACGCGATTTCCTGACCACCCGCCGGGCGAAGATCACGCCGGAGCGGGCCGGGCTGCCGTCGGCCGGTCAGCGGCGGGTGCCGGGGCTGCGGCGCAGCGAGGTGGCCGCGCTGGCCGGGATGAGCGTGGAGTATTACGCCAAGCTCGAGCGCGGCTCGCTGGCCGGGGTGTCCGCCGGGGTGCTCGACGCCATCGCGCGGGCGCTGCAGCTCGACGAGGCGGAACGAGCCCATCTCGTACGCCTGGCGCAGGCGGCCAACGGCAGCAACGCGCTGCTGCGCCCGAGCCGCCGTCCCAAGCAGTCCGCGCCCCGGCCCAGCCTGCAGTGGTCGCTCGACGCGATCACCAGCCCGGCCATCGTGGTCAACTTCCAGCAGGACCTCGTCGCGGCCAACCTGCTCGGCCGGGCCATGTACAGCGACTGCTACGCGGATCCGGGCGGAACCCCGAACCTCGGGCGTTTCACGTTCCTGGACAGCGCCGCGCACCGGTTCTATCCGGATTGGAACCTGGCCGCCGACATGCTCGTGGCCAACCTGCGCACGGCGGCCGGCAAGGACCCGCACAACAAGGCCCTGCACGACCTGGTCGGCGAGCTCTCCACCCGCAGCGACGACTTCCGCCGGCGGTGGGGCGCGCACAACGTGCGGATCCACGGGACCGGCGTCAAATACTTCCACCATCACGTCGTGGGCGACCTCGAGCTGGCCTACGAGAGCATGGATCTGCGGGCCGAGCCGGAGCTCACGCTGACCATTTTCTCGGCCTCGCCGGAGTCTCCTACGGCGCACAACCTGGCGCTGCTGGCGTCGTGGGCCGCGACCGATGCGGCCGCGGCCCACGCGCTCTAGCTTTCCGGCGGCCCGGCTTTCCGACGGCCCGGCTTTCCGGCGGCCCAGCTTTCCGGCGGCCCAGCTTTCCGGCGCTCTGGGTCTTCGTTCAGGCCCGGCTGTGCGAGTGGGGCAGGTGCAGCTCGGCGGGCTCCGGGGGCAGGTCGTCGACGCCGGTGGCCACGGCCTCGGTGTGGCGGCGGTGCGCCGCGGGCAGGGCGAGCGCGGCCACGATGGCCAGCACGGCCACCCCGGCGCAGACCCAGAAACCGACCGTGAACGCGTCGTCGGTGGGCAGGCCCTGCGCCGTGGTCTTCGAGGTGATCACGGCGGCGACCACCGCGGTGCCGATGCTGCTGCCGATCGTACGGGCAATGGTGTTGACGCTCGTGGCCTCTCCGGTCTGGGTGGCCGGGACGGCTTCGATGATCGCGTTGGACATGGCCGCGAAGGCGAATCCGATGCCCGCGCCGGTGAGGATGCCGGACAGCAGCACCTGCCACATCTCGCCGTGCGCCAGCGCCGGGATCGCGAACGCGGCGACGACGAACACGGCGCCCAGGAACATCGGCAGCTTCGGGCCGAACTTGCGGTTCAGGATGCCGGCCAGCGGACCGAAGAGGACCATCATGACCACGGTCGGCAGCAGGAACAGCCCGGCCTGCGAGACCGACTTGCCGAACCCGTAACCGGTCTCCGCGGGCAACTGGATCAGCGTCGGGACCAGCAGGAACGTACCGAACATGGCGAAGCCCAGAATGAGCGCGACCAGGTCGGTGGCCCACACGCCGCGGATCTTCATGAGGCGCATGTCGATGAGCGGCTCGCGGACCTTGAGCTCCACGACGACGAACACGACCAGCCCGACGACACCGAGCGCCAGCAGCCCGATGGTCTTGGCGTCGCCCCAGCCCCAGGCCTGACCCTTGCTGATCGCGAGCAGCAGCCCGACCAGCGAAACCGACAGGATGGACGCGCCGACCACATCGAGCTTGCCCGGCGTACGGACCGGGGACTCCTTCATGCCGAAGACCGCGCCGGCCAGGGCGATCAGGACCAGCGCCAGCGGCAGCCAGAACAGCCAGTGCCACGACAGGTGCTCGACGATCGGCCCGGCCGCGACGATGCCGATACCGGCGCCGATGCCGAAGATCGCCGAGATCAGGCCGACCGTGGTGGCCACCCGCTCGCGGGGCAGCTCGTCGCGGACGATGCCGATCGACAGCGGCAGGATCGCGCCGGCCGCACCCTGCAGCACCCGACCGACGATCAGCACGGCGAGGTTGGGCGCCAGCGCCGCCACGACGGTGCCTGCGGCCAGGATGGCCAGCACGACGATCAGGATCTTGCGCTTGCCGGCCATGTCACCGAGCCGGCCGAGGATCGGCGTGAGCACCGACGCCGACAGCAGGTACGCCGTGACGATCCAGCTGACGTCCGCGGTCGACACCTCCAGGTCGCGGCCGATCGTGGCCAGGGCCGGCGAGACCAGGGACTGCAGCACCGCGAAGGCCAGACCGCCCAGAGCCAGATAGAGCACGAGCAGGCCGCCGCTGGGGCGGGTGCCCTCGGCGCGTTCTTCGATGTGGGTCATGACGTCCCCGAGACTGGAAGTAAATGGTTGCTTACTTATTAGATCGAGCCTTTGCCGCTAAGTCAACGATTGCTTACGTCACACCAGCGCAAAGTCAATGCCTGTTTACATGGCGTGGTGGCCGGGGTTACGCTGCTTCGACACTGTTCCAATCAGCCCTCAGGGTGTTCAGCGTCCTCTGGTTCCTCAGGCGTCGATCAGGCGAAAGGCTCCACGTTGGCAGACATCCCCGGCCAGCCCCGGCGCCGCGACGCGGCCCACACCCGGCAGCTCCTGCTCGACACGGCCCGCCACCACTTCGCCCGTCAGGGCTTCGCCACCACCACCGTGCGCGACATCGCCGACGGCGCCGGGGTGAACGTCGCGCTGATCAACCGCTACTTCACCTCCAAGGAAGGCCTGTTCGAGGCCTGCCTGGCCAGCGCGGTCACCGACCTGAGCCGGGACGCCGAACGCTCCTCCCCCGCCGACATCGCCGCCAAGATGGCGCACCGCATCGTCGGATCGGACGACGACCCGCGACTGCACGAGGCGTTGCTGCTCCTGGTGCGGTCCTCCGGCGAAGAGCGAACCGACGAGATGCGTAGAACCCTGCTGCGCTCGATCAGCCGCCGCCTGGCCAGCGCCACCAACGGCTCCGCCGACCCACCGGACCACACGGCCGAACTACGCGCGCAAATCCTCCTCGGCGCCGTCCTCGGCACGACGCTGCTGCGCAAGTCCATCGGAGTGCCACCTCTGGCCACCGCCGGCGAGGAGGAGATCCGCGACGCGTTCTCCGACCTGATCGAGACGCTGCTGCCGCCCGGCTGACCCCTTTTCTGTCATACCCCGCTGCCACGATCCTCGGCATGACCGCATCGCTGAAGGGCAGAGTCGCGCTGGTGGCCGGGGCGACCCGGGCCTCGGGCCGGGCCATCGCCGTGCAGCTGGGAGCGCTCGGCGCCACCATCTACGCCACGGGCCGGTCCAGCCGGGCGTCGGGCCGCTCCGAGATGGACAGACCGGAGACGATCGAGGAGACCGCCGAGGCCGTCGACGCGGCCGGCGGCCACGGCATTCCTGTCCGGGTCGATCACAGCGTTCCCGCCGAGGTCGCCGCGCTGACCGAGCGAATAGCGGCCGACCATGGCCGACTCGACGTGCTGGTCAACAACGTCTGGGGCGGAGACATGTTCACCGAGTGGGGCAAGCCGCTCTGGGAACATTCGATCGATCGCGGGCTGCGCATGCTGCATCAGGGCGTCGACACACACCTGATCACCAGCCACTACGCCTTGCCCCTGCTGATCCGGCGGCCGGGCGGCCTGATCGTCGAGATGACCGACGGCAAGGCGATCGACGGGGACTATCGCGAATCCGTCTACTACGACCTGGTCAAGGTCTCAGTGATCCGGCTGGCCCAGGCCCAGGCGGCCGAGCTGCGCCCGCACGGCGCCGCCGCCGTCGCGGTCACTCCCGGTTGGCTGCGGTCGGAGCGCATGCTCGACAAATACGGCGTCACCGAGCAGACCTGGCAGTCCGCCGAGGCCGAGCACTTCGGCATCACCGAGTCCCCGCACTTCGTGGGCCGGGGTGTGGCCACCCTGGCCGCCGACCCTGACGCGCTCCGGTTCACCGGCCAAACCCTGGCCAGCATCGACCTGGCCCGCGAATACGACCTGACCGACCTCGACGGCAGCCGCCCCGACTTCCCGCGCTACTTCACCGAGGTGATGGCGCCGGGCCACCCACCTGATGCCGCCGGCTACCGCTGACCGCGGGCCACACGCCCCGCATCACACATTGCCGCGGCGGACGTGCCGAGCCGCGCCACCGCGCACGCATGCCGAGCCGCGCCACCGCGCACGCATGCCGAACCCCGTCACCGCGCACGCGTGCCGAACCCCGTCACCGCGCAGGCGTGCTCGGCATAGATGCGTCAGCGGGCGAGCAGCGCCTCGCTCAGCTCCCACAGGCGCTGGGCCGACCTCGGGTCGATGGAGTGGGAGACGACCTCGGACGGGGGCTCGACGGATGACATCGGGCGGGGGCGGTCGTCCAGAACGGAGATGTCGTTGTCCTTCAGATAGACGCCGCCGATGCCCGCCAGCAACGGGCTCGTGGCGGCGAAGACCGAGGTGCTCGCGCCCTGCTCCGGGGTCTTCTTGCCGTGAGCCGGGTCGATGATCGGGTGGCCGGACTCGTCGACCAGGCCCTGTTCGCGCAGCATGTCGAGGCCGACGGCGCCGTTGAGGCCGGTGCCGACGACCACGCCGGGGTGGACGGCGTAGCCGTTGACGTCGTGTTCGGCCCAGCGGCGGTCGAGTTCCACGGCGTGCAGGACGTTGGCCGTCTTGGATTGGGCGTAGGCGAGCAGCAAGTCGTACGGGGTGTGCTCGAAGGTCGGATCGTCCCAGAGCACGTCGGAGAAACGCTGTGCGCCCGACGTCACGTTGACCACGCGGGCGGCGGGGGTGGCGCGCAGCACGGGCAGCAGGGCCAGGGCCAGCTGGAAGTGGCCCAGGTGGTTGGTGGCGAACTGCACCTCGTAGCCGCGCGCGTCCCGTTCCAGCGTGGGCGGGGCCGGGCGGCCGGCGTTGTTGATCAGGGCGTGCAGCGGGCGGCCGGCCGAGAGGTACCGGGTGGCGAAAGCGTCGACCGAGGACGGGTCGAGCAGATCCAGCCGGTCCACGGTGACGTGCTCGATCCCGGCCACGGCGGCCCTGGCCCGGTCCGGGTCGCGTGAGCCGATGGTGACCGAGGCGCCGGCTCGGCTGAGCGCGCGGGTCGTCTCCCGGCCGATGCCGGAGTGTCCGCCGGTGACTATCGCGTAGAAGCCGGACAAATCACGGCCGGCCAGCACGTCGTCCGCGGTCGAGGCGGCGGTGAAACCCGAGCCGATGGGTTGCTGTTTCATACCTCCAGCGTGCGCGTCCCCGCCCGTACGCTGAATGGTTGTCGATCCGGATTATTTGTGCGAGCGTACGAACGTGGGCGCAGACCGGCTGTCCGAGGTGTTCGATCTCGTCGAGGTGCGCGGTGTGCTCTCCGGCGGGTTCGCCGCGCGCGGCCGATGGTTCTCGCGGGGCGAGGTGCGTCTGCCGCTCAAGTTCCTGGCCATCCCGTACGGGCAAGTGGGTCTGACCACCGACGGCCTGGACGCGCCGCTGATGCTCGAGGCTGGCGACGTCGCGATTCTCAGTGACCGGGAGTGGCTGCGGCTCGAGGGCGGCTCGGGTGACGGGCCGGCGCGCGAGGTGGTGCCCGACGAGCATTTCCGGTTCGACGTCGACCGCGAACGCGACGATGTGGTGGTGGGCGGGCGCATCGACGTCACCCCGGCCGGCCGGGCGCTGCTGCTCGACGCGCTGCCGCCGGTGGCCGTGGTCAGGTCGTCCACTCCGGGCACGTCGTCGCTGCGCGGTTGTGTGCATCGCATCGTCGACGAGATGACCGGCAGCCGGCTCGGGGCCTCATTCGCGATCCGCCAGCACGGGCAGTTGCTGCTGCTCGAAGTGGTGCGCGCGCTGCTGGCCGACGAGGACCGGCCGCCCGGATGGATCGCCGCGCTCCGCGACGAACGCCTGAAGCCGGCCCTCGACCTCATGCACGATCATCCCGGCCGCGCCTGGGGCCTGCAGGAGCTCGCGCACGCCGCGGCCATGTCACGCACTACGTTCGCCGGACGCTTCCGCGCGGTCGCGGGCGTTCCGCCGCTGGCCTACCTGACCCAGTGGCGCATGCTGCTGGCCCAGCGCGCCCTGCGCGACGGAGAGGTACGCCTCGCCTCCCTCGCGGCCACGCTGGGTTATGCGTCGGAGGCCGCGTTCAGCACGGCCTTCAAACGCGAGGTGGGCGAGTCACCGATGCGCTTCCGGAGCCGCCTGAGGACTGTTTCATAGAGGCCGCACGTCGCCCCAGCCCAGCGCAAGCCGAACAGGCCGACGCACCCCGAACCACGTCACCCCGACAGCACGGACCAACCGTGGGCGGGAACGAGCGCGGGATCGCCGCCCGGCTGGGACGACTCGAGCACCTGTGCGCCCGGATCAACGCCGGGGAAACGGTATTCGTCGTCGCCCACGTTGAGCAGCAAGGTGAGCGAGGCGGATTTGAGGGCCACGGCGGTGTTCGTCAGGTGCGTCGCGGTCGTCGCCGCGCGTGTGAGGGCGGGGTTGCGGCGCCGCAGCCCGATCAGCTTCTCGTGCAGGCGGTACGTCGGCCGGCCGAGCGGGGACAGCTCGCCGGGGCTGTCCGGGAACGCGGGCCGGATGGCGTCGTCGCCGCCCGCGCGCTCCTCCTTGACGCCGCGGAAGGCCTGCTCGTCGCCGTAGTAGATGCTCGGCACGCCCGCGACCGTCAGCAGGATCGCGATCGCATGGTCGAGGTGGCGCGGGTCGTCGAGTTTGCTGGCGATCCGGGTGACGTCGTGGTTGCCGAGGAACGTCATCGGCAGCCCAACCGGCAGCAACTCCGCATGCCGTTCGAGCGCGTGCGCCAGCTCGAAGAAATTGCCGTCGTTCAGGCTGCTCCAGATGGCCTTCCACAATTCGTACTGGGTCAGCGAATCGAGACCGGATTCGCGCAGGATCGCCGGATAGTCCCCGTGGATGATCTCGCCGACGAACCACGCCTCCGGGTGCTGCGGGCGCACGCGGGCGAGCGCGGCTTTCCAGAACTTCGGGTCGACCGCGTACGCCGCGTCGAGGCGCCACCCGTCGGCCCCGCGCGACAGCCAATGGTCCATTACCCGTACGACATGGTCGAGCACTTCGGGCTGCGTGTGGTCGAGCTCGCGCAGACTGCCGTGCCCCTCGAAATCGCCGCCGGTGAACCAGTGCGCCGGCGCCTGAAAGCCCCGCCCGACATGATTGAACACCCCATCGAGCAGCACCCGTACGCCGCGTTGCCGCGCCGCCGCGATCAGCGCGTCGAAGTCGGCGTCGTCGCCCAGCCTCGGATCGATGCGGAAATGGTCGACCGTGTCGTAGCCGTGCGTCTCGGACGCAAAGATCGGACCGAGCTGCAGCCCGTTGGCGCCCATCTCGACCAGGTAGTCGAGCCACCCGGTGATCTTGCCGAGGCGATGCCCGGGCCCGGCGCTGACGGCGCCCGTGAAGCCGAGCGGGTAGACGTGCCACCACACGGCATGGTCGATCCAGGGGCTCATCCCGGCGACCATACCCGCTGGGCCCGGCATCGAATCCGCCCGCGGTCTCCCGAGGCGCACGTCACTGACTTTCCGGCGATCACAGTGCCAGGATGAACTGCCGGGAGGGGGCGAAATGGGTCTGGCCGATCTGGACGACGCGGCACGAGTATTCACGGAGGTGCGGCCGCGCCTTTTCGGAATCGCGTATCGCATGCTCGGCAGCGCCACCGAGGCCGAGGATCTGGTGCAGGACGTGTGGCTGCGCTGGCAGACGTACGACCGCGAGACCGTGCAGAATCCGGCCGCTTTCCTGGCCACGACCACGACCCGCCTGGCCATCAACACCCTTCAATCGGCCCGGGTACGCCGGGAGACGTACATCGGGCCGTGGCTTCCCGAGCCCGTGGACACGAGCGCCGATCCCTACCTGGGCGCGGAAACCGGCAACGCGCTGGAATTCGCCGTTCTGCTGCTGTTGGAGAAGCTGACGTCCAACGAACGGGCCGCCTACGTGCTGCGGGAGGCTTTCGATTACCCGTACGGGCAGATCGCCGACATTCTGCAGGCCACCGAACCGGCCGTACGGCAATTGGTGTCCCGGGCCCGCAAACACGTGGCCGGGGAACGCAAGGCGCCCGTTTCACTGTCGGCCCAGAAGGAATTGCTGACCACGTTCCTCACGGCGGCGCGCTCGGGAAATCTGGCCGCCCTCGAGAATCTGTTCGCGGCCGGCGTCACCAGCATCACCGACGGCAACGGCGCCAAGCACGCCGCCCGCCGAATCGTCGTCGGCGCGGACCGGGTAGCAACTTTCATCGCCGCGTTCTCGTCGTTCTGGTGGGACGGAATCGTGCCCCGTTTCGTCATCGTCAACGGCCAGCAGGCCGCGGTACTGCACGACGGCAACGAGGTAAAAGCGGTGCTGACACTCAGCGCTTCGGCCGACGGCATCGACCAGCTGCTTTGGCTGATGAACCCGGAGAAGATCGCCGCATTCCGCTGAGTGTCGTTACACGGGTATTCTCCGCCCACAGCGCACGGGCGTTGCTTGCCGGCAGGGCTGAGGTCCAACGCCAGTGATCGCACGTGGCCGAACTACCCGGCACGCTCCACGGCCGACCGGACGTGACCGTCCTGATAGAACGTGCGTGTGACCTACTTCGAGGACCTGACCCCGTACGCGTACAGCGAGCTTGAAGTCTTCGAAGTTCCGGGCGCTTGGATCGAATACCGGCCAAGCTACGAGCGGCTCAACGTCGGATGGATCGACGCGCCCCACCAGTTCGCGACCGGGACGACGCCCGAGGGTTTGGCGGACGCCCTGCTCGACATCATCTCGGGCATCACCGTCAACCGCATGCGCGGATTCCATCAATGCACGATCTGCCTGGCGGCATCGGTGCGGGGAATGCTCACCGTTGACCACCCGAGCGGCATCGTGCATCTGGGCCACGCCGAGATCAGGGTGCCGGCGCGGCCCGGAACGATGTTCGCCGCTCCCACGCTCGTCTGGCACTACGTCACCGCACATCGGTACCAGCCGCCGCCTGCGTTCGTCGAGGCGGTGCGGCGATACGACCCGGCCTGGACGGCCGCGTGGCCCCCCAGCGACGCAGAGCGCATCCCCTTCGATTGAGCGAATCCGCACGAACGCTCAAGCACGGCACGAACGCTCAAGCACTGCACGAACGCTCAAGCACGGCGCGAACGCTCAAGCACGGCGCGAACGCTCAAGCACGGCGCGAACGCTCAAGCACGGCACGAACGCTCAAGCACGGCACGAACGCTCAAGCACTGCACGAACGCTCAAGCACTGCACGAACGCTCTCGCCCAAGCACCGCACGAACGGTCGCACGGCACGAACGCTCAAACACTGCACGGACGCTCACCGTTACGCACTGCACGAACGGTTGCGCTCACGCACGGCACGAACGCTCACGCCCTGCACGGACGCTTACCGTTACGCACTGCACGAACGGCTGCGCTCACGCCCTGCACGAACGCTCAGGCACTGCACGAACGCTCACCCTCATGCACTGCACGAACGGTTGCGCTCACGCACCGCACGAACGGTTGCCGTCGGCCGGCGGCCTCGTTGCCGCCGGCCGGGGGTGTGCTACTTCTGGGTGGTCAGCCACTCGCGGAACGTCGTTTTGGCGATGATCGCGTCGGTGGGGGCGGTCAGGACGTTGCCGGGGACGGCGGCGAACATGCCGGCGGCCGGGTCCGTGACGACCGTGCGGGTGTCGCCCTTGGCCTGCAGCGCGATGCGGCCCAGGTCGTCGAGTGTGAAGATCTCGGGGCCGGCCACGTTGCGGACGCCGAGCAGTGGGGTGCCCGCGCTGACTTCGGCCACGGCTCGGGAGATGTCGGCTGAGGCCAGCGGCTGCACGGGGGTCGCCGGGAGGCGTACGGTGTCGCCGTCGGCTGTCCAGGACAGCACGGAGTTCATGAACTCGAAGAACTGGGTCGCGCGGACGATCGACCACGGGATCGGGCCCGCCTTGAGCACGTTTTCCTGCAGCACCTTGGCCTTGTAGTAGTCGAGGGCGGGCACCTGGTCGACGCCGACGATCGACAGGATGACGGCGTGGCCGACGCCCTGATGTTTCGCGGCGGCGAGCATGTTGTCCATCGTCTGCTGGAAGAAGGCCGGCGACTTCTCGTCGAAGGTCGGCGAGTTCGTCAGGTTGACCACCACGTCGGCGCCCTTGAGGCCCGCGTCGAGTCCTTCGCCGGTGAGCAGGTCGACACCGTTCGACGGGGACAGCGGCTCGGCGTCGTGGCCGTGTTCCCCCAGCAGCTTGACGACCTGCGACCCGATGAGCCCGGTACCGCCCAGCACGGCGATCTTCATTTCCATCACACCTTTCGTGTTCTGCCTCGGTCACCTACTTCGACCGGACAGCCCCGGAAGCTGTGACAGCCTTACGCGTCCTTCTTTGTCCGGCGGCGCTTGTCGCGTACCTGGAAAACGGCTTTCTTGCCCTGACCGATGTCGCGCCGCTCCAGCTCGAACAGGGTGATCGCGCCGATCAGGTCGCTCAGTTTGCTGTAGCCGTACGTGCGCGAATCGAAGTCGGGGCTCTGGTTGGTCAGGATCTGCCCGACGTGCGCGAGCGTCGCCCAGCCGTCGTCGTCGGATGCGGCCTCGACGGCGTTGCGGACCTGGTTGACCAGGGCCGAGTTGTTGCGCAGTTGCTCGGCCGCGGTCAGCTGCACCGGCTCGGGCGCGGTGGGGCCGGTCAGGTTTTCGGTGTAGATGAACTTGTCGCACGCGGCGACGAACGATTTTGGCGTTTTGCGTTCGCCGAAGCCGTAAACGGTCAGTCCGGACTCGCGGATGCGCGACGCCAGCCGGGTGAAGTCGCTGTCGCTGGACAGGATGCAGAACCCGTCGAACCGGCCCGTGTAGAGCAGATCCATGGCGTCAATGATCATCGCGGAGTCGGTCGAGTTCTTGCGATTCGTGTACGCGAACTGCTGCATCGGCTGGATCGACTGCGCGAGCAGCTCGTCCTTCCAGCCCTTGAGATTCGGGCCGGTCCAATCCCCGTACGCCCGTTTGACGTGCGCGGTGCCGTACTTGGCGATCTCGGCCAGCAGCGCCTCGATGATGCGCGATTGCGCGTTGTCGGCGTCGATGAGCACCGCCAGCTTCGCGTCGTTGTCAGCTGCCACGTCTGCTCCTCTTCCCGTTCCGGCCTCCGACAGCGTACGGGCCCAGAGTGCGACCAACCGGTCCCGGTGATCAGCGCCTCTGCGGCGTGTCAGTTGGGCCGCACCTGCGTGTGGCCGCCCGGCCACGCCGGCGCGAGCGGGATGACGGCCGAGTTTCCCTGTGGCGTGGGACGGGTGAGCGCGTCGTGCTCGCGCGGGCACCACGGCCGGAGCTCGCGCTACGGCCGTGGTGATTTCGCAGGTCGCGAGGGAGCTTGGGGGCCTGGTTGGTGCGGTTGGGTCGGGCCACTACGCGTACGGTGGCCGTCCGCCTTTGATCTTGGGTGTGGAGAGGCGGCGGGGTATCGAGGGGGGCCTCTACAGTGAAGCCATGCCCACGCGTCAGGATCAGCTTCACTCGTATCAGTATGCGATGCAGCGGGTGGTGGCGGCGCTGGTCAGCCGGGATCCGGATCCGGCGCGGTCGCCGATGCGGCGGGCGGGGATGACGGCGCTGGTCAGTTTGCTGATCGCGTCGCTGGCGGTGGGGGCCACGGCGATTTATGGCCTGTTGACCGGGAACGGCAATACGGATCCGCGGGACTCGCGTGTGATCCTGCAGGAGAAGGGCACGGGCGCGCAGTTCGTGTATTCGAAAGCGGACAGCCGGCTGCATCCGGTGCTCAACTACAGCTCGGGACTGCTGCTCGCGGAGGGGTCACCGGCGTCGGTCAAGGGCATCTCGGCGCGCAAATTGTCCGCTGTGCCGCTGGGGGCGACGCTGGGGATTCCGGGGGCGCCCGACTCGCTGCCGGAGAAGTCGGCGCTGCTCACCGGCTCGTGGTCGGTGTGCACGCAGCGCGCGGACGCGGGTCTGCGGTCGACTGTGCTCGTCGGGACCACGCCGGGCGGCGGTCGTCTGGCCACTGCCAAACGGGAGGCGTTGCTGGTCAGCGAGCCGAACGGCCGGGTGTCGCTGGTCGACGGGAACCGCAAGTTCAGCATCCCGCCGGGGGCGGAGCTGCGCGTTCTGCGTTCGCTCGGCTACAACGCGCAGACGCCCTGGCCGGTCACGACGGCGTGGATCAACGCGATTCCGAGCGGGCCCGATCTGGTGGCGCCGCAGCTGCCCAATCGGAACGGCCGCTCGCCGGTGCCGGGGCTCGAAATCGGTCAGGTGATCACCGATGTGGGTAAGACGCAGTTCGCGGTGCTGCTTTCCGACGGGGTCGCGGCGGTGACGCCGTTCCAAGCCAAACTGCTGCAGGCGGTGCCGGGGGCCCGGGACGCGGTGCCGGTGAACAACTTCGTCGACCTGCGGCCGTCGCAGGCCCGCATCACCGACGCGGGTCAGCCCGGGGCGCTGCCCGTGACTGTTCCGGTGCTGGCCGACGGCACCCCGCAGCGCGCGTGCGTCACGCTGCCGATCCGTGATCCGGCGCGCGACGGGGTGCGGATCGATCCGGACATCCCGGACGGCACCGCCATTCCGCAGTCGACCGTGCAGGGGCAGGTGCGCGCCGACGTCGTGTATGTGCCGCGCGGGGGCGGGGCCGTGGTCGGTTCGCTGGCCAACCCGGAGTCGTCGCAGCTGGGCACGATCGGCATCGTCACCGACACGGGCACGATGTTTCCGCTGGCCAATCCGGGTCTGCTGGCCAGGCTGGGGTACGGCAAGGCGAAGCCGGTGGCGGTGCCGAGCGAGATCGTCAGCCTGCTCGCCACCGGACCGTCCCTCGATCCGGCCCGGGCCCAGCGCCCGGCTACGACGGCCGAGCCGAGCGAACCGGCCGCCGGACAGTGAGTGCCCGAGTCGGCCGCCGGACAGTGAGCGGCTGAGCCGGCCGTCGGCTAATGAGCGGCTGAGCCGGGCGCCCGCCAGTGAGCGGCTAACCGGCCGAACCAATGAGCGACTGAGCCGGGCGCCGGCCAGTGAGCGGCTGAGTCGGCCGAGCTAATGAGCGGCTGAACCTGGCGCCGGCCAGTGAGCGGCTGAGCCGGCTACCGGGTAGTGGGTGCCCCAGTCGGCCGTCGGCCGATGAGCGGCTGAGTTCGGCCAGAAACGCGCGTCGGCTCAGCGGTACTCGCGCACTTTCGGCACCGGCCAGCCGATGAAGTCGGCGATCTCCTCGTCCGGGGTCGAGTCCTGCGTGACCCAGTGCTCCAGGGCCTGGCGCAGCGACCACGGGACGCCGTCCGTGACGACATCCGGCCAGAGATCCTCGCCGAAGAGCTGGTCTCCCAGACGCGCGCGGGCCAGGTCGGCGAGGAAAGGTGCTTCCAGATAACGCCGCACATGTTCGCGGCAGGGTTCGTCACGGCCGGGCGCGGACATGGACGACTCCTTCGCGGACGCTCGAGCCGTCGACCGACGCGGCGGCGGATAGCTAGGCTTCCTAGCATCTCTATATCCGAGAGGTTTCGCAAGCCCGCTTCCCGGCCGGAAGACGAACCAGTCGCACGTCTCACAGGGGGCAGCGAACGTCGCCGCCTCCCGGAGAGCGGCAGGGCCGAGCACGTCACACAGAGCGAGCAAGCCCCGTCTCGACCTGGGAGGCGAGCGGGATCGCACGTCACACAAGGCCAGCAAGCCCCGCCGCAACCCGGGAGGAGCTGGATCGCACGCCAGACAAGGCCAGCAAGCCCCGCCCGGAAGGCGAGCAGGAGCCGGGCACGTCACACAGCGGCCAGGGTGCGCCACGCACTGACCGAGGCCGCGCCCAGAGGCATCACCAGCAGCACCGCGATGAAGAGCCACAGCTCGGGACCGAGGCCGCTCCCGAGGCTCAGGCTCGCGGCCATGAGCGGCAGGAGGAGCGACGAGACGAGGGTGAACGTGGCGGTGGCGCGGGCGATGGAGCGGCCGGCGTGCAGCCAGCGGTTTCCGATGCCGGTCGCGAGCACGCCGAGGACCGCCCCGGCGATCATGACGGCGCCGCCGGTTTCGATCGCCTTGTCGAGGAATGCCAGCCACCGCGAGTCGTTCAGCATCGGCCCGTGCGACGCCACGTCGACCAGCCGGACGCCCTTGTCCCACAGGAAGGGCTGAAACACCAGAGCGGCGGTCAAGATCCATGCCGTACGGCGGGAGGAGGCCACGGCGAGGGTGGTCTGATACGCCGCGGCGACCTGGTCGACCGGCCCGAAGTCGGCCTCCGCGCGCGCCCGGGCCTCGCCGGCGGTGCAGCCTGCCTTGATCAGCGCCTCGGTCGCGTCCTCGAGGTGGTCGGCGGCCTCCTGCATCAGGTCGCGCTTGACCCGCCGTGGTCCGACGAGGGCGGCCTCGAGCTCCGCGAGGTAGGTCACCCGGCCATCTTGCCGACGGCGGCCGCCGGCCACATCGGGTATCACCCCTAAGACGGCTTCAGCACGACGCCGACCACGCGCGAGAAATGGTCCCATTCGTCGCGCGCGGCGGCCAGGCGTTTGTGGCCGGAACGCGACAACGTGTAGGTCCGCCGGCGCCGGCCCGAGTCGTCCGACCAGTCGCTGCGCAGATATCCGGCCGCCTCCAGACGCCGCAGGGCCGGATAGACCGTGCCGGTGGGCAGGTCGAGCTCGCCACCGCTGCGGGCGGCCAGCGCCTCGATGATCGCGTATCCGTGCAGCGGCTGATTTTCGACGGTCGCGAGGATCAGCGCGTCGAGGTGACCACGGAGCGCGTCGGCTTTCATGTAGACAGCCTACACAATCGCGCTATACGTTGGCTGTCTACACGTAGGCAGACAACATGTAGGGAGCCTTCCGTTGACCACCACCGAGTCACCGCCCACCGCGCCGCACGGGGAGCGCCACACCCGGATGACCCGGCTCGCGAGCTGGTCGCAACGTCACCACTGGGCCGCCATCGCGCTGTGGGTCGTGGCGCTGGCCGCGATCATCGGCGGCTCCACGGTGGCGGGCAGCGACTACCGCAACGATTTCTCGCTGCCCGGCACCGAATCGGAACAACTGCTCGACGCGTACGCGCAACACAGCCCCCAGCAGCAGGGCGACAGCGTGACCGTGGTCGTGCAGTCGGCCGGCGGCATCGAGGCGCAGCAGGCCCGAGTCGACGCGCTGCTGGCCGACCTGCGCGGCCTCGCTCATGTGGCGTCAGTTCAACCACCCGATCCCCGTACGGGGGGAATCTCCGCGGACGGCACGGTCGGACGGGCCACCGTGATGCTCGACGACGCGGCGGGCTACATCCCAGCCGCCGACAAACGCGCAATCATGGACGCCGCGCTCGCGCACGACCGGGACGGACTGCGCGTCGAACTGTCCGGCGACGCCATCCGCGAGGTCGAGGAGGGTGGCGGCGGCCCGAGCGAGGGCGCGGGAATGCTGGCCGCGCTGGTCATCCTGCTGTTCCTGTTCGGCTCGCTGCTCGCCGCCTCGCTGCCGCTGATCACCGCGATCTTCGCCGTGGGCACCACGTTCGGCCTGGTCGGGCTGGCCTCGCATGTGATGACGATCCCCGACTACACGGCACCGATGCTGATCCTGGTCGGGCTGGGCGTCGGCATCGACTACTCGTTGCTCGTTTTTGCGCGATACCGCTCGGAGTTGCTCGCCGGCGCCCCTCGCGACGTGGCCGTCCGGATCGCCCTGGACACCGCCGGGCGCTCGGTTCTGTTCGCCGGCGCCACCGTCGTGATCGCGCTGCTCGGCCTCTACACGCTCGGGCTGGGCTCGCTCGAAGGGGTGGCCCTGAGCGTCACCCTGACCGTGCTCGTGACGATGCTCGCCTCGCTAACTCTGCTGCCGTCACTGCTGACCATCTTCGGCCGGCGGATTGAGCGAAGCATCCGCAAACACGCAGCCCGCAATGAGCGCCGCGGACGGGAACCCGGCCGTCGCTGGCGTTCGTGGGCCACCCTCGTGCAGCGCCGCCCGGTGCCCGCCCTGCTCGTCGCGGTGGCCGCCCTGGCCGCGTTGTGCGCCCCGGCGCTGGGCATGCGGCTCGGCCTGGCCGACGAGGGCAACGACCCGTCGTCGAGCACGACCCGGCAGGCGTACGACCTGATCGCCTCGTCGTTCGGGCCGGGCGCCAACGGCCCGCTGATCGTGGTGACTCCCAACGGCGACGAGACCAAGGCCCAGACGGCGTACGAGGTATTGGGCCGTTACGCCGGCGTCACGGACGCCACTCCCCCACGGCCGTCGGAGGACGGGCAGCTCCTGACCAGCCTGGCTTTCCCCGCCACGTCACCGCAGGCCGCCGAGACCGCCGACCTGGTTCGGGCCCTGCGCGACGATCTGCCGGACGGGGTGCTGGTCGGCGGCCCGACCGCGGCCACCGTGGACTTCGCCGAGGCCGTCGACCGCCGCTTCCCGCTCTTCGTCGGGGCCGTCGTCGGCTTGTCCGCCCTGCTGCTCCTGCTGGTCTTCCGCTCGGTGGCCATCGCGATCAAGGCGGCAATCCTCAACCTGCTGTCGATCGGCGCCTCGCTCGGCGTGATGGTGCTGGTCTTCCAGAACGGCTGGCTGTGGGCCGAACCGGGCCCGATCGAAGCCTTCGTCCCCGTCATCATCTTCGCCATCGTGTTCGGCTTGTCGATGGACTACGAGGTCTTCCTGGTCTCGAGAATGCACGAGGAATGGACCAAGACCCGAGACGCGACCCACGCCGTACGCGAGGGCCTGGCCACCACCGGAAGCGTCATCACCGCCGCCGCGGCCATCATGATCGTGGTATTCGGGGCCTTCGTCCTGAGCCCCGACCGCATGCTGCAGATGATGGGCCTGGGCATGGCCACCGCAGTCCTGCTGGACGCCCTGGTGATCCGCTGCCTGATCGTGCCGGCCGTGATGAGGTTGCTGGGCGAACGCGCTTGGTGGGGACCACGCTGGTTGCAGCGACGTTTACCGGCAGTGCGAGTCGATTAGGAGCCGCCCGAACTTGCGGCATAGCGGTTGAGGGCGCGCTGGTGCGGGCGCGCCCTTCCCCGCAGCACGCTCATCAGCAACGCTCGCGCGCAGTCTTTCCTGAAGGTTGCGCGCCGAACCCAAGCGCACCGGCGCGGCTCACCTTTGCGGCATGACGCGTTCATGACGACGGGTGCCGAACGCGCGGCGCACCGACCGAGAGCCACTCTGGTGGGGCGCGCCTTCCGCTCCGCGCATGCTGTGGCGCGCCTTCGCCTCGGGCCGTGGCGCGCCTTCGCCTCGGGCCGTGGCGCGCCTTCGCCTCGGCACCCGCTGTGGCGCGCCCTCCGCTCCGCGCATGCTGTGGCACTCCTCCCTCGGGCTGTGGCATGCCTTCTGGTTGGCACCTGCTGTGGCACCCCTTCCGCTCGGCACCTGCTGTGGCACGCCTTCCGCTTGGCACCTGCTGTGGGGCGCCCTCAGCTCGGCACGTGCCAATCGAGCTGCGAGCGAACTCGAGGCGCATGGTCCACGCACCTCCCCGCCGGGCGGGCAAGATATCGCGTTCCGGAGGTTTGCGGCTGCTTCGGTCGTGACGAAGGGCCACAGCCTGACCCGTGCGTCATCGGTCATTGAACAAGAGGACAACCCTTTGGTGCGTCGCCCGAAGAACGAGCATTGCCTTTACCGGACACCCTTCGGAAATTGGTCGCGCCTGAGCCCGCGGTGAAAGAGGTCATCAAGATAGTGTAGGCCACTTTGCCTCAGACTCGATTTGGAAGCGGACGGAGCGAGCTACATTCTTGGGTTTCGTGCAAAAAGTTACAGTAACATCTGACGCGGTCGCCATCTCACGATGCATCGCGAATGGCATGATCGAATACTGACATTGGGCATTTGGGCTACGAGATAATCTGTGCATGAACCGCCAGTTGTCATTGTTTGGCCGCGCCGATATTGCTGCGATGCGGGATCGGACTGCGGCGCGCAATTATTCGCCGGGCAATGACGCATTCCGGCGCGAGCATGAACGTCAGCGCGCGTGGGGATTGAAACGCCGTCATGCCGAGAAGCTGAGCCGGGTGCGAGGGCCCGACCTGACCAGGCCTGCGGGGCGCGACGATACCGGCCACCCGACCAGTCCAGCGCCGGGGCGGGTGTCGCGGCCAGGGGGCGCGAGTCCGTTGACGGCTGCCTCGCGACGGACGTCACCGTCCGTTGCGGTGCAGTCGGCTGCAGGTCCGATGCGGGTGCCGCCGTCCACGGCTCCAACTCGTCCGACGGGAATCCCGCGCCAGGCGCCGGCACCCACGACCCCAGCCCGACCGACCGCGATTCCGCGGCAAACACCGGCGCCCACATCCCCCATCCGACCCGCCACGACTCCGCGCCAACCACCCGCGCCCACATCCCCCATCCGACCCGCCACGACTCCGCGCCAACCACCCGCGCCCACATCCCCCATCCGACCCGCCACGACTCCGCGAAGGGCATCGGTCTCCACGCCTTCAGTCGAGGACGCCGCAGTCCGGCGGCAGACACCGGCGGTCACGCCTTCAGCACCGTCAACCACGGCGCCGCGAAAGGCACCGATCTCCACGCCTTCAGCCCGGGACGCCACAACCCGGCGGCAGACACCGGCGACCACGCCTTCAGCACCGTCAACCACGGCGCCGCGAAAGGCACCGATCTCCACGCCTTCAGCCCAGGACGCCACAACCCGGCGGCAGACACCGGCGACCACGCCTTCAGCAGCGTTCACCACGGCCCCTTGGCACACGGCGGCGGTCACGCCCTCAGATCCGACCGCCACGGTCCCGACAAAGACATCCACGCCGCCGGGTTCAGCCAGCGAAAATCCCGCGTCGAAGACCCATGTCCACGCTCTGAGCCGGGCCGGCCACAACTCGGCCACAGGCACCGGTGCTGTTGAGGTCAGCCGGGTCCACCGCAACCCCGCGACAGATACCGGGTCCTATGACTCCAGCTTGGCGCACCACGACCCCGGGCACACGACGGCACTGACCCATCAGGCCGGTCCGCCAGAACCTGAGTTCCGAGCCTTCAACCGCGCTTACCAAGACGTCGCGGTTACACAGTGGCACTCGCGCCCCCTACGCTGGCGTCGGCCGCACCCAAGATCCGGGGTCAAGGCCCTCATGCTCGGTGCACCAAACCCGACCCCGCGACAGTCAGCGGCCTCCAAGCCTTCAGTGCCGCCCAGCCACAACACCGGCGCTCACACGCTTGGCTGCACCCATCACAAACCCGCGGCAGGCAACCGTTTGCAGACAGCAAGACGCTGCAGCGAACACCGGCGTCCACGTCCTCGGCCTGGCCGACCCGACAGCTTCGCCACACGCCAGCGGTGCCGCCTTCAGCCCCGGGCCACCGCAGTCGCGAGGTGGATGCCGGGCCCAGGTCGGCATAGTTTCGGCAGCACGCCACGACACCTGGAGCGGGGTCGTCGGCCACCAGGTCGGGCCCGGCATGGTCGTTGACCGGCAGCGGGTCGGCGGCCACCAGATCGGAGCCGGCATGGTCGTTGACCGGCAGCGGGTCGGCGGCCACCAGATCGGAGCCGGCATGGTCGTTGACCGGCAGCGGGTCGGCGGCCATCACGTCGTTGCGGGGCACCACAGCTCGGCGGCAAACAGTGGCGCTTAGCTGCCCGGCCTCGCCACGGACGTTGGCAAGACAGCCCCGGTCCACCGCCGCCGCGCGCGGAGACCAGCGTCCTCGGGGCCGCTTATCGCGAACCTTGCGATGAGTTCGGCCGTCGCAGGACTGCTCGGCCGACCGAGTCGGCGTCCACATCGGGATGCGTAGACGCTGGAGTCTTCTTCTCGGCAACCGTGGAAGTATCCCCGGCGCTGTCCGCAGTCAAGGTCATTAGGTGTCCTTGATCAGGAGTTGTACCACTTTTCCTACGATTCCATCGACGGTCGAATGGACCCGGACACCGTGCACGATTCGCATTTTTGGGAGAGTGGCGGATGGGTGCCTTGGCTCGGGTGGCGGGGCGTGGGACGGGTTGGCTTTTTGATGGGTCATGCTTGGAGTGATGCTTGCGCACGGTGGGCTTTAATGATTTCTTTGGTTGCTGTCTGACCTTGGTTACGGTGACACTCGATGCCGTAATTGGCCGCCGGGTCTGTGCAACTCATCATGCTGTGGTCGCGGCCGAAAAGCGACCTTGCGATGGCTGAGTCAGATTGGATCAGCGGCGGTGGTGTGCTCCACGGGTCGCCTGGGTTTTCCGGGTGCGTTCGGCATGCCGATTGGCGTTGATTTTGGATGGGATTTGGTTTGTTGTCTGGGCCCTGGTCGGCTGGGTGCTTTCGCAGGGGTGGGCAGCCCGCACGGCGTGAGGGTGCGGCCGGAGGGGTCGTCACCCGGCCTCAGCGCGCCTGGGCGGCACTCGCTGGAGTTTCTGGAGCCGGCAGGGAGCCGTGCTCTACCTGGCGGGGGCGGGGGTCAGCGTGGGGAGGACGGTCAGGAGGGTGGGTAGGGCTTTGGACCAGTTGGGGGCGGGGGCTCTCCAGTCCACGGCGTAGGCGCGGGAGCCCAACCGGACGATCTGGCGTAGCGCCCGCAAGCGGCCGGCTGCCGGGTCGTCGTATGTGTACTCCCAGATGGCGGCGCCTGGGGTGGTGGCGATTCTCAGACGGCGGTAATGGGGGTGGGTTGTTTTGGTCTCCAGGGCGGTCAGGGCTGCGACCGGGTCGCCTGGGGCTGTCCATTCGGATACGCCCATCGCTGTTTTGCCGTCGGGGGCTGTGCAGGTCAAGTGGGCGCCGCGGAAGGACGGGTGCCAAGTCTTGGGCATTGCTATGCGGTAGTCGCCGGACGGCTCGGTCCACCAGAGGAAGCCGGGTGGGAGTGTGGGTGGGCTGGGGTGGGCGGTTGCGGGGGGCGTCGGAGGTGGGGGCGTCGGGGTGGTGGGCTGGGCGGCGAAGGCTACGCCGGCGACCGTGAGGGCTGCGGCCGCGACTACCGCGGTGCCGGCGGTCAAGAGGGTGGTGCGGCGCGGGGTGGGGGCTGTGCGGCGCAGGTGGCGGCGGGCCTCGGCGGCGGTCATGCGGTAGGCGGGGTCACGGCGCATCAAGCCGGCCAGCACCGGTTCCAGGGGGCCGGCCAACGTGAACGGGTCGGGGGTGCCGGCGTCGGCCGCGTGCAGGGCGTCGTCGGTGGTGTCGCGGGTGAACGGGGTGCGGCCCTCCACGGCGTGGTAGAGGGTGGCGCCCAGGGACCACAGGTCGCAGCGTTCGTCAGTTATCAAGTCGAAGAGGCGTTCGGGGGCCACGTATTTCGGGGAGCCGAGGATGACGTCGGCGGCGGCCAGGGCGGCCACGCCGGGCTTGCTGCCGGCGGGGCCGAAGTCGGTCAGCACGGCGCGGCCGTCCTGGGCGATCAGCACGTTGGACGGTTTGACGTCCAGGTGCAGCACGTCGGCCTCCCAGGCCGCGGTCAAGGCGGCCAGCAGGTCGAGACCGATCGCGGCCACGCGGGCGGGCGGCATCGGGCCCTCGGCGAGGATCAGGTCGAGCAGCGAGCGAGACGGCACGTACTCCATGACGATCCACGGGGCGTCACCGTCGAGCAGCACGTCGAGGGTGCGGATCACGTTCGGGTGATGGATGCGGGCGAACGCGCGGGCCTCGCGAGGGACCCAAACGCGTACGAGGGAACGCTTCTCGGGGGTCAGCGTCTTGGGCAGGCCGCACTTCTTCAACGCCACCGTGCGGCCCGTACGCTCGTCGGCCGCCAGCCAGACATGCCCGAGCCCGCCCTTGGCCAACGGGCCCAGCACGCGCCAGCGCCCGGCGATGAGGTCGCCCGCAGCCGTCATCCGCCGCCCCTGCCCTTCGCAGTGCCCGCCAGCACCCCTTGAAGGTACCCCGCACATGCTGGTGACAACGCGGTTGAACAGCCGATCACCATCGGACATGTGGACGCGCGACCCGGCCGTCCGGAGGAGTCGACCGGTGTCGATGCCGGGCGTAGGGTCGGCGGGCGTAACAAAACCTGCGAAGGCGAGACGCATGCGGACACTCGGATACCGGATCGCGGCGGTCGCCGTGGTCACCGCGACAGCGGCCACCGTGGCGGCGGTGCGGGCGACCGCAACGCCGGAAACCGTGACGGTCGGCCACATGGTGGCGGGCGCGGCTCACGCTCCCGCAGAGAGCACGCCGGCCGATCTGGCCGTGCAGTTCGAGGCGCTGCTCGGGCAGCATTCGGTGCTCGCCTCGAACATGATGCGCAGCCGGGTGCGCGGCGACGACGACTTCGCGCAGGCCGCGAACGCCTCGCTCGGGCAGAACACGACCGACATGACCAACCTGGTCGGTCAGCTGTTCGGCGACGCGACGGCCGGGAAGTTCCGTCCCCTGTGGTCGCGGCACGTCGTCGCGCTGTTCGGTTATGCGGGCGCGCTGGCCGACCACGACGACCAGGCCAAGGCGACCGCCCGGACGCAGCTGACCGAGTTCGAGGGCGCACTGGCCGCGTTCTTCTCCGGCGCGTCGCAGGGCCGGCTGCCGCTGTCCACCGCGCGCAGCCTCGTGGTGACGCACATCGAGCATCTGACCGGGCAGGCCGACGCGTACGCGGCGGGCAGCTGGGCCAAGTCCGACGAGCTGTCCCGTCTCGGTTTCCAGCACACCTACGACCTGGGGCTCGGCCTGGCCAAGGCGCTGCTGCCGCCGGCGGACACCGCGGTGCTGGAGGAACCGGTCTGGCGGCTGCGCTCGCAACTGGGCAAGCTGCTGGCCGAGCACGCCGTGCTGATCGAGGACGCGACCCGGGCCGCGGTCACCCGCACTCCTGACTTCAGCGCGGCCGGCCAGTCGCTCAACGCCAACACCAGCGACATCGCCGCGGCCATGGACACGCTGTTCGGCGGGACGGCGGCCCGGCAGTTCCAGACGCTGTGGGGCGCGCACGTTGAGGCGCTGGTGTCGTACGCGGCGGCGACCGCGGGCCGGGACGAGGCCAAGCAGAAGGCCGCGCGCGACCGGCTGACCGGCTTCCAGCAGCGCATGGGCAAGTTCCTGTCCGACGCGACCAGCGGGCGGGCCACCCCGGCGACCATGACGGCGGCGCTGGCCGAGCACGACCGGATGCTGCTGCAGCACGCCGACGCGTACGCGGCCAAGGACTATCCGAAGGCCCACACCATCGCCTACGACACGTACGACCACATGTTCCATCTCGCCCGTACGCTGGCCGACGCGTTCGGCGGCGCGGTGGCGGCCCGGCTCCCCAAGGGAGGCGCGCAAACCGGTTTCGGCGGGATGGCCGGCACCGTGGAACACTTCTGACATGCGCAGACTGGCCGCCGTGACGGCGCTCGCGCTGCTGGCCGCGTGCGGTCCCGGCCGGAGCAGCCCGGCGCCGTCGGCCGGGTTGGAGAACCCGGCCGAAAGCGCCGCCGCGGCCAACCCGGCCGAAAGCTTCGAGTCGAGCACCACATACGAGACCGTGGCGCGACCCGTGCGCCTGCGCATCCCGGCGCTGCGCATCGACACCAGCATCGTCGACCTCGGTCTGCAGAAGGACGGCGCGGTCGAGGTGCCGGCGAGCGTGTCGGTGGCCGGCTGGTTCGACGGCGGGCCGCGCCCCGGCCAGGACGGCCCGGCGGTGATCCTCGGGCACGTCGACTCGCACGACGGGCCCGGCGTCTTCCTCGATCTGCACAAGGCCAAGGCGGGCACGGTCGTCGAGGTCGGCCGGGCCGACGGCAGCACCGCCACCTTCACGATCAGCAAGGTGTCGCGGGTGGCCAAGACCCGCTTCCCGACCGACCTCGTCTACGCGCCCTCCCTCGACCCCACGCTGCGCCTGGTCACCTGTGGCGGCAGCTTCGACCAGACCCGCGGAAGCTACCGTGACAACGTCATCGCGTACGCCGACGCGGCGTGACCGGGCCGTCGGGGCCCTCACCGCCGGGGCCGCGGCGCTGCTGACGCTGGGCGTCGCGGGCCCGGCCGGCGCGGCTCCGGCCGGGACGGTGCCGCTGCCGGTGGAGGCGGTGCTCGGCGGCGACGAGCAGACCACGGTTGTCGTCGATCTGAGCGCGAGCAGCCGCCCCGGTTCCCCGTCGGCCCAGATCACGACCGGGGGCGTACGCCGACCGGCCGCGATCGTCCCGCTCATGTCCGCGGGCCTGGCCGTCACGATCGTGGTCGACACCTCGGCCACCGGCGCGGTCTCGGCCCCGGCCTGGCTCAGCGCCGGCGCCCGGTTCATTCTCGAGGCCCCGCCCGGCACGTGGGCCACCGTGGTCGGCGATTCGGCCCCGGCCGCCGTGCTAGCCCCGCCCCAGCAGGATCCGACCGGCGTCGTGGCCGCCCTCGGCGGCGTCCAACCGCACGGCACGCGCGACACCGCCGCCGCCCTCGAACTGGCCGCAAGCCAGTTCCCCGACGTGCCGGCGGGCCGCAAGCTGGCCGTCGTCTACACGGGCGCGGCCGACGCGGGCGGCCCCCCGGCCGGGGACCTGGCCGAACGGTTCCGCCGGGCCGGGATCATCCTGGTCGTGGCGACCACGGCCGGCGCCAGCCCGTACTGGTCGGCCGCGGCCGAGGCGACCGGCGGATTCTTCGCCCCGGCGGGCAACCCGGCGGTCGTGCCCGCGCTCGACCAGGTCGAGACCACGCTGCGCGGCCGCTACCTCGTGCGCTTCCCCACCCCGGCCGGCCGCCCGGCCGAGGTGCCGCTGCAGGTGACCACGCCCGACCTGACCCTGGCGGCCGAGGTGCCCGTGCCCGCCGCGGCCCCACGCCCGGAACCCGGCGGGCCCGGCCGCATGCTGACCGTCGCCGCCGTGGCCGCCGTCGCCGTCGTCGGGCTGGGCCTGCTCGTCACCTGGCTGCTGAGCCGCCGGGCCCGCCGCCGGCGCCGCCCACCGCCGATCGTGATCGCCCACGGCCGGGCCACGGTGACGCCCCGCGATCAGGAGAGCTCGCGGTAGCGCAGGGCCATCAGGATGTCGGCCCGCACCAGCGCCGCCGGCCCCCCGACCTCGAGCGCGTCGGTGATCTGGCGCAGCCGGTAGGTCACCGTGTTTTCGTGCAGCCGCAGCGCGACCGCGGTGGCCCGGGTCGACAGGCCGCTGTGCAGATAGACGCGCAGGGTCTCGACCAGGGGCGCCTTGCCGAGGATCGGGCCGAGCGCGCTCTGCACCACCTGCCGGGCGTCGAGCGGATTCTCCAGCAGCAGAACGTCGGCCGCGACGGCGGCGAACTCGACCACCCCGGCGCGGCCCGTACGCCGTCCGGCCTCGGCCGCCGCCATCGCCTCGCGGCACGACCCGGCCACCTCACCGAACCGGGGACGCGGCAGCCCCACCCCGATGAGCAGGCCGCCGAGGGTGACCCGGCTCAGCGCCGCGATCAGGCCGGGCACCTCGGGCGTGACGATCACCGCCACGTCGTCGCGGGTGCCGACCACCGTGCGGCTGTGCAGCAGCGGGCGCAGCGCGTCGAGGACCACCCGCTGGGCCCGCGGCAGCAGCTGCGACCCCCGTACGGCCAAGGCCCGGTGTTCGCCCTGGACGGCCACGCCGATCAGCTTGGCCCGTTCCTCGATCACCTGCGGGTCGAGCAGTTCGCCGCCGGTCAGCCGGGACACCAGGTCGGTCGCCATCTGCTCGAGGTGGGCGGCCACTTCCGTCCGGGCCCGGCGGTAGGCCTCGGTGGACGCCGAGGTCATCAGGTCGACGGCGGCGGCCAGATCGCGGGTGGCCTGCCGGTGCTCGTCGGGGGTCAGCGGCGCGTCCACGGTCGCCAGCCACGAGAAGACCTCACGCTCGGCCCGGTGCCACGACGTCACGACGGCCTCGATGGGCACGCCCTGGATGGCCCGGCGCTCGCCCAGGGCGGCCGCGGTGACCAGCTCGGGCCCGGCCGGCAGCCGGCGTTCGGCCACACAGAACAGCAGCGTACGGATGTTGGGGGTGATCGTGCCGGCCAGGTCGGCGAGGTCCATGCGGTCCTCGTCATAGCCCGGTAACTGCCGCCAAACATCGGAGACCAGCACTTGCGCCAAGTCGGTAACACGGCTGAGAAGAGTGTGTGCCCGTTGTGGGATATCCACAAGAAGTACTCCTCGTTCTTCCGCCTCGCCTGGGTAGTCTCGACACCCGCCCTCCCAGAGTATGTGGTGAATCGCTAAGCGCGACCAGCCTGGGGGATCAAGGAGACAACGATGACGACCGACGAACGCGCGGCCCGAGCCGTCGAGGGTGATCTCGCCGGGACCATGGACGACCATGCTCTCGAACCGGTGCCGGCCGCCCGGCGCAAGCCTCTCCTGCAGCTGATCGTGGTGCAGGTCGGCTGGAACATCAGCGTCAGCAGCTTCCTGGTCGGCGGGGTGGTCGGCGCCGGCACCACGTTCGGCGAGGGCATGCTGGCCATCGGCCTGGGCAACGTGGTGCTGGCCGTGGTCGCCTCGCTGATCGGCATCATCGGCTTCCGCACCGGCCTGACCAGCTATCTCGCGTCGCGGGCGGTGTTCGGCCGGGCCGGTTCGGTGCTCGTCTCGATCGTGCTCGGCATCGTCGCCATGGGCTTCATCGGCGTCCTCATGGACACCTGGGGCGGCGCGGTCCACAAGCTGATCCCGGCCATCCCGTCGTCGGTGTTCATCATCGTCTTCGCGGCGGCCATCCTGACCACCGCGATCTTCGGCTTCAAGGGCCTGCACACGTTCTCGATGATCGCCGTGCCGGTGCAGGTGGCGATCGGCCTGTTCGCGCTGTACCGGATCGGCACCCTGGACGGCGGGTTCGGCGAGGTGTTCGACGCCGGCCCGGTCGCCGCGATCGGTTTCTCGGCCGCGGTCAGCTCGGTCATCGCCACCTGGGTCACCGGCGCGGCGCTCGTCTCCGACGTCCAGCGGTACGCGATCAAGGCCCGCGACGTCGTCATCTCGTGCGTGCTGAGCTTCGTCGTCGGCGTCGGCATCTTCGAGATCATCGCCACCGTCTCGGCCATGAAGGTCGGCAACAGCAACTTCGTGGTCGTCATGCAGGGCCTGGGCCTGCTCGCCCCGGCGGCCGTGCTGCTGTTCCTGGCCCTGTGGAACACGGCCGACAACAACATCTACTCGGCCTCGCTGGCCTTCACCTCGGCCTCCAACCTGCTCAAGCTGAAACTGAAGAAGCCGGTGTGGACCGTCGTCGCCGTGGTGATCGCGGTGGCCATCGCGTTCCTCGGGGTGGCCGACCAGTTCGGCAAGTTCCTCACCGTGATCGGGGTCGTGGTGCCACCGTTCGCCGGCCTGCTGATCGCCCACTTCTGGGTGGTGCAGCGCAACGCGGCCGAGGCGCTGCACAACCTGCCCGCCGTACGGTGGGAATCTCTGGTCTGCTGGATCGCCGCCGCGCTGCTCGCCTACTACGGCGACTTCCTGCTCGTCAACGCGATCGAGGGGCTGGTCAGCGGGTTCGTGCTCTACACGATCGCCGGGCTCGCCCTGAGGAAGGTGAGGTCCTGATGCGGTACGGGCTGGGCGTTCCGACCGGCACCGAGGGGCTGATGTATTCCGTCCCGTACGCCGACATCGACCAGGCCGTCGAGCTGGCGGTCAAGGCCGAGCTGAGCGGGTTCGAGTCGGTGTGGGGCAACGACCACCTCACCACCCAGCGCTACGTGCGGGACAGTTTCTCCACGCCGCCGCGCTACTACGACCCGTTCGCCTACTTCAGCTACGTGGCCGCGGTGACCGAACGCGTACGGCTGGCCACCGCGATCATGGTGTTGCCGTTCCGCAATCCCGTGGTCGCGGCCAAGCAGGTGGCCACGCTCGACCACCTGTCGCACGGCCGGGCGGTGCTGGGCGTCGGGATCGGGGCCTACCGCGAGGAGTTCCAGGCGATGGCGCCGGGCGTGCCGCTGCACCGGGGCGAGCACGCCGAGGAGGCGATCGCCGGGCTGCGGGCGCTGTTCACCGAGCGGCGGGCCTCGTACCGGGGCAAGTGGGTGAACTTCGACGACGTGGAGAGCTACCCGAAACCCGTACAGGATCCGCTGCCGATTCTCTCGGGTGGCAACTCGCCCGGCAGCCGGTCGAGGGCGGCGCGCCTGGCCGACGGATGGCTGCCGGCCTGCCTGTCCCCCGCCGAGGCCGCGGCCGGGCTGGGGCTGATCCGCGACGAGGCGGAGCAGAACGGACGGGCGCTGACCGGCGACTTCGAGGTGGCGCTGCAGGTCTGCGTGAGCGTGGCGCCGACCCGCGAGCAGGCGTGGCGGCGGTTCGAGTCGTCGCAGCTGTTCCACCACCTCGTGTCGCTGTCCAAGACGACCCTCAAGGACCAGGGCGTCGACGACCTCATCTCGCGCAACCTGATCGGCACCCCGCAGGACATCGCCGAGCAGGTCACCGCGTACGGGGAAGCCGGGGTGAACACGATGGCCGCGCTGCTGTTCGCCGCCGATTCGGTCGGCGAGACGATCGACATGATGGCCCAGTTCGGGCAGGAGGTGATCGCGCGATGACCGGCGACCTCGCCGCGGAACGGCTGGCGCGGCTGCGCAAGGGTCTGGCCGACGCGCCGTTCGACGCGATCGTCCTCACCGAGCCCGAGAGTGTCCTGTACGCCACCGGCTACCGCAGCATGCCCGGTCAGGTGTTCCGCACCCATCGCATGGCCGCGGTCGTCACCGGCGACGACCTGTGGCTGATCTGCACCGCCGCCGACGCCCCGGCCGCCGCCGCCTCGGGGATCCCGGCCGACCGTCTGGTGCCGTTCGGCCGCTTCTACGTGGAGGCGCAGACGCCCGACGAGGCGCTGACCCGGATGGCCGACCGTCACCCCGACCTGGAAAGCGCCCTGCGGACGGCGCTGGGCCAGCTGCCGCCGGGCACCCGCGTCGTCCGCGAGCCGGAGACCGACGTCGCCACCGAGGCCCGCATGATCAAGCTGCCGGGCGAGGTCGACCTGCTCCGGTACGCGGCCCGGCTGTGCGAGGCGGCCGTGGCGGCGGCGCTGGCCGAGGCCCGGCCGGGCACCACCGAACGGGAACTGGCCGCGGTCATCGCGGCGACCATGAGCGCCGGGGGCGCCGACCCGCGGTTCGTGGTGGCCTGCATCGGCGAACGCAGCGCGCTGGCCGACGTGGTGCCCAGCGACCGGGCCTGGCAGCCGGGCGAGACCGCGCGGTTCGACGTCGGATGCGTGGTGGACGGCTACTGGTCGGACATCGGCCGCACGGCCGTGCTGGGCGAGCCGGACGAGCGCCAGCGCCGCGTCTACGGCGCCGTGCACGCGGGCGAGCAGGCCCAGCTCGACGCGGCCCGGCCCGGGATCACGGCCGAAGAGCTGTTCCGGCTCGGGCTCGACGGGACGGCCGCCGGGGTGCCGCGCTACCGCAGGCAGCATTGCGGGCACGGCATCGGGCTGTCCATCTACGAGCCGCCGATCATCGCGCCGGGCGGGGAGACGCCGCTGCGGGCCGGGATGACGTTCTGCTTCGAGACGCCGTACTACGAGCTGGGCTGGGGCGGCATGATGATCGAGGACACCGTGCTGATCACCGAGGACGGGTACGAGATGCTGTGCACCGGCGAGCGGGACCTGCTGGTGGTGCCGGCGTGAGCGCGTACACGGGGAACCTGGTCTGTGTCCGGTGCGGCGCGGTCTATCCGGAACCGGCCCCGGCGCTGATCGGCGCCGGCTGCCCGGCCTGCGTCGGCGCCAACGTCCTGCCCGAATACGACCTGTCCGGGCTGCGCGGGGTGCCGGTCGGGGACGGGCCGGGCATCTTCCGCTATCGCCGGCTGCTGCCGCTGGCCGCCGACGTCACACCGGTCAGCCTGGGCGAGGGCGGCACCCCCGCGGTCGAGGTGCCGCGCCTGGCCGAGAGCCTCGGCTTGCGGCGGGTGTGGGTCAAGGACGAGAGCCGCAACCCGACGTGGTCGTACAAGGACCGGCTGGCCGCGGTGGCGACGACCAAGGCGGTCGAGGTGGGCGCGGAAACGGTCGTGGTGGCCAGCACGGGCAATCACGGGGCGGCCGTGGCCGCGTACGCCGCCCGCGCCGGTCTGCGCTGCGTCGTGCTGACCCTGGCGTCGGTGCCGACCACGATGAAGACCCTCATGCAGGCGTACGGGGCCGAGGTCGTGGCTCTGCCCCGGCCGGCCGACCGCTGGCACCTGATGGGCGAGCTCGTGAAGGCCCGCGGCTGGATGGCGATGTCGGGCTACGCGGATCCGCCCGCCGGTTCCCACCCGTACGGGGTGGACGGCTACAAGACCATCGCGTATGAGCTGATCGAGCAGCTGCCGTCGCCGCCCGACGTCGTGGTGGTGCCGGTCGCGTACGGGGACGGGCTGTCCGGCATCGCCCGCGGCTTCGCCGACCTGGTCGCCCTCGGGGTGATCGCCCGGGTGCCCCGGCTGATCGCCGCCGAGCCGTTCGGGCCGCTGGCCCAGGCCCTCGCGACCGGGGCGGACACCGCCGGTCCGGTGCCGGTGCGGCCGTCGGTGGCGTTCTCGACCGCGTCGCCGTTCGGCACCCAGCAGAGTCTGGCCGCGCTGCGGGGCAGCAACGGCCTGGCCATCGCGACACCCGACAACGACGAGATCATGGCGGCTCAGCTGTCGCTGGCCGCGTCCTCCGGGGTTTATCTGGAAGCGTCGAGCGTGACCGCGGTGGTCGCGCTGCGCAAGGCCCGGCTCGGGCCCGACCAGACCGCGGTGGTCATCGGGACGTCGACCGGGCTCAAGGACGTCGGCGCCACCGCGGCCCGGCTCGACGAGGTGCCGGTGATCGAGCCGACGATCGTGGCGCTGGACAAGGTGCTGCGATGAGGCTGGCCTTCTCGATCTCGGGGCATCGCGATTCGGCCGGGGCGGTCCGGGCCGCGGTCGCCGCCGAGCGGGCCGGGTTCCATGACGTGTGGCTCACCGAGGACTACTTCGAACGCGGCGCGTTCGCTCTGGCCGGGGCGGTTGCCGCCCGTACGCGATCGGTCCGGATCGGCCTCGGCGTGGTCAACCCGTGGACGCGGCATCCGGCGCTGACGGCCATGGAGTTCGCCACCCTCGACGAGCTGAGCGGGGGCCGGGCGGTGCTCGGGCTGGGGACCAGCAACGCGCACTGGATGACCGACAAGATGGGCATCCCGTTCGACCGTCCGCTGGCCCGCACCCTCGAGGCGACCGGCCTCATCCGGCAGTTGCTGACCGGCTCGCCCGTGAAGTTCGAGGGCGAGTTCTTCACGGTGGACACCCGGCTGTCGTTCACGCCGGTGCGGCCGGACCCGCCGATCGTGCTCGGCGTCAAGGGGCCACGGGCCATCACGCGGGGCGGCGCGGTGGCCGACGGTCTGCTGCTGTCGATCCTGGCCGGTCCCGGCTACGTGCGCTGGGTGCGCGAGCGGGTGGGACCCGGATCGGAGCTGTCGGCCTACGTGGGGATCGCCGTCGACAACGACCCGGCCCGGGCCCGTGACCGCCTGCGGCCGATGGTGGCCCAGTTCCTGGGCGTGCACGGCGACCACCTCATCACCCGTACGGCCGGGGTCTCCGCATCGTCGGCCGCCGAGTTCCGGGCCGGCTGGCTGAACGGCTCGCCCCGCACCGACCTGGTCACCGACGAACTGCTCGACGAGGTGGTGGTCGCCGGCGACCCGGCCGGTGCCGCGCACGGCCTGGCCCGCCTGGCCGAGGCCGGTCTCGACGTCGCCGTCATCCGCGACGACCCGGCCGTCGACCCGGCGGAGACCCTGGCCGCGGCCCTCTCCGCGGGTTAACCGCCGCAGCGATGGGAAACATCCAGGCGGTGACGAACGCGAGGCCACGACGGGCCCCGGCCGACCCATGGTGGCGCCGGACGCCACCGCCCGGCCCGGCGCAAACCCAGGCACCTCCGGACACAGTCCGGCTCGAGATGACCAAACACGAGTACACCGCTGTGAAGACGGAGATGTCCGCGGCCATCGCCGCTCAGCAGACCGTGATGACCTACGCGCTGGCCGCCGCGGCCGCCATCTTCACGGGCCTGCTGGCGACGTGGAAAGACGTCGGCATCCGCGTCTCCATCCTCGCGCTGGCGCCCCTGTTTCTTCATCTCATGTGGTTCGTGTGGCTGGGTGAGCTGATGCGCATGGCCCGCGCCGCACGCTTCCTGTGGGAGCTGGAGAAGAAGGTGAACTCCTGGTACGTGCCGCCCGTTTCGGTCACCCGGCCGACGGACTCCGACCTGCCCGCAGAGCCGCTGCTGCACTGGGAAAGCTGGGTGCGCGGCGAGAACCGCTGGCACAGGAATCTGCACCTGGGGCCGTCCTACGCACTGGCCTCGACCGCGGTCATCGGCATGGCGGTCATCTCGGAGGTGCTGTCCTTGATCTTCGCGTTGACCGAGTCCGTGCCGGCGCCCTTGCGCATCATGACGTTCGTGTCACTGCCGCTGTTCGTCGCGCTGGCCTGCTTGGGCGCGGGCATCGTGTTGCGAAATCCCATTCTGCGCCGCGGCTAGAAGTCGTGACACAGCCTCACCGGGGGTGGGAGGCGGCCAGGGCGGGCTCGGTCAGGAAAGCCAGGACCTCGGTGGCGAACTGGTCGGGGGCCAGGCTGTGCACGCGGTGGCCGACCGGGATAGTCGACAGGCGGGCGCCGGGGATGGCCGCGGCCGCCTCGGCCAGGCGGTCCGGTGGGATGCAGCTGGTGGGGCCGCCGGAGAGGATCAGGGTGGGGTGGGTGACCCGGCCGAGCTGCGACCACCACGCGACGTCGGGGCGGGTCAGCTGGCGCAGCAGGGCGGCCAGGGCCCGCAGGTCGTAGTCCGGCCGGCCGGTCAGGATGCCGGCCACGGCGGCCAGCACCTGCCGGGGATTGATGCCCTTGACCGGCTGGGCCCGGCGCGGCGGGGCGGCCAGATCCTCCAGCACCAGCTTGGCGATGCGGCCGGGGGCGTGCAGGGCGGCGGCGAGCGCGGCGTAGGCGCCGACCGAGTGGCCGATCAGGACGGCGTCGCGCAGCTCGAACACGTCCAGCAGGCCGAGCACGTCGTCGCGCAGGCTGGTCAGGGCGTACTGCCCGGGGCGGGCGCTGGTGGCGTGCCCGCGCAGGTCGACGGCGATCGCCCGGTGCCCCTCGGCGGTCAGGCGGGCGGCGAACCTGTCCCACGTACGGGAGCTGCTGCCGCTACCGTGCACCAACAGCATCGGGGTGCCCGACGGGTCGCCGGCCTCCCGGTAGCCGAGGCGGACACCGTTGACCACGACGGCGCCGGACGCCGACCACTCGAAGACCATCCACGCTGTTTACCAGACGTTGGTGTACAGGCCCTGAGAAATCCACGGGAGCGTAGGCCGGCGGTCAGGCCGCACCCAGCCGCCGTGCCCATTCGTGCACCAGATCGCGCAGCCGCTCGGGCTCCCGTACGGCGAAGGGAAGCCCGAGGCCGCCGAGGACCCCGGGCACCCAGTCGAGCCGCTCGGCCCGCAACCGCACCACCACCCAGCCGTCCTCGGTGTCGGGCTCGACGGTCGCGAGGCCGTCGGGCAGCCGTTCCCGTACGTCGTCCTGCGCGCCCCGCACCCGCACGACGACCCGGTGCCGCCAAGGCGTGCCGGACAGGCCGGCGAGCACGGCGCCGGCCGGTTCGAAATCGCCGGGCGCCGCGAACGTCTCGGCCGTGACCCGCACCCACGCGATCCGGTCGAGACGGAACGTGCGCAGCTCGCCCGACCGGGAGTCGGCGCCGGTCACATACCAGCGTCCGCGATGGGCCACGATCCCGTACGGGTGCAAGGTCCGCTCGCTGCTCCGGTCGTGCCGGTCGGTGTAGCCGATCACCGCCGGATGCCGTTCCCGGGCCGCCTCGGCCAGTCGCAGCAGGACGGACGCCTCGGGCGGCACGGTCCCGCGGGCGGGCGCCGTGAACTCGGTCGTCTCGAACAGCGCCTCCATCCGGGACTTGAGGGCCTTGGGCAGCACCCGGCGCACCTTCGCGGCGGCGCTTCCAGCCGCGGTGTCCTCGCCGCCCGCGGCCAGACCGACCAGGACGGCCAGGGCTTCCTCGTCGGTCAGCATCAGCGGCGGCATCCGGAACCCGGGGGCGAGGCGGTAACCGCCGTAGCGGCCGCGCACCGGCTCGACCGGCACCTCCAGATCGATCAGGTGCCCGACGTAGCGGCGTACGGTCCGCTCGTCGACGCCGAGACGCGCGGCCAGATCGGCGGTGGTCCGGGTGCCGCCCGACTGCAGGATCTCCAGCAGGCCGAGCACGCGAGCGGTGGGCCGGGTCATGCTCGCCATTGTCCCGCAATACCGGGCGGAAGCTGTCCGGTATTGGTTCTAGCGTCGGCCGCATGAACCTTGCTTCGATCCGCATCATCACCAGCGACGTCGACCGCCTCACCGGCTTCTACGAGCTCGTCACGGGGCTGACCGCGCGGCGTCACACACCGCTGTTCGCCGAGATCATCACTCCGGGCGCGACGCTGGCCATCGGCGGAACCGCCACGGTGCCCTTCCTCGACGGGGCCGCCGCCGGGAACGGCCCGGCGATCGTCGAGTTCCGCGTCGCCGACGTCGACGCCGAATACGCCCGGCTGCGCGACCGCATCACCGAGTTCGTGCTGACGCCGACCACCATGCCGTGGGGCAACCGGTCGATGCTGTTCCGCGACCCCGACGGCACCCTGGTGAACGTGTTCGCCCCGCCCGCGGTGGCGTAGGCGGGTGTGTCCTCGCCCGTGGACGGGTACCGGGTGAAGATGGCTCTTCCCCTGCGTACGTCCCGGGTCTTCACCACCGGTGTCACCCTGACCGGCCTGGCCCTGACCCTCCAGGCCTGCGGCTCGAGCGGCGGCACGGCGGACACCACGGCCACCTCGGCCGCCGCGACCACCTCGGCCGCCGCGACCGCCGGGGCCACCTCGGCCGCGCCGGCGCCGCTCGCTTCCACGGCTTCCGCGCCGCTGAACACCGGGGCCATCCTGGCCGGCAAGCGGCAGGCGCTGATCCACATCGCCGAGGAGGACAAGGACTGGAGCGCCACCTACGAGGGGCCGATCGCCATCGGGAACGGCACCGACGACGGCGCCCGGTTCCGGCTCGTGCCCGCGAAGGGCGAGGACCTCTACCTGATCGAGGCGCTGCGCCCGCGCGAGGAGGGCGGCCGCTGGTGCGTCTTCGCCGACGCCCGCGAGGAGCCGGTCGGCGTGGGCACGGTCAAATGCGCGGAGAACGAGACGACGGTCTTCCGGATCACGGCGAACGGCGGCAAGGACGAGAAGGGCCGCCCCACCCACGACGTCACCAACGAGAAGTTCGGCGCCCTGCAGGTGAAGAACGACGGGTCGGCCCTGTACATCCAGGAAATCGGCGACGGCGGCATCCGCGGCTCGTACAGCTTCGTCGACCGAGGGGCCCTGTCGTAGCAGATCGTACGGCCGGGTCAGCGCTTGGCGGCCTGTTCGTGCAACGTTCGCATCTCGTCGTCGAACGGCGGGACCGGGCCGGTCACGGGCAGGCCGGGCACGACCGCGGTGATGGGCAGGACGGCGACCGGCGAAGGAGACAGGCCCCAGCCCGTACGCCATCCGGCCAGCTGCGCGCTCGACGCGGCGTAGACGATCGGGCCCAGGCCGGCCCAGCCGTGGGCGGCGGCGCACATCGGGCAGTGCTCGCCCGAGGTGTAGACGGTGCAGCCGGCCCTCTGCGAGGCGGGGACGTTGGCCACGGCCCACTGGGCCAGCCTCAGCTCGGGGTGGGCCGTCGGGTCGCCGGCGGAGTTTTCGCGGTTGCGGTCCTCGGCCAGCACCGAGCCGTCGGGGGCGGTCAGCACCGAGCCGAACGGGAAGTCGCCGGCCGCCAGGGCCTCCGCCGCCAGTTCCACGCATCGCCGCAGATGTTCCGTCGTCATGGCACCATCCTTCGTGACCGAGTCCGTGGCAACAAGCGGCGACGCGCCGGAGCCGAGGGGAACGCGCATGATCGAGGTTGTCAGCTACCGGCCCGCCGCCGACGAGTTCTCCTACACGTTCGGCGGGCGGGAGGCGCGGCTGCGGGTCGCGCCGGGCACGGCTGTCGAGCTGTACACCGAGGACTGCTTCGGTGGCCGGGTCCGCGATGTCGGCGATCTGCCCTCGGTGGTCTGCGAGTTTCCCTATCTCAACCCGGTCACCGGGCCCATCCACGTCGAGGGCGCCGAACCCGGGGACACCCTGGCCGTGCACTTCGCCGACATCAGGCCCGCCCGGGACTGGGCCGTGTCGTCGACGTTCCCGCACTTCGGGGCGCTCACGGCCACGCACACGACGGCGATGCTGCACGCGCCGCTGGACGAGGTGGTGTGGCGCTACGACGTGGACGCCGGCCGGGGCGTCGTGCGGTATCACGCGCGGCGCAGCGACTTCAGTGTGGAGATGCCGCTCGATCCGATGCACGGGACGGCGGGGGTGGCGCCGGCCGGGTTCGAGAGCCGGATGACGATCGTGCCCGACGTGCACGGAGGCAACCTGGACACGCCGGAGCTGCGGGCCGGGGTGACCGCGTACTTCGGCGTGAACGTGCCGGGCGCCCTGTTCGCGCTCGGGGACGGGCACTGCCGGCAGGGTGACGGCGAGGTGTGCGGCACCGGGGTGGAGGCGGCCATGAACACCACGGTGGTCCTCGACCTGATCAAGGGCGTGGGCACGCCGACGCCGCGGTTCGAGACGGACGACTCGCTGATGTCCGCGGGTTCGGCCCGGCCGCTAGAGGACGCGTACCGGATGAGTCAGCACGACCTGGTGACCTGGACGGCCGGGCTGACCGGGCTCGACGTCCTCGACGCGTACCAGCTCATCAGCCAGGCCGGTGAGGCGCCCGTGGGCAACGTCTGCGACCCGAACTACACGATGCTGGCCAAGCTCGGAAAGACCTATCTGGGCTCCGCCACCGCGTACGAGGGAATGCACTCACGGCTGCGGACGACGGCTCGCGAAATTCTTGCCTGATCGACCCAACCGAATGGCTGCGATCCGCGTCGGTTACGCAGTGACGGTGACAGGGGGCGGGCCGGCGGATGCCGAGAAGAACCGACAGCGAGTATCTGGCGTTCGTGGACGGCCGGGTCGGCGGGCTGCGGCGGGCGGCCTATCTGCTCTGCGGTGACTCGCACGGCGCGGACGACATCGTGCAGGAGACGCTGACCAAGCTCTACACGCGCTGGCCGCGGATCAGCCACGTGGAGAACCTCGACGCGTACGTCAACACGATGCTGGTCCGGGTCTTCCTGGACGACCGCCGCCGCGGGTGGTGGAAGGTCGCGCTGCTCGACTGGCTGCCCGAACGGGTGCCGGCCGCCGCGCCGGCCACCGAGGACCGGTCCGTGGTGCGCCAGGCCCTGATGGGCCTGCCACCCCGGCAGCGGGCGGTCGTGGTGCTGCGCTATCTGTGCGACCAGCCCGTCAAGGACGTGGCCCTGCTCTTGGGCTGCTCCGAGGGAACGGTGAAGAGCCAGTCGGCCCACGCGCTGGACCGGCTCCGCCGGATCTTCGACGACGAGATGCCCGAGGTCACCGCCGCCCAGGACAACCGATGACGGAGGAGAACACGCAGATGAGCGAGGACGACCGCGCGGTGCGGATCCTGCGGACGATGCCCGACGAGCCGCCCGCGCCGTCGACCGTCGACGTGGCCCGGACGATGGACGAGGGCCGCCGCCGGCGCCGGACCCGCCGATGGTCGGGCGGGGTGGCCCTGGCCGCCGTGACCGCGGTCGCGGCGGGCGGCGGAACCATGGCGGTGGCGGCCTTGCGGGAACCGGCCCCGGCCCCGGCGCCCGCACCGGTGGCGACGCCCGCCACCGTGGCCGCCGCGCCCCCGCCGGTTCCGAGGAACTGCCGGGTCACGCTGTTGCCGTCCCGCGGGATCAGCAAGGCGCTGGTGACCGCGGGCGACCCGAGCGGGCGCTATCTGGCCGGGCGCGTCTATCCCGAGGTCGGCCGCGTGCAGACGGTCCTGTGGAAGGACGGCGAACTGGTGCCGGGACCGTCGATGCCGGGCGGGGACGCGGCGTGGAACGACATCAACTCCTCCGGCTTCGCCGTCGGCAACGCCTACGACGACGCGGGGCGGGAGGAGGCGTACGTCTCCCGGGAGGGCGTGACCAGGCTGCTCGGCGGCCGGGCGGTCGCGGCCGCCGTCAACGACGCGGGCGTCATCGCCGGCACGCTGGGTCAGCCGTTCTTCGGTGGCGTTCCGGCCCGGTGGCCGTCGGATCGGGACAGCCCGGAGAGGCTGCCGCTTCCGAAGGCGTTCACCGGCGGCGACGCGATCGGCATCGACGAGGACGGCACGATCGCGGGCCGGGTCTACCGCAAGGTCGGCGAGGGGAACGGCTATCTCTGGCTGCCCGACGGCACCGGGCGGCTGCTGACCCCGCCGAAGGCCACCTACTTCTGGCCCGAGTCGATCAGCGACGGTGTCGTGTACGGGCGGGCGGTGGCCGACAGCCGGGACGGCTCGGCGCGCACCTTCGCGTCGTACCGCTACCGGATCGCCTCGGGCACGTTCGAGAAGCTGCCCGCCGAACTGGGCCCGCCCGCGATCGGCGCCGGGAACGGCTGGGTTCTCGGGGTGCGCGGCCTCGACGAACCGGTCATCGTGGCCGGCCGCCAAGTGGTGCCGCTCCCCCGGTACAAGGGCATGAAGGAGTACGTGGTCAGCAGCTTCAGCGCGGACGGGAAGGTGGCCGCGGGCTACACGACCGACACCGACGAGACCGAGGGCGTCGCGAACCGGCCGCTGCGATGGAACTGCACGGACTGAACCGGAGTCCAACCGGTCATGAGACTGGTCGCGGGGGCATTGTGCGGGGTTCTGCTGCTGGGCGGGTGCGCGCGGCCGCAGGATCGGGAAACGGCGCCGGAGGGCTGGCGGGAGGTCGCCGCCGGCCCGCTCGGTCCCCGGGAGCAGGCTCTGGGGTTGTGGACGGGCCGCGAGGTGCTGCTGATCGGTGGCAGCGACGCGCCTCCGTGCCCGCCCAACGCGAGCTGCGCCGTCGACCCGACTCCCCTGACCGACGGCGCCGCGTTCGATCCGGGGACGAACCGCTGGCGTTCGATCGCGCCGCTTCCGGTGCCGGCTCTTGGAGCGCAGGGCGCCATGATCGGGGCGGCGGCCTACGTGCTGCCGTACGAGACCCGCCGGGAGCTGCTGGTCTATCACGTCGGGAAGGACACCTGGACCCGGCGGGCGACGCCGTTCGACCCGTCGCTGGGCTTCCAGCTCGTGGCAGCCGGGTCCCGTCTGGTGGCGTACGGGGGCACCGACGAGTTCGGACCCGGCCGGGACTTCGCGCTCGACACGCGTACGGGGAAATGGACGACGTTGCCGGCCGACCCGCTGGGCGCCGCGTTCGACCGCAGCATGGCGTGGAGCGGGCGTGAGCTGATGCTCTTCGACCACGAGCTGATCCCCAACCCCGGCGCGGAAGGCCCGACCCTGACCCGGGCGGCGGCGCTGAACCTGGACTCCGGAACGTGGCGGCGGCTGCCCGACTCCCCGATGCTGAGCACCGGCCCGTGGCTGGCGACCGGCGGCATGATGGTCAACCCTGCTCTGGGCGGCGCAGACGGTGGGAAGATCGGCAACTGGGGCCGCACCTACCCGTACGGCGGAATCCTCGACCCGGCCACCGGAGCGTGGACGCCGCTGCCCGACCCGCCACCCGGCGACGCGCTCGGCGGGGCGGCCCGCACCGGCTCGGCCGCGCTCTATCCGCAACTGCCCGACGCCGTCCTGGACGCCGGGACCGGCCGTTGGGAGCGGGTGCACGCGCTCCCGGACGACGAAGCCACCGGCCGCACGGTCGTGGCCGCGGGCATCCGGATGATGGTGTTCGGGGGCGCCCGGGACGAGACGCTGCTGGGCGACGCGTGGATCTGGACGCCGAAGCGGTAGGGCTCAGGCCAGGAAGCCGCCGTCGACCGGCAGCACGACCCCGGAGAGGTGGCTCGCGCGGTCGCTGAGCAGGAACGACACGGCGGCTGCGACGTCGGCGCCGGTGCCCGCCTTGCGCAGCGGAGTGGCCGCGATCCGCGCCTCCACGCCGCCCGGAACGGCCAGCCGGGTGCGATCGAGCATGGGCGACTCGGTGGGTCCGGGCGCGACCGCGTTGACCCGGATGCCGGACGGGCCGAAGTCGTGCGCGGCGGTGCGGGTCAGCCCGATCACCGCGTGCTTGGTGGCCTGGTAGGCACCCATGCCGGAGCTGCCGCGCAGACCGCCGATGCTGCTGGCGCCGACGATCGACCCTTTCCCGTACGCCCGCATCGCGCGCACCTCTTCGCGCAGGCACAGCCACATGCCCTTGACGTTGACCGCCATGATCCGGTCGAAGTCCTCCTCGGTGACCTCGTCGAGGCGGCCGCCCTGCGTCGTCGCGGCGTTGTTGAAGGCCCCGTCGAGCCGGCCGAAACGAGCGACCGTCGCGTCCACGAACCGGGCCACGTCCCCGGCCTTCGAGACATCACCGGTCTCGTACGCGACCTCGTGTCCTCGCGCACGCAGGTCTTCGGTGAGTGCGGCCAGGGGCGCCGCGGTGCGGGCGACCAGCATCAGGCGGGCGCCGTCGGCGGCGAAGACCCGGGCCGCGTCGGCGCCGATCCCGGCGCTCGCCCCGACGACCAGAACGACTTTCCCGTCCAGCATGGTGCTTGAGGATAGTGTCATACAGTCATACAATTCAAGCGTGATCGACGCGCTGCCCGACGGGTTCGGGGCTCTGCTTCGCGGGGCCGTCGACGTGCATGTGCACGGGCAGCCCGACCTCTCCCCCGCCCTGGCCAACCGGGGCGCCGACGTGGAGGTGGCGCGGCTGGCCCAGTCGTACGGGATGGCGGGGTGGGTTCTCAAGTCGCATCTATGGGCGACAACCGACCGGGCCCGGGCGGTTCAGGAGGCCCTGGACGACGGGTTCGCGGTCCACGGCAGCATCACGCTCAATCCGCCGGCCGGCGGGCTGGAGGCTGCGGTCGTCGAGCTGGCGGCGGCGCACGGCGCGCGGGTGGTGTTCCTGCCGACCTGGGGCACGGTGGCCGACGCGGCCCGCGGCGGTTACGTCTCGACGCTGCTGGGACGCATGGCGCCCTCGTTCGACGCGTACGCGGCCCGCACCGCCGTCGCGTTGTGCGAGCCGGGCGGCGCGCTCTCCGGGCGTACGCGGGAAGTGATCGACGCCTGCCGGGAACGCGGACTGGCCCTGGCCACGGGTCACGCGTCGATCGAGGAGAGCCGGGCCGTCGCCGAGTACTGCGCGGGCATCGGGCAGCGACTGCTGATCACCCATCCGCTGCACTACACGTCGGATCCGGCCGTGCTGCGCGAGCTCGCCGGTCTGGGCGCCTGGCTCGAGTTCAGCAACGCGCCGCTGCTGCACCCGGACGGGCACCTGACCGTCCGCGACGTGCACGAGGCGATCCAGGCGGTCGGGCCGGAACGCTCGATCCTGACGACCGACGTGTTCTCGCGGTGGGTGCCGCCCGAACCGGAATGCCTGCGCGTCTTCGTCGAGCAGCTGGCCTATCTTGGCTGGCCCGCCGGCCCGATCGCCACCATGGTGTCCGCCAACCCCCGCGCCTTTCTGGGAGAGCCCGCTTGAGAATCGACGACGTCGACCCCGCGACCATGACCGCCGAGCAGAAGGCGCTGTACGACATCTACACCACCGGCCCCCGGGTCGCCCCGGCCAGCCCGTTCTCGCTGGTCGGCCCGGACGGGCGGCTCCAGGGACCGCCCGCCGTCTGGGTCATCAGCCCGACGTTCGGCAAGGCCCTGCAACACATCGGCAGTGCCGTCCGGTTCGGCTCGCAACTGCCCCTGCGCGCTCGCGAGATCGCCATCCTGCTGGTCGGCCATCATCACAAGAGCCCCTTCGAGCTGTACGCCCATGAGCGCGCGGGCGCCGCGGCCGGGCTCACCGCGGACGACCTGGCCGGGCTGGCCGAGCGACGGGAACCGGCCGGGCTGTCGGAGATCGAGGCGTGCGTCTTCCGGACCACCGTGCGCGTGCTCGACCACGGCACGCTCGACGAGGACGAGTTCCGCACGGCGGCCGGCCTGCTCGGCGAACCGGGGCTGCTCGAGCTGGTGACGATCGTCGGCTACTACACGATGGTCGCGTGGCAGCTCGCGGTGTTCGACGTGCGGCCACCGGCGTGAACTGGTCGATCACGGTCCTCGAGTACGGCTACGTCGACCGTTTCCCGGCCAGCAACCTGTTCGCGGCTCAGCCCCACGAGGGTCACCGCCGGATGCCGTACTGCTTCGGGCTGCTGCGCTCGGGCGATCGGTGCATCCTGGTCGACACCGGGTTCGACGATCCGGCCGTCCATGCGCGGCTCACCGCCAAGTACGGCGAAACGCGCTGGGCCGCACCGGTCGACGTGCTCGCCCGCGTCGGTGTGCGGCCCGAGCAGGTCGACACCGTGCTGCTGACCCACAACCACTTCGATCACGCGGGGTGCGTCGACGCCTTCCCCGAGGCGCACGTCTGGATCCAGCGCCGCGAGATCGAGTCGTACGTGGCCAACGCCGCCCGCCCCGGCCGTTTCGAGTTTCTGACCCGCTCGTGCCAGGCCGGCCTGCCGCAACTGCTCGAAGCCCGCCGCGCCACGCTGGTCGACGGTCACGCCACGGTCGCGCCCGGCATCGAGTTGCGCCCGGCCCACGACACCCACACCGCGGGCTCCCAGGTCGTCGCGGTCACCAACGACACGAACGGCCCGTGGATCTTCGCCGGCGACAACGTCTACAGCTATGAGAACCTCGAGGGCCTGCACGGCGACGGCGTCCTCGCGCCGATCGCCATGACCACCGGCAGCGCGGCGACGTGGCTCGGCTTCGCCGACGACATGCTGGCCGCCGTCGGCGGCGAGACCCGCCGGATCCTGCCGTTCCACGAGGCCGCCCTGTGGGACCGCTTCCCGTCCGTCACCGGCCCTGACGGCTTGCACGTGGCCGAGATTTCCTGAGGCGGTGCGCGCCACCGCCGGAACCGAGGCGGCGGTGGCTCAGCGCGGACGCAGGCCCAGGCGGTCGAGGAGCCGGGTGGCGAGCGCGTAGGCGAGGTGCCCGGCCGGCCACTGGGTCACGTTGTGCCCGGACGGGTCGTGGTAGTAGTTGTGACAGCCCGCGTTCATGGCCGAGGCGCTGGTGGCCAGCCGGCGGTCGACCCACGCGACGAAACGGCGGGCCGCCTCGGGTGAGGTGTCCACCGCGCGGCGGGTGCGTTGCATCCGGCGGACGGCGCGCACGACGACCTCGGCCTGCCGCTCGAGCTGGGCGATGACCGAGACCCCGCCGTTGGTGTTGGGGCCGTAGAGCATGAAGAAGTTCGGGAAGCCGGGCACCGTGATGCCGAGGAACGCGCTGGCCCGCTCGCGCCACACGTCGTGGAGGCCGCGCCCGTCCCGGCCCTTGACGTCCAGGCCGGCCAGGAACTTCGTGGGTTGGAAACCGGTGCTGAGGATGAGCACGTCGATGTCGCGTGTGGTGCCGGTCGAGTCGGTCACCCCGTACGGGGAAACGCTGGTCACTGAGTGCGGCACCAGCTCGACATCGGGACGGTTGAGGGCGGGATAGAAGGTCGACGAGAGCACCGGCCGCTTGCAGCCCCAGGGGTAGCCGGGTGTGACGGCGGCGCGGGTGGCCGGGTCGGTGATGCTGCCCGCGATGAACCGCTCGCACACCTCGCGCATGCGCTGCTGGCGACGGGAACGTACGTCGTAGCCCTTGAACCGCTGGTTGCCTTTGTGGAAGATCCAGGCCCGGTGCAGGCGGCGGGCGAGCGGGACGTTGCGGAACATCCACCGCTCGCGGGCGGTGTACTCGCGCTCGTTCTTGGGCTCGATCCAGCCGGGCTCACGCTGGAAGACGTGCACCTTGGCGGCGGCCGCGGCGATCGCCGGCACGATCTGCACGGCGGTCGACCCGGTGCCCACCACGGCCACGTTCTTGCCGGTCAGGTCGTGCTCCTCCCAGCGCGAGGTGTGGAAGCACGGCCCGGCGAACGTCTCCAGGCCCGGCCATTCGGGGTAGCGCGGCACGCTGAGCAGGCCGAGCGCCGAGATGACGACGTCGAACTCCTCGGTGTCGCCGGTCGAGGTCGACAGCGTGTACGTCGAGGTCGACTCCTCCCACACCAGGCCGGTGACGCGGGTGTTGAGCCGCAGGTGCGGCCGCAGCCCGAAGCGGTCGACCACGTGTTCGGCGTACGCCAGCAGCTCGGGCTGGGTCGCGTGGGTACGTTTCCAGTCGTATTCGAGGAACGAGAACGAGTACGCGTGCGAGTGCACGTCGACCTCGCAGCCCGGATAGCGGTTGTCGAACCAGGTGCCGCCGACGCCGGCCGACTGTTCGAAGATGACGAAGTCGGCCGGCGTGCGGCGAAGCTTGACGGCGGCCGCTATCCCGCCCATTCCGGAGCCGATGATGGCCACCCGCAGGCGCTTCATCGCGGGGCCGGCGCGGGGTAGTCGTCGGCGTTGAACACCCAGCCGTCCATGGCCGAGAAGTCGGAGCGGGGGGTGCAGAACACGTCGATCAGGTGGTTGGTGCCGGCGCCGATCGCCTCGCTGGTGTGCAGCGACGGCGGCGGGATCACGGTGACCGAGGGCGCGACCACGCGCTGGTGCTCATCATCGCGCCAGTGGGCCTTGTTGGTGGTCCACGGCCAGCGGATGTGGTGCACGTACTCCCCGGCCAGGACGATCGAACATTGCTCGAAGTCGTCGTGCTTGTGCGGCGACATCTTCGACGGGTCCCGCGGCCCCTGCTTCGGATCGATGAAGTTGACCATGAAGGTGGTGCAGCGGTAGAGCCGGAACGGCGGGTTCTTCAGGGGCGCGACGGTCAGGTCGTAGGTGCGGACGCGGTAGCCGCCGACGGGCTCGGGCCAGGGCTCGTACGGGGCGATGTTCTCGTGCCGTTCGTCGTACGAGCCGGCGTTGGCGGCCAGGGCGGCGATGTCGGGCGACTGCGTGGTCAGCAGGCGGATCACCCGGCCCTGACCGGTGACGGTCACGGTGCTGTCGCCGGGCGGGACCACGATCATCGTCTGGCCCTCGGCCGAGACGTCCCCGACGGTGGCGCTGAGCGTGGGATCGGCCAGCAGGACGACGTACTCGTCGGGCTGGCCGGTCCGGCTGAAGGTGGTCGTGCCGTCGAGCTCGGAGTAGCCGACGACGAAGTTCTGCCCGCGGGCGTACCAGGTCGAGACGCCGTCGGCCTTCTCGGCCGGGGGCAGATCACGGAACTGGACGTGCTCGGCGCCGGAGAACCGCTCGGGGGTGGGCGCCGCCGCGGCGGCCGACGGCAGGGTGGAGCGCAGGTCGGTGGAATCGAACGCCATGGGGGTTCTCCTTATTTGCCGGGGAATCCGGCGACGGCGGAGGTCGCGGCCGACCGGAGAAGGCTGGTGTCGTTGCTGACCATCACGTACGAGAAGCCGCGGTCGGCGGCCGCGCGGGCCTGCTCGGGGGTCTGCACGGCGGTGCCGGCCGGGACGGTGCGGGCCCGCGCCACCGAGAGCAGGAAGTCGATCAGCTTCTGGATCTCCGGGTCCGACGCGGGCAGCCCGGAGGACAGCCCGAGGTCGCCCAGGCCGAGAAACACCCCGTTGAGCCCGGGCACGTCGAGGATCTCCTCGGCCCGTTCGACGGCGCCCCGTTCCTCGAGCTGCACCGCCCGCAGCACCTCTTCGTCGCCGAAGCGCAGGTATTCCTCGCGGGACAGCCCGCCCCAGCGCCCGGCCCGCGAGGTGCTGCCCAGGCCGCGGTCACCTCCGGGCGAGAACAGCATCTGCCGGACCGACGAGGTGGCCTCGGCCACGGTGGTCACCCGCGGCACGAGGATGCCGTCGACCCCGCTGTCGAGCAGCCGCTGCAGGTGACTGCCGCTGCGGTCGGGCACCCGGACCAGGACGGACAGGCCGGCGCCCTGGGCCACCACGGTCGCCTGATAGGCGAACTCGAGGGTGAGCGGGGCGTGTTCCATGTCGATGACGATGTAGTCGAAGCCGGCGTCGGCCAGGATCTCCACCGGCTCGAGGGCCGGGATCTTGAGCCAGGTGCCGATCAGGCACCGGTCGGCCGAGGCCAGACGACGAGCGAAACCCATTCGAGCCATAACGCTCCTCACGAGGGTTTTTGTGTTCCAGGATTGTAGCATCGTCATACGATCTGAAACGACGACGAGGTCAACGCCCAGGCCTGGGTACGATGTCTGACAAACACACAAGGAGGACCGGTGACACAGACCAACGGGTTGCGCGTCGAGCGGGCCCCGGCCCTCATCCGCTCGCAGGTCACGGACAACCTCCGGCAGGCGATCATCGACCGCCGGCTGGCTCCGGGTCAACGGCTGATCGAACGGGAACTGGTCGAGCAGACCGGTGTCTCGCGCACCAGCATCCGCGAGGCGCTGCGCGAGCTCGCGGCCGAGGGCCTGGTCACCGCCATCCCGAACAAGGGCACGGTGGTCACGAGCGTCAGCGCCGAGGAGGCCCGGCAGCTCTATCAGGTCCGCTCGGCCCTCGAGGCGCTGGCCGGGCGCCTGTTCGTCGAGAACGCCGGCCCGTCGCACCGCAAGGCCCTGGCCCGCGCCCTCGAACGGATCGAGCGGCTCAAGGATCGCGGGCAGCCGATCCTGGAAGCCAAGGACGCCTTCTACGACGTGCTCTTCTCGGGCAGCGGCAACGAGGCCCTCAAGCAGGTCGCGGCCGGGCTGCACGCCCGGGTGAGCGTGCTGCGCTCGCTGTCGATGACCGTGCCCGGGCGGCTCGACCACAGCGTCGAGGAACTCCGGACGATCGTGCGCACAGTCGACGCCAACGACGCCGACGCGGCCGCCGCGGCCTGCGCGCGTCACGTCGAACAGGCCGGGCTGGCCGGCCTGCAAGCACTCACTGAGCAAGAATGATCCTTCTCAAGATTGTATGACCGTCGTACGCTGTCTCTGTCCTCGAAGGCACGAGACAGGAGCGGTTCATGGACGAAAGCAGGCTCGAACGCGGCAACCGGGTCCGGCGCGAGGTGCTCGGCGACGCGCACGTCGACCGGTCGATGCTCAAGGCGACCGAGTTCACCCGGGTCGTGCAGGAATACGTCACCGCGAGCTGCTGGGGTGACGTCTGGTCGCGGCCCGGGCTCGACCGGCGCACCCGCAGCCTGCTCAACCTGGCCATGCTGACCGCGCTCAACCGGCCGCACGAGTTCTCGGTGCACGTCCGGGGCGCGCTGAACAACGGCTGCACCGAAGCCGACGTCCAGGAGGTTCTGCTGCAGACCGCGGCCTACTGCGGCGCCCCGGCCGCGCTGGAGGCGTTCCGGCTGGCCGAGAAGGCCATCACGGAGTGGCGGCAGGAGAACGAACCGGCCGGGGTCCCCTACCGGCCGTAGAGCGACCGGTCGTAGGCGGCGAAGTCCCACGCGCCCGCCCCGCCCGAGGGCCGGACGGTGCTCACGATGCTGGCGCCGCCGTCGACCGAGACCACTTCGCCGGTCATGTAGGCGGCGTCGTCGCTGAGCAGGAAGGCCACCACCGAAGCGACGTCGTCGCCCGTGCCCGCCCGGCGCAGCGGGGTGCTGCTCGCCCGGCGGGACATGTCGTCCTTGCCGCCGGCCACATCGGGGGTGGCCGCGAACAGGTCGGTCGGCACGATGCCCGGGGCCACCGCGTTGACCCGTACGCCCAGAGGCCCGCCGTACATGGCCGCGCCCTTGAGAATGCCCAGCACCGCGTGCTTGGACGTCTGATAGGCCAGCAGATCGGCGCTGCCGCGCAGGCTGCCGATCGAGCCGGTGATCACGATGTTGCCCGCCGTGCCCTGGGCCGCGTACCGGCGGAAGGCCGCGCGGACGCCGAGGAAGACGCCGCGGACGTTGACCGCCATGACCTGGTCGAACTCGGCCACGGTCAACTCGGGCAGGGTGGCGAACGAGCCGGGAACGCCCGCGTTGAGGTGGTGCAGGTCGACGCGGCCGAAATGCTCGGCGGCGGCGCTCAGGTAGCCGTCCACCCCGGCCTCGGCGGAGACGTCGGCCGCCACCCCCAGGGACTCCACCGGCAGCGACTCCGCGAGCTTGCGCACGCGCTGCTCGTCGAGGTCGACCGCGACGACGTGGGCGCCCTCCGCGGCCAGCCGGCGGGCCGTGGCCGCACCGATTCCGCCGGCCGCGCCGGTCACCACCGCGACCTTGCCCGACAGTCCGCGCATGTCCCACCTCCGATAACAGTCGTTCGCTCGGCCTGCGATTGTATGTCAATCGTACAATCCTGTCATCGCCGGAATTTAACTTCGGGGTAGTCGACAGGAAATCACCCGTGGACCTTGACATGCCGCGGGATGGATCACCTAGATTCCTGGTACCGGATTTCCGGACGGCCACCCCGCAATGCGGGATGACGGCAAGGAGGACGCATGACGAGCACCTCTCGAGGGCCGCGCGCCGACGGGCTCGAGATCGCCAGCGGCGACCTCCAGGTGGTGGCCCGGGTGGCCCAGCTGCTCCGGCTGCTCGCGACCCACGACACCATCGATCTGGTGTCGGCCGCCGAGGAGCTGGGCGTCGGCAAGTCCACCGCCCACCGCTATCTGGCCTCGATGGAGAACCACGGGCTCCTGCAGCGCCGCGACCGCAACCAGTACGAGTTCGGGGTGCTGCTGGCCGAGCTGGGCACGATGGCGCTGTCCCGGCTGGGGGTGCTCGATCTGGCCGGCCCGGTCATGGACGACCTCAGCGACCGGGTGCGGCTGACCGTCGTGCTCAGCGTCTGGAACGGCATCTGCCCCGTGGTGGCGCAGGTGCGCGAGGACAGCAGCCGTACGGCCCACGTCTCGATAGCGGTCGGCAGTCAGCTCGGCCCGGACGCGGCCCAGACCATGGTGTTCTGGGCCTTCCGCGACGAGTCCTACTACCGCTTCCGCGAGGGGGCCCCGCCGGTCAACGCGACCGAGGCGGAGCTCGCGGAGGTCCGCCGCACCGGGATCGCCTTCCGCGGCAGCCCTCAGAACGGCATCAGCGCCGTGGCGACCGCCGTCCGGGATCCGGGAGGTCAGGTCGTGGCGACGCTCGCCGCCGTCGACATCGCCCAGTTCGTACCCGAGGGAACCGACACCGAGGTCGCCCGCGCCCTGCTGGCCGGGGCCGAGACGATCAGCCGCCGGATGGTCAGTCCGCTCGACTGAGACACCCCAGACTTGTGCGCCCCTTCCCGGGGCGGAACGACCGGACGGCTCGCCGTCCCGATGCACCGTGCGCGGATTCTCGAAGAGGAGAAGGCGATAACCATGAAGACATACCGATTTCTGGCGACGATAGCGACGGCCACCCTGCTGATCTCGGCCTGCGGCGCGGGCGGTGACTCGGGCGGCGACGACGGCGGCAAGGCGCTCACCTGGGCCAGCACCGGCGGCCAGTTCCAAGAGGACGAGAAGAACGCCCTGCAGGTCCCGTTCACCACCAAGACCGGCACCAAGTTCACCAACATCAGCCCGGCCGAGCAGGCCCAGGTCCGCACGATGGTGAAGTCCGGCAAGACCATCTGGGACCTGGCCAACATGAGCTGGATCTACGCCGGCGCCTACTGCGGCGAGCTGTTCGAGAAACTCGACAACCCGGCCCTGGACCGCAGCAAATTCCCCGAGGGCACGACGGGCGACTGCTTCGTGCCGACCTACCGTTACGCCAACATCTTCAGCTACAACGCCGACCTCTACCCCGGCGACAAGCCCACGAAGATCAACGACTTCTTCGACACCAAGAAGTTCCCGGGCAAGCGGGTCGTCTACGACTACCCCAAGGCCGGCCTGTTCGAGGCCGCGCTGGTGGCCGACGGCGTGGCGCCCGACCAGGTCTACCCGCTCGACCTCGACCGCGCGTTCAAGAAGATCGACACGATCAAGGACTCGCTGGTCTTCGCGCCCAGCTACGGCGCGATCCAGCAGGCCATGGTCGACAAGCAGGCCAGCATGGTGCTCACGGTGACCGCCCGCACGATCGTCTCGGCGCAGAGCGGGGCCAACCTGGTGCCGGTGTGGGACTTCAACACCACCGACATCGGCGCGCTGGTCATTCCCAAGGGCGCCCCGCACAAGGACCTCGCCCAGGAGATGCTGGCCTTCGTCACCGAGCCCGCGCAGTCGATCGCGTACGCCAAGCTGACCGGCACCGCCCCGTCGCGGCCCGAGATCGACCTCAACTCGGTCGGATACACCGACGAGCAGAAGAAGTTCAACGCCTTCCTGCCCGACCGCGGCCGCACGCTCGAGCAGGACAAGCAGTGGTGGATCGACAACACCGACGCCCTGGTCAAGCGGTGGACCAGCTGGAAGGTCGGCTGATCATGGCAGTCTCGACCGCCGCTCCGGAGGCGCCCCCGGCCGGGCGCACCGGGGCGGCCCCGGCCGGGCGGACCCGGCGCTCCCCGGGCTGGCTCCTCCTGGCGCCGGCGCTGATCGCGCTGATCGTCCTGTTCGTCGTGCCGCTGGCCAGCCTGGTGGCCGACAGCTTCACCGAGCCGGAGACCGGGCTGGGCAACTACGCCTCGCTGTTCACCGACGGCTACACCGTCAAGGTGCTCGGGCGGACGCTGCTGATCGCCGGAATCGTGTCGGTGGCCGGCGTGCTGCTGGCCTATCCCTACGCGTACGCGATGACCCTGGTCGGGCCGACGATGCGCGCGGTGCTCGTCACCATCGTCCTGGTGCCGTTCTGGACGAGCATGCTGGCCCGCAACTTCGCCTGGCTCGTACTGCTGCAGGACGGCGGCGTGGTGCAGAAGATCCTCACCCCGCTCGGCCTCGGGGACGTACGCCTGCTCGGCACTCCGCTGGCCGTCGGCATCTCGATGACCCAGGTGCTGCTGCCGTTCCTGGTGCTGCCGCTCTACAGCTCGATGTCGCAGATCGACGGCCGCCTGGTCGCCGCCGGTCAAAGCCTGGGCGCGCCTCGGGCCCGGGCGTTCCGCCGCATCTATCTGCCGCTGTCCACGCCCGGGGTGGTGGCCGGCATGTCGCTGGTCTTCGTGCTCTCGCTGGGCTTCTACGTCACTCCGGCGCTGCTCGGCTCGACCCGCAGCGCCATGATTGCCCAGGTCATCAACGTGCGGGCCAAGGAACTGCTCGACTTCGGCGGAGCCGGCGCCATGGGCATCTTCCTGCTGATCGTCACCCTGCTGGTGCTCGGCCTCAGCCGCCGGCTGGCCGGGCAGAACGTGGCCGTCGTGGCGGCCGGTGGCCAGCCCGCCCGCACCGGCTCGACCGGGCGGCAAGGGTCCGTACGCCCGTGGTTGCGGATCCACACCACGGTCGTCGCCGTCATCCTGGTCGCCCCGACCCTGGTGATCTTCCCGATGAGCTTCTCGGCCGCCGAGACCTTCCAGTTCCCGCCGGACGAGTGGTCGCTGCGCTGGTACGAGAACCTGTTCACCTCGCCCGCCTGGACCGCGGCGATCCTGAACACCGTGCAGGTCGGCGTCTACGTCGCGATCATCGCGACCGTGCTCGGGACGATGGCCGCGTTCGGCCTGGCCCGGCTCCGGCCCCGCTGGCGTGGCCCGGTGAACGGGTTCCTGCTCTCGCCGATGATCGTCCCGCACATCCTGGTCGCTCTCGTGGTGTTCTCGGCGTTCCTGCAGACCGGCCTGAACGGCACGCTGTTCGGCATCATCCTGGCCCACACCGCGATGGCGCTGCCGTTCGTGGTGATCGCGGTGACCGCGCGGCTGCAGGGCATGGACCACCGGCTGCCGGCCGTGGCGGCCAGTCTCGGCGCCGGTCCGGTCTCGGCGTTCCGGCGCGTGACGCTGCCGCTGGTGCTGCCGGGCATCCTCTCCGGCGCCGTGCTCGCCTTCGTGTCGTCGCTCGACGAGGTCGTCATCGCCCTGTTCCTCCAGGCGCCGGGCGCGATCACGCTCCCGGTCCAGATGTTCAACAGCATCACCATCCAGATCGACCCCACCATCTCCGCGGCCTCGAGCCTGATGGTCGTGCTGGTCAGTGTTCCGATCCTGCTGGCGCAGCTCGCCGGCGCGCGTGGCTCGAAGAAGGGGACCCGATGAGTATCCAGAACGCGGCCCGCGGGGCCCGGGTCCAGCTGGCCGGCCTGACCAAGCAGTACGGCTCGGGCACTCCGGCGGTCGACCACATCGACCTGGAGATCCAGCCGGGCGAGTTCCTGACGCTGCTGGGACCGAGCGGCTCGGGCAAGACGACGACGCTGAACATGATCGTCGGCTTCACCGAACCCACGTCGGGCCGCATCGAACTCAACGGCACAGACATTTCCCGTACGCCGGCCCACAAGCGCAACTTCGGCATGGTCTTCCAGAACTACGCGCTCTTCCCGCACCTGACGGTGGCCCAGAACGTCGCCTTCCCGCTGCGCGAGCGCAAGGTTCCGGCGGCCCAGACGGCCAAGCTGGTCGGCGAGGCGCTCGACCTGGTCGACCTGGGCGGCATGGGCGAGCGGCGCCCGCACGAACTGTCCGGCGGTCAGCAGCAGCGGGTCGCGCTGGCCCGCGCGGTCGTCTTCTCCCCCAGCCTGCTGCTGCTCGACGAGCCGCTCAGCGCGCTCGACCGCAAGCTGCGCCAGTCGCTGCAGCGCGAGATCAAGCGCCTGCACGACGAGCTGGGCCTGACCTTCGTCTTCGTGACGCACGACCAGGACGAGGCGATGACACTGTCCGACCGGATCGCCATCTTCGATCAGGGCCGGATCGTCGCCGTGGGCACACCGGCCGAGCTCTACCACCGGCCCACCACGCGGTTCGTGGCCCGGTTCCTGGGCGAGTCCAACGTCTTCGCGGGCCGCTATCGGCCGGCCGACGTCTACGAGTGGCACGACCGCAAGTGGACCGTCCCCGATCCGGGCGACGGCACCGAGCAGCAGGCGCTGATCGTGCGGCCCGAGCGCATGCGGATCGCCTTCGACGAGACGTCGGTGCCCGCCGGGAGCAACGTCGCTCCGGCGGCGGTCACCGACGTCTCCTTCTACGGCACGTACTACCGGATCGAGCTGGCCTTCGACGACGACTCGGTCGGCTGCGCGGTGCTGCCCGTGGGCTCGCCGGCCGAGGTCAGCCCCGGCACGCGGGTCGTCGCCCACTGGCGGCCCGAAGACCAAGTCCTGGTGAGCGAGTGAGGAACACGATGAACGTCGACTACGGCTTCACCACCGAATCCGACAACCGGCAGCCCGACGAGCAGGCCGACAGCCTCCTCGCCGGGGCGGTCGACCTGCACCAGCACCCCGGGCCGAGCCCGTTCCCGCGCCGGATGAGCATCCTGGACGCGGCCCGCGACGCGTCACAGGCCGGTTTCCGGGCGATCGTCGCCAAGTCGCACCACCACAGCATGGTCACCGACATCCTGGCCCTGCGGGCGGCCGGGCTGGCCGAGCTGTCCACCGAGGTCTACGGCGGGGTGGCGCTCAACCGGACCGTGGGCGGGCTCAACCCGTACGCGGTGGAACTGGCTCTGCGGATGGGCGGGCGGATGGTGTGGTTCCCCACGCTCTCCTCCAACGCCCACGTCAAGCATCACGAGCACCACGACACCGGCTTCCCCACCTCCGAGGTCGAGCTGCGCCCCAACGAGATCATCACGATCCTCGACGACCGGGGCGCGGTGCTGCCCGAGGTGCGCGACATCCTGTCGGTGATCGCCGCCGAGGACGCGGTGCTGACCTGCGGGCACCTCGGCGTCGAGGAGTCGTCCGCGCTGATCGACGCCGCGCTCGAGGCCGGCGTCGGCCGCATCGTGGTCAACCACCCCATCTTCGTGGTCGGCGCGTCGGTCGAGCAGGCCGTCGCCTGGGCCCGCAAGGGGGTCACCATCGAGCATTGCGTGGTCATGTACTTCGGCCGCGAGGAACGCCGCCGCGACCTCGACGAGCTGCTCACCTTCATCAAGGAGGTCGGCGTCGAGCGGACCGTGCTGTCGTCGGACTCGGGGCAGAAGAACAACCCGCTGCCGGTGACGCTGTTCCGCCGGGCCGTGCGCGGGCTGCTCGACGCGGGCCTGGGCGAGGACGACATCCGGCGGCTGGTCGGCACGAACGCCGGGCAGCTGCTGTTGTCATGACCCCGTACGAAGTGACGATCGTCAAGTACGGCACCCGGCAGACCGTGCGCAGCGACGTCTATCTCAACTACCACCTGTACGGCGAGCCGGACGGCCCGATCGGCATGGACTACTTCTTCTGGGTCGTCCGCAACGCCGAGCGCACGATCGTGGTGGACACCGGGTTCTCGGCCGCGGGTGGCGCCGCCCGCAAGCGCACCACGCTGGTCGAGCCGGCCGCCGCGTTCGACGCCCTCGGGGTCGACCGGGCCGCCGGGCCGCCGGTCGTGGTCACCCACGCCCACTACGACCACATCGGCAACCTGGACCTGTTTCCCGTGTCACCGGTGACTGTCGCGGCGGCCGAGTACGACTTCTGGACCGGCCCCTACGCGAGCCGCACGCTCGTGCACCACTCCGTCGAGGACGCCGAGATCGACCATCTGCGCCGGGCCGGGCCGCGCCTGCGGACGTTCACCGACGAGACCGAGATAGCCCCGGGCGTACGGGTCCTGCGGATCGGCGGCCACACGCCCGGTCAGAGCGTGGTCCTGGTCGACACCACGGCCGGAGTCGTGCTGCTCGCCTCGGACGCGGTGCACTACTACGAGGAGCTGGACCGCAACATGCCCTTCACCCAGGTCGCCGATCTGATCGGCATGTACGCGGGGTTCGACCGCATCCGCGGGATGGGCGCCGACCACATCGTCAGCGGCCACGACCCGGACACGCTGGGCCGCTTCACCCCGATCGAAGCGGGCCCGCTGGCCGGCCTGGCCGCCACCATCGGAGAGGAACGCTGATGCGAATCGGCTTCGTGGGACTGGGCAACATGGGCGGGCGGATGGCCGCGTGTGTCGTGCGGGCCGGGCACGAGGTGCTGGGCTACGACGTCCGGGACGAGAACGTGACCGCGGCCGGCGCCAAGCCCGCCGCGTCGGTCGCCGGCGTGGCCGAAGGCAGCGACATCGTGCTGCTCTCGCTGCCCGACAGCCACGTCGTCGAGGCGGTGATGGACGACCTCCTGCCGCACGCCCGGGACGGCTCGATCGTGGTCGACCTGTCCACGGCGGCGCCCGACTCGACCGTACGGCTGCACGAACTGCTCGCCGGGCGCGGGGCGGCCTATCTGGACGCGGGCATCTCCGGGGGCGCCGCGGCGGCCGAGAAGGGCGCGCTGACGCTTATGGTGGGCGGCGACGCCGGCGCGCTGGAGCGGGCGCGGCCGGTGCTCGACCTGTTCTCGGCGCACATCTTCCACTGCGGGCCGAGCGGGGCCGGGCACACGGTCAAGCTGCTCAACAACTTCCTCAACGCGATCGCGCTGTCGGCCACGGCCGAGGTGATGGTGGCGGGCAAGAAGGCCGGGCTCGACCTCGAGACGCTGCTCGCCGTGCTCAACGCGAGCTCCGGCGTCAACTTCGCCACCCAGAACCGCTTTCCCAAGATCATCCATGGTGACTACCTCAAGGGCGGGCTCACCAACACGCTGATGCTCAAGGACGTCAACCTCTACGTCGAGCTGGTGGCCCGGCTCGGCGTGGCCAGCCCCAACTCGGCCGGGCCCCTCGCCAGCTTCGGCATGGCCCGCGCGCTCGGCTACGCCGACGAGATCAGCAACACCGTCGTCGACGCCATCGGGGATCTCTCCGGCGGCGTCCGGCTGCACACCCAGGAGGATGCGGCATGAAGATCGTGCACCCCGGCGAGCGCGACCCGGCCGAGCAGCGCGCCACCGTCAGCGGAGAGGTGTGGTTCGAGACCGCGCTGCCGGCCACCGACGGCACGACCATCGCCACCGTGACCTTCGCCCCGGGCGCCCGCACGTTCTGGCACCACCACGAGCACGGCCAGATCCTGCAGGTCGTGTCCGGGATCGGTCTGGTCTGCCCCGACGGCGAGCAGCCGCGGACCATCCGGCCCGGCGACATCGTCTGGGTGCCGCCCGGGGAACGGCACTGGCACGGCGCCGCCCCCGGCTCCTCCATGACCCACCTGGCCATCTCGCTCGGCCCGACCCACTGGGCCGAGGAGGTGGCATGACGACGATCGCGTTCATCGGCCTCGGCAACATGGGCGGTCCCATGTCGTCGCTGTTGATTCAGGCCGGTTTTCCCGTACGGGGTTACGACGTGTCCCCGGAGGCCCGGCTGGCGCTGGGCCACGCCGCCGCCGACAACCTGGACGACGCCGTGCGGGACGCCGACGTGGTCATCCTGATGCTGCCCAACTCCGACATCGTCGAGGCGACCGTCGCCCGCCTCGACGTCGGACCGGGCACGATCGTGGTCGACATGAGCTCGTCGGAGCCCCTGCGCACGCGCGCGCTGGCCGCGGAACTGGCGGGGCGGGGCATCACGCTGCTCGACGCGCCGGTCTCGGGCGGGGTCGCGCGGGCCCGTACGGGAAAACTCACCATCATGACCGGAGGCGCGCCCGCCGACCTCGCGCGCGTGGAACCGGTTCTCGCCTGCCTCGGCACCACCACGCGGGCCGGCGACGTGGGCAGCGGGCACGCCGTCAAGGCGCTCAACAACCTGCTGTCGGCCACGCACCTGCTGGTGACGAGCGAGGCCATGCTGGCCGGCGAGCGCTTCGGCCTCGACCCGGCCACGATGCTGTCCATCTTCAACAGCTCCAGCGGGCGCAGCGGCTCGACCGAGAACAAGTGGCCCAGCTTCGTCCTGCCCGGCACGTACGACTCCGGCTTCGGGCTGCGCCTGATGCTCAAGGACATGCGCATCGCCGCCGGGCTGGCCGCTCAGGTCGGCACGCCGGATCCGCTCGGGGAGGCCGCGGTGTCGCTCTGGGCGCGGGCCGCCGACGCGCTGGAACCGTCGGCCGACCACACCGAGATCGTCACATGGCTGCGAGAGGAGCTTCCGCGATGACGCTGACCGCCCGGCAGGAAGAAATCAAGGACGAGTTCATCCGCGTACGGGGAACGTGGAGCGACACCTGGGAAGGCGTGCTGCGGCTCGACCCCGAGTTCCTCCTGGCCTACCTCAACCTGTCGGCCGTGCCGTGGCGCACCGGCGTGCTCGATCCCAAGGTGAAGGAGTTCATCTACATTGCGATCGATGCGAACGCCACCCACATGTACCTGCCGGGCGTCCGCCAGCACATCCGCGCCGCGCTGGCCCTCGGGGCGACCCCACAGGAGATCATGGAGGTGCTCGAGCTCTCCGCGACCCTGGGCATCCACGCCATGAACATCGGTGTGCCGGTGCTGGTCGAGGTGCTCGAGGAGAAGGGCCTGCGGGACGGGCCGGCGCCGCTGGACGAGCGGCAGGAACAACTCAAGGCCGGCTTCACGAAGACGCGGGGCTACTGGCATTCGTTCTGGGACGAGATGCTGGAACTCGACCCGGACATGTTCGAGGCGTACACCGAGTTCTCGTCGGTGCCGTGGCGCACCGGCACGCTGACGCCCAAGGTCAAGGAACTCGTCTACATCGCTTTCGACACCGCGGCCACCCATCTGTACGTCAAGGGCCTCAAGCTGCACATCGAGAACGCCATCGGGTACGGGGCGACCGCCCGCGAGATCCTCGAGGTCATGGAGATCGCGTCGGTGCTCGGCATTCACGGGGTGACCGCGGCCGCCCCGATCCTGCTCGAGGAGATGGCCGCTCAGCGGGCGACGTAACCGCCGTCGACGCTGAGGATCGTGCCGGTGATCCCGCCCGACTCCGGCGCGGCCAGGAAGACGATCGCGCGAGCCACCTCGTCGGGCGTGGACACGCGTCCGATGGGGTGGTTGCCCAGGGTCGTGGCCAGGCTGGCCGCCGGGTCGGGGTCGGCCGCGCGGGCCTCGTCCATGAACCCGGTGTCGACCGCCCCCGGCGCGACCGCGTTGACCCGGACGCCCCGGCCGGCCCACTCGATCGCCAGCTGACGGGTGAGCTGCACGATGGCGCCCTTGGTCATCGCGTAGACGCTCTGGTTGGCGATGCCGACCAGACCCGAGATCGAGGCCGTGTTGACGATGCAGCCCCGGGACTCGGCCAGGTGGGGCAGGGCCGCCCGGGCGAACCGGAAGGCCGGGCGCACGTTGGTCGCGAACAGGGCGTCGAAGTCGTCGTCGGTGGTCTCCAGGACGGGCCGGCGCAGAAAGCGGGCCGCGTTGTTGACCAGCAGGTCGAGCCGGCCGAACTCGGAGACGGCCCGGTCGATCGCCGCCGCCGGTGTGCCCGCCGCCGTCACGTCGGCGACCAGCGGGACGACCCCGCCGGCCTCGGCCAGGTCGTTGACCTCGGGAGAGATGTCGACCGCCACGACCCGGCAGCCGGTCTGCCGCAGACGCTCGACCACCTGACGTCCGATGCCCCGGGCCGCCCCCGTCACCACAGCGCTGGCTTCCATCGCCACTCCCTCTCGTGATTGTATGACAGTCATACACACTAGCTGCTCGGAGGCCTGCCGTGAATCCTGTCGACACCGCCGTTCGCGCCGCCGCCTCGGCCCTCGGGAACTGGCGGCACATGGCGTCCTTCGACCGGGGGCGGGTGCTGATGGCGATCGCCCGCCGGATGATCGCCGACGTCGAGGGGCTGACCCGGCTGGAGTGCGCCGAGACGGGCAAGCCGGCCGCGCTGGCCGAGGCCGAGATCCGCGGCGCGGCCGAATACTTCGAGTTCTACGCCTCGCTCGTGCACCTGCCCGCCGGGGACGTCCTCGACGTGCGCCCCGACCTGCACGTCTACACGGTCCGGGAGCCGTACGGGGTGGTCGGCATCATCACCCCCTGGAACCTGCCGCTCAACCAGGCCGCCCGCGCGGTCGCCCCCGCCCTGGCCGCGGGCAACGTCGTGGTCGTCAAGCCGGCCGAGGTCACGTCGGGCACGACCGTGGAGCTGGCCCGGCTCGCGGCCGAGGAGGGCCTGCCGCCCGGCGTGCTCAACGTCGTCGTCGGGCCGGGCGCGACCGTGGGGACGGCGATCGTCGAGCACCCCCTGGTCCGCAAGGTGGCGTTCACCGGCTCGGTGCCGGTCGGGCGGGCCATCGGGCGGATCGCCGCCGACCGCATCCTGCCGCTCACCCTCGAACTGGGCGGCAAGTCGGCCACCATCGTCTTCGCCGACGCCGACCTGCCGTTCGCGGCGTCCGAGGCCGTGCGGGCGTTCACCACCAACGCGGGGCAGGTGTGCTCGTCGGGCACCCGGCTGCTGGTCGAACGGTCGATCCACGACTCGTTCGTCGCCCTCGTGCGGGAGGCGGCGCGGCGGGTCGAGGTCGGTCCGATGATCACCGAGAAGCAGTTCGAGACCGTACGCCACTATCTGTCGGTGGCTGAGGCCGAAGGCGCCGAGGCGGTGGCCGGGGGCGTCGCCGGCGAGGGGCGACACGTCGAGCCGACGATCTACACCGGGGTCACCAACGACATGACGATCGCCCGCGAGGAGGTGTTCGGCCCGGTTCTGGTGGTCATCCCGTTCGACACCGAGGACGAGGCCGTGGCGATCGCCAACGACAGCGACTACGGGCTGGTCGGCGGCGTATTCACGGCCGACATCTCCCGCGCGTTCCGGGTCGCCGGGGCGATCGAGGCCGGTCAGGTCTACGTGAACTCGTGGTCGACCCAGTCGGTGCAGATGCCGTTCGGCGGGCACAAGGCCAGCGGGTACGGGCGGGAGAAGGGCATCGAGGCGCTGAACCACTACTCGCACGTGAAGAGCATCAGCGTGCGGATCGCTCCGCGGCCGTAAGGTATCGGACCAGCCCGGCCACGGCCTCGCGGCCCGCCCGGTTGGCGCCGACCGTCGACTGGGACGGGCCGAAACCGATCAGGTGCACGCGCGGGTGGGCGGCGACCTGGGTGCCGATCATGCGGATGCCGCCGGACTCGTTGCGCAGGCCGAGCGGGTCCAGGTGGGACAGGGCGGCCTTGAACCCGGTGGCCCACACGATGGCGTCGACGGTCGTCACGGACCCGTCCGCTTCCCGTACGCCGTGCGGCTCGATCGCGGTGAACATGGGCCGGCGCCGGCTTCCGGCGGCGGCGGCGAACGGGGTCCGCAGCAGGCCGGTGTAGGAGACGACGCTGCCGGTGGGGCGGCCCGCCTCGACGTCCGCGGTCACCTTGGCGATGACCTCGCGCCCGGCGCCCTCGGGCTCGAACCCGTCGGCGCGGAAGACCGGCTCGCGCCGCGTGTACCAGAAGGTGGTCGCGACCCGGGAGATCTCCTCGAGCTGCTGGACCGCCGAGATGCCGCCGCCGACCACCGCGACCCGCATCCCGGCGAACTGGTCGGCGGACACGTAGTCGTGGGTGTGCACCTGGAGGCCGGTGAACGTGTCCTGGCCTGGGTAGTGCGGGCGCACCGGGTTGGTCCAGGTGCCGGTGGCGTTGATGACAGCCCGGGTCTGCCAGCGACCGACGCTCGACTCGACGAGCAGCCCTCCCGGCCCCTTGTCCCCCTCGCCTCCCCGGCCTCCTCCTGCGCCTCCCCGGCCCTCCCTGTCTCCCTCGCCTCCCCGGCCTTCCTTGTTTCGCTCGCCTCCCCGGCCTCCCCTGTCTCCTTCGCCTCCCTTGTCGAAGACGCCGGTAACCCGGACCGGGCGCAGGATCGGGGGCTCGAAGGTGCGTTCGAAGGCCTCGAAGTAGCGCGGGACCGCCGTGCGGCTGGGTTCGGCCGGATCTAGCGGAGGCTGGGGCAGCCCGGGGAGGTCGAAGATGCCGTTGACGGTGGCCATTCGCAGCGACTCCCAGCGGTGCCGCCACGCTCCCCCGGCCGCGGGCTCGGCGTCGAGCACCACGAACGAACGTTCGTTTTCTTCGAGCGCGCTGCGGAAGCCGCGCCGTGCCAGGTGGTAGGCCGCGGACAGGCCGGACTGGCCCCCGCCGATCACCACCACCGTCGCCGTCCTGTCGATCACAGCCAGCAGAACACCCGTCGCGGGAGGGGCATTTCCGGCTGTGACCCGCGCTATGCCGCCGGAGCGGAGATGCCTTCGCGGCGCACTGCACTGCGCCGGGCTGCGCCGGGCTGCACTGGGCTGCACTTCGCCGGCGCGTCGATGCATCATCCAGGCCCGATGATCACCCGATCGGGCCCGGAGCGTTGCGCGGTTCGACCGGTTTGCCCGGATACAACCATCGGGTGCTGATCATTCGAATTCTCGCCGCCACGCTGGCTGGCGGCGCCGCCTTCACCGTCGCCGCGCCGCGGGCGATGGCCGACGTCCCGACCGACCGGTTCGGTCCGGCGCACGTGTTCCACTGGCCTGCCTCCACCGGACCGGCGCCCGAGCCGGGATCGATCGTCAGCTCGGCGCCGCGGGCGCTGCCCGAGGGGCTCCGGACGCTGGCCCGGGCCAAGCAGATCCGGTACGCCACCACGGACGTACGGGGGAAGGGGATCCTGGCCTCGGGCCTCGTGCTGACGCCGCTGAAGAACAAGAAGAACAAGACGGTCGTGTGGGCCCACGGCACCACCGGGATCGCCGATCGGTGTGCGCCGTCGGGCCACGACGACGTGTTCTGGCCGGAGGCCCGAGTCGCGGTCGCGTCGCTGCTGGAGCGCGGCTGGACGGTGGCCGCGCCGGACTACCCGGGGCTGGGGACGCCGGGGCCGCACCCCTATCTGATCGGGGCCAGTGAGGGGCGCTCGATCATCGACAGCGTGCGGGCCGCGCGGCACCTCGACGACGGCCTGTCCCGGCAGTACGTGGTGGACGGGCACTCGCAGGGCGGGCAGGGCGCGCTGTTCGCCAATCAGCTCGCGGGCGGGTACGACGGCGGCCTGCAGCTGCGCGGGACGGTGAGCATCGCGCCGACCAGCCAGACCCGCGCGCTGGCCGAGGCGATCCCGGGCACCGAGGGGCAGGGCTTCATGGCCATGGCCCTCTACGGGCTGAACGCCGTGGAGCCGTCGTTCAAGCCGGAGACCGTGCTGACCGGGGCGGCCCTGGCCAAGGGAGAGGTGCTGCGGAACGAATGCCTCTACGAAATCCTCGCGGCCTACGCCCCGCCGCTGAAGCTGCTCAAGGGCGACAAGCTGCCCGAGGCGTGGGTGGAGAAGCTGGCTCAGTACGTCGACCCGGCGCAGACGCCGCTGACCGCGCCGGCCTTCATCGTGCAGGGGACGAACGACGCGATCGTGCCGGCGGCCCTGACCGACATCCTGGTCGAGCAGCTCGAGGGCGCCCCGGTGCGCTACGACAAGCTGGAGGGCCGCGACCACGACCAGGCTGTCATCGACTCGGCCGACCGGGTCGCGGCCTGGATCGACCAGCGGTTCGCGTAGGGGCTCTGAGCTGGACTTTTGCGGTAACCCTCAAGGTCAACCTCAAGGTAACTCTCAAGTAGAGGTTGATGGCTAAACGCCACGGCCGCCGCCCGCGCAACGGCGCTGCCCCCCGCGGTGATCGCGAGGGGCAGCGGGTTGGCGATGGTGCGGTTGTCCCGGCCGGCGAGGCGTACGTCCGCGGTGTGGTTTCAGGCTTTGGCGTTGGTCAGGCGGGTGAGCTGGTCGTCGGTGAGCTTGACGTCCAGGGCGGGCAGCGAGTCCTCGAACTGCTGGAGCGTGCGGGGGCCGATCAGCGGCAGCACGCGCGGCGAGCTCTGGTGCAGCAGCCAGGCCAGGACGAGCTGGTTCGGGGTGACACCGGCCTCGGCGGCGACCTCGGCCACGGCGGCAAGGCGGGCGTCGGCGTCGGGACCGGTGTAGTTGTCCATCATCCAGTGGCCGTCGCGCTTGGCGGCGCTGCCGTAGACGCCCTTGAGGATCGGCGAATAGGCGACCAGCGTCTGGTCGTCGTGCTCGGCCAGATAGTCGAGCTGCTCGCCGTCGACGATCCCGGCCGAATCCGAAGCGGCGTTGGGCCGCAGGTACGAGTGCTGCTGCTGGACGGCGACGGGCAGGCTCCAGCCGTGGCGGGCGCAGAGCTGCCGGATGCGTTCGAGCCGCCAGGTCCGCACGTTGGACCATCCGAGATGGCGGACCTTGCCCTGCTGGACGAACGAGTGCAGCACCTCCAGGGTCTCCTCGAGCGGGGTGCTCCGGTCGTCGACGTGGACGTAGTAGAGGTCGACGTGGTCGGTGCCCAGGCGGCGCAGGCTGCCGTCGAGCGCGCCGCGCAGGGTGGCGGCGCCCGCGCCCTCGAAGGTGCGGCGGGCCAGGTCCCAGTCCGGGTTGCCGTCGGCGTCCCAGAGGTCGGGCGAGAAGACCGGCACCGCGCTGCCCTTGGTGGCGAGGAAGACCCGGTCGCGCTTGTTGCCGTCGCGCATCCAGCGGCCCAGCAGTTCCTCGCTCTGCCCGCCGCGGGTGCCCGGGTGACGCCACCATTCGTAGCAGTTCGCGGTGTCGATGAAGGAGCCACCGGCCTCGAGATAGCGGTCGAGGATGCGTCCGGAGTCGGGCTCGCTGGTGGCCCCGCCCATCTGCATCGCTCCGAGCGCCATCGCGCTGACGTGCTGTCCGGTCCGGCCCAGTTCGATGGTCTGCATGGTTGCGAACGCTAGGTGTTCGAGGGCACTCGAGGTCAAGCGCCGTCGAGCAGATGCGCCAGCCGCAGGACCGGATCGATGACGGGGGCGGGTCGCAGCGAGCCCTCGGTCCAGGTGATCAGCTGCTGGTCCGACACCGTCCACGGCAGGGGCACCTCATCGGCCAGGTGCGCGGCGCGCAGCTGAGGGGTGAGCCACGGGCCCGGGACGCCGCGGATGCGGAACGCCTTGTCGAACCGGGGATCGCCGCTGGCCGTGTCGCCCGGGCCGAGCAGCCCGGCCTTGGCCCGCGAAAGCCGCCCGCGCGCCGAGACGCTGACCGGGGGCTGCATGCGGGCGAGCAGCGCGACCGTCACCACGTACCGGTGGGTGTGCGAGGTGGTCGCCGAGTTGCCGTCGGCGCCGGTGGAGACCTGGGTGTCGGTGACCTCGTACTCCCCGACCATGACCGGCCGGCCGTGCACCCGCCCGGCCAGCATCACCCGGACGCCGTGCGGGTTGCGCCCGGGCAGATGCTGTCCCCAGTCGACGGCGGGCCGGGTGACGAACTGCCAGCCGTGAGTCGACGCCCATTCCTGCAGCTGCTGGTCGCGCCGCCGCCGGTGCCGGACGGCCAGCAGCCCGACGACGACCGCCAGCACCACCGCGACCAGGCAGAACAGACCGGCGGTGGCGACGAGCGGGTCATCCATGACGCTTGCGCACCGCCCCGGCGACGACGATCCCGATCAGCGAGTCGAGCAGGGCCAGCACGGCGGCGAACGCGGGGGTCAGGTCGCCCCGCGCGACCAGCACCGCCCCGGCCACGAAGACCGCGAGCAGGCGGAGCCAGGACAGGCCGTACGCCAGCGAGGCCAGCCCGGCCTTACCCGGGAGCGAGAGCAGCAACAGGATCATCAGCACGACCCCGGCCGCCCCCGACTCGCCCATCAGCATCAGCCCGGCGATGCCGTCGTCGCCGCTCAGGGTCGACCAGGCGAGCAGGCCGATGAGGGCCAGGCCGGCCTCGCAGAGCAGCAGGACGACCAGCAGGACGGTCAGCGTGGAACGGTTGGCGGCCACCGCGGGCTCAGCCGGTGACGGCGGGCGGCCAGGCCCCGTCGCGGTAACCGATGTTGTCGTTCAGCTTCTGCCGCAGGGTGCTGTTGGCCGCGGCGGCCGTCGACTTCAGGTTGATGCCACCGGCGGCGAACGCGGCCACCGAGGCCGCCGCGGCGGCGCCGGCGATGAACGGCGCGGCCGGGAGGCCGACGATCGTGGCCGACGAGGACAGCGCCGAGACGATGCCGCCGACCAGGGCGGCCAGCGCGACGATCAGGGCGCCCCAGAAGATGTAGATGCCCTTGACCATGTCGCCCAGCGCGCTCGCGATGCCGTCGCTGAGCACGGTCTTCATCTTTTCCATCGCCGCTTTCTGCAGGGGCAGCGTCTGCCGGTACGCCTCGGCCGCGTCACCGTCCCAGTTGGTGTCGACCTCGAGCAGGCCGGCCTCGGCGTACTGCACCCGCCCGCTGACCGGGCCGCCCACCCGGTCGCTCCACGCGTTCGCGGTGTCGGCCAGGCTGGTGGGCGAGCCCATGTTGGCCACGATCTCGCGCAGCGCGTCCCAGGACTGCTTCATGAAGTCGCAGAACCGGTTCCAGCCGGAGACGACCTTGTCCTGCAGGAAGCCGGGCAGGTATTTGAGCTTCGAGTTGATGGCGTTCTGCAGGTCGTCGGTCTTCTGCTCGATCTTGTCGAGCAGCGACATGATCTTGTCGAGGAGGCCTTGCTCCTCGGCTGCCGGGCTAGTCACGGACGTCCCACACTCCCCCGAGCCGCCTGGCGGCCTCCTCGTCGTTCCGCTCGTACGCCACCGCGACGTCGTCGAGCGTGCGGCTCAGATCGGCCTGCACCCGGGTGCCCTGCCGCAGCAGTTCGGCCGCCTTGAGCTGGATCTCCGCGTACGTGTCGAGCAGGCCGGTCGGGCGGCTCGCCCAGGACAGCTGGCCCTCGGTGAGGGTCAGGGCGCCCGCTTCCTCGGCCGCGCGGCTGAGCACCTGGGACGAGTCGTCCCAGGTGGCCGCGTCGGTGTGCAGCGCGTCGATGGCCGCCTTGAGTGTCATCGCTCCCCCATCAGTCGGTGAGCCGGAGCCGCCGGGCCAGCGCCGGCGGATCTCGCAGCAGTTCCTGCGCCGCACCGAGCGGGCTGCGAGCAATCAGTTCCCGTACGCCGTGACGCCCGGCCTCCTCGTAGGCGGCGCGGAACGCCGCCGCCGTCTGCCGGGCGATGTTGATCTCGTGGGCCTGGAGCAACCACTGCCGGTCGTAGGTGAGGTCGGCGATGTCACCGCCGCCGGTCACCGTGACCTGCACCTTGCGGTCGGGGCTGCGACCGGCGAAGGTCGCCGCGAGCGCCCCGGTGACCCCGGCCGAGACCTCGTCGAGCCCCTGATCGATCGCCTCGACCAGCGACAGCAGCTCGCGCAGGGCGGCCCGGCTGTCCTCCGGCGACATCGGGCCTCCACCGTCGGCCGCCTGCTGCAGGCGCCGGCTGAAGTCGTCCCGGTCGAGCACCGGCGACTCGGCGGGGGTCTGGTCCGCGTACGCGTCGCCCCACGCCTCGACGCGGCGCGCGGTGGCCGCCCGGGCCGCCTCGATCACCGCCGGGCCGAGGGCCTCCGAGCCCAGCAACCGCCTCCAGCCCTGTGCGACGGCGACGCCGCTGACCCGGCCGTCACCGTCGAGAGTGACGGTGACGGCACCGGAAGCGTCGGTGGCTGTCGCTCCGGTGGCGCGCTGCTCGGCGGCGCGGGCCTGCCGGGCCAGGGCCTCACCCTGCTCGGCCAGCGCACGCAAGTGGTCCAGGCGATCGTCGGTCATGGGACCTCCCCGCTCTTGGTGGCGAGACTCCCAAAGCGGGCTTACTCCCCGCAACCCCGCCTGGAGGAAAGCCGCTTTCCGGTCACAGGGGCTTGACCTTCAGGGATCCGATGCCGCCGACCGCCTCGATCGTGAGGCCGCCCGACTCGTCGTCGTCACCGCGCGAGCGCACCACCTCACCCCGGTCGATGCTCTCGTCACGGTCGCCGTTGAGCGAGATCTCGCCGGCGCCCTTGCCCACCCGCACCTTGACCTTGAACTCGCCCTCGGTGCCGATGCGCCACTCGTGGACGCCGCCGGCCATCCGGATCTCGATCTGCCGTTCCTGACGGGGCAGGGTGAGCTCGAGCTGGTTGGCGCCGCCCTCGAAGGAGAAGTCACGCACCGAGCCGTGGACCATGTCGAAGGTGCCGCGCCGGACGCCGCCCTCCATCCGGATCGTCCAGGTGATCCGCTCGTCGAGCACCACATTGACGTCACCGGTGCCCTTGTCACCCCGGCGCTCGGCGGTGAGCCGCAGGTCGGTGCCGTCCAGATCGGCGTCGGGCACCACGCCGCTGCCGTCGGGCGAGCTGACCTTGGCGATGCCGTTGCGGGGCGGGCGGCCCACCGTCACGTTCAGCTCGGTCAGGCCGGAGGCGAGCACGAACGTGCCGGCCTCGAACGCCGGGCCCACGGGCGGGGGCGGCGTGGCCGACGTGGGCGGAGTGGACGGCGGGGTGGTGCCGGCGGTGGCCGAGGGGGCCGCCGGGGACGGCTCGATCGAGACCGGCGGGCTGGGGGTGCCGCCGACGATGATCTCGGGATCGGCGGCCCCGGTGGGCTCGCGGGCGGTGTCGTCCTGACCGGTCAGCCGGCTCAGCACGACGGCGCTGACGCCGAGCAGGAGCAGGATGCCGGCCAGCACTGCGAACAGGCGCAGGCGGCGGCGCGGGGGCTCCGATGTATCCGGCGGCGGCGGCGTCTCAGGCCTTTTCGGCGCCGGCCTCTTCACCCCGTCGGGCCAGTAGTCCGAGATTCGGGGAAGGGCGACCGGCTCGGGCTCGGCCGGGGTCGTGTCGACCGAGCCGGCGTACGTCCCCGTGTCGTACTCGGGGACCAGGGCATACTCCCCCGTCGGGGGTGGTTCGACGTCGTCAGTGTGCGGAGGGCGGGCGGAGCCGTCCATCGCGCCTCCTCGGTGCGGCCGCGGGCGCCCGCGGACCCGGGCGCCGTCACCCGGTGGTACGGGCCGGACCAGAGGACAGTTCGATTCTCGTGGACGTCTTGTGGAAGCGCCCGAACACTTGCCATTGGCGGCTTTCGCCGTAAGAATGCCTTTCCGACAGCTTAAGAATGTCTTAGCCGGCGGCTCGCGGATCGGAAATTCACATGCCCGACGAGGATAAGCCCGAGGGGTTGCGGATCGGTGGCTGGGTCCCGCCGTATCGCGACACCAAAGGTCCTCTCCGTCCTCCTGTTCCGCCCCGCCGCCGCGGTGCCGCCGCCCTCTCCGCCGCATTGTGGACGGGTCCGATCCGGCGGCACGCCGGCAGCGGTCCGGGCCGCCGGGCCGTGGCCGCCCTGGCCACCGGCGCGCTGATCGCGATCGCCGGTCTCACGGCGCTCGCCGTGCGCGGCGGGGACGACGACGCCGCCCTGGCCCAGCGGGTGGTCCTCCCGCCGTTCGCCCCGTCGGCCGCGATCCCGATCCTGCCGCCGCCCAGCGTCACCAGCAGCAGTCCCGGCCCCGGCTCGGTGACCCGCGTTCCCGCGCGCAGCCGCGAGACCAAGGCCACCACGACCCGCCGCCCGACCTCGCGACCGCCCACCAGCCGCCCGCCGACCACCGCCCCGGCCGCCCGGCTGACCGTCGACGAGACCGTCGGGCTGGCGCTCGCCGACAACCCGGGCTATCGGCTGCGGCACCGCGACTTCGTGGCCCGGATCGACGACGTCGGCTCGCGCAGCCCCCGCGACGAACGGCGGGATTCCCGATTCACCGTCCGGCGCGGATTGGCCTCGGCGGGCTGCGTCTCGCTGGAATCGGAAAACTTCCCCGGCTATTTCCTGCGGCACCGCGACTTCGTGCTCCGCCTGGACCGGTGGGACAGTTCGCAGCTGTATCAGCGGGACGCCACCTTTTGCACCCACCCGGTCCGCGGTGGCCGCGCGCTCATTCTGGAATCGGTGAACTATCCGGGCTTCTTCCTCATCACCCGGGGCGGCGGCGTCCGCCTCGAACGGGGCTCCGCCGCGCAGGCCACGGCGTTCCTCGTGAGCGAGCCGGTCTGAGCCGCGTTATTGCGGGTCGTCCTCGAGATAGGGGCGGCCCACCGGCTGGCTGCTGCGGTCCGACCACGACAGCCGGACGACGATGTGGCCCTCGGAAGCGGTGCGCGCGAAGACCGCGGACTCGGCCTCGGCCTTGAACTTCACCCCGAACTCCAGCTCGACCGTGTCGGGACGGCTCGCGCCGGGCGACTCGCCGGCCCTCTCGCCGGCCCGGAACGTGTCGAGCGCTTTGAGGGCGATGCTGCGCACCCCGTACAGGGCGGCCTCGAGCGTCTCGCGGGACTTGAAGACCTTGCCGTCGAACGAGACCTCACCGAACCCGGCGTCGGGCGCGTCGATCTCGAGGAGCACGGCGCTGCCGTCCTCGGCCTGGATCTGCATGAGCTCGTTCGGCACGGCTTTTCTCCCCCGGCATGCTGTTTCGACGGGCCCGACACTATCGGCTCCGCGGGCCGGACGCTCACGGGACCGACGGCGGCGCGGGGCGGCCCAGGTGGTAGCCCTGGCCGTGGTCGCAGCCGAGGTCGCGCAGGGCGCGTTGCTGGTCGGCGGTCTCGATGCCCTCGGCCGTGATGGTCATGCCCATCGCGTGGCAGGCCTCGATGATGTGGCGCAGCACGCGGCCCCGGCCCGCCCCGGCCAGGAACTCGGCGGCCAGCTTGGCCTCGGTGAACGGCAGTGCGGTGAGGACGGCCAGGCTGGAATAGCCGGTGCCGAAGTCGTCCAGGGCCAGCCGGACGCCGAGGTCGCCCAGGGCGGCCAGCGCCGAGCGGTGCGGCAGCGCCTCGGCCGTCTCGGTGATCTCGAGCTGGAGGCGGCCGGCGGGCAGGCCCGTACGGTGCAGGATGTCGGCCACCGAGCCGACCAGGCCGGGGTCGCCCAGCTGGACCGGGGACAGGTTGACGCTGATCAGCAGGTCGCGGCCGTCGCGGCGCCACGCGGCGCCCTGGCGGCAGGCCTGTTCGAGCAGGGTGCGGCCGAGCCGCCGGATCAGGCCGGTGCGCTCGGCGATCCGGATGAACTGCAGCGGGCCGGGCGCGCCGGGCCGCTCCCACCGGGCCAGCGCCTCGACGCCGATCACCTCGCCGTCCGCGAGCCGCACGAGGGGCTGGTAGTGCAGGGTGAACTCGCCGCGGTCGAGGGCGGCCGGCATCTCGGCGGCCAGGCGGTGGCGGCGGCGCTCGTCGGCGGCGCGGCCGGGGTCGTACAGCTCGGGACCGTTGCCCCGCTGGCGGGCCCAGCGCAGCGCTATCCGGGCGTCGTGCAGCCAGCGGCCGGGATCGCTGCCCGCGACCGGCCGCTCGACCAGGCCGATGCAGGCGGTCACGTGCAGGTTGTGGCCGTCTATCGGGAACGGCCCGGCCAGCAGGCGACCGGCCTGGTCGGCCACCTTGATCAGGTCGTCCGGGCCGGCCGTGCCGGTGACCAGCACGGCGAACTGGTCGTCGGCCAGGTGCGCGAGGACGCCCAGCGGCCGCAGCCGGCGCGCGACCGCGGCCAGCAGGCGGGCGCCCTTGCCGTGGCCCAGGGTGTCGGTCAGTTCCTCGTACCGGTCGAGGCTGAGCAGCAGCAGGCCGACCCGCTGATCGGGGGCGAGCTCGGCCAGGGTCTTGCGCAGATGCTGCTCGTTGGGCAGGCCGGTGTCGGGGCGGTGCAGCATCGCCTGCTGCAACTGCTGCTGCAGGTCCACCTGGACGCGGCGCCAATGGATCTTTTCGGAGCGGTTCATCTCTTCCGCCGCCCGTACGGCCGCGTCGCGCTGGGCGGCCACGAAGCCGGTGGTCAGACGGTCGAGGAGGGCGAGGATGCGGCTCCGGGTGGGCTCGTCGTCGCCGATCACCGCGGGCAGGCGGCCGGCCAGCAGGTGCACGGTCGCGCCGATCACCGGGGGCGCCGACATGCGCAGGTCGACGAGCTCGGCGCCGATCCGGGCGCCCGGGGCCGGGTCGAACGGCTCGGCGCGCACCGCGGCGACGAACTCCTCGAGCAGGTCGTGCAGGGCGGCGCGGGCCCGGGCGCGTACGCCGGGAACGAAGCCCGCCTCGGCCACTCCGCGCAACCACTCGTCGGTGAGATCGCCCAGCGTCATGACGTGGCGTCGCGCTTCCTCGCGATCGCGACCAGGGCGGTCGGTTGCGGCGGGTCGCCGGCCTCGTCGGGATCGGGATGCCATTCGGTCGAGCTGACCACGCCCGGGCCGACCAGCTCGAAGTCGTCGCCGACCAGCCCGGCGACCTGCTCCGGGGTGCGGATCACGACCGGGGTCGGCGTCTTCTCGTACAGCTGGCGGGCCCGCTCCTGCGCCTCGCGGCCCTCGGGCGTCCCGGCCGGACCGAGGTGCGAGATCACCAGATAGCTGCCGGAGACCAGCGGCTCGCCCAGGCGGCGCAGGATGCCCACCGGATCGGCCTCGTCGGGCACGAAATGGAGCACGGCCACGGTGAGGACGGCGAGCGGCTCGGAGAAGTCGAACAGGTCGAGCACCTCGGGGTGATAGAGGATGCTGTCGGGCTTGCGCAGGTCGCCCTCGATCACCCGGGCGTACGGGTTGCCGGTGAGCAGGCTGCGGCTCTGCTGCACGGCGATCGGGTCGATGTCGACGTAGACGACGCGGGCCTGCGGATCGGCCTCCTGCGCGACCTCGTGCACGTTGCCCAGCGTGGGGATGCCCGAGCCGATGTCGAGGAACTGGCGGACGCCGCGCGCGGTCAGCCAGCGCACCGCCCGGCCGAGGAAGGCCCGGTTGGCCCGGGCGACCAGGCGCGCGTCGGGAAACATCTTTTCGGCCCGGTGCCAGAACTCGCGGTCGACGGCGAAGTTGTGCACGCCGCCCAGCGCATAGTCGTAGACACGCGACGCGTCCGGCACCGTGATGTCCACACCATCGGGCAACCACCCGTACGATTCGGTCATTTTCCCCACCACCCCAGCTCCCGGGACAGCGTACTGCCCACAGTGGAGATCAATGAAAGTCGATCTTTGGATCGCGACCTGTGTCAGACTGCGTGCGTGAGCGGAGCCGAGGTCAACGCGGCCGTACGCAACAACGCCGACTGGGTGGCCGCGGTCTGCCGTGCGCACGGGATCGGCTACACGTTCGGGCCGTACGCGTGGCGCAGCGCCGGCCCGACCCCGCGCTTCTATCCGGAGGCCATCACGCTGCGTCCGGCCGCGACGCCCGGCGATGTGCTGCCCGCCGGCTCGGTCAAGGACAGCTTCGCCACGCTCGACCTCTCGCCGCACGGGTTCAGCACGCTGTTCTCCGCCGAATGGATCTTCCGTCCGCCCGCTCCAGGCCCCCGGGTGGACAGCCGGCGGGTCACCTCCGACGCCGGGCTGCAGGCCTGGGCCTTGCCGCCGGCCCTTTCCACGACGACGCCGTACGGCTCATGGCCGTCCACGACGGCGACCGGCTGCTCGGCGGTTTCGCCCTGAACCGCACCGGCAGCGTCGTCGGCCTGTCCAACGTGTTCGCCGCGGACGACGCCGACCTGCCCCTGATCTGGTCGGCCGCGACGTCCGCGGCCGGCGACCGGCCCATGGTCGGCTACGAGAGCGGCGACGACCTCACCCTCGCCCTGGCCGCCGGATTCCGATCGATCGGCCCCCTACGCATCTGGGCCCAGAACAGCGTCGGCGACGTACTCGGCGATGGCCATGCTTGAGGTCGCCGCGGGCGAGGGCGCGTTCCGGACCGCCGTCACCGTCCCGAGCCGATGGATCCGGAAGTCGTCGACCAGACTCCCGTCACGATCAAGAGCTTGCGCCCGTACGCCGGACCCGGCCCGCACCACGTCGGACGCGCCGATTTCCGGCACATAACGCTGAGCCCGCCGCATGTACGCCCGCTTGGACACCGAGCCGTGCAGCTCGTGAAGCCCCGTCCGCCAATGCCGCGCCGCCATCCGCCAGGTGCCCGGCCAACCGGCGATGTCCCGCAGCTCCCGCCACGACACGTCGCCCAGCCGATAGCCCTCCCGGGCCGTGGCGAGAACCGCGTTCGGCCCGACCTCGACCTCACCGCCGACCCGCCGGGTGAAGTGCACACCGAGGAACGGATAACGCGGGTCCGGAACCGGATAGATCATGCCGCGCACCATGTGACTCCGGGCCGGAAGCACTCTCATGTATTCGCCTCGGAACGGCACGATCCTCAGCTCGGCCCGATCACCCGTCAGCCGGGCGACCTGGTCGCTCTGCAGGCCCGCACAGACGATCAGCCGATCCACTCGCTGCTCCCCCGCGCGCGACCGCACCACCTGGCCGTCCACACTCTCGATGCGGAAGCCGAGCCGCAGCTCCCCGCCTGCCTCAACCACATCGTCGGCGAAAGCACGGGCGATCGCCGGGTAGTCGGTGATCGCCGTCCGGGGTGAATAAAGCGCCGCCCGGCCGGCGGCGTAGGGCTCGACATCACGGATCTCGTCCGCCCCGATCCGCCGAAGGCCCGGCACCAGATTGGTCCCGGCCCGCTCGGCGAGCGCGTCGAGCCTTGCCACTTCACCGGGCTCGACGGCTACGACCAGCTTTCCGCATTCCACGTACGGGATCCGGCGCTCCCCACAGTACTCCCGGAGCATCGCCCGGCCGCGCGTGCAGAGCCGAGCCTTGAGACTGCCCGGCGCATAGTAGATGCCCGCATGCACGACGCCCGAGTTGTGCCCGGTCTGATGCACGGCCACCCGGTCTTCCTTCTCGAACACGATTACTCGAGCACCCGGTCGCCTGCGCGTGAGTTCCCGCGCCACCGCCAGGCCGACAATCCCGGCGCCCACGATTCCGATGACGTCGTCCGCCACGTGTTCTCCCCTCGGCCCACGCCCGACTTTCGTCCGCCGCTCGAGTCCGGCGGTTTGCTGGCATTCTCTGGCGTCCGGATTGTCCACGCGGGGCGCGCTCGAACCCGACTAAACACGTCGAACAAGGCCGGGACGGCAGGCGCACTTCTGGTGCTTGGGCAGACGCCGCATGGGCGGTATAGGGGACTCAACCAGCCGAAACAACCCGTCAGGCGACCACTGGCGTGATGTCGTGCCGGTCGCGGCTGTGGCGCAGGAAATCGACGAGGTGGCCACTTACCGCGGTGGGTACTTCGAGGATCGTGAGGTGGCCGGCGTCGGCCAGGTCGATCCCGGTTGCACCGGGGACCATGGCCGCCAGTCCCGCGGCGGTGTTGACGAACGCGGGATCCCCGGCGCCGTTGAGCAGGAGTACCGGGGCCGGGGCGTTCGCGCGGAGGCGGTCCCAGGAGTTCGGTGTGGTGGTGGCCGCGGCGTACAGGCTGGCGAAGATCTCCTCGATGAAGCCGGGGGCTGTGAGAGCGCTGCGCACTCGGATGTCGTAGCGGCTGCGGTACATCACCGTGTCCGGCAGTGCTGCGGTCAGGGCGGGGAGCCCCTCTTTGGCGAGGTTGGCGATCTCTTGTGCCCAGTCGAGGAAGGCGGGACTTGGGGTCGCCCCGGCGACGAGGCCGCCGAGCACGGTGAGTGTCAGCGCTCGCTCGGGGTGGCGGAGGGCGACCTCGGCCGCGACCGTCGCACCGAGCGAGTGACCGACCAGGTGCGCGCGGTCGAGCTGCCGGTCGGCGAGGACCGAGACCACATCGGCGACGAGATCGTCGAGCGTGAAGCCCGAGCCGGTCGATGCGCCATGTCCGGGCAGGTCGATGCGGATCGGGCGGAACCCCGCGGCGGCGAGGTCGGCGGCGATCGGAGTCCACGAGGTCGCGTCAAGGCCGAGCCCGTGGAGCAGGATCACGGGCTCGCGGTTCGGCTCGGGGCGGTCGTCGATGACGTTCAGGCTCACAGCGGATCTCTTCAGCGGTATGTTCATGTATTCAACCTAGCAGCGTTCTGGTGAATCTATGGACGGTAAGATGACAGAGTGAAGCAGCAGACTCGCAGCTATGCCTCGAAGCGGCGTGCGCTTCAGAGCGAGCAGACCCGGTCGGACATCCTGGCCGCGGCGGCTTCGCTGTTTGCCAGTCGCGGCTGGCGGGGCACCACGATCGCCGGCATCGCGGAGGCGGCCGGCGTCGCCATCGACACGGTCTACGCCTCGTTCGGCTCCAAAAGCGCGTTGCTCGCGGCGGCCAAGGACGCCGCGAAGGCGGGCGACGAGGAAGACGTGCCCATCTTCGACCGCCCGGCGTATCGCCGCCTGGACGAGGGGACCCGGGAGCAACGCATGGCCCTTGCCGCGCGGCTGATCGCCGAGGTGAACGAGCGGACCGCGCCTCTTGATGCCGCCTGGCGGGAAGCCGCGTCGAGCGACCGGGCCATCGCGGCACAGCTCGCCGAGCGCGAGGCCCGCCGCCGCGACGACCTGGCGTTCGGGCTGAACCGCGTGCTGGGCCAGCCGCCCGACGAGGCGACGCTCATGGGGCTGTGGGCGATCACCAGTCCAGAGGTTTACGCCAAGCTCACGAACGCCGACTGGGACCGCGACTCGTACGAGCACTGGCTCGCCACAACGCTCGACCGTCTCTGCTGACCCGGCCGGTCTCCACCGGCTCGGTGTGGAGCTGACGTCGGGTGCGGCGGTATCAACGGTGCGGCGATCTGCCACAGGGCATCAGGACGGAACGCTCCACATCGACGTTCGAACATCACGACCGGTCGGCCGTCAGCCCACATGAAGCACGCTCTCAGCTGGGGCTTGGCCGTCACGGTCGACGACACCCGCGACATCGCCGGCCTGTGAGCCGGGGACGCCGGCGTGAGTGCGCTGACAACCTGGCTCGGGTCGCTCAGCGAGGTCAGGAACTACCAACGCCCTGTTCGTGATCCTTCAGGGGCTGGATGGTCAGCCGACGTGATTGGGCAGAGCTTGCCACAAGCGGTGGTGCGGTTTCGCCGTTCGTTTGGAAGTCTCCAGCGGCGGCGCAGTCTGGGCGCCGGACAGCCGCCCCAGCCCGAGTCTGAGACGGCCCGCCCCAGCCCGACCGCCAGACCGCCCACCCCAGCGTGAGCACCAGACCGCCCGGCCCCAACCCGACCGCCAGACCCCCCACCCCAGCGTGAGCACCAGACCGCCCG
>NZ_JBVHFW010000015.1:0-278255 GCF_055562135.1 Actinoplanes sp. NPDC021490
CCGCGAAATCTTCACCCACATCCACACCGCACTACGACAACACGGACTACTCACCACACCACAGTTATCCACAACTTGACTCACAGGAGCTTCAGACGGGGTGAGGCGATAAGGCCGCAGGACCGCCCGTGTGGCAGGCTTTCCGGCATGAGTGATTCGGTGAAGTTCGGGCTGGTCGGCTACGGCTCGGGTGGGCGCATTTTCCACGCCCCGCTGATCGCCTCCGCGGCGAACATCGAGTTTCTCGGCGTTGTCACCACTAACACCGAGCGCCGCCGGGAGCTGGCCGCCCAGCGGCCGGGGCTGGCCGCGTTCGACTCGATCGGGGCGCTCAAGGAGGCCGGCGCCGAGGCTGTGTCGATCTCCACGCCGGTCGCCACGCATGCCGAGCTGGCGCTCGAGGCGATCGGCCACGGGCTGCACGTGGTGGTCGACAAGCCGTTCACGCTCGACGCCGAGCGGGCCCGTGAAGTGGTAGCCGCCGCCAAGGCCAAGGGCGTGCTGCTCACCGTCTATCAAAACCGGCGATACGACTCCGATTTCCGGACGCTGCGGCGCCTGATCGATGACGGCCAGTTCGGCACCGTCCGGCGGTTCGAGTCCCGGTTCGAGCGCTGGTCCCCCGAACGCAAGCCCGGCGCGGCCGGCGGCGGCACCCTGCTCGATTTCGGCTCGCATCTGGTCGACCAGGCGCTGCTGCTCAATGGTCCGGCGGTCCGGGCTTATGCGGAGGTTCGCGGCAGCGGCGAGCTCGACGACGACTTCTTCCTCGCGCTGCACCATGTCAACGGCGTCGAGTCGCACCTGTGGGGCAGCTGGCGGCAGGGCGCCCCGGGGCCGCGCTTCCGCGTGGCGGGCACGACGGGGTCGTTCGTGATCGCGGGCATCGACGGGCAGGAGGCGGCGCTCAAGGAGGGCCGGTCGCCGGCCGAGCTGGGCGACGAGTGGGGTGTCGAGCCGGAGGAGACGTGGGGCCGCATCTACCACGGAGACGAAGGCACTCCCGTCCGCAGTGAGCGGGGCCGCTGGGATCTGTTCTACCCGGCGTTCGCCTCGGCGGTGCGCGGTGAGGGTCCGCTGCCGGTGGAGCCGTCCGACGTTGTCCGCAACATGACCGTGCTCGACGCCGCGCGCGAGAGCGCCCGCAGCGGACAGGCCATCCGGCTCTAGGGTGCGTTCGTAGCCGAAGCGGCGGGGACGCGCAGGCCGCTCAGCGCGAAGCCGAGCACCCGGTCGCGCTGCGAGGCGTCGACGAACGCGCCCGACGTCAGGCCGGAGATCATCCGCAGCATGTCGTCGAAGCTGGCGTCGGCCCGCACCTCGCCGGCTTCCTGGGCGCGCTTGAAGAGGGGCTCGCCCGCCTCGTACATGGTGGCCCGGCAGGCCCGGAACATGTCCGACTCGCGGTTCAGGGCCTCGACCAGCGCGCGTTTCGTGCCCACGTAGGCGACGAAACGGTCGAGCCAGGTCGTCAACGCCTCCCACGGCGGCAGGGAAGCCACCGCCTCGGCCACGGCGGCGAGCTGGTTGACCTCGTCGACGTACACGGCCTCGAACAGGTCCTGCCGGGTCGGGAAGTTGCGATAGAGCGTCCCGATCCCCACTCCGGCGCGCCGCGCGATGTCTTCGAGCGACGCCTCGGTGCCGTGCTCGGCGAAGGCGTCCCGGGCGGCCGCGAGCAGCGCGTCGAAGTTGCGCCGGGCGTCGGCGCGCTGGGGACGGCGTACGGGAACCGCCATGGAGACCCTCCTCACAGAGTCCGGTGCGATAAATCAGTTGCGAACCGGAGGCACCCCTCCGCTAATGTGGAGGCATGCCTCGACTTTATCAGAGCCCTTCACGGACGAAGGGTGAGCCGCGTGTGACCTTCGCGGTTCTGGCCGCCGCCGCGGCGGCCTTCTCGCTCATGCAGTCGCTGGTCACGCCGGTCCTTCCGACGATCCAGCAGGATCTGCACACCTCCACCGGCACGGTCACCTGGGTGCTGACCGCCTGGTTACTGGCCGCCTCGGTCGCCACGCCCCTGATGGGCCGCATCGCCGACATGACCGGCAAGGATCGCGCCCTGCTGGTGGCGCTGGCCGCGATCGCCGTCGGCTGCCTGCTCGCCGCGGTCGCCCCCAACGTCACCGTGCTCATCGTCGCCCGCGTCATCCAGGGCCTGGGCGGCGCGATCTTCCCGGTCTCGTTCGGCATCCTTCGCGACGAGTTCCCGCCGGCCCGGGTCACCTCGGCGATCGGCGTGCTGGCCGCGGTCATCGCCACCGGCGGCGGCCTCGGCATCGTGCTGGCCGGCCCGATCGTCGGCGCGCTCAGCTGGCGCTGGCTGTTCTGGCTGCCGATGGCCGTGGTCATCATGGTCGGCGTGCTGGCCTGGCGTTTCGTGCCCAAGTCCCCGGTTCGCACCCCGGGCCGCATCAACTGGCTGTCAGCGGCTATGTTGTCGGGCTGGCTCGTGGCGTTGCTGCTGCCGTTGAGCAAGGCCGCCGTCTGGGGCTGGGCCTCCCCCCGTACGCTCGGGCTCTTCGCCGCCGCCGTCGTGCTCTTCGCCGCGTGGCTGATGGCGGAGCTCCGCTCGTCCGAGCCGCTGATCGACATGCGCATGATGCGCCTGCCCGCGGTCTGGACCGCCAACCTGGTCGCGCTGCTGTTCGGGGCGGCCATGTTCGGGGTGTTCGCGTTCCTGCCGCAGCTCATGCAGATCCCGGCCACGTCCGGCTACGGGTTCGGCGCCTCGGTCACCGGCGCCGGCCTGCTGATGCTGCCGATGCTGGTCACGATGGCCCTGTTCGGCTCGTTGAGCGGCCCGCTCACCCGCTGGGCGGGCAGCAAGGCGCAGCTGCTGTGGGGCGCGGGCCTGAGCACCCTGGCCACCCTGTCGCTCGCGCTGCGTCACGGCGAGCGGTGGGAGGTCGCGGTGGCCGGCGGTGTGTTCGGCATCGGACTCGGCCTGGTCTACTCGTCGCTGGTCAACCTGATCGTGCAGAGCGTCCCGCGCCACCAGACGGGCGTGGCCAGCGGCATGAACACCAACATCCGGACGATCGGCGCCTCCCTCGGCACCGCGATGGTCAGCTCGGTCATCACCAGCCACCCGGGCGCCGAGGGTCTGCCCGCCGAGTCCGGCTACACCACGTCGTTCCTGGTGCTGACGTTTGTCGCCGCGGCCGCTTTCCTGGTCGCCCTGCTGGTGCCGGTCGCCCGGCAACCCGCGGCCGAGCCGGAGCGGCCCGAGGTGCTGCCGGAGCTGAGCCCCGTCGAGGCTTAGACCGCAGTCGAGCCGGAGCGGCCCGAGGTGCTGCCGGAGCTGACTCCCGTCGAGGCTTAGATCGTCACGTGGGCCAGCAGGTTGTCGATCACCTCGTCGATCCCGGCGATCAGCGACAAGTGGCCTTCCTCGGGCAGCAGGTGCACCTCGGCGCCGGGCATGTGACCGGCCAGCCAGTGGCCGTGGGCGGGCGGGACCATCCGGTCCTGCTCGCCCTGCCAGATGGCGACCGGCACCCGGATGTCGGTCAGCGCGAAGCCCCAGTCGGCCAGGAAGGCCAGGTCGTCCTCGCGCCACCCGGCAATCCCGGCCGAGACCGAGTATCGGGTCGACTCGGCCAGATAGCCGGCGAAGCCCCCGGTCAGCGCCCGCTTATCCACCTCGGACAACAGGTCGCCGAAGGCCTCGATCACGTCCTCGGCGGTCACCCGGGCCAGCCCGTCGGCCATGCCGGTCAGAAAAGCGTCCAGCGCCTGTACGCCCTGGGCCGCGGCCCCGAACTCGGCGATGTTCTCCTCGCCCATGCCGTTCAGCCAGTCCAGGCCGGGGGCCTGATAGGGCGCGACGCCGGCGATCACCGAGGCCCCGACGCAGCGCCCGGGCAGCAGGGCGGCGCAGGCCAGCGCGTGCGGGCCGCCGCCCGACCAGCCGACCGTCACGAAATGGGCCGCCTCGAGCCCGTCGAGCAGCGCGGCCGTGTCGGCGGCGACGTCGGAGACCCGGCGGCCCGGGTGCGGCGAAGAGCCGCCGTAGCCGGGGCGGCTGGCCAGCACGAGCCGCAGGCCGTGCCGTGCGGCCGACTCGAAGATCGGCGCGTAGCGGATCGCGCCGCCGGGCGTGCCGTGGTGCAGCACCAGAGGGAGACCACCGGGCGGACCCTCGACCAGGTATTCGAGGGTGCGGCCGTCGGGCAGGACAATGCGTTCCACCTCGCCGAATCTACGCGAACGGCGGGGCGCAGGGGGCCCGCGTGGTCGACGCGGGCCCCCTCCGGGCGTAATTAGTTCCGGTTGATGGTGAACGTGGACGTCGGGTTCTCGATGTCCCGGAAGTTGTTGCTGAACTGCAGGTTGGTGAAGGTCGCCGAGCCCACCGCGGGGCCCTGGTTGGCTTCGGGCAGCGGGTTGGCCCAGATGCCGAAGCCGGACTTGGCGTCGAACTGGTCACCGCTCTTCCGCGCGCCGCTGATCGTGACGTTCGTGAAGACGCTGTCCTTGATCGGGTTCACCGGCTGACCGCCGATGTACTGGGTCTGGAACATGATCCCGGAGTACGTGGGATCGATGATGTCGACGTTCGAGACCCGGATGCCCTGGAAGACCTTCGACGCGCTGAACATCCAGATGGCCGGGAAGGTCTGCGCGCCCCAGAAGTGGCCGCCGGCCCGCACGATCGAGATGTTGTCGAAGACCGTCGGCGGGTTGGCGCCGAACCCGTTCATCGGATAGCCGAAGTCCAGCGAGCTGATCGTGATGCCCGAGTAGACCAGGGTGTCCGCGATGTAGATGTTCTTGAACGTGTTGGCGTACCCGCCGTAGACCGCGATGCCGGCGGCCCGCCAGGTCAGCGTGCTGGTCAGGTTGGAGTAGGTGTTGTTGATCTCGTCGGCGCCACCCGCGTCGATCGCCGAGAACAGCGCGAAGCTGTCGTCGCCGGTCGCCCGGGCATCGTTGTTGTCGACCAGGTTGCCGGTGCTGCCGTTGGTCATGTTGACCCCGTCGGCGAACGTGTTCCGGATCCGGCTGTTCTTGATCACCATGTTGTCGGTGTTCGCGCCCCAGTAGAGGCACACCACGTGCTCGGTCCAGATGTTGTCGATGGTGATGCCGCTGACGTTGGCGAAGTCGAACACCTTGCCGGGGCCGTCGATGCGGATCGTGTAGTTGCCGAAGAACGCGAAGTCGGCGAACGTCGAGCCGTTGGCGGTGCTGTCGGCCCGGAATCCGGCGTCCGTCTCGGTCTGCGACGACGGCGTGAAGAACCGCGTGTACCAGGGACCGGCGCCGACGACGCGCACCGACTTGCCGTACACCTGGAACTTGGACGACGTCTGGTAGTCGCCCGCGGGAAGGTAGACGCCGAGCTTGGACGTGTCCTGACGGGCGGCGTCCAGCGCGGCCTGCACGGCCTGCTGGTCGAAGCCGTTGGGCACGACGTAGCGGGCCGAGTCCGGGTTGGCCTTGGGCGCGACCTGCTCGGTGTTGATGAAGTCGAGCGCGATGCTGCCCGAGTTGCCGCCGTCCTTCTGCAGCTTGATCGTGCTGCCCGCCGGGAACGAGCCGGTCAGCAGGATGTTCGCCTCGTCGTAGATGTGGCGCGGGCCGGTGCCCGAGTTCTGCGGCGACGCCTCGTCACCGTAGAGCCAGGCGTACTTCGAGGTCAGCGGCAGCGTCTTGTTGAGGGTGCCGTTGACGTAGACGTTGATCGAGCTGGTGGTGCCGTCCGGGATGGAGAACCGCGCCACCACCGTGTTGGTCGCCGCCCGGGTGGTCCACTGCACGTACGCCCCGGTCTGGTTGAGCGTGACCGCGCGCCGCCCGGAGGCCTCACCGGCGAGGTCGCCGACCGTGCGGTTGGGCCCGACGATCGCCGCGCCGCCGCCGATCGAGCCGTCCTCGGCCTCGTACATGTCGTACGGCATGTTCGCGCCGCGGCCGACGAAGAACGCCTTCTCGCTCGTGTTGTTGGCCTGCTTCACGGGCAGTTCGTTGGCGTCGTTGGCAATCACCGTCCGTACGGTGTAACGCCCGTTCGCCGCCGTCCAGGTGCCGAGGTTGATCGCCGGCGACGAGGCGCCCGCGGCCAGCGTTCCGGTCCACGAGCCGGTCAGCGTACGCACCACCGAGGATCCGTTGAGCACGGTGAGCGTGACGCCGTGGGCGCCGCCGGCCGACGCCGCCGAACCCTGGTTCTTGAGGGTCACCGAGAACGTGACCGTGTTGCCGGCGGCCGGGGTGCCCGGCGACCAGCTGACCACCGACGCGACCAGGTCGGAGCTGCTGACCGGGGTCACGACGAGGCTCGACGGGCTGGTGTAGGTGTTGTTGGCCTCGTTGGACTCGATGACCGTGTTCGCCTCGTCCACCTTGGCCACGACCTGGTACGAACCGGCGTCGCGAGCGCCGACGTTGGCCGAGACGGTCGCCGAGGCGCCCGCCGCGAGGGCCGCCACGTTGGCCGTGCCCACCTTGGTCGTACCCAGATAGAAGTTGACGTCGGAAGCCGGACTGGCCAGACCGCCGGCGTTGCGCACGGTCGCGGAGAGGGTGATCGCGTCGGTCTCGACCGGGGCGGCGGGCGAGGCCGAGGTGGCGGTGACGGTGAGGTCCGGGTTGGGCGCCGCGGTGCCGATCACCTGCAGCTCGGCCACCTGTCCGCTGGGCGCGCCGCTGTTCGCGGTGAACGACAGGCGCACGTCGGCGGTGGTCGCGCTGACCGGGATGGTCACCGTGTTGCCCGAGGCCGGGTTGAAGCTGTACGAGGCCGCGCCGGTGATCGTGGTGTAGGCGCTCGCGCCCTGGTCCCGTCCGAGGATCGCGAACGTCTGCTGACGGGCGCCCCACGAGCTGTCCGGGTTGAGCTTGACCACGACCGACGACACCGACGCGTTGGCGCCCAGCTTGACGGTCAGCGTGGCCGGATAGGCGCCGCCTTCCCAGTACGTCGCGGTGTCGTTGTCGTTCGCGTTGGTGGCCGCGAACGTGTGGACGACGGAGGACGCCTCGATCGGCTTGCCCAGCGCCAGGTTGCTGCCGGGCTGGGTGGTGCCGGTGCGGGTGACCGCGTTGCCGAGCGCCGACGTGTTGCCCGCGGCGTCCTTGGCCCGCACCTGATAGGTGACGGTCGCGCCGGCCGGCTGGGTGTCCGTGTACGTCAGCACGTTGCCGGCGACGCTGGTGCGCAGCACGCCGTTGGCGAACACGTCGTACCCGGTGACCCCGACGTTGTCGGTCGACGCCGACCAGGTGAGCCGGATCTGGTCACCACCGGGCTGGGTGAGGGCCAGGTTGCCGGGCACGCTGGGCGCCTGGGTGTCGCCGCCCGAGACCGGGCCGTAGACCTCGACCTCGGAGAGCTGACCGGCGGGCCATCCGGTGTTGCCGGTGACGTTGACCCGTACGAACCGGGCGGTGGCGGCGGTGAAGTCGATGGTGACGGTGTTGGCACTGGCCGGGTTGAAGACGTACCCGGCACTGGCCTTGAGCGTCGCGAACGAGCCGCCGTCGGTGCTGCCCTGAATGGACAGGGTCTGGGTGCGGGTGGCCCAGGCACTGGCCGGCGGCAGTTTGAGGACGACCTGGTTCACCTGGGTGGCGGTGCCCAGGTCGGCCTGGATCCACTGCGGGAAGGCGTTGTTGTTGCTTTCCCAGTACGTGTTGGCGTTGCCGTCACCGGCGTTGCCGGCCGGGTAGACGTCGGTGTGGCTGCTGGCGCTGAAGGTCTTTCCGGCGGCCAGGTTGGGACCGGCCGCGTTGGCGGGCGAAGGGGCAACGAGGACAGCGGCTACAACTCCCGCCGCGGCCGCCGCGGCCAGGAATCTTCTACTCCATCGGGACATGTGGGAGCGCACCTTTCGTCGAGGGCAGAGCTGGACGGGCTCAGGAGGGATGGACCTCGAACTCGGAGAGCTGACCGGCCGGCCAGCCGGTGTTACCGGTGAAGGTCAGCCGCACGTAACGCGCGGACGACGCGGGGAAGGTGACGGTGGCGGTGTTGGCGCTCGCCGGGTTGAAGACGTAGCCGGCGCTCGCTTTGAGGGTGGCGAACGAGCCGCCGTCGGTGCTGCCGAGCACGGACAGCGTCTGGGTGCGGGTCGCCCACGCCGTGGCCGGCGGGAGCTTGAGGACGACGCGGCCGACCGACCGGGCCGCTCCGAGGTCGACCGTGATCGACTGCGGGAAGGCGTTGTTGCGGCTTTCCCAATAGGTGCTCGCGTCGCCGTCGGTGGCGTTGTTCGGGGCGTAGACGTCGACCTGGGAAGTCGCCGTCGCGGGACGCCCAGCGGCCAGGTTGCCCGCGGGCGGTGTCGTCGGGGGTGTGGTCGGGGTGTTGTTCCACTGCGGCGCCGGCCACGGACCGCAGTAAGAGTTGGCGGTCGACCAGCCCGAGTTGCCGCCCCCGTCGGTGATCTGCAGCCCGGCGCCCGCGCAGTTGTAGACGGTCTGGCTCTGCGCGATCCCGGACGCCCGTACGTTGGTGAACCGGGCCGACGCCGGAGCCTGGGCCTGCAGGGCGAACGTGCCCGCGCCGGCGATGGTGACGTTGGTCAGGTTGAGCCCGGTGGTCTGGTTGCCGATCCACTGGATGCCCGCGTACGAGCTGTCGAGGATGTCGGTGTCGGTGACGTTGATCGTGGCTCCGGTGATCGGCGCCTGGTCGCCCCAGAACCACAGCGCGCCGATGCCGAAGTTCCAGTTGTAGTCCGAGTTGCCCGCCCGGATCAGGGTGTTGCGGGCCAGCGTCCAGGTGCCGGCGACCGCGGTCGGTCCGGTGACGCCGGGGTAGCGGTTGCCGACGTGGATGCCACCGCCGTTGGAGACCGACTCGCTGACCACGTTGTCGGTCATCACGATGTCCCGGCCGCCATAGCTGACCAGGTGGTTGGCCAGAATCGGGGCGACGATCGTGTTGCGGGTGAACGAGTTGCCGACGTTGGGCACGTTCTCGGCCCACATGGCCAGCGCGTCGTCGCCGGTGTTGCGGACGAATGTGTTGGTGACGGTCGAGTTGGTGACGCCGATGTGGAAGTTCACGCCGTCCGCGGTCTGGTCGAGGATCCGGCTGTTCTTGATGGTGAACCGGTCCATCGGCCCGTCCATCCACGCGCCGACCTTGGTGTGCTGCATCCAGACGTTGTCGATCGTCGAGTTCGACATGGCCCCGCCGAACGCGTTCACCTGGTCGTTGTCGACCCGCTCCCGTATGTCGCCGATCACCGCGAGGTCGCGGACCACGACGTTCTGGCTCGGGCCGCCCTCACCGACGTACTTGCCGTAGAGACCGGCCGCGAGGTTGCGCTGGGTCGGGTGCCGCCCGCCGAGCACCGAATACCAGGGCCCGGCTCCGGCCAGCGTGACCCGGTCGACGATCACGTGGCTGTAGAGGGTGAAAGTGCCGCGCGGCACATAGACGACCCGGCCCGAGGAGGCGCCCGCGTTCACGGCCGCCTGGAACTTGGCCGTCGAGTCGGTCGCGCCGGTCGGGTCGGCGCCGTAGTCGGCCACCACGTCGATGGCCCCGGCCGGCTTGGCGATCGGGTCGGGCACGAGCTCGAAGTCGGCCAGGTCGATCGTGAACGACGGCGACTGGGCGGTCGACGAGACCTGCAGCCGGATCTTGGTGCCGGCCGCGTAGGTGGTGCCGAACAGCGTCCGGGCCTCGTCGTAGAAGTGGTGCGGCAGCGGGTCGCCGGGGTTGTTGGTGAACGGGTAATAGCCGTAGTACCAGCTGTATTTGGAAGTGACCGGAACCGTCTTGATGAGCGTGGAGCCGGTCCGTACGTCGAGGGTGGCGTCGCGGCCGGTCCCGTTCGAGCTGTCCGGGAGGCTGTAGCGGAAGGTGACCGCATTGGCCGGCTTGGTCAGCGTGAACTCGACGTATTCGCCGGACGCGTCGAGGGTCACGGCCTCGCGACCGGAAGCCTCGGACGACAGCGTGCCGTAGATCCGGCTGGTGCCGGTGGTCGTCCCGTTGTGCGCGGCCTTCTCGGCCTCCTGCTCGACGAACGGAACCGTCGCACCGCGGCCGGCGATGTCGAACGGGGACAGACCGGCTGCTTGCGCCGCCGGCGCGTTCAGGGCGATGGCGGCGCCCGCTGTGAGGGCAGCGAGCACGCACCACAGTTTGCGGTTGGCCATGGGGATCCCTTTCATAGGTGGCCAGCCCCCGGGTGTTACGAGTTCATGCGCAGCCACACGGCGGTGTCCTGGGGGAGGCGGTCACCGTCGAGAGGGCCACTGGCGAGCAGAACGGACTGGTGGGTGGGCAGGGCGATGGGGGCGCCCGACATGTTGACGACGCAGGCGAACCGGGGGCCGCGGCAGAACGCCAGCACCTCCGGATCGAGGTCGAGCCAGGAGAACTCGGGGAAGGACTCGGCGCGGCGCAGCCTGATGGCCGATCGGTAGAGCTCGAGCATCGAGCTGGGATCGCCCGTCTGGGCCTGGGCGGTGCGGTCCTTCCACTCGGCCGGCTGGGGCAGCCAGGGGGTGGCGGTGGTGAAGCCGAACGGCGCCTCGTCGCCGGTCCACGGCATCGGCACCCGGCATCCGTCGCGGCTGTGCCCGCGGCGTCCCCACATCGGGTCCTGGAACTGCTCGGGCGGGATGTTCTCGTTCTCCCAGAGCCCGAGTTCCTCACCCTGATAGATGTAGGTGGCGCCGGGCAGCGACAGCGAGAGCAGGGCGGCCGCGCGGGCCCGGCGGGTGCCCAGTTCGAGGTCGACCGGGGTGCCGTCGAGGTTGTTGTCGAAGCTGAAAGTGGTGTCCTCGCGGCCGTAACGGGTGACGTGCCGGGTGACGTCGTGGTTGGACAGCACCCAGGTGGCCGGGGCGCCGACCGCGGCGTGCGCGTGCAGGGTGCGGTCGACGCATGCGCGCATGAGCCGCGGATCCCACGCACAGCCGAGGAAGTCGAAGTTGAACGCCGCGTGCAGCTCGTCGGGGCGCAGGTAGTTGGCGAACCGCTCGACCTCGGGCATCCACACCTCGCCGATCAGAGCGCGGTCTTCCCCGTACGAGTCGGAAACTCGCCGCCAGGCCCGGTAGACCTCGTGCACGCCGTCGAGGTCGTGGAACGGGTGCGGGTTGTCCTCGAGAACCTCGGGCAGCTCCGGATCCTTGAGCAGCAGCGCGGCCGAGTCGATCCGGATGCCGTCGACACCCCGGTCGAACCAGAACCGCAGGATGCTCTCGAACTCGGCCCGCACGTCGGGGTGGTCCCAGTTCAGGTCGGGCTGCTCGGGCGTGAACAGATGCAGATACCAGGAGCCGTCCCCCGTACGGGTCCAGGTCGTGCCGCCGAACTCCCCTCGCCAGTCCGTCGGCATCTCGTCACCGTTCTCGCCCCGGCCCGGCCGGAACCAGAAGTAGTCGCGCTCGGGCGCATCCGGACTGGCCAGGGCCGCCTTGAACCACGGGTGCTCGCTGGAGATGTGGTTGGGCACGATGTCGACGATCATCCGGATGCCGGCCTCGTGGGCCTCCTCGATGAGCGCCTCGGCCTCGGCCAGCGTGCCGAAGGCGGGGTCGATGTCGCGGAAGTCGGCCACGTCGTAGCCGGCGTCGGCCATCGGCGACGGATACCACGGGCTCATCCAGATCGCGTCGACCCCGAGATCGCGCAGGTGTCCCAGCCGCGCCCGGATGCCCGCGATGTCGCCGACGCCGTCGCCGTTCGCGTCGGCGTAGCTCCGCGGGTAGACCTGGTAGATCACCGCGTCGCGCCACCACTGGGAGTCTTTGAGAGACACTGCTACCCGCTTTCTGAGCACGCTGGGTCCGGCAGCCGCGATCGGGCCACCCCTATAAGTAGTGGTATGTCAGCCTTTGAGGCTGCCCGTTGTCAGCCCTGACATGATGTTTCGCTGGAAGAGCAGGAAGATGATCACCGTGGGGATGGCCGCGATGACCGAGGCGGCGATGACGACGTTCATCGGCGTCCCGCCCGAGAAGGCGTAGATGCCCACGCTCAGCGTCCGCGTCTCGGGCGACGGCATGACCAGCTTGGGCCAGAGGAAGTCCTTCCAGACCGCGGTCACCGCAAAGATCGAAACCACGCCGAGGATCGGGCGGGACATCGGCAGGATGATCGACCAGAGCGTGCGCAGCGGCGAGGCGCCGTCGACCTGGGCCGCCGCGATCAGGTCCTCCGGGATCGAGTCGAAGAACCGCTTGAGCAGGAAGATGTTGAACGCGTTGGCGACCAGCGGCAGCCAGATGGCCCACGGCGAGTCGAGCAGGTTGACGTGGATGATCGGCAGGTCGATGGCGGTGACGTACTGCGGCACGATCAGCACCATGGCCGGGATCATCAGCGTGGCCAGCATCAGCCCGAGGATCACGTTGCCGAACGCCGGGCGGAGCTTGGAGAGCGCGTACGCCGCGGCGGTGTCGAAGACGAGCTGGAAGAAGACCGCGCCGGCCGCGTAGTAGAACGTGTTGAACATCAGCTTGGCCAGGTCCAGGTTGTTCCACGCGTCGACGTAGTTCTGCGTCTGCGGATCCCGTGGCCACAGCGTGGGCGGCGTCTGCGCGATCTCCTGGCCCGACTTGAGCGCGCCGGTGACCATCCAGTACAGCGGCCCGAGGAAGACCAGGGTGAAGCCGACGACCACGACGGTGAGCAGCGTCCAGTAGATGTACCGGCCGCGCCCGCGCCGGAGCTGGGCCTGCGAGATGAGGGTCCGGGTGCCGGAGTCAGCCATGGTGTCAGTCCTGTTTCGTCGTCAGTCGCACGTAGACGGCGGAGAAGGCCGCCAGCACCAGCAACATGATGACCCCGAGGGCGGCGGCGCCGTTGAGGTCGTTCTGGAAGAAGCCGTGCTGGTAGATCAGGTATGCGACCGAGGTCGCGGAGTCCTGCGTGCCGGCGCCGTTGGCGAGGATCAGCGGCTCGATGAACAGCTGCATGGTGGCGACGATCTGGAGCATCGCCAGCAGGGCCAGGATCAGCCGGGTCTGCGGGATGGTGACGTTCCAGATGCGGCGCCACACACCGGCCCCGTCGAGCTCGGCCGCCTCGTACAGCTCGCCCGGGATGTTCTGCAACGAGGCCAGATAGATGAGCACCGCACTGCCCAGGTTCATCCAGGTCGAGGCGATCACCATGGCCGGGATCGTCATGGTCGGCGACTGCATCCACTCCGAGGTCGGCAGGTGCAGGAACTTGAGGATCGCGTTGAACAGGCCGGCTTCGCTGGGGTCGTACGCGTAGTACTTGAAGAGGAACAGCGCGGAGGCCGGGGGCAGCATCACCGGCAGATAGACCAGGATCCGCAGATAGCCCTTGGCGTGCCGGAACTCGTTGAGCAGGATCGCCACGAAGAACGGCAGGACGTAGCCGACGACCAGGGCCAGGATCGTGAAGAGGAAGGTGTTCTTCCAGGCGATCCAGAAACTCGGGTCGGCGATGATGCGGGTGTAGTTGTCCCAGCCGACCCACGTGGTCTCGCCGCGCCGGGTGCGCTGGAAGCTCATCACGACGCCGCGGATCATCGGGTACCACATGAAGAGGGCGAAGCAGACGACTGCCCCGATCAGGAACGCGTGCCCGGTGAGGTTGTCCCGGACCTTGCGGCCGGTCCGGCTGCGCCCGGTCGGCGCCGGCGCCTTGTTCTCCGGCGACCGGACGGTGCCCGGGGCGGTGATGATCGCCAAAGCGAACTCCTTCGTCGAGCGCGGGAGCCGTCGCCGGCTCCCGCGCCTCGCAATGATCAGCTACCGGCGGCCTGCAGCTGGTTGACCTTCTGCTCGGCCGTCTTGAGCAGAGAGTCGATGTTGGCGTTGGGGTTGGTCAGCACGCCCGACATGGCCGAGTCGAGCACCGCGTAGATCGCCTGGGCGTTGCGTGGCTCCCCGACGATCGCGACCGGGTTGTCCTCGAAGACCTTGAAGTTGGCCGTGTCGACGTTGGCGTTGGCCTTGCGCAGCTCGAGCTCCTGCTTCTGCGCCTCGCTGCCGTTGGCGAACAGCAGCGGCTGGGGCAGACCCACCGGGTAGTTCTGCGGCTTGGCCCGCACGTAGTCGAGCTGGCCCTTGCCCGGGGTGAGCTTCTGGTACGCGATCCACTTCAGACCGGCCTTGACCTGCTCGTCGCTGAGGCCCTTCTTGAAGAAGTAGCCCTCGCCGCCGCCGAGCGTGCCCTTGGCCGCGCCGTCCTGGCCGGGCATCGGGCCCATCGCCCAGTCCTCGTACTTGCCCTGGAACTGGCTGACGATGGCCTGGGTGGCGTCGGGAGCGCCGATGAACATGCCGACCTTGCCGGCCCCGGCGTTGGTCAGCAGGTCGCCCCACTGCAGCAGCTGGCGGCTGCCCATGCTGTTGTCGCCGTAGCGCATGTCCTTGAGGTTCTGCAGGACCTGCTTGCCCGCGGCGTCGTTGAAGGCGGCCTTCTTGCCGTCCTCGCCGAGGACCTTGCCGCCCTGCGAGTAGAGCTCGGCGGTGAAGTGCCAGCCGCCGGTGTTGCCCGCGCTGTACTCCGAGAAGCCGGCGACGCCGCCACCCAGACCGGCGATCTTCTTGGCCGCGGTGCGCACCTCGGCCCAGGTCTTGGGCGGGGTCTCGGCGTCCAGGCCGGCCTTCTTGAACAGGGTCTTGTTGTAGACCAGGCCCATCGAGTAGTTCTTCACCGGGACCGCGTAGAGCTTGCCCTCGTCGGTGAAGACCTCCTTGAGCGCGGGGTCGACGCTGTCCCAGGTCGGGATCGTGTCCTTGCTGACGGCCGAGGTGATGTCCATCGCCTGGCCGGAGTCGAGCACCTGCTGCAGGTCGGTCATGTAGCCGTAGAAGACGTCGGTCATGGTGCCGCCGGCCAGCCGGGCGGTGAAGTCCGGCGGGTTGTTGCACTGCTCGCCGACGCTGACGCTCTTGATGCTGATGTCGGGGTTCTGCTTCTCGAACTCCGCGACATCCGCGTTCCAGTTCGCCAGCAGTTCCTTCTGCGCGCCGACCGGCTGGCAGTCGACGGTGATGGTGACCTTGCCACTGGCGTCAGTTCCCGAGTCGTCGCTGCTCTTGGTCGAGCACGCCGCCAGGCTGAGCCCCAGGCCGGCCGCGAGCGCGAACGCCGCCGCCTTCCGGTACTGCGGTACGGACATCTGTCCATCCCTTCGGGAACGGTTTATCCATGGCCATCGCTTGAATTGCGGTGTCGTCACGGTGCGGACGAGAGGCTTGTGACCCAGGTCTCTCGTCATGTTTCGTGGAGGTGACGATACAAAGTCCAACGGGTCGCCGCAAGAAGGCGACTGATGTCAGAAAAAACTCGACTCCCCGTCCCGAGGGTGCACATGGCAAAGGGCGGGCCGATCGGCCCGCCCTTCGGTTAATAAAGTTGCTGGTCAGCCCCGCTGAGGCGCCGGCCCGGTCGATCCCCGCACCACGAGTTCCGGCTCGAAAAGAAGTTCGTCGGGTTCGACGCCGCTGCCCTCGATCTGGTTGACGAGCAGATCGACGGCGGCCTGACCCATCATCTCGATGGGCTGCCGCACGGTCGTCAGCGGCGGATCGGTGCAGGTCATCAGCGCCGAATCATCGAAGCCGACGACCGAGATGTCGGACGGCACGTCGAGCCCCAGCCGGCGGGCGGCCCGGATCGAGCCGAGCGCGAGCACGTCGGAGGCGCAGATCATGCCGGTCACGCCCCGGTCGATCAGCTTCGCCGCGGCCAGCCGGGCGCTCTCCATCGAGAAATTCGTCCGCTCGATCAGGAAATCCTTGCCCTCGAGCGCGGCCAGCTTGCGTCGCGACGGCACATGATCCTCGGGACCCATGACCATGCCGATGCGCTCATGACCGAGAGACCGCAGATGCCCGTACGCCTGCTCGACCGCCACCGCATCGTCGGTCGAAATGTGCGGAAACCCCAGGTCGGCCACCCCGGCGTTGACCATCACGACCGGCATGCGGCGGTCGGTCAGCGCGCGGTAGTGCCCGTGCTCGGCCTCGGCCAGCGCATAGGATCCACCGGCGAACACGACCCCCGAGACCTGATGATCGAGCAGCATCTCGATGTAGTCCCGCTCGGGAACGCCGCCTATCGTGCGGGCGGCCAGCAACGGAGTGAACCCGCGCTGGGCCAGCGACGCGGTCACCACCTCGGCCAGCGCCGGGAAGATCGGATTTTGCAGCTCGGGCAGCACCAGCCCGACCAGCCGGCCGCGCTCGCCCCGCAACTTGGTCGGGCGCTCATAGCCCAGCACATCGAGCGCGGTCAGCACCGAGGCCCGGGTCGCCTCGCTCACGCCGCTGCGCCCGTTGAGCACACGGCTGACGGTCGCCTCGCTGACGCCCGCCTTCTTGGCCACCTCGGCCAGACGTTTGGTCACGCAGCAATCCTAGGGCAGATCCCTGCAAATTTCGAACCACCGCTTGCAGCAACCCTGAATCCCGGCGTTCAACCTTGCAGCCGCCGTCAAACCATCCGGCAACAGGCCCGGCTCCTGTCATCCAGAATGTTGCGGGGCGTGTCCGGTCGGGCCGGATGAAGCGATTAAGTCGTCGCTGAGCGCAATGACGGCCCGGGCACCGGCTTGCGGCGGCGCCGATCCCGAGCCCCACCTTCGTCGCCGGGGACGCCGGCGGCGCGGCTCGCGGCCGAAATGGAGCGGACGTTGTCCCGCCGAACCGGCACCATGGCCCGGTGACGATTCTGGCGGAAGCCCGGCGAGGCGGCCCGGGCCTCGACGCGATCATCGAGTCGCTCGCGGCCGGCGAGACCGACCCGGCCGAGCTGACCGACCGGCCCCGGCTGGTCGCCTGGCTTGACGAACGGCGCCGCAGTTGGCTGATCACCAAAGACTCACACCCGCGAGCCAACCGGCTGGTGGCCGGATTCCAGCGTGACCCGGCGGCCTCGGCGGTCGCGGCCGTACTGGCCGGCTCGGAACGCGACGGACACGTTCGCGAACTCGCCGTCCGGGCCATGGCCGCCCGGCCGGCCCCGGAGCTCATGCCGTTCCTGGTGCTGCGTTGCGGCGACTGGGCGCTTCCGGTGCGGGAGGCCGCCCGGGCCGCCGTGGCGACCCTGCTCGCCGACCACCCGGAGACCTGTCTGCCCGCTGCGGTGCCGATGGCCACCCACATCCGGGACCGCTATCGCGGCGCGTGGGCGATGGACGAGGTGAGAGCGGCGACGGCGGCCGCGTTCGACCGGGTCCGGCCGGCCCTGCTGGCGTCGCGGCTCCCGGCCGTACGGCGGCTGCTCTTCGAAGTGGGAACCGAGCTCGGCCGGTGGGGCCCGGACGACCTGCTGTGGTTCGCGCTGCACGAGCCCGACACGGTGGTCCGCGTCATCGCCGCCGACGCCGCCGCGGCCGGAGCGGCGGAGCGAGGCGACGTGCCGACCCTGCGGATCATGGCCGGCGCGCGGTTCGCCCAGGTGCGGGCGGCGGCGCTGGTCGAACTGGCCCGGCTCGGCCTGGACGCCGACGTGGCCGCGGCCGCGGACGACCCGGCCGGGCTGGTCCGCGCGTACGCCCGCACCCGGCTGGCCGACCCGCCCGCCTACTACCGGTCCGCCGTCGCGACCCGCCCGGCGCCGGGGGTGATCGCGGGGCTGGGCGAGGTCGGCGGCTACTCCGACGAAGCCCTGCTCGCGCCGTTGCTCGGCCACGACGACGCGCGGATCCGGGCCGCCGCTGTGAAAGCGCTCGCGGCCCTGGACGCCGTACCGGTGGACATGGTCTTGCCGCTGCTGCGGGACCCGGTGGCCGGGGTGATCCGCGAGGCCTCGACCGCTCTTCGCCCCTATCAGCGGCGGCTGCCGGCCGACCTGCTCGAGCGACTGCTCGGCGATCCGCGAGCCGAGGTGCGACGAGGGGCGTACCGGATCGTCCGGAACTGGGACAGGGCGAGCGCGTTGCGGGCCGCGCGGGTGATGGCCGGCGACGACGACCCGCAACTGGCCCAACGCGGGCGGGAGGACGTGCGATCGTGGGAGAGGATCGTCATCGAGCAACGGGCGGGCTGACAAAATGGGTCTCATGGCGCAGAAGACCAAGCATTGCCCCTGCGGGCGCGGGCTGGCGTACGAGGAATGTTGCGGGCCCGCCCACCACGGTCAGCCGCCCGCGACCGCCGAGGCGCTGATGCGTTCGCGCTACTCGGCCTTCGCCCTCGACGACGACGCGTACGTGCTCAGCAGCTGGCACCCGAAGACCCGGCCCCAGCGGATCGAACCCGACTCGCATCTGCGCTGGGTCGGGCTCGAGATCATCGAGTCGTCGGGCGGCGGCATGTTCGACAACGAGGGCGTCGTCGAGTTCCGGGCGCACTACCGCGATCACGGCAAGCCCGGCGACATGGTCGAGCGCAGCCGGTTCGTGCGGCACGACGGCCGGTGGGCGTACTGGGGACCGATTCTCGCCGATGGATCACTCGCGAACGTCTGAGCGGTGTGCTTGTCTTCAGGTTGAGATCTGAAGAAGCGCTTTGGAGGCAACCGTGAGCTCGGACCACCGGCCGATCGAGGACTCCGTCGTCCGCGACTTCAAGGTCAATCTCTCGTACGGGCGTTATCTGCACCTGGACGAGCTGCTGAACGCGCAGCACCCGGTCAGCGTGCCCGAGCACCACGACGAACTGCTGTTCATTTTGCAGCACCAGACCTCCGAGCTCTGGCTCAAGCTGGTGCTGCACGAGCTGCGCGAGGTCACCCGGCGGATCGCCCAGGACGACCTGCGCCCGGCGCTCAAGGGCCTGGCCCGGGTCAAGCACATCCAGCGCACGCTGACCGAGCAGTGGTCGGTGCTGGCCACGCTGACGCCCAGCGAATACGCCGAGTTCCGCAGCTTCCTGGGCACGTCGTCGGGCTTCCAGTCGTACCAGTACCGCGCGGTCGAGTTCATCCTCGGCAACAAGGACGAGCGGATGCTGTCGCTGTTCACCGACGACCAGGGCGCCCTCGAGATGCTGACCGAGGCGCTGGCCGCACCCAGCGTGTACGACGAGTTCCTGCGCTACCTGCATCGCCACGGTCACGACGTGCCGGTCGAGCTGCTGCAACGCGACGTGCGCCTGCCGTGGCGCTACCACGAGGACCTGGTGCCGGTGTTCGTGCGCATCTACAGCAACCCGGAAAAGCACTGGGAGGCGTACGAGGCCTGCGAGGAACTCGTCGACATCGAGGAGAACTTCCAGCTCTGGCGCTTCCGGCACCTCAAGACCGTGGAGCGGACCATCGGGTTCAAGCGGGGCACGGGCGGGTCGAGCGGCGTGAGCTTCCTCAAGGCGGCGCTGGACCTGACTTTCTTTCCCGAGCTTTACGCCGTACGCACCGAGATGGGGACGCCTCACTGAGCCGCCGGCTCGAGCAGGGCCCGTAACGACGGGACCAGCTCGTCGAAATCCGTCTTACGGCCGGTGAAGAATTCCGCGTAGAGAAACGTCCCGACCATACGGACGTAGAGATAGGCGAGATGGCCGAGATCGGTGCCCGCCGGCAACTGGCCGGCCACGCCCGTCTCGCGAAAGATGTCGGCCTGAGCGGCCACCGCGCTCTCGTGCACCCCACCCGCCGGTGTGAATAATATTCGCGCCGCGGCCTCCGGGTCCTGGCGCAGAAACCGGTCCAATATCGGTGAGCGTAATTGTTCGCCGAAATGCCGGGAGATCTCCACGACCCCGTCGAAGCCGGGCCGGGTGCGGGCCATCCGGGCTTCGCCGAACATCCGCTGCGTGAGGACGGCCAGGATGTCCTCGAGCAGGGCGTCCCGGCTGCCCGCGACCCGATAGAGGGTGGCCCGGCTGATCGCCATCTCGGCGGCCAGCGTCTCCATGTCGAGCGACGACCGGACCAGAAAATGATCAATTCCGGCGAGTACGACTTGTTCGTGGCTGACGACGCGTCGGCTCGCCGCTTTCTCGTCAGTCATTGCGTACCACCTTGATCGAACTCCGGCGCTCACTGTAGCAATGCCCCGGCGCACGGCACAGGAATCCTTTCACCGGTCCCGGCCAACGCCTTTGTCCGAATAGTCGCCACCGCATCGAAGCTTCTCTCTATGCGACCGCCGTCTCACGAATGCCCGTCGGTCTTGAACACGGATGGAAGCGCGTTCAGGATCGATTCCGGCGCGCGCCTCGCAATTTTCGTTCACCCGGCTCTCCCCTCCGAGAGGCTTCCCATGTCCCAAACGCACACCGCCCCGGGCGTCCGGCGCCGCCCGCGTGCCCGTTTCCTGGTGAGCGCGGCGGCCGCCGTGGCCGTCGCGATCGGCGGCGTCACCCTGGTGCCGTCGGCCGAGGCGGCGACCAACCCCTTCGAGCGGGGCCCGGCACCGACCCTGGCGAGCATCCAGGCCACCCGCGGATCGTTCGCGGTCTCCCAGACCAGCGTCTCGGCGCTGTCCGCCTCGGGATTCGGCGGCGGCGACATCTATTACCCGACCAGCACCAGCGCCGGGACCTTCGGCGCGGTGGCGATCGCGCCCGGATACACCGCCAGCCGTTCCAGCATGGCCTGGCTCGCCCCGCGGCTCGCCTCGCAAGGCTTCGTCGTCTTCAACATCGACACCCTGACCCGCTCGGACCAGCCCGCCAGCCGGGGCCGGCAACTGCTGGCGGCGCTCGACTACCTGACCCAGCGCAGCAGCGTCCGCACCCGCATCGACGTCAACCGGCTGGCCGTCGTCGGGCACTCGATGGGTGGAGGCGGCACGCTCGAGGCCGCCAAGAGCCGCCCGAGCCTGCAGGCCGCGGTGCCGCTGACCCCGTGGAACCTCGACAAGTCGTGGCCCGAGATCAGGACGCCCACCCTGGTGATCGGGGCGGAAAGCGACTCGGTGGCGCCGGTGGCGTCGCACTCGATCCCGTTCTACACCAGCCTGCCGTCGTCGCTGGACCGGGCGTATCTGGAGCTCAACAACGCGTCGCACTTCGCGCCGAACACCAGCAACACGACGATCGCGCAGTACAGCATCTCCTGGCTGAAGCGTTTCGTGGACGACGATCTCCGGTACGAGCAGTTCCTGTGCCCGATCCCGCGGGCCGGCACGCAGATCTCGGATTACCGGGGCAACTGCCCGCACACGTCCTGACGATTGCTCTCCGCCGGACTCCCTGGGGTGTGGTTTTCCGCAGGGAGTCCGGCGGCCGCCCTCATGGTCCGCCACCCCGCCGGTCCCTAGCGTCGTAACCATGACCACGACCTCTGGTTCCGGCCTCACCGACCTGGTCACCGGCCTGGTCGAGCGCCTGGGCGGCCCCGGCGCCGGCCTCGCCGTCGCCCTGGAAAACCTGTTCCCGCCGATCCCCAGCGAGGTGATCCTGCCGTTGGCCGGCTTCACCGCCGGGCAGGGGCGCATGAGCCTCGTCGGGGCGATCGTCTGGACCACTCTCGGCTCGGTCGTCGGCGCCGTGGCCCTCTATTACGCGGGCGTGCTGCTCGGCCGTGACCGGCTACGCGCGACAGCCGCCCGCCTGCCCCTGATCAAGCTCAGCGACATCGACCGCACCGAGGCCTGGTTCGCCCGGCACGGCCCCAAGACGGTTCTCCTCGGCCGCATGATCCCGATCTTCCGCAGCCTGATCTCGATCCCGGCCGGCGTCGAACGCATGCCGCTGCCGACCTTCCTGCTCTGCACCACGATCGGCAGCCTGATCTGGAACACCGCTTTCATCCTGGCCGGCTACTCCCTGGGCGCGAACTGGCACGCCGTCGAGTCGTACGCCTCGATCTTCCAGAAGCTGGTGATCGTCCTCTGCGTCGTCGCCGCCGTCGCCTTCGTCGCCGTCCGCCTGACTCGCCGCCATCGCGTACGGTGACCGGCATGCCGTTCCTCTCCCGCCGAGGTGGCCGGTCATGATGGGCGCGCTCCGCCTGCTCCGCCGGGCCGGGGAGCCGCTGGCCGTGGTCGCGCTCGGGGCCTTGAGCGGACTGGCGGAGGCGCTGTTCCTGCTCGTCGCCGGGCTGGCCTGGGCCACCCCCGGACGCGCGGCGGTGGTGGATCGCGCCCGCCGGGTCGCCACCTGGGAACGGCGGCGGCTGTCGCTCGAACCGCGGCCTTCCCCGCCGAGCGAGCTCCGGGTTCTCGGATTTCTGGCGGCCCGGCTGGTTCCGGCCTTCCTGGGTGCTCTCACGGCCGGGGTGCTCGTGATCGGCTTGGTGCTCGCGGGCATCGTCGCGCGGTCTTTCGTCACCGGGCCGATGAGCGCGCTCGACCTGCTGGTCCAGGTCCTCATCGGCTCGCTGCTGCTCGCGCTCAACCTCCAGGCCGTCGGCAGCGTGCTCCGGCTCGACCGGTGGCTGGCGCGCCGGCTGCTCGAGTCCGGCTCCCGCGAAGTGCTCGAACAGCGGATCACCGAGCTGACCGCCACCCGGGCCGGCGTCATGGCCGCGGTCGACGCGGAACGGCGGCGTATCGAGCGCGACCTCCACGATGGACTGCAGCAGCGGCTGGTGGCCCTGGGCATGCTGCTCGGCCGCGCCCGCCGCAGCCGCGACCCCGACCAGGCCGCACGCTTGCTCACCCAGGCCCACGACGACGCCCAGCGCGCCCTCGACGAGTTGCGCGAGGTCGCGTGGCGCGTCTATCCATCGGCGCTCGACCACGGCACCCTCGACGACGCGCTCAGCATGGTGGCGCAGCGTTCCGCCGTCCCCGTACGCATCGCCTACCGCCTGACCGAACGCCCCGCGCCACAGGTCGAGACCGTCCTCTACTTCGTGGCGTGCGAGGCCATCACCAACGCGGCCAAACACTCCGGCGCCACGGTCATCGACATCACCCTCAGCCCTTCCGGCACAGAGGTCGAGATGCGAATCCGCGACGACGGCCGGGGCGGCGCCGACCCGTCCGGCAGCGGCCTGCAGGGCCTGAGCCGTCGCGTGGCCGCCCTGGACGGCCGGTTCCACCTGGAGAGCCCCACCAACGCCGGCACCACCATCGACGTCACCCTCCCCCACTCCCCAGCCTCCCCGCCGCCGCCATCCACCACCTCACCGCCGCCGTCGTCGTCGCGCATCCACGCACTGTCGCCGACCACCACACCGCCGCTCGGGCCCACCACACCACCGCCCTTGCGTACCCCTCCGCCGCCGCCTGCCTCACCGCCGCCCACCACCACACCGCTGTCGGCTGTCTTTCCTCTGCCGTTCGAATCGCCACTGCCTTCACCGGCCCGCCGGTGCCCGCCTGCCTCGGCGTCGGTGCCGTCCGCGCATCTGCGCCGGGCGGGGTGAGGTCGCGATGCGCATCGTTCTGGCTGAGGATTCGACGCTTCTGCGGGAGGGGCTTGTCCGGCTGCTCGCTGACGAGGGTCACGACATCGTCGCGGCGGCGGCTGATGCTGATCAGCTTGTGGAGGCCGTCGAACGGCATCAGCCCGACGCGGTGGTGACCGATGTGCGGATGCCGCCGACCAACAGCGATGACGGGCTGCGGGCGGCGCTGGAGATTCGGCGCCGGTGGCCGGCCGTGGCGGTGCTCGTGCTTTCGCAGTACGTGGAGAAGCGGTACGCCACGCAGTTGCTGTCCGACCGGTCCGACGGCGTCGGCTATCTACTCAAGGACCGCGTCGCCCAGGTCGAGGACTTTCTGGACGCGCTCGAACGGGTGGCGGCCGGATCCACCGCGCTGGACCCGGAAGTCGTCCGGCAGTTGTTGTCGGGCACCAGCCACACCGACCCGCTGAGCCGGCTGACTCCGCGCGAGCACGACGTGTTGCGGCACATGGCTCAGGGCTACACGAACGCCGCGATCGCCGAACGCCTGCACGTGTCGCAGAGCGCCGTCGAGAAACACGTCAACGCGATCTTCGACAAGCTCGCGCTGACCGACACGTCGGGTTACAGCCGCCGGGTGCTGGCTATCCTCCGCTACCTGGGGAGCTGAGCGCGGGTGTCAGCTGATGCGCGTCCACGTGCGGCAGCCGCTGCTCTGGAAGATGCCCCCGGGGGTGATCGTGACGACCAGCTGGCCCTTGGCGAACTCGTTGGCGATCGTGCTGGCGGAGGCGCCGTCGGCCGAGCGGGCCCGCTCCCAGTAGCAGAAGTCGGTGTTGCCGGTCGAGCGGTACGTGCCCGGCAGGAAATCCGAGCCGACGAAGTAGACGCCGTTACCGGCAATCGTCGTCTTCTTCTTCACGCTCATGGCCGCGGCGGTGACCCGGGTCCACGTACGGCATCCGCTGGTCTTGAAGACCTTGTCGGTCGGCTTGACGTAGACCAGCCGCTGCCCGGCGCCGATGTCGTTGGCGATGATGCTGCTCATCGCCCCGGTCGCATCGGTGGCGCGCTGCCAGTAGCACGAAGTGTTGCCCACCGACCGGTAGACACCGGCGTTGAAGTCCTTGCCGGCCAGATAGGTCCCCGACCCGGGAATCGTGTTCTTGGGAGCGGCCGCCGCCGGGCTCGCCTGAGTCGTGAGCACGACCGCGACCGCGACTGCCAGCGCCGCGACGACACGGCCACGCGAGCGGGTGGCCCGCCGGAAAAGAACGATCATCTGAATCCTTCGAGCTGAGAGCCGAGAGCTGACCTGGGACCTGAGGCCGGATAGCGGAGACCGGATAACTCAGAACTGAGAACTGAGAACTGAGAGGTGAGAACTGAGAGAGGTGAGAGTCGAGATGAGCCGCGACCCGCGAGCCGCGAGCCGCGAGCGCGAGCCGCGAGTGGAGAGCGGCGAGCCAAGAGCTGCGCAGTGAACGCAGCAGGAGCCGCACGATGAGCGATCCGATCACAATAACGACATGTGGCATTTTGTCGGTCGGATGACTTCGACGACGCGGCAACTCGCCCGCTTCCGCCACTCGCGGGGAACGTCTGCCCAATCGGACGACACCTTGCGGGGGACCGCCTCGTCGCGAGGCAGGCGCGCGGCGGGGGAACGCTGTCCCCGGCCCGCATCGCGCTCGCGGCGGGAACGCTGTCCAGCCCCCGATCGGGCTCGCGGCGGGAACGCTGTCCAACCCCCGATCGGGCTCGCAGCGGGGACGCTGTCCAGCCCGGATCGGGCTCGCAGCGGGGACGATCAGGCCACGACGGTCTCGTAGCGGTCGCCGCGCTTATGCCGGACCGGCCGGGGGCCGCGGTGGGGAGGCGTACAAAGGGGGAATGAGTTTGATCGTGGTGACGGGTGCCAGCGGGCGCCTCGGTGGACGGGTTGCTCGGCAGCTGAGCGGGCCCATGCGGCTTGTGGTCAGGGATGCGAGCCGGGCGCCGCAAGTGGCGGGGGCCGAAGTGGCCGTTGCGGAGTATCGGGATGGGGCCGCGGTTGGCCGGGCTCTGGACGGGGCGGGCACGGTGCTCATGGTGTCGGCGGCCGAGACCCCGGATCGGGTGGACGAGCATCGCAGCTTCGTGGATGCGGCGGCCGCCGCGGGCGTGCGGCACCTTGTTTACACGTCGTTCGTGGGGGCCGCGCCGGACGCGACGTTCACGTTGGCCCGCGACCATTGGGCTACCGAGCAGCACATCCGCGCGAGCGGGCTGGCCTTCACGTTTCTGCGGGACAACCTCTACGCCGACTTTCTGCCGTTCCTGGTCGGGGACGACGGCGTGATCCGGGGGCCGGCCGGTGACGGACGCGCGGCCGTGGTGGCTCAGGACGACATCGCCGACGCGATCACGGCGGTGCTGCGGGATCCGGGGGCGCATGCGGGCCGGACCTACGACCTCACCGGGCCGGCCGCGCTCAGCCTGGCCGAGGTGGCGGAGACGATCAGCGCGTCCACCGGGCGGGCGGTGCGCTATCACGACGAGAGCATTCCCGAGGCGTACGAGTCCCGGTCGTCCTTCGGCGTCCCGGATTGGCAGGTCGACGCCTGGGTCAGCACCTACACGGCGATCGCCGCCGGTGAGCTGGCCGAGGTCAGCACGGCCGTCGAGGACCTGACCGGCCACCCGGCGACCCCACTGGCCAAGCTGCTGGACAACTCTTAGCCCTCGACCGGGATCGGCTTGCGGACGCGGCGGGCCGGGTCGACGGCGTACATGCGGGCCTCCGCGAGGTCGAAGTACAGGCCGGTGAGCGTCAAGCGTCCGGACGCCTCGGCCTCCCGCACCACCGGATAGGTTCGCAGGTTGGCCAGTTGCTGCGACACGTTGGCGGTGACGCAGTGTTCCTCGTCGGCGCAGTCGGAGAAGTCGGCGCCCGACTGCCGCAACCACGAACCGAGCGAGCCACCGGCCGAGCCCTTCGTCAAAGCCTGCACGGCGCCGCAGCCGGAATGCCCGCACACCGTGATCGTGCTGACCTTGAGCACGTTGACCGCGAACTCGATTCCGGCCCCGACCGAGTCGTCGCCGGACCCGTACGGGGGAACGATGTTGCCCACGTTGCGCAGGCAGAACAGGTCGCCCGGCCCGCTGGTCGTGATCAGGTTGGGCACCAGGCGGGAGTCGGCGCAGGTGATGAACAGCTGTTCCGGCTGCTGACCGTCCCGGGCCAGCCCGGCCAGGTGCGGCCGCACCAGGGGCGCCACGCTGCGCTCGAACTCGCGGATCCCGGCCTCCATCGCGTCCCGCCGCTGACGGTCGCGGTCCTGCCACTGGGTCCACGACCCGAACCGTCGCGGCGGCGCGGACTTGCCCGCCCCGAGCCGGCCACTGGTCGCGCGCTGGAACCACCCGCCCTGCGTCTCGCGCACCGTGACGGTTCCGCCGCCTCTCTCGTACGCCTCCCGCCAGTCCTGGATGACCTGGAAGGCCCCGTGGTCCAGGTAGTCGAGTTCCAGCTCGACGGTCACCTTCTCCCCGGCCGGGATCCCGGCCAGCGCGCGGGCCAGCCGTCCCGATCCCACGAAGGCCAGCGTGCCGCGCAGGGTCACGGACCACTCCCCGGCGTTCTCCCCGGGCACGGCGCGGATCTCGCAGCGCACCAGCCGCCACAGCATCATGAGCACGGCCGCGGCGAGCCCCATCCCCACTCCGGTGAGCAGATCCGTCGCGACGACCCCGACCGCGGTGATCACGTACGTCGGGAGTTCGCGATGCCGCACGTAGGTGCGGATCTGGGCCAGGCTGATCAGCCGCAACCCGACGACGACGAGCACCGCGGCCAGGGCGGCCATCGGGATCATCTCGAGCAGCGGCGCGCAGAGCAGCACGAACAGCGCGATCCAAAGGCCGTGCAGGATTGCCGACATCCGCGTCTTGGCGCCCGCGTCGACGTTGGTCGAGCTGCGGACGATCACACCGGTCACCGGCAGCCCGCCGAGCAGGCCCGAGGTCGCGTTGGCGGCGCCCTGGGCGACCAGTTCCCGGTTGAGGTCGGCGCGCGGGCCGTCGTGCATGCGGTCGACGGCCACCGCCGACAGCAGCGATTCGATGCTGGCGACCAGGGCGATGGCCAGCACGGCGACCGCGATCTGGCCCGGTCCGGCGTCGGGCCAGCGCGGGAAGGCCAGTTCGGCCAGCGGCGTCTCGGGCAGGTCGACCCGTTTGGCGTCCGAGCCCAGCACGGCGGCCGCCCCGGTGGCGATCACGACGGCGGCCAGGGCGGCCGGCAGCAGCGAGGTCTTGACCAGGCGGGGCCACAGCAGCAGGACCCCGATGGTGAGCACGCCGAGCATCGTCGAGTGGCTGTGGTTGCCGGCGATCTGTGCGGGCAGGCCACGCAGGTTGGCCCAGGCCTCGCTCCGGGCGTCGCCACCGAGCAGCACGTGGATCTGGCTGAGCGCGATGACCAGCCCGATGCCGGCCAGCATGCCGTGCACCACGGCGGGTGAGAGGGCTAGTGCGGCGCGGCCGAGACGGGCGGCGCCGAGCAGGATCTGTACGCCGCCGGCGAGCGCCACGATGGCGGCGGTGGCGGCGAATCCATAGCTGGCGATGGTCCCGGCGACGATCACGGTGAGCCCGGCGGCCGGGCCGCTGACCTGCAGCGGCGCGCCACCCAGCAGACCGACGACCACGCCCCCGACGACCGCGGCGATGAGGCCGGCCATCAGGGGCGCGCCCGAGGCGGCGGCGATGCCGAGCGAGAGCGGGATCGCGATCAGGAAGACCACGATCGAGGCCGGAACGTCCTGCCGTAATGCCTTCAAGACGGACATGCCCGAAATGTACAGAGCGCGAGTTAACTGGCTGTTACGACGCGACCGCCCCCAGGCAAACCACAGCCAACTGCCCGGAGTCTCTCAGCCGCAGATGAACGGGCAAACGAGAAGGGCGGATCAAGCCTTCCAGACGTCCTGGTTGGCCTCGTACATCTCGCGCAGGATGGCCGGAACGTCGTAGGTGAGCTTCCACTCCGGGTAGTGCTGCTCGAACCGGGCCGTGCTGCTGATCCACCACTGGTGGTCGCCGGTGCGGGCCTGGTCGACGTAGTCGGTGCGCGCCTCGAGGCCGGTGATCTGCTCGGCGATCTGGAAGGCCTCGATGTGGCTGCAGTTGGAGAAGCGGCCGCCGCCCATGTTGTAGACCTCGGCGATCCGCGGGGCCCGGTAGAACGCCTCGAACGCCGACACCAGGTCGTGCGAGTGGATGGCGTCGCGGACCATTTTGCCCTTGTATCCGTAGATGTGGTACATCCGCTGCTCCATGACGCAGCGCATCACGTAGGCCAGGAAGCCGTGCAGCTCGGCCGCCGAGTGACCCGGCCCGGTCAGCGTGCCGCCGCGGAACACCGCCGTCGGCATGTCGAAATACCGCCCGTACTCCTGGACCAGCACGTCGGCCGCGACCTTGGACGCGCCGAACACCGAGTGCAGGGTCTGGTCGATCGACATCTCTTCGTCGATGCCGCCGTGCCACTGGTGGCCCTCGGGCAGCTCGTACCGCGTCTCCTGCTCGACCAGCGGGAGCCGGTTGGGGGTGTCGCCGTAGACCTTGTTGGTCGAGGTGAAGATGAACGGGGCGCTGGGCGAGTGCTGCCGCGCCGCCTCGAGCATGTTGAGCGTGCCGACCGCGTTCACGTCGAAATCGGTGAACGGCTCCTTGGCCGCCCAGTCGTGCGAGGGCTGGGCCGCGGCGTGGATGACCAGGCCGATGTTGCTGCCGAGCTTGGCGAAGAGCGCCGCCAGACCGTCCCGGTCGCGGATGTCGATCTCGTGATGGGTGTACCGGTCGCCGACCTCTTTGGTCAGGCGGTCCAGGTTCCACCGGGTGGACCCGTCCTTGCCGAAGAAGTAGCTGCGCATGTCATTGTCGATGCCGACGACGTCCATGCCCAGGCCGGCGAAATGCCTCACCGACTCGGAGCCGATCAGGCCGGCGGATCCGGTCACCACGACGACATTGCTCATCAAACTACCTCCCGGTGAGAGTTCGGCCCGAGGTTACAGGGTGTGCGCATCCGCGCGGGGCACCGCCCGCCATGTCCTCACAGTGATGCATGCCTTGAGCTGGAAACGGGCACGGAACAGGATCGGTACATGTGATGGCGAGGCTCCGACGGAACAAAAGTGCGGGCCACAAGGAGGACGGTCGGAATGACGGAGTCTCTGAGCGTCACGTCGAGCAACGAGATCAACGACCGGGGGCTCGACCTCGGCGCCGAGGAGGAATTGCACGTCGTCGACCTGGTGACCAGGGAACTCGTCCCGCGCGCGCAGGAGATCCTCGACCAGCTCAACCCCGAGCATTTCTCGGCCGAGCTGCATCGATCGGTGGTCGAGACGAACACCCCGGTCTCCGACACGCTGGACGGCCTGCGCGACGCGATCGTCGAGCGGCGGCGCACCGCGATCAAGGTGGCCGAGTCGCTGGGCCTTGGTCTGGTCGCCGCGGGCACGGTCCCGCTCGTCGACCTGGAGTCACTCCCCGTGACACCCACTTCGCGCTATCGGCGGATGCTCGACGACTACCAGCTGCTCGCCCGGGAACAGCTGATCTGCGGCGCCCAGGTGCACGTCGGCGTGCCCGACCGGGACGAGGCGGTCGCCGTCACCCAGCGGGTCGCGTCGGCGCTGCCCACCCTGCTCGCGCTGAGCACCAGTTCCCCGTACTGGATGGGTGAGGACTCGGGTTATGCCAGCGTACGATCGCTGGTCTGGCTGCGCTGGCCGACCGCGGGCGACCCGGGCGTGCTCAACAACGCCGCCGACTACGACGAGCTGGTCGCCGATCTGCTGGCCTCGGGCACCATCACCGATCCCAAGATGGTCTATTTCGACGTACGCCCGTCCGCCCATGTGCCCACCGTCGAGCTGCGCGTCACCGATTCCAGCCCCGACGTCGACACGGTCGTGCTGCTGGCCGGCCTGTTCCGGGGTCTCGTGCTGCGCGCGCAGCAGGACTACCGGGCCGGGCGCCCGTTCACGCCGACCCGGCCGCCGCTGCACCGCGCCGCGATGTGGCGGGCCGCGCGCTCGGGACTGGAGGGTGATCTGCTCGACCTGGTCCGGCGTCAGCCCGAGCCGGTGCCGGCCCCGGTCTCCGTCGAGCGGCTGGTCGGGGATCTGCGCCCGCAGCTCGAGGAGCTGGGCGACTGGGAGCAGGTGTTCGACCTGTCGGTGCGGGCGCTCAGCCGGGGCAGCTCGGCCGCCCGTCAGCGCCGGGCCATGACGCGGCGCGGCCGGATCTCCGACGTGGTCGACCTGCTGGTGGCCGACACCCGGGGCGGCGCCACCGGCATCGCGCCCGAGGGCCAGTCGGTGCCGGCCGGCCTGTTCCCGTACGCCCAGGCCGGCGACGAGGCCTTCCCCGGTGGTGACGTGGCCGAGCCGTACGCGGGAATCCTGAATGTCATGACCGCGCTGGGCTCGGCCGGTCTGCGCCGTCGCGAGGACGTGCGGGACGACGAGCAGCGCCAGCGCGGCATCACCTTCAGCGTGGCCGGCGAGGCCGCCACCCGCCTGTTCCCGTTCGACCTGGTGCCGCGCCTGGTGCCCGCCCCGGACTGGTCGGCCCTGCGGGTCGGGCTGGTGCAGCGGGTCCGCGCGCTCGACCTGTTCATCCAGGACGTCTACGGCGAGCGGCAGGTCGTGCGGGACGGCGTCATGCCCGAGTGGGTGATCGACGGATCGCCCGAGCTGCGGCCCAGCGGCGCCCTGGTCGACCACGCGGGCGTCCGCGCGCAGGTGGCCGGGGTCGACCTGGTGCGCGACGCCGACGGCCGGTGGTGCGTGCTGGAGGACAACCTGCGGGTGCCGTCCGGCATCGCGTACGCCATGCAGAACCGCCGCCTGACCCACGCCGTGCTGCCCGAACTGCCGCTGCCGGAAAACCTGATCCCGATCGAGCGCACACCCGAGATGCTGCGGCGCGCGCTGACCGAGTCGGCCCGCCCGGCCGCCGGCGACGACCCGCGGATCGTGGTGCTGAGCCAGGGCCCGGACGACTCGGCCTGGTTCGAGCACCGCATGCTGGCCGAGGAGATGGGCGTTCCCGTCGTCCGCAGCACCGAGCTGTTCGTCGACGAGGGCCGGGTGTTCCGGCTGCGCGACGGCAAGCGTCACCGGGTCGACGTGATCTATCTGCGGATGGGCGAGGACAGCCTCGTGCACTCCCCCGGCGCCGACGGGATGCCGCTGGGCCCGAGCCTGATCACCGCGCTGCACGCCGACACCGTGGTGCTGGCCAACGCGCTGGGCAACGGCATCGGCGACGACAAGGCCGTGTACGCGTACGTGCCCAAGCTGATCGAGTACTACCTGGGCGAGAAGCCGCTGCTGGCCGACGTGCCGACCTATCTGTGCGGCATCCCCGAGCAGCGCGCCGAGGTGCTCGACCGCCTCGACCAGCTGGTGTGCAAGCCGGTCGACGGTTACGGCGGCGACCGCATCGTGATCGGTCCGCACGCGACCCCCGAGGACCTTTCCGCCGTACGCCGTCAGATCCGCACCGCCCCGCACCGGTGGGTGGCGCAGGAGGTCGTACAGCTCTCGACGCACCCGGTCTTCGACGGTCATCAGCTGTCGCCGCGGCACGTCGACCTGCGCGCCTTCGTCTTCACCGGCTCGGAGTCGGTGGTCGCTCCGGCCGCCCTGACCCGGGTGGCCCCGGCCGGCTCGATGATCGTCAACTCGTCGCGGGGCGGCGGCTCGAAGGACACCTGGTTGCTGGGGTGACCTGCGCGTTACGGCGTGGTGACCAGATCGAAACCGACAACAGGGAGGTTCATCAATCATGTGCGGAATCGCGGGCGAACTGCGGCACGACGGCCGGACGGCGGATGCCGAAGCCGTCCGCCGGATGCTGCCGTGCCTGGAGTCGCGCGGTCCGGACGGCGAGGGCTTCTGGGCCCGCGGCCCGGTTGCGCTCGGTCACCGCCGGCTCAAGATCATCGACCTGTCGGAGGCCGGTCAGCAGCCGATGATCGACGAGGAACTGGGCCTCTCCCTGGTGTTCAACGGCTGCATCTACAACTACAAGCAGCTGCGTGAAGAGCTCAGCGGGCACGGCTACAAGTTCTTCTCCACCTCGGACACCGAGGTCATCATCAAGGCGTACCACCGCTGGGGCGCCGACTGTGTGAAGCATTTCCTCGGCATGTTCGCCTTCGCGATCGTCGAGCACGGCTCGGGCACGGTCATGCTGGCCCGCGACCGCCTCGGCATCAAGCCGCTCTACCTGGCCGAGACGCCGGGCCGGCTGCGCTTCGCCTCGACGCTGCCCGCGCTGCTCGCGGCCGGTGACGTGGACAAGTCGATCGACCGGGTCGCGCTGCAGCACTACATGACGTTCCACTCGGTCGTGCCCGCGCCGCGGACGATCGTCAACGGCGTACGGAAACTGCCTCCGGCGACCGTCCGCATCATCCGGACCGACGGCACCTCGTCCGAGCACGTCTACTGGGAGGCCTCGCACACCCGCCGGCCCGGCATCGCCGACGCCGAGTGGCCCGAGCTGATCCACGAGAAGCTCAAGCTCGCGGTCGAGCGGCGCATGGTCGCCGACGTGCCGGTGGGCGTGCTGCTCTCCGGCGGCATCGACTCCAGCTACATCGTGGCGCTGCTGGCCGAGCAGGGTCAGCGCGGGCTCACGACGTTCAGCATCGGGTTCGAGGCGGGCGGCGGCGAGCAGGGCGACGAGTTCGCCTATTCGGACATCGTGGCCAAACAGTTCGACACCGTGCACCACCAGATCCGGATCGGGAAGGACCGGTTCCTCCCGGCGGTCGACCGTACGGTGGCCGCGATGAGCGAGCCGATGGTGTCGCACGACTGCATCGCGTTCAACCTGCTCAGCGAGGACGTTTCCCAGCAGGTCAAGGTCGTACAATCGGGCCAGGGCGCGGACGAGATCCTGGCCGGCTACAGCTGGTATCCGCCACTCGCTGACGTGCCCTATGCCGAGGCCGTGGATGCGTACGCGAAGGAGTTCTTCGACCGCCCGCACAGCCGTCTCGCCCAGCAGCTCAACCCCGAGTGGCTGGTCGACACGGATGTCAGCCGGGAGTTTGTCGCCGCGAGCTTCGGCCGGCCCGGCGCCGAGACTGCGGTCGACGCGGCGTTGCGTCTCGACTCGCAGGTGATGCTGGTCGACGATCCGGTCAAACGGGTCGACAACATGACTATGGCGTGGGGCCTCGAGGCTCGCGTACCGTTCCTCGATCACGAGTTGGTGGAGCTGGCCGCGGCCTGCCCGCCGGCTCTGAAATTGGCGCACGGCGGCAAGGGGGTTCTCAAGGACGCGGCCCGCGGGGTCGTGCCCGACGAGGTGATCGACCGGACCAAGGGATATTTCCCGGTTCCGGGCATCCGGCACCTCGAGGGCCCGATGCTCGACAAGGTCCGCGACGCGCTTTCCGCGCAGGCCGCGCGGGAGCGGGGGCTCTTCCGGCAGGAGTACGTGGACTTCCTGCTGGCCGACCCCAACACGCCGCGCACGACGCTCGGCGCCAACCAGCTGTGGCAGCTCGCCCTGCTGGAGATGTGGTTGCAGGACAAGGGAATCTAGATATCGAGGGAGGACCCGTATGACCGGTCAGCTCAACCGTGTCGACGTCACCGTTTTGCCTTTGGGCTGGACGAACATAGGTACGGGTTCCTTTCCCTCGGAAGTTTCCGGAAGCTGGTCGCCGGCCCTGTCGCCGGACGGCCGGCACGCCGCGTACGTCTCCGACCGCGGCGGCCGCCCGCAGGTGTGGGTGCAGCCGGTCGGCAGCGACCTGACCTTCCTGGTCGACACGGGTGAGGCGCCGGTCGCGGCCGTGCAGTGGTCGACCGGCGGCGGCTGGCTGGCCTGCCACGTCGCCCCGGGCGGCGCGCCCCGCCACGAGGTGTGGCTGGTGCGGCCGGACGGCTCTGAGCTGCACCAGGTGGCCGGCTTCGGCTCGGACACGGCCGACAACATGCGCTGGCTGCCCGGCCGGTCGCTGCTCGCGCTGACCGAGAACCTGACCACCGCGCTGCTGATCGACCCGGTCACCGGTTCGCGGTCGGAGGTGGCTTCCGGCTCGCTGATCTCCCTGCTCGACGTCGCGCCGGGCCGCGACCGGGCGCTGCTGCGGATCGGCCCGCGCGGCGACCGGCACATCGTGCTGCGCGACCTGCTGACCGGCGTCGACGAGTTCGTCACCGCGGGCGAGCAGGCGGTCTTCGGGCCGGACGGCGAGACCGTGTACGCCCGCAGCGAGTCGGGCGAACTGCCGGTGCTGATCCGGGTGTGCAAGGGAGACGTGGACGTCCTCGCCGCGTCCGAGACCGACGAAGTCGAGTCGTTCACGATCACGGCCGACGGGCGTACGGCGGCGGTGTTGTGGAACGTGCGGGGCGGGCGGTCGTCGATCTCGCTGCTCGACCTCGACTCGGGCGGGCGGCGCCCGCTGACCCCGCTGCCAGGCTCGGTGATCAGCGGCCCGACCTGGTGCTTCGACGGGTCGACGCTGGCCTTCACGGCCGAGGGACCGGGCCAGCCGCACGGCGTGTGGGTGTCGTCGGCCGCGGGCGTGGTGCCCGTGTCGGCCGATCCGCCGGCGCCGGACGCGGTGCATCCCACGCTCGAGACCTTCACGGCCCACGACGGGCTGGAGCTGACCGGTTGGCTGTTCCGGCCGGCGGGCGACGGGCCGCATCCGACCGTGCTGTGGTTCCACGGCGGGCCCGAGGCGCAGGAGAGGCCGGGGCACGGGCCGCTCTTCCAGTCGCTGGTCGACCGGGGCATCGCCGTTTTCGCGCCCAACGTACGCGGGTCCTCGGGCTTCGGCCGTACGTTCGTGAACGCCGACAACCTGGAGTTGCGCTACGCCGCGATCGAGGACGTGCGGTCCTGCGTACGCTTCCTGACCGGCTCGGGCGTCTCCGACGCCTCCCGGCTGGGCATCATGGGCCGGTCGTACGGGGGCTATCTGACGCTGGCCGCCCTGACGACGTTCCCCGACATGTTCGCGGTCGGGATCGACGTCTGCGGCATGTCGAACTTCGCCACCTTCTACGAGCACACCGAGCCCTGGATCGCCGCGGCCGCGGTCTCCAAGTACGGCGACCCGGCCACCGACCGCGACCTGCTGGCCGACCTCTCCCCGATCACCCGGATCGACCGGCTGCGGACGCCCCTGATGATCGTCCACGGCGAGAACGACAGCAACGTCCCGGTGATCGAGGCCGAACAGGTGGTGGCGGCCCTGACCGAACGCGGCCTCCCGCACCGCTACCTGCTGTTCCCCGGCGAGGGCCACGAACTGCTGCACCGCTCGTCGAGGGCCGACTACCTGCGCGAGACGGTCGACTGGCTGACCACCCATCTGCGATAGGCCGGCACGAGGAACGCCGGCCACCGCGCGGTCCCCTCCCGCTGCGGCCGGCCGGCGCTCCCGTATCAGGCGTCCGTGCGGACGCTGCCCTTTAGAACTTCGTCAACGTGATCCCGGCCAGCCGCGGGTCGCCGCTGTGCACCAGCGACTCCTGGGCCTGCACGTCGTCGAAGGCGAACGCGTACGCCCGGCCGTCGACCATGTTGTCGTGGATGACCTTGCCGTACACGTTGGGCGTGTCGCCCTGGTAGAAGTCGGCCGCCGTGCCGCTCGGCTGGACGTCGAGCCGGTCCAGCGTGTTGCGGGTCAGAGCCGCGCACAGGGTACGGGCGATCGGGCCGACGACCAGGTCGTTGGGGGCGCCGAGCGCGCCGTCGCAACCCCACACGTTCGCGGTCGACGGCTTGGTGAACGACGCGACCGTCTTGCCGCTGCCGTCGGTGAAGTTCATGACGTTGCCCGAGGTGCGGCCGAGGAACTTCTTGCCCGGCTGGTCGCTGAACGGGACGACGGTCAGGTTCTTCCCCGCGTACGTGTTCCACGACTTGGTGATGTACGCGTCGAGGTAGGTCGGGCTCATCAGGCCCGCGTCGGCCGCCTTGCCCGGGGCCAGCACCCTCAGCACCGTGCCGTCGGCCCGGGTGACCACGCTCTTGGCGAAGTCGGGCGAGGCCTTGATCGCGTCGATGACCCGCTGGCGGCCGTTGGCCTTGACCTCGCCGGTCCGCAGGGTCCGGCCGTCGCCGCCGGTGACGCTGATGGCGTGCGGCACGGCGAACATGTCGACCTGGGAGCTGTTGATGAACAGGCCGGAGTCGTTGAGCGTGAACTCGCTCCAGTCGAACAGGATGTCGCGGTTCGGGTCAGCGCCCGCCCACGGCGCCGGCTGCACGAGCCCGTCGCCGGTCAGCCGGAAGTCGAGCTTCTTGCCGAACGACATGTAGAGGCGGCCGGACAGGTTCTTCGGCATCTTGACGGTGACGCTGGACCCGTTGGCCGGGCCGGGGATCGAGACATCCGGCGCCGGTACGGGCACCGGGCCCCCGCCGGACCAGTTGGTGAACGCGCCGTCCGCGTTGACGTAGCCGAGCTTGCCGGTCGTCAGGTTCGTCCCCAGCATGTACAGGAAGACGTTCTCGCCGCGGCCCGTCTCGTTGGTGACCTTGACCGGCAGCACGTTGCTCGCCGGCGGCACGCTCGCGCCCGCCTCGGGCTGGGCCGGCGCCTTGGTGGCCGCCGGCGGCTGCGTGGCCGGCGCCGTGGCCGGAGGCGCCGCGGTCGGAGCCTTGGTGATCGGGGCCACGGTCGGGGCCGTCGTGGCGATCACGTCACCGCCGCCACCGCAGGGCATGCCGTTGAGCTTGCAGTTGGCCGGTTTCCCGCCCGCGCCGACGAACCCGAAGGTCATGGTGGCGTCCGCGCCGACGACGCCGTTCCAGGGCCGGTTGCTGAACGTCAGGTGGCTGCCGCTGACCGACAGGTCGGTGTCCCAGTAGCTGCCGACCGAACCCCCGGCGGGCAGGTCGAACTCGACCTTCCACGACTTCATGTCGCCGCCGGTGTTCTTGATGGTCACCTCGCTCTGCCACCCCGAACCCCAGTCCGAGACCGTACGCAAGGTGGCGGTGGGCGCGGCGGCCGAAGCGGGCAGGGCGATCCAGGTAGTGACCCCGACAACGGCCGCGGCCACGACCGAGAGGGCGAGAGTTCTTTTCCGACGCATGCCGCCATCCTGGGAAGCACCCCCTTAAAGCGACCTTAAAGATCATCCCGGCGGTCCTTAAACCGCGGGATGTTGCCCGAACGCGCCCCCGCCGGAAGGTCAGGTGGCCGGGCCGCCGAGGTCCTGGGCCAGCCAGCCCGGCGAGTCGAAGCGCACAGGCTGCGGACCGGCCAGGGCAACGAGGTGGTCCTCGAGCTTGCGCAGCTCGGCCGCCCCGATCCGGGCCTCCCACTGCTCCCGTAGCCGGTCGAAGATGGCCTCGCCGGTGCGCATCACCTCGAAGCCGAGCGGGGTGACCTCCAGCCGCTTGCGGCGCGCGTCCCGCGGGTCGGGGCCGGTCGTCACCCAGCCGCGCTCCTGCAGCACCGCGATCGTCCGCGCCGCCGACTGCTTCGTGATCGAGAGCCGCCGACCCAGCTCGGAGGCGGTGTCGGCGCCGGCCGCGATCGCTCGCATGGCGAAATCGAGAACGGGCCGGGCGTCCTTGAAGCCCTGCTCGGCCAGCTCGGCGACCGCGGCGTCCACGAGCGTACGGAAACCGCCGAGAAGAAGAAGCGCGAGGTCGGCGCCGGAACGTGACATGCGACAAGGCTAAGGGAATCGCTGGACAATCGACAGTCTGGGTGTCTATCTTTGCGGCAGGACGACAGTCAGACTGTCGAATAGAGGAGAGACATGTCGATCACGCATCACCAGGCCCGGATCAACGGCACGACGCTGCACTACGTCTCGGCCGGAACCGAGGGCTCCCCGATCCTGCTGGTCCACGGTTTCCCCGAGACCTGGTACGCGTTCCGCAACGTGATTCCGCTGCTGGCCCGCGAGCACCGCGTCTTCGCCGTCGACCTGCGCGGCTTCGGCGACTCCGACGCGGGCGACAACGACAGCGCGACCGCCGCCGAGGATCTGCACCAGCTGATCGCCCATCTGGGTGTCGGACCCGTACACCTGACCGGGCAGGACATCGCCGGAGGCACGGTGTTCCGGCTGGCCGCCGATCACCCGGAGGACGTGCTCAGCCTGGCCGCGATCGAGATGGGGCTGGCCGGCTACGGGCTGGAGGCGCTGGCCGACATCACCCACGGCGGCGCCTGGCACATCGGCGTCCTGACCGCGCCGGGCATCCCCGAAATGCTGCTCGCCGGACGCGAGAAGGAATTTCTGGGCCGGTACGCGTTCCCGTCGCTCGCCGAGGCCGACATCGACGAGTTCGCCCGCACCTACGCACGCCCCGACGGCTGGCGCGGCGCCGCCGGCCTCTATCGCTCGATGCTGCGGGAAGGCGACGAGCTGCGAGCCCTGCCCGCCCTGAAGATGCCGGTCCTGGCCGTCGGCGCGTTCACCATCGCCACCATGACGCAGGTGGCGACCGAAGTCACCGAGGTGGAACTGGACGGCGTGGGCCACTACGTCGCGCTCGAGGCGCCCGAGCGACTGGCCCACGCCGTCCTGGATTTCACCCGAGGCTCTTGAGCTTCTCCTGAATGCGCTCGCGCCGCTGCTCGAGCGTGTCGATGATCGCCTCGTTCTCGGCGATGCCGGTCAGCTCGGTGGCGATCTCCTCCGGCTCGATGTCGCCCTCGGAGTTGTCCGTGTCGCGGCCCCGGCGGGCCTGCGCGTCGCCGCCGACCCGCCGCAGCTCGGCCAGCTCCTCGTCGACGTCCTTCAGTTCCTGGCGCAGCTGGTCGGCCGTGATCTCATCGCTCATCCCGCCATCCTAGAGATCGATCGGCACGCCGAATATTTCAGAGGTTCGTTCAACTATTGCAATCCTGTGACCGGCATTGCGACGATGACCGTCGATTCGTTCCATCCCCAACCGGATCGACAGGAGTCCCCATGACTGTCACCCGACGAGCACTGTTGTCCGCGGCCGCCCTCACGCCCGCGGCAACCCTGCTCCCCACCCCCACCGCGGCGGCCGCCGCCTCCCCGCCCGGCGACGTCGTCGGCAAGATCAGCGTTGGCTATCAGGGCTGGTTCTCCTGCCCCGGCGACGGCGCCCCGATCGGCGGCTGGTGGCACTGGAGCCGCGACCGCTTCCAGCCGCCGTCACCCAGCAACACCACGATCGTGTCCTGGCCCGACATGCGGGACTTCGCGCACGCCTACCCCACGGCGTACCCGAACCTCGGCGACGGGCGGCCGGCCACCCTCTTCTCCTCGTACGACCAGCAGACCGTCGACACGCACTTCCAGTGGATGCGGACGTACGGGATCGACACGGCCGCGCTGCAGCGGTTCAACCCGATGGGCGACGAGGGCCCGACCCGCGACGCGATGGCGGCCAAGGTCCGCGGCGCCGCCGAGGCCACCGGGCGCAAGTTCTACATCATGTACGACGTCACCGGCTGGACGGCCATGCAGAGCGAGATCAAGGCGGACTGGTCGAGCAAGATGTCCGCGTACGCGTCCTCGCCCGCCTATGCCCGCCAGAACGGCAAGCCCGTCGTCTGCGTCTGGGGCTTCGGCTTCAACGACGACGGCCGCCCGTTCTCGCCCGCGGCGTGCCTCGACGTCGTCAACTGGTTCAAGGCGCAGGGCTGTTACGTGATCGGTGGCGTGCCGACCTACTGGCGCGAGGGCAAGAACGACAGCCGAGCCGGGTTCTCCGACGTCTACCACGCGTTCAACATGCTCTCGCCGTGGATGGTCGGCCGCACCGGCACGCTCGACGGGCTCGACTGGTTCCTGGCCAACGTCAACACGGCCGACCAGGCCGACTGCAACGCCCGCGGCATCGACTACCAGCCGTGCGTGCTGCCCGGCGACCTCTCCTCGGGTCACCGCCGCCACGGCGACTTCTACTGGCGCAGCCTCTACAACATGATCAAGCTGGGCGCCCAGGGCCTGTACGTGTCCATGTTCGACGAGTTCAACGAGGGCAACCAGATCGCCAAGACGGCCGAGACCGGCGCGTCGATCCCCGCGGGCACGGGCATCCGGGCGCTCGACGAGGACGGCACGTTCTGCTCGTCCGACTACTACCTGCGGATCACGGGCGACGGCGGGCGCATGCTCCGGGGACAGATCGCCCTGACCGCCGTACGGCCGACGCAGCCCTCAACCGGCACGGCGCCCGTTCCGACCGGTGATCTCGCGGCCGGCAAGTCCGTGACGGCCAGCAGCGCGAACGGTCCGTACATCGCGGCCAACGCCGTCGACCGCAACACGGGCAGCTACTGGGAAAGCGGCAACAACGCCTTCCCACAGTGGATCGGGGTCGATCTGGGCGCCGCGTACCCGGTCAAGCGTCTGGTGCTGCGCCTGCCCGACTTCTGGGAACGCCGAACTCAGACAATCACCGTGCCGGGCGGCGCGGCGGCCACCTACGTCTTCGACCCGGCCTCCGGCAACACCGTGACGATCACGCTGCCCGGCGCTTCGGTGCGGCAGATCCGCCTGAACTTCACCGCCAATACCGGATGGCCGGCCGCACAGTTGTCCACCCTGGAGGCGTACGCGTAAAGGCCCCCTTGCGCCGGGGACCCAGCATGAACACATGTCGATGAATCGTCGGGGCGTGTCGCTGGTGGTGGCCGCGGCGGCGCTGGTCATGGCGGCCGGCGTGGCCGTCAGCCTGTGGCCGCGCGACAACGACCCACGCAGCCGGGCCACCGAGGCCGCGCTCGACCGGGCGCTGGCCATCGGCGGCCCTCAAGGCTGGACGAGCGCCGAGCCCGTCTCGCTGCTGCCCCAGGCCGCCCAGACCGGCAAAACCGAGTCCCGCGACGGCGTCCTCGTCGGCATCACCCGCGACGGGGACGCCAAGACGGCCTTCACCGCCACCTGGACGACGACGATGACGGCCGCCTCGGCCAACCAGGCGTGCGAGGCGCTGGTGGCCTGGGCGGTCAAGGTCATCCCGTCAACCGACGTCAAGGAAACCCGCTCGAGCTGCCGCGACAACCGCGACGGCGGAGGGCTCTTCGCGAGCGAGGGCACAGAGCCCGACGGCAGCGGCCGCCAGATGTTCTACGCCTCGGCCGACGGCGACGCTGTTGCTTCGGGGGCTGTGCTTTCGGTTTCGCTGGCTTATAAGGCGCCGCTCGACCCAGCCTGACCCCTGGGCCACCCTCGCCGCCGGCCCACTTCACGGCGGCGTCGCACAGGATCACGTCTGCGCCGCGCAGGCGGCCGGCGTCGCGTCGGCGGGCTGTTCGCGCTGACATCGACCTAGCCCCGCCCGCCTGGTCGCCCTGCCCGTGGTCGCCCTGTCTCCCGTTCGCCCCGCCCATGGTCGCCCTACTGTGGTCGGCCCTGTCCCCCCGTTCGCGCCGCCTGTGGTCGCCCCGTCCGTGGTCGCCTTGTCCGTGGTCGCCCTACCTGTGGTCGCTCTGTCCTCCGCTAGCTCTGCCCGCGGTCGCCCTGCCCGTGGTCGCCCTGACCTCGATCGCCGCACCTCGACGCCGTGCCCCTGATCGCCCCACATAGCTCGTCGCAACTAACCCAGAACAGGGCCCGCCCTACCTAAGGGGGCCTCCGCGCCACGGCCACCATTCTTGCGTTTTTGGGCGATCTTCGCGGGTCGCCCTGTGGATAACCCTCGACTGTGGATAACCGTTGGAGCGGGTTGCGACCCGGCTAAAGTCGGGGATCCACAGACGGGAGCCGAAGCACGAGGGCGATGCCGCACCACGGGGTCGACGACGCTTCGCAACCTCGTTGCTCAAGCCGTGTGCGAGCGGGGCCAGGATCCGACAGGGTCGAGGCCGCGATCGGCGCATGTCTCCACGATCGAGTTGGGAAGGGGGTTCCTCGCGATGCGTCTGCTCGTTCTTGGTGGCACCCGGTTCGTCGGGCGCGCTGTTGTCGAGGCCGCGCTGGGCGCCGGCCATGAGGTGACGCTGTTCAACCGTGGCCGCACGGCCCCGCATCTCTATCCGCAGGCGGAGACCGTGGTCGGGGATCGCACGGCCGACCTGGCTCCGCTTGCGGGGCGCGCCTTCGACACCGTCATCGACTGCGCGGGTTATCTGCCCGAGGTGGTCGGCAAATCGGTGGCCGCGCTCCGCGACAACGTGGGGCGTTACGTCTTCGTCTCGTCGGTTTCCGTGTACGCCGACCAGAGCGTCCCGGCCGACGAAGCTTCCCCGGTGCTCGACGACGACTCGTACGGCGGGCAGAAGGCGCGCTGCGAGCGGGTGGTTGTCGAGGGGTACGGCGAACGGGCCCTGATCGTCCGGCCGGGCCTCATCGTGGGGCCGCACGATCCGACGGAACGGTTTCCGCACTGGCCGAGGCGGATTGCGCGCGGCGGACGGGTGCTGGTTCCGGGGGCGCCCGATGATCCGATGCAGCTGATCGACGTACGGGATCTGGGGCAGTGGCTCGTCTCGACCGATGCGGCCGGGGTGTTCAACGCCGTGGGGCGGCCCGTTCCGATGCGCGAGCTGATCGGGGCGTGTCCGGCGGGCGCGCCGGCCGAGCTGGTCTGGGTGCCGAGCGAGGTGTTGATCAAGGAGGGGGTCGACCCGTGGATGGGTGTGCCGATGTGGATCGGTGATCCGGCGTGGGCGGCGGCCAATCTGGTTGACGGCGAGCGGGCGTGGGCTCAGGGGCTGACGACGCGGACGGTGAGCGAGACCGCGGCCGACGTGCTGGCCTGGGATGTCGCGCGGGGCGGTCCGGTCGACGACCCGTTCCCGGCCGAGCTCGAGGAGGCGCTGCTCAGGCGAGTGTCAGGTTGAGCGTGCAGAGCCCGGCCGAGGCTCAGGCGAGCGTCAGGCTGAGCATGTGGAGCCCGGCCGAGGCTCAGGCGAGCGTCAGGCTGAGCATGTGGAGCCCGGCCGAGGCTCAGGCGAGCGTCAGGTTGAGCATGTCGAGGCCGGTGACCGGGCGGAAGCCGACCTCGCCGTAGAGGGTGAGCGCGGGGGCGTTGTCGGTCTCGGTCTGCAGTGAGACTCGGCGGGCGCCGGCCTCGCGGGCCGCGGTGACCACGTGGGCCAGCAGGGCCCGGGCCACGCCGCGGCGTCGGGCGCGGGGTGGGACGAACAGGTCGCGGACCAGCCAGGCCGTGCCCAGGCTCAGCGACGCGGGCAGGACGGCCGTGGTGACGAAGCCGCGGACGGTGTCGTCGTCGAGCGCCGCCGCCACCGCGAAGCGGCCCGCGGTGACCTGCTCGGTCAGCCATGCGTGCGTCTCCGTCCGAGCGGAGGGAAAGCCGTAGTGGACGCGATATTCGTCGAACAACCCGGCCACGGAGTGGAACAGCCAGTCCGCAGACCCGGGCAGGGCAGCCGGGGACGGGGAGGGAGCGGCAGCCAGGGACGGAGCGGCAGCCGGGGACGTAGCGGCGGCGGGGGTCAGCCAGGTGATCACAAGGTCTCCAGTTCGGCCTCGAGCAGCTTGGTCACGTGGTCGTGCCGGCCGTCGGTCAGGGCCATGCCGCGGCTCGGCTGCTCGGCCAGCATCAGCACGTACAGGTGGACCCGGTAGAGCGCCAGCCGCGTCTGCTCGTCGGGGGTGAAGGCGCGGGCTCCGTAGCCTGCGGCGAACGGGTGTTCGGGGGTGATGCGCTGCATGAGGGCGGGTGACACGAAGTCGAGCAGCGGATCGCCGTACAGGTAGCGTTCGCCGTCGACCAGGCCGCTCAGGGATCCGTCCGGCGCGACCAGCACGTTGCCGTCCCACAGGTCGAAGTACAGCAGCGCGGGCCGGGTGACGGTGGCCAGCAGGGCGCGGTGGCGGGCGACCAGGCCGTCCAGCGGGGGCAGCGGCACGTTCCAGTGGGCGGCGTCCTCGCGCAGCGATGTGATCATCGCGTCGAAGGCAGCTGGCCAGCCGGGGGCGGACGGGCGGTCGCCGGTGTAGCCGAAGTGCGGGCCGGTGAGACCGTGCACCCGGGCGACGGCCGCGCCGAGTTGTTGACGGGCCAGCGGTGAGTCGCCCTCGGTCAGTGGGCGCCCGGGCAACAGGGTCGAGATGATCCAGCTCTCGGTGTGCGCCAGCACCTCGGGCACCGGCGCCAAGCCGCGGACCAGGGCGAAATACTCGGCTTCGGCCGGGAGCATTCCGGCCTCGTACGCGAGAAGGCGGGCCGACGGCGGCGGACCGACCTTGACCACCACGTCGCGCCCGTCGGTCAGCGAAGCCCGCCAGACCGCGGCGAATCCGCCCCCGCTCAGCTCGGCGGCCTCGGATACGGCAGCGCCGAGACCGTCACGGACGATCCCGGTGATGTCGTCGGAGTCAACAGAGGGCTGAGTCGGACTGCGCATGTGGCGAAGATTAGATCCTCAGCGGCCCGAGCACTGTCCCCGGTAAGAATGCGATCAGTGTGCGACGGCCATCACGGGCTCGCCGGTCTCGACGGGCAGGCTCGAGGGCCGCACGACCGCCCAGAGCACGGCCACCGAGGCGAGCATCGCGCCGGCCACGACGATGGCCATGGCGATCGAGCTGTTGCCGAGCACGCCGACCAGCGGGGCGGCCAGGGCGCCGACGCCGAACTGCACCGCGCCGAGCAAGGCGGCCGCGGTTCCGGCGGCCTCGCCGTGGCGGGACAGCGCGAGAGCGGGAGCGTTCGGCATGGCCAGCCCGACGGCGGCCAGCACCAGCCAGAGCGGGATCAGGATGCCGGCCAGGCCACCGAAGCCGGTGGTCGCGAAGATCAGCAGGACGACGCCGGAGACCGCGCCCGCGACCAGCGCGCCGCCCAGGATCTGGGCCGGCTGCCAGCGGCGGAGCAGGCGCACGTTGAACTGGGTGGCGCCGATCAGGCCGACGGCGCCGCCGGCGAAGACGTACGCGAACTGCTGCTCGTCCATGCCGTACTCCTCCTGGAAGACGAAGGACGAGCCGGAGACGTACGCGAACAGCGCCGAGAACGCGAGCGCGGCGACCAGGATCAGGCCCACGTAAACCCGGTCGGTGAACAACCGCCCGTAGTCGCGCAGGGTGCCGCTCAGACCGCCGTTGCGGCGCCGCTCGACGGGCAGCGTCTCGGGCAGGAACAGCGCGGTCGCCGTCATGATCGCGATGGCGGCCACGGTCAGCACGACGAAGACGCCGCGCCACGAGGTCCAGTTGAGCACCACGCCGCCGATGGTGGGCGCGAGGATCGGGGCCACGCCGACGACCAGCATCAGGCGCGAGAAGAGCATGGCCGCGGCCAGCCCGCTGAACAGGTCGCGGACGATCGCCATGGCGACCACGGAGGCGGCCGCGGCGCCCAGGCCCTGCAGGACACGAAGAGTGCCGAGCACGGCCAGGTTGGGCGCGATGACGCAGAGGACCGAGGCCAGCACGTGCACGCCGACTCCGGCGAGGAGCGGCATGCGGCGTCCGACGGCGTCGGAGAGCGGTCCGACCAGCAACTGCCCGAGGGCCAGGCCGAGCAGGGTGCCGGTCAGCGTCAGCTGGACGGCCGCCTCGGTGGAGTGCAGGTCAGTGGTGATCGTCGGCAGCGACGGCAGGTACATGTCGATCGTCAGCGGCCCGAGCGCGGTGAGGAAACCCAACACGAGGACGATGCGGAGGCGGCGGCCTGCGGGCAGGAGTTCGCCAGGGGAAAGTTCAGCGCGCATATTCGGCGACAAGTCTCCCGCGGCCCGGTTTGTTCCGGCCCGTAATGGTGATCACAAAGCCGCCGAACCGCGGAAAAGGCTTGACTACCTCGGTAAATGATCAGTGACCGGACCCACGTGTGGTCTGGGCCGCGATCGGTTGTGACCTTCGGCCGGGCGGAGAAGGCTGGAACCCGTACGCGAACAAATGCCAAGGAAAGGCGACCCCGTGCCCCTGCGTCCCCCAGCGAGGGCCTGGGCGGTCTGGGCCGTCGGCCTCGCCGCGTACATCATCGCGGTGCTGCACCGCACGTCGCTCGGCGTCGCCGGGCTGGACGCGCAGCACCGCTTCGGCATCGGAGCCGGAGCCCTGGCCTCGTTCGCCGTGCTGCAGCTTCTCGTCTACGCCGGCCTCCAGGTGCCGGTCGGGCTGCTGCTCGACCGATTCGGCTCCCTGCGCCTGGTGGTCAGCGGCGGCGTGCTGATGGCGGCCGGTCAGGCGATCATGGCCACCACCGATCACGTGGGCGGCGCGGTGCTGGCCCGCATCCTGGTCGGCGCGGGCGACGCGATGACCTTCATCAGCGTGCTGCGCCTGGTGCCACAGTGGTTCCCGGCCAAGCGAGTGCCCGTGCTGACCCAGATCACCGGTCTGGCCGGGCAGGCCGGGCAGGTGCTCTCGGCCGTGCCGCTGGCGGCCATGCTGGCCGGGCCCGGCTGGACCACCGCGTTCCTGTCCGCCGCGGGCGCCGGGGTCTTCGTCGCCGTCGCGGCGTTCGTGGCCCTGCACGACAGCCCGGAGGGGCGGATCAGCAACGGTCCCGCGGTCACGATGCGGCAGCTCGGGCGTGACCTGAGCGGCGCGTGGCGGCATCCGGGGACCCGGCTCGGGCTGTGGACCCACTTCACCACCCAGTTCACCGGCACCGTCTTCGCGCTCATGTGGGGCTTCCCGTTCCTCATCGCCGGGCAGGGTCTGGCTCAAGAGACGGCGAGCGCGCTGCTCACCCTGTTCGTGCTGGTCGGCATGGCGACCGGTCCGCTGATCGGGGTGCTCGTGCAACGGCACCCGCTGCGCCGGTCGTGGCTGGTGCTCGGGGTGATCGCGGCCAACGCGGCCGGGTGGGGGCTGGTGCTGGCCTGGCCCGGGCACGCCCCCATGCCGGTGCTGGTGGTGCTGATCGTCGCGCTGGCCCTGGGCGGGCCGGGTTCGATGATCGGTTTCGACTACGCCCGCACGTTCAACCCGCCGAGCCGTCTGGGCACGGCCACCGGGGTCGTCAACGTCGGCGGCTTCGTGGCCTCGCTACTATCCATCGAATTGATCGGCCTGATCCTCGACGCCCGCACCGGCGGCGGCGCGAACTATGACATCACCGACTTCAAGGTGGCCATGTCGGTGCAATACGTCTTCATGGTTCTCGGCGTGGCCGGGATCCTGCGAACCCGCAGGCTGGCCCGGCGGCGCATGGCCGAGGAGGGGATCGTCGTACGTCCCCTGCGCGAGGTATGGGCGGACCGCCGGGGTTTAGCGATCGGGCGTAAGGAGAAGGCGAAGACCTGACAGTCAGTCGGGACACAAGGGCAGAGGCAAGGAGGACATGACCGAGCACGCACCGGCCAAGATCTGGTCCGGCATCGACATCCCCAAGACCATCGCAGGAACCCTGGCCGCGGTCTCCGCCGCGGTAATCGGTTCCTTCCTAGGCGTGGCCGGAACGCTCATCGGCGCGGCCGTGGCCAGCCTCATCGGCTCGGTCGGAACGGAGCTCTATCAACGGTTCATCCACCGCGGCAGCGAGAAGATCAAGACGCTCGTGACCGCGCCGTCGGCCATAGGCACCCCGCCCGTCGCCGCGGCCGAGCACGAGGTGCCGTCCGACGAGCCGGTGCCGGATTCGACGAAGCCTAGGGTCAAGATGCGCTGGGGTCGGATCGCCGCCGTCGCCGGAGCGCTGTTCGTGCTGGCCATGGGCAGTCTCACGGCATTCGAGCTGATCGCCCAACGCTCGATGGCGGACGCGGTCGGGCACCGCACCAGCTCCAGCACGACGCTGGGGTCGGCGTTCAAGGGCGACAACGGATCCGACAAGAAGCCCGCTCCCTCGGAGTCGGCGTCGACCGAACCGACGGGCGAGCCGACCGGGGAACCGACTGGCGAACCGACCGGGACGCCCACGCCGACCGACACGACGGCGCCGGCGACCGCGCCCGCCGAGTCGCCCGAGCCGGTCCAGACCGACGGCACGGACACGGGAACGACGCCCACCGAGGCGCCCGCGGACGAGCAGCAGCAGCAGGACGGCACGACGCAGCAGAACGGCGGCTCGCAGGATCAGCAGATCCAGCCGGACGGAGTGGAGTAGTCGGATGGACTCCAAGGACGTACTGACCGAGGCCTTCGGCCGGCTCCCCGAGCTGGTGGGCGCCGCGGTGCACGGGCTCACCCCCGAGCAGCTGCGGTGGCAGCCGGCCAAGGGAGCGAACTCGATCGGCTGGCTGGTCTGGCACCTCACCCGGGTGCAGGACGATCACGTCGCCGAGGTGATGGGCGTCGAGCAGATCTACGCGAGCAAGCAGTGGGCGCCGCGGTTCGGTCTCGAGGATCAGAGCGAGACCGGATACGGGCACGACGCGGCCCAGGTGGCGGCGGTGGCGCCGGAGAGCGCGCAGGCCCTGCTCGACTACTACCAGGCGGTCCACGACCGTACGGTGGCCTGGCTGGCCGGTCTCACCGAGGCCGACCTCGACCGGGTGGTCGACGACAACTGGGACCCGCCCGTGACGCTCGGCGTTCGCCTGATCAGCGTGTACGACGACGACGCGCAGCACGCGGGACAGGCCGCGTACGTCCGCGGGTTGCTCTGAGCTGAACGGAGGCGGGCGGGGATCATCTCCCCGCCCGCTTTCTCATGCCGAGGACGGCTCGGTCAGCGGCAGCCGCACCAGGAACTTCGTGTTGCCCGGCTGCGAGTCGAGCTTGATGTCGCCGCCGTGGCCGTTGACCACGATCCGGTACGAGATGTCCAGGCCGAGGCCCGTGCCCTCGCCCACCGGCTTGGTGGTGAAGAACGGCTCGAAGACGCGCTTCTTGAGTTCCTCGGGCACGCCCGGACCGGTGTCGCCGATCGAGACGATCACGTGGTCGTCCTCGTGCAAGGTCTTGATCGTGAGCGTTCCGACGCCCTTCATGGCTTGCACGGCGTTGTCGATCAGGTTGGTCCACACCTGGTTGAGCTCGGCCGGATGGGCCGGGACCTGCGGGAGCGTACGGTCGTAGTCCTTCACGACCTTGACCCCGTTGCCGATCTTGTGGTTGAGCATGACGAGGGTGCTGTCGAGCCCGCTGTGCACGTCGATCCACTGGTGCGCGGCCCGGTCCATCTGCGAATACTGCTTGGCCGCGGCCACCAGCGACGACACGCGGCTGGTGGCGTCCTCGATGTCGGTCATCAGCTGCTCGGTCTCCAACGCGTACCCGATCCAGTGAATCGCCTGGTCGAGCAGCTTCTGGGTGCCGACGCGCTCCTCGATCAGGGTGAGGCACTCGATGTCGAGGCCGCCCTGGGCGAAGACCGGCGCCAGGTCCCAGCCGCCGGTGACGTTGCGCTCGTCCATCCAGTCGCCGAGCTCGTCCTCGCGGTCGGACGTCTCCATCGCGGTCAGCGGCTTGGCCTTGGCCGCCCGCTCGATCACGTCCTCCTGCAGCTCGACCAGCGCGACCAGGCGCTCCGGGTCGACCTTGCCGGCGGCCAGCATGGCCAGCTTGTGCCGCATGCCGGCGACGCGCTGGCGCAGCGAGGCGGTGGCCCGGGAGGCCGCCGCGGCCGGGTTGTTGAGCTCGTGCATGAGGCCGGCCGAGAGCGCGCCGAGGGCGGTGAGCCGCTGCCGCTCGCTGACCGCGGCCTGGCTGTTGCGCATGCCCAGCGTCAGGCCCTCGAGCAGGTGGATCGCCATCGGGAACCAGTCGCGCATCAGCCCACCGAAGTCGGCCGCGCTGAGCACGAAGAAGTCGCTGTCGTCGAGGGCGCGCATCGAGGCCATGTAGCTGCGGGGCACGCCGTCGTCGCGCAGGTAGGCATTGGTGGCGCCCATGTAGACGCCGCGCTGCTCGGTGCGGTTCATCCGCACCTCGTCCTGACCGACCCGGCGGGTGAGCTCGATGGTGCCGCTGAGCAGCACGAAGAACTGGTCGGCGGGGTCGCCCTCGCGGATCACCGTGCCGCCGGCCGGCATGTGCATGGTGCAGCCGTGCTCCGAGATCCAGGTCAGCTGGTCGTCGGTCAGCTTCTCGAACAGGAACAGGGTGCGGAGCTCGTCCGGGCTGAGCTGCCCGGGTTCGCAGGGAACGAGCCGGACCTCATCGGCTGTATCACTCATGGCTTACTGCGCCTCCAGGTAACGATGGACCAGCGTGACGGCCATCGCGCCCTCGCCGACCGCCGAGGCCACCCGCTTGACGGAATTGGCCCGGACGTCGCCGGCGGCGAAAATGCCGGGAACACTGCACTCCAAGTAGAACGGATCCCGCTCCCGATCCCATCCCTTCGGACGGGTGCCATTTGAGAGAAGATCGGGCCCGGTGTAGACGAAGCCCTTCTCGTCGCGGGCCACGGAAGTTCCCAGCCAGTCCGTACGCGGTTCCGCGCCGATGAAGACGAACAGGTAGCCGCACTCGACGGTGGTGGACTGGCCCTCTTTGCTGTCGCAGATGGTTATCGCCTGCAGGTGCCCGTCGCCCTGGGCGCCGATCACCTCGCACCGGGTCCGGACCTTGATGTTGTCGATCTTGTTGAGCTGCTGGATGAGGTAGTACGACATCGACGCCTCGAGCGAGTCGCCCCGCACCAGCAGCGTGACCGAATTCGCGTACCGGGAGAAGAACAGCGCCGCCTGCCCGGCCGAGTTCGCGCCGCCCACGATGTAGACGTCGGTGCCGGCGCAGGACGGGCCCTCGGTGGACGCCGAGCCGTAGTAGACCCCGGAGCCGGTGAGCTCGGCGACGCCGTCGGCCACCAGCGGCCGGTACGCCACCCCGGTGGCCAGCACGATCGAGTGCGCCGAGATCTCGCCGCCGTCGGCGAAGCTGAGCGTGCGGGCCGAGCCGTCCTGCCGCAGGCCCGTCACGTCGCGCGTGGTCAGCACCTCGGCCGAGAACTTGCCGGCCTGCCGTCGCGCGCGATCGGTGAGCTGGGCGCCGGAGATGCCGTCGGGAAAGCCCAGATAGTTTTCGATGCGCGAGCTCTGCCCGGCCTGGCCGCCGACCGCGCGCCGCTCGACCAGCAGCGTCCGCAGGCCTTCGGAGGCGCCGTAGACCGCGGCGCCGAGCCCGGCCGGCCCGCCACCCACGATGATCAGGTCGTAGAAGTCGCGGCCCGGTGCGGTCGACAGCCCGACCGCCTCGGCCACCTCGGTCGTGGACGGCTGGGCCAGGGTGCGCCCGTCCGCCGTGACCACCAGCGGGATCGACTCGGGCCCGACCCCGGCCGCCTCGAGCAGGCGCCGGCCCTCGGACTCGTCGGCGCCGAGCCACTTGTAGGGAACGAGGTTGCGGGCCAGGAAGTCGCGGATCTCGTAGGACGGCTCGCTCCAGCGGTGCCCGACGACGCGGATGTCCTCCATCTCGCGGTCGCCGGTGGCCTGCCAGGCGTCGAGCAGCGCGTCGATCACCGGATAGAGCTTCTCCTCCGGCGGGTCCCACGGCTTGAGCAGGTAATGGTCGACGTCGACGACGTTGATGGCCTGGATGGCGGCGTCGGTGTCGGCGTACGCCGTCAGCAGGGCCCGCCGCGCGTTGGGGAACAGGTCCATCGCCTGCTCCAGGAATTCGATGCCGTTGGTCTGCGGCATCCGGTAGTCGGCGAGCATGACGGCCACTCGGCCGCCGCGCAGCTTGAGTTCCTTGAGGGCGTCGAGAGCCTCGGAGGCCGACGAGGCGCGCAGGATGCGGTACTGGTCGCCGTAACGGCGGCGCAGGTCGCGGGCGATCGCCCGGGAGACCGCGGGGTCGTCGTCGACGGTCAGGATCGCGGGGTGGCCCATGGCAGTTACCTCAGCTATCCGCAGTTGGGGTGGCCAGCAGGTCGGCGTATTCGGGGTGGCGGTCCAGATATCCGGTGACGAAGGGACAGGACGGGACGACCGGGGTGCCGCGGCCGCGGGCATCGTCGAGCGCGGCCGAGGCGAGCCGCCCGGCCAGGCCCCGGCCCGAGAACGACTGCTCGATCTCGGTGTGCAACAGCTCGATCCGGTCGCCGTGGCGGCGGTAGTGCAGCACGCCGGCGACCTCACCGCCGAGCAGCAGCTCGTAGCGGCGCCGCTCGAAGGCGTCGACCACCACGGCGTCGGCCGCGTTGGGCACGCCGACCTGGGCGCTGCCCTCGACGCGCAGCTTGCGGCGGGCCCGCTCGTAGAAGCTGGTGCTGCCGAGGCGGATGACCTGGGCCGCGGACGGGATCGGCTCGATCGACAGCTTGTCGCCCGGTGCGGCGTACCCCTCGATGATGCCGTCGACCTCGATCGCCAGCCGGCCGCTGGTGGGCAGCACGTCGAGGTCGAGCTGCTCCTGCAGGGCCAGCATCAGCGGGCGGTTGAACGAGGAATGCGCGGCCGAGGCGGTGACGATCAGGCCCTCGACCCGGGGCGAGACGATCGGGCCGCCGGCCGAGAAGCTGTACGCCGTCGAGCCGGTGGGGGTGGCGACGATGACCGCGTCGGCCGCGTAGCTGACGAAGTTCTTGCCCTCGACGCTGATGCCGATCGCGGCCAGCCCGTCGCCCGGCACGCGCACCATGGCGATGTCGTTGAAGGCCGAGACCTCCTTGCCGTCGGGCAGAACGGTCCGGACCGCCGTACGGGACTCGATGGTGAATTTGTGCTCGTCGATCGCGGTGAGCGCGTCGGGAAGATCGGGCAGGTCGACCTCGGCCAGGAAGCCCAGGCGACCGACGTTGACGCCCAGCACCGGCGTCTTGCGGCCCTCGACCAGCCGCATCGTGCGCAGCATCGTGCCGTCGCCACCCAGGCTGACCAGCAGCCCGGCCCGCTCGGCCATCTCTTCCGGGGTGACCGCCACGGCCTCGCAGTCGATGCGGTCGATCTCGTCGTGCAGACCCAGCACGGTGACGTCGCGCCGCTCGGCCCAGTTCACGATCGCGTCGATCGCCGATCCGCAGTCGCGTCGCGGGTGCAGCACGAGCCCAACGATCTTGACCATGCCCATGCCGGATTACCGCCCGTTCTCTCAGTTCAAGAGAACAGCCTTGCACGTCCGGCGCCGGATCGGCGAGGGCAGGCGACCGAGCACACGTGGTTCATTCGGGCAAGTTTCCTTCGTGTTTCTTGACAGCGTTGTCATCCATAGACAGCCTCCGATCTATCCCCGATTTCCCCGGCGCTCCGAAAGGATCCCCATGCGCCCAAGTTCACGCCTGCTGGCGATAGCCGCGGCCACGGTCACCGCGGCCACCCTCAGCCCTCTGCCCGCAGCTCAGGCCGCCCCGGCCCCGGCACCCTCGGCCTCCTCCGCCGTGGACATCGATCCGGGCATGCTCAGCGCGATGCGCCAGGACCTCAAGCTCAACGACACCCAGATCGAGGCCCGGCTGCGCACCGAGGCGGCGGCGCCCGCGATCGAGAAGCGGCTCCGGGCCAAGCTGGGCTCCACCTTCGCGGGAGCGTGGATCCCCTCCGGGGCCTCCCGGCTGACGGTTGCGGTCACGTCGTCCGCGGCCGCTGATTCCGTACGGGCCGAGGGAGCCGACGCCCGGCTCGTCGCGTCCAGCGCCGCCGACCTCGCGGCCACCCGGGCCCGGCTCGACAAAAAGGCCAAAACGGCCAAGGCTTCCGTCGTACGCGGCTGGTACGTCGACACCCCCAACAACCGGGTCGTCGTGATGGCCGCGCCCGGGTCCACGGAAGCCGCGCGCTCGTTCGCCTCGGGCGCCGGCGCGGTCACGGTCGTCACCTCGGCCGAGCAGCCCCGCGCCATGTACGACATCCGCGGCGGCGACCAGTACGTGATCAACGGCAACACGCTCTGCTCGGTCGGCTTCTCGGTCGCGGGCGGCTTCGTCACGGCCGGTCACTGCGGCGGCACCGGCAGCCCGACCCTCGGCAACAACAACGTGGCCCAGGGCAACTTCGCCGGCTCCTCGTTCCCGGGCAACGACTACGCCTGGGTCCGTACGAACGGCAACTGGACCCCGCAGCCGTGGGTCAACAACTATGCGGGCGGCAACGTGACCGTGGCCGGCTCGCAGGACGCGGCGATCGGCAGCTCGATCTGCCGCTCCGGCCGCACGACGGGCTGGCGCTGCGGCACCCTGCTCGGCCGGGACGAGACGATTGTCTACGCGCAGGGCTCGGTCTCGGGCCTGTCCCGCAGCAACGCGTGCGCCGAGCCCGGCGACTCCGGCGGCTCGTGGATCTCGGGCAACCAGGCCCAGGGCGTCACCTCCGGCGGCACCGGCAACTGCTCGAGCGGCGGCACCATGTGGTTCCAGCCGGTCAACGAGATCCTCCAGGTGTACGGCCTGTCGCTGACCACCACGGGCGGCGGCTCGTCGGGTTCGTCGGTGATCAGCAGCCTCAACAACAAGTGCCTGGACGTGCCCAACGGCAACTTCGCGGACGGCGTACGGGTGCAGATGTGGAACTGCAACAACACGGCCGCGCAGAAGTGGAACTTCGTGAACGGCACCCTGCAGACCTCGAACAACAAGTGCCTCGACGTGGCCTGGGGCTCCACGGCCAACGGCGCGGCCATCCAGATCGTCACCTGCAGCGGTAACCCGGCTCAGCAGTTCGTCCTGTCGGCGGCCGGCGACCTGGTCAACCCGCAGGCCAACAAGTGCGTCGACATCGACGCCTGGAACGCCAACGAGGGCGCCGTGCTGGTCCTCTGGGAGTGCACCGGCGGAGCCAACCAGAAGTGGCGCCGCGGCTGATCGTTTCCTCTCGTCAGGGCCCGGGGTTCACCGCCCCGGGCCCTGCGCTCTCAGTAGGCCAGGTTGACGTGCGCCCGGCGGTGGTCGCCCTTTTCGATGAGGTCGACGAACCCGATCGCGTAGTCGACACCGGAGATCTCCCCGCCGCCCTCGGGCTGAACGGCGATGTCCCCGCCGGCCCGGTACTGGCCCCGCCGCTCGCCGGGCACGTACGAGCCGAACTTCGCGGCCGGGCTGACGAACACCCAGTTGAGCGTGTCCGGAGTGGCCGGCAGATCGTCGATCACCACCGCCGCCCCGGCGAGGATCTCGTCCCGGAACTCGGCCGGGGCGTGGCTCAGGTCCTCGACGAAGCGGGCCGCGCCCGGGGCCGGGCGCAGCGACGAGAACCCGCCCACCACGAAGAACGACGCCCCCGCGGCGTCGGCCAGCCGAGCGACGGTGCGGTAGACGTCGCGGAACGAGCCGGCGAGCTCACCCCGCGGGGCGAGGGCGCCCACCACGACGTCGGCCCCGTCGACGACCGGCGACAGCGCCGCCTCGTCCGCGGCGTCACCCTGGACGTAGGTCACGCCCGGCACGGGCGCCGCCGGAAGCGAGCGGCTGAACGACGTGACCTCGTGACCGCGAGCGGCGGCCTCGGCGACGATGGCCGACCCGGCGTAGCCGGTGCCGCCGACAACGGTGATGCGGGACATGACGTGCCCTTCTGTCGAAAAATCGTGGACCCGGAACCCGGGCTTACTCGGTTACCGTAAGAGAGCAGCTCTCTTTCGGGAAGAAGGCACTTCGTGGTAACCACACCCTCCGGATCGGTCCTCGGCGGCGACCCGTACCGGGCCGACTGCCCGACCCGCCGCATCCTCGACCGCATCGGCGACCGGTGGACCGTCCTGATCATCGGCGTTCTCGGCGACGGCGACGCCCGCTTCTCCGAACTGCGGCGGCGCATCGACGGCGTCTCGCAGAAGATGCTGACCCAGACCCTCCGCGGCCTCGAACGCGACGGGCTCGTACGCCGCACGGTCCACCCCGAGGTGCCGGTCCGTGTCGAGTACGCCCTCACCGAGGCCGGCCGAACCCTGCTGGAACCGCTGCGCGCGCTGCAACAGTGGTCGATCGAACACCTCAGCGACGTGTCCGCCGCCCAGCACGCCTACGACGGAAGCCTGCGCACAGCGGACGGGAACTGACCGCAATTCCGGGCACGGTGACCCTCATGACCACCACGGACCGCTCCGGATCGCGCATCGACCACCTCAACCTCGCCGTGCCCTCCCTGGCCGCGGCGGTGTCCTTCTACGAGCCGGTGCTGGCCGCCATCGGCATCACCAAGATGCTGGAGATCCCGCCCAACGCCACCCCCAACCAGCCGACCGCGATGACCGGTTTCGGGCTGGCGAACGTGAAGCCGTACTTCTGGCTCATCGACGGCGGCACCGTGGGATCCAACATGCATGTGGCCTTCACGGTCGACACCCGCGACGACGTGAGCACCTTCTACGAGGCCGCCCTCAAGGCCGGCGCCACCTCCCTGCTCGAGCCGGCCGTCCATCCGGAATACCACGACGACTACTACGGAGCCTTCGTGCTGGACCCGCACGGAATCAACCTCGAGGCCGTCTGCCACCACCCGGCCCCCTGAACCAGCGGGCCCGGCCGGGTCACGGGCCGGATCGGGTGGCTATGGCGAGGAAATGGGCCTCGTCGTCCTCGTAGTGGCTGGGCTCCCAGCCCGCGACGGCCAGCAAGCTCGTCAAGTTGTTCTCGTTCATGGGGTCGGCGGGGGTCAGCTTGCGGCCGTGGCGGGCGGCCAGCGCGGCGCGGCCGGTGGGGTGGAAGAGGACGAGGCGGCCGCCGGGGCGGGTGACGCGGGCCAGTTCGGTCAGGGCGGCCGCGACGTCGGGCAGGTGGTGCACCAGGCCCGCCGCGAAGACCACGTCGGCGGCGGCGGAGGGGACGGGCAGGCGGCGGGCGTCGGCCTGGATCAGGCACGCCGAGCGGTCCCGGCCCTTGGCGCGGGCCTCGGACAGCATGTCGGGGGTGCAGTCGAGGCCGATCACGCGGCCGGTCGGGCCCACGGCGGCGGCCAGGGCGGGCAGGGCCCGGCCGGTGCCGCAGCCGACGTCCAGGGCCAGGTCGCCCGGGGCGGGGCGGGCCGCTTCGACCGCTTTCGCGTACGCGGGCAGGTCGTCGGTGAACTTCTCGTCCCACTCGGCGGCCCGCGGGGCGAAGAACGCGCGGCTCTCGGACAGGTGCCAGCGGTCGGGGTCGGCCAGCCGGGGGTGCACGTGGCGGATCACCGGCCAGTGCGGGTCGTGGTGGTCGATCACCACCTGGGCCCGCCGTTCGCCCTCGCCGGCGGGAGCCCGGCGGCCCGCGCGCAGATAGACGATGACCCGGTCGGCCGCCGGTTCGAGCACGTTGAGAGCCGAGTCGGACACTCCCCCGGACGGCCCGCTCAGGCCCATGACGGCGTCGACGTTCCACGCCCGGGCCGAAGGCGGGAAGGCGGCAGCGAGCCGGGAGGCGAACCGCGCGGCGGCGCCGTGGTCCCCGCCGTCGACGATGACGGTGAGCGGCGCGCGGGGTGCGAGCACCTCGGCCAGGAAGGCGGTGACCTCGGCAATGCGTTCGGGCACGCCTCTCAGCATGCCGCCGGGCCGGTGAGTCGTGCAACGGTTGCGCATCTGCGAGCTCTAAAGAATGGAACGCCTCGCAATTGCGGCCCTAGAGTGGCAGTCGTGACGACGTATCGCATCGGGGAGGCGGCCGAACTGCTCGGCGTCAGCGTGGACACGGTCCGGCGCTGGGTCGACGCGGGCCGGGTCCGGGCCGGGCGCGACGACCACGGCCACCGGCACGTCGACGGGGCCGACCTGGCCGCGTTCGCCCGGTCGCTGGCCGACGAGCCCGATCCGGGCACCAGCCGCTCGTCGGCGCGCAACCGGCTCCGGGGCATCGTCACGGCGATCGTCCGCGACGGGGTGATGGCCCAGGTGGACATCCAGGCCGGCCCGTTCCGGGTGGTGTCGCTGATGAGCCGCGAAGCCGTCGACGAGATGGGCCTCGAGGTGGGTTCGACGGCGGTGGCCGTCATCAAGTCGACCACGGTGGTCGTGGAGCGAGGGGACGACAAATGACACGAATCCTGACCGGCATGGCGATACTCGCCGTTCTCGCGACCGGGGCCTGCGGCGGCAACGCCGACGACAGCAGGGGCAACTCGCCGGCCGGCGGCGGATCGGCCGGCAGCAACGGCCCCGGCGCCACCGGTGAACTGATCGTGCTGGCCGCCGCGTCGCTCACCGAGTCCTTCGACACGATCAAGGAGGACTTCCAGGCGCGGAATCCCAACGTCAAGGTCACCATCTCGTACGGGGGCAGTTCCGGCCTCGCCCAGCAGATCACCGCGGGCGCCCCGGCCGACGTGTTCGCCGCCGCCAGCCCGGCCACCATGAAGACCGTGGTCGACGCGGGCGACGCGAAGGGCGACCCGGCCGTCTTCGCGAAGAACCAGCTGGTCATCGCCACCGCCAAGGGCAACCCGAAGGGCATCAGGACCCTGGCCGACCTGACGAATCCGGATCTCAAGGTGGCGCTCTGCGCCGAGCAGGTTCCTTGCGGCTCGGCGGCGAAGAAGGCGATCGAGGCGGCCGGCGTGGACGTCAAGCCCGTGACGCTCGAGCAGGACGTGAAGGCCGCGCTGTCCAAGGTGAAGCTGGGCGAGGTCGACGCGGCGCTGGTCTACCGCACGGACGCGAAGGCGGCGAGCGCGGATGTCGACGGCGTCGAGTTTCCCGAGTCGGCCGGCGCGATCAACGACTACCCGATCGTCGTGCTGAACAACGCCCCGAACGCGACCGCGGCCACGGCGTTCGTCGCCTTCGTGCAGTCCCCGGACGAGATGTTGGTGCTCACCGACGCAGGGTTCCAGAAGCCCTGAACCGTCGCCGAGCCCCTCTGGCCCTCGCGATCCCGGCCGCGATCGGCCTGGCGTTCCTCATCCTGCCGCTGGCCGGGCTGCTGATCCGGGCGCCGTGGACGACGCTGCCGGAACGCCTGACCGAGCCGGGCATCCTGACCGCCCTGCGCCTGTCGCTGCTCACCGCGAGCCTGGCCACGCTGGTCTGCCTGGTTCTCGGCGTACCGCTGGCCTGGGTCCTGGCCCGCCTCGAGTTCCGGGGCCGCCGGTTGGTGCGCGCGCTGGTCACCGTGCCGCTCGTGCTGCCGCCGGTGGTGGGCGGGGTGGCGCTGCTGCTGGTGTTCGGGCGGCGGGGGCTGGCCGGTGAATGGCTCGACCGGACGTTCGGGGTGAGCCTGCCGTTCACCACCGCGGGCGTGGTCGTGGCCGAGGCGTTCGTGGCGATGCCGTTCCTGGTGATCGCCGTGGAGGGGGCGTTGCGCGGCGCCGACGCCCGTTACGAGGAGGCGGCGGCCACGCTCGGCGCCACCCGGTGGACCGCTTTCCGCCGGGTCACGCTGCCGCTGATCGCGCCGGGGGTGGCCGCGGGCGCCGTGCTCTGCTGGGCGCGGGCGCTGGGCGAGTTCGGCGCGACGATCACCTTTGCCGGCAACTTCCCCGGCCGTACGCAGACCATGCCCCTCGCGGTCTATCTGGCGCTGGAACAGGACGTGGACGCGGCGATCGTGCTCAGCCTCATCCTGCTCGTCGTCTCGGTCGGCATCCTGGCCGCGCTGCGCGACAAGTGGGTCGCCCCATGAGTCTCCGAGCGCACCTCGTGGTCCGGCGGGACGGGTTCACCCTGGACGTCGAGCTGACCGCCGAGCCGGGTGAGGTCGTCGCGCTGCTGGGCCCGAACGGCGCCGGCAAGACCACGACCCTGCGCGCGCTGGCCGGTCTGCTGGCGCTCGACGACGGCCGGATAACCCTTGACGACGTACGCCTCGACACCCTCGCCCCCGAGCAGCGGCGGATCGGCGTGGTCTTCCAGGACTACCTGCTCTTCCCGCATCTGAGCGCGCTCGACAACGTCGCGTTCGGCCCGCGCTGCCGCGGGGTGCCCAAGGCCGAGGCGCGGCGGTCGGCCCTGGAGTGGCTGACCCGGGTGGGCCTGGCCGAGCACGTACGCAAGAAGCCGCGGCAGCTCTCCGGCGGTCAGGCCCAGCGTGTGGCCCTGGCCCGGGCGCTGGCCTCGAAGCCGGGGATGCTGCTGCTCGACGAGCCGCTGGCCGCGCTCGACGCCCGTACGCGTCTGGACACCCGGGCCCGGCTGCGGGGGCATCTGGCCGCCTTCCCCGGCGCGACCGTGCTGGTCACCCACGACCCGCTGGACGCGCTGATGCTGGCCGACCGGCTCGTGATCATCGAGGACGGCCGGGTGGTGCAGACCGGCGACGCCGCCACGATCACCGCGCAGCCCCGCACCGACTACGTGGCCCGTCTAGTCGGCCTCAACCTGTACCGCGGCCGGGCCGACGGCGCGACGGTCGTGCTGCCCGGCGGCTTCCCGCTGGTGACGGCGGCCGACCAGCAGGGCGAGGTCTTCGTGGCCTTCCCGCCCTCGGCGGTCGCGCTCTATCCCAGCCGTCCCGACGGCAGCCCCCGCAACACCTGGCCCGCGACCGTGACCACGGTCTCACGGCAGGGTGACTCACTTCGCATCGAGCTGGGCGGGGCGCTGCCCGCGGCGGCCGACGTCACCCCGGCCGCGGCCGTTCACCTGGGCCTGGAGCCGGGGCGCGAGTTGTGGGCCAGTGTCAAGGCGTCCGAGGTACGCGCCTACCGGGCCTGATCGGCCGGGCTAGTTTGGGGGCATGGATGCACTGGAACTGACCGACTTCCGCGCGGCCGTGGCGCGGATGTATCTGGCCGACACGAGCCTGGCCGAGTTCCGGGCCGAGCGCGACAAGCTGTTCGCCACGCATCCGCAGTCGGCCATCGCCGAGGACGAGCGGGCCTCGTTCACCGGCTTGCGCTACTTCCCGCCGAACGACAAGCTGATCGTCGAGGCGACGGTGCGACCGGCCGACGGCGAGATCGACATCGACACGGGCGGGGCGGACGGCGTGGTGCACTACAACCGCGTGGGCATCATCGAGACCCCGTACGGGGAACTCTCGCTCTGGTGGATCAAGGCGTACGGCGGCGGGCTGTTCCTCCCGGTGCGCGACGCCACCTGCGGGCGCGGCGCCTACGGCGGCGGGCGCTACCTCACCGACACGGTCAAGGGCACCCACGGGCGCGGGCTGCAGACGCTCAGCGGTTCCCGGGTGCGGCTCGACTTCAACTACCTCTACAACCCGTCGTGCGCCTACAACGACGCCTGGCTGTGCCCGCTCGCCCCGCCGGAGAACACGGTGACCGCGGCCATCGAGGCGGGCGAACTCACGTACCACTGACGCGGTCGGACCACGACTGACGGCCGGCCAGGTTGACCGCGCCGCCTTCAAGCACCGCCGCGTGGGTGGCCCGGGCCAGCGGCGCACCCCATGTCGACCGCGGCCCGCCGTAGGCGGCGACCGGGCCATCTATCGGGCAGAACACGCAGACCGCGTCGGTGGCCGTCCCGGTCGCGTCGAGTCCGAGCTCGCGAAGGGCCTGCGTCTTGGCCTCGGTCACTGTGGCCACGGCGTTGACGAGGGCGCCGTCACTGAGCCGGGCCGGCACCCAGGCCACGACGTTGACGGTCCCCACCGGCCGCCGTTCGCTCACCGCTGCGGCGGCCGCCTGGATTGGTGCGCCCAGGCCGACCGTTGCCCAGAGCTGGACTCCGCCGTCGGCCGCGCTGACCATGTCGGCCACGTCGACGCCGGTCAGCAGGCCCACGCCCGGCCCCCGCAGGCCCAGGCCGGCGGCCAGAGCGGTCAGGTGGTCGGCCGGGTCGTCGCGGTCGTAGGACATCGGGACCGTGGCGTTGATCAGCCACTCGCACGGGCCGAGACCGCCGCCGAGGACGGCCGACGAGATGGCTCGTACGGGTGCGGGCAGGCGCCACACCAGCAGCGGCACGTCGTGGCCGTTCTCGGAGCGGGTGGTCAGCACAGGGCCGGGAAGCACGGTCACTCCTCGGGGCCGGGCCACTCCGGCGCCAGCACGGCCCAGATCTCGGTGTCGTAGCGCACGCCCTTCCACACGAAGTTCGCGCGCAGCGTCGCCTCGTGCTTCATGCCCAGGCGGCGGGCCACGTTCGAGCTGGCCACGTTGTCGGGCCGGCAGTGCCATTCGATCCGGTAGACCCCACGGTCGCGGATCAGCCACTCGATCAGCAGTGCGGCCGACCGGGTGATCAGCCCCCGGCCGGTGCCCGCGGGCTCGAGCCAGCAGCCGATCTCGCACACGCCGGACACGTCGTCGAAGTCGAACATCATGACCCCGCCGACCAGGACGCCGTCGAGCCAGATGCCGAGGATCCGGCCCTCGCCGCGGGACTCCAGGTCGGCGTACCGCTGCAGGGTCCGGCGGGCCGACTCGAGGTCGGTGCTGCGACCGGCCCACGGAATCCACGGGTCGACGGTCGTCCGCGCCCGGTCCATGTGGGCCAGAAACTCCCCGGCCTGCCATGGAAGCAGCTGTCGCAGTTCGGCGCCCTTGCCCAGATCGACCTTGAACACGGCCACAGCGTAGCCGCCGCCGGCACGCCATTTTCTGGTCTCCCCATGTCCACCCGGTCCACTTACATTTACGATCATCAATGCGGGACGAGGAGGGCACATGGGGATGGTTCGCAGGATCGCACTCGGCCTGGCCGGCACGCTCGTGGCGGCGGGGTCCGCGGTCACCGTCACGGCCACGCCGGCACAGGCCGCGCCCAGCCGGGCCGAGCTCGCGCTGCGCTGGGCGCCGATCCACTACCAGGACGTGGACACGACCGGCACCCACGCGCTGGGCGGCAAGAGCGACTTCATTACCCGGTACGACTTCGACGGCAATCTGAACGGACGTGACAACTGGGACAACGCCGGGCAGAACACTTCGGCGGCCGTCTACTACTCGGTGCTCGAGACGGGGACGCACTACTACCTCGCGTACTTCTTCTTCCACCCGCGCGACTGGATCGACCACCCGTTCTTCGAGACCGAGCACGAGAACGACGGCGAGGGCGTGCTCGAGATCGTGCAGAAGGACGGCTCCACGTACGGCACGCTCAAGGGCGCGGTCACGGTGGCGCACAGCGACTTCTACTCGTACATCCCGAGCGGCAGCGACTGGACCAACGGCAGCGAGACGATCGACGGCACCCTGCAGCTCAAGGCGTCGCCGCACGACTCGTTCCAGCACCCGGTGACCGCCCAGGAGCGCGGCGGGCACGGGCTCAAAGCGTGGCCGCAGTACGACATCGACGGCGACGGGATCGTCTACTACCCGTCGGCCGGCACATCGGAGGCGCCCAGCGGCCCGAACGACCGCGACGTGCGGTACGAGCTGATCGACGTCTTCGCGGGCGGCGGCCTGTGGGCCCAGCGCACCAACACGAATCTGTTCGCCAACCTGGGCACGTTCGCCGGTGACACCACGGGCGGCTGCGGCCAGGGCACGTTCAGCTGCGGCACCAACTCGGCCAACGCCCCGTGGGGCTGGGACGACGGCAACGACGCGGCGGCCCGGGGAGAGATCGCCACTGATCCGGCCAAGCTGGTTGCCGCGTACTACAAGGTGCCGGGGTCACTGGACCGCGGCTACAGCTACAACCCGTACTCCAGCGCCGCCGCGGCGCTGAAGGCGGCCCGGAACCTTCCTCCGACGGTCGACTAGGTCCCAGTCGACCGTCAAGGCGCTCCCCGCGGGCTCCCCGCGGGGAGCGCCTCGTACCTCTACCGGACCTGGAACTCGAACAGCGAGAAGCCGTACTGGTTGGACCGCTTGGTGCCGTACATCCGCACGTAGCGCGCGACCGCCCCGTCGGCGTCGACAGCGACCGTGCCGCCCCGGCCGGCGGTGGTCGAGAAGATCGGCTGCCAGGTCCGGCCGTCGAGCGAGACGTCCACTCGGTAGGCGATCGCGTGCGCGTGCTCCCAGACCAGCGTGACCTCGGTGAGCTTCCGGCGCTCGCCCAGGTCGACCCGGAGCCACTGCGGTTCGGCGAAGCCGCTCGACCAGCGCGTCGACGGGTCGCCGTCGACCGCCTTGCTCGCCGGATAGGGGCTGCCCTCGATGCTGCTGGCAGTAACCGTCCCGGCCAGCGCGAGATTGGTCCGAGACGAGTTGTCCCTCACGCTTGGTGACGGCTTCGGCACTACTTTGGACGGTGCGGCCGGGACCGCCACCGCCTGGCTGGTCAGGCCGGGCAACGGCGCCGGCGGGCTGATCGCCGGGACGATCGCCGGACCCGAGACGGCGACCGGCGCGGCCGGGACCGCCAGCGACGGCACGCTCGGCGCCGGCACGGACGCCTCGGTCGTCACCCGGTAGGCCGCGAACAGCCCGCCCAGCAGGGTCGCCACCAGGGCCCCACCCAGCAGCGCCCACCAGCCCTTACGGGATCTGCGCCGGGCCGGCGGCGGTTCTTGCGGCGGCGCACCGATCGGCGGCGCCGCCCTTGCCCGCGGCCGCACGTCCGGCATCCGCGTCAGCCTCAGACTGTCCGCCCGGGACGGTCCCTTCGGCTCCTCCACTGGTTCCCCCACACGTCACGTCGGCCGCCCCCTCGCGACCTCCGACGGGTATCTTGGCGGACTTTCGTCACGGAAAGGAGTTACGCGCGGGTAGATCGATGTCGATTTCGCGACGGTGGAGATTGTCACTGTGCGTTCAGTGAGGCTCCCCCTGCGGGCTGTACGCGGTGAGGAACTTGTCGCGGAACTCGTTCATCGGCCAGAGCGGCGCGCCGGGCGCCGGGGTGAGCCCGTCGGTCCAGCCCCAGGCGCCGATCCGGTCGAGCACCTTCGGATCCTTGGCGACGATCGAGATCGGCACGTCCTTGGTCGAGCCGGTGCCGACCACGACCGACGCCGGCTGGTGGTCGCCGAGCAGCACGAGCACCAGGTTGTCGTCGCCGTATTCCTGGACGTACGAGAGAAGGGTGTCGACGGAGTAGGCGATCGACCCGGCGTACGCCTGCTTGACCTTCTTGCCGTCGGCGAACAACTTCTGCGGGCTTTCGCCGGCGGCCACGGCAGGCCCGTAGACCGAGCCGTCGCCGATCTGGTCCCACGGCAGCATGGCCGGCACCGGGGTCCACGGCGTGTGGCTGGAGGTCAGCGTCACCTCGGCCAGCAGCGGCGGGCGCTTGGCCTTGCCGAACTCGTAGTCGTGCACCTTCTTCATCACGTACTGGTCGGGCATGGTCGACCAGCTCAGCGCCGGGCCCCGATAGCCCAGCGTGTGCGAGTCGTAGATCTGCTGGTAGCCGTAGAATTGCCCCTCGGGCCAGGCGAACGTGACGCCGGGCTCGAACCCGACCGTACGGAAGCCGGCTTTGCCGAAGGCCGAGGTCAGGGTGAGCCGGTCGGTGGCGACGAGGCTGCGGTAGCGGTTCTGGTTGTCGATCCAGAGGCCGGACAGGAACGTGGAGTGCGCGAGCCAGCTGCCGCCGCCGAACGTGGGCGAGGTCAGATAGCCGCTGCGGCCGTGGAAGCCCTTGGCCTCGAGCTTGCGCTGCCCGGTGCGCAACTGCTCGACGACGGGCTGGTTGAACTCGGGGTTCTCGACGGCGTCGCGGCCGTAGCTCTCGACGAACCCGATGATCACGTCCTTGCCGCGCAGCGCGCTCAGCAGCTGGTCCTGCGGAAGGTTCTCGAACGCGTCGTCCTGCACCTCGCGCGCGAAGTTCTTGCGGTCCTCGATGTCCTGCGGGACGGCCAGCACCGTGTCGCGGGCCAGGTCGGCCGCGGTCTGGCTGGCTACCGGGATGCCGCCGACGAGCTGGAAGCTCAGGACGGCGAGGGTGACCCAGGCGGCGGAGAGGGTGACCACGCCGCCCCGGACCAGGCGCGGGTGCGAGGGCAGCAGGCGGCTGAGACGGCGTACGGAGAAAGTGACCGCGACCAGCGTCAGGGCGGCCAGCAGGACGGCGCCCGCGGCCACCCCGATCGCGCCGCCCCGCCCGACCGAGTCGACGAGGAAGTTGAAGCCGTCCTTGAACAGCATCCAGTCGAGCACCGGGTCGAACGCGCGGGCCAGCACGGCGAAGAACGCGATGTCGATGACCTTGAGGACGGTCAGCACGCCGAGCACGACGCCGAGCACGGTGGCCGTGATGCGACGGGCCCGGGCCGGCAGCGCGAGCAGCAGGGCCGCGACCAGCAGGCCCTCGATCGGCACGCGGACCAGGGCCGTCCCCCAGAAGTTGCCGGGCGGGAGACGGGTGATCTGGTCCGGCAGCACCAGCGCGAGAAAGACGAGGAGGGCAGCAAGGGTGGTGACCACCGCGCCGCCGATCCGGCGTACGTGCTTGTTGACCGACACTGCGAACGTCCTCACCGCTCGATTACACACCTGCCACCAGATACACGCTGCGGGCGGGTGCGCGGTTCAGACTCAGCGCGAGACAGCGCTCACGCCGTTGAGCAGCGCGTGGATGTCGGCCGGGGCGGCCGGCTTGCCGAACAGGTAGCCCTGTCCGTGGTCGATGCCGATGCTGCGCAGCGTCGCCCACTGCTCGTCGGTCTCGATGCCCTCGGCCACGGTCTGCATCTTGAGCGCCTGACCGAGGCCGGCCACGGCGTCGACCAGGGCCACGTCGTCGGCGTCGATGTGCACGTCATCGACGAACGTCTTGTCGATCTTGATGACGTCGACCGGGAGCTGCTTGAGATAGCTGAGCGACGAGTAGCCGGTGCCGAAGTCGTCGATGGCCAGGCGTACGCCCAGCGCGCGCAGCGCGTTCAGGGTGCGCTTGGCGGTCTCGATGTCCTCCATCAGCATCGACTCGGTGATCTCGAGGGTGAGCGAGCCGGCGTCGATGCCGGAGTCGGCCAGCGCGTCGGCGACGTCCTGCACCAGGCCGGCGTACTGGAACTGGCGGGCCGACAGGTTGACGTTGACCTTGAGGGTGGCCGCGGCCTCGGAGTCGGCGCGCCAGCGGGCGAGCTGCTCACAGGCCTGGCGCAGCACCCAGCGGCCCAGCGGAACGATCAGGCCGTTCGCCTCGGCCGCGGCGATGAAGTGGTATGGGCCGATCAGGCCGTCGCGCGGGTGCTCCCAGCGCACCAGCGCCTCGACCGAGGTCACGCACTGCGTCTGCATGTCGACGACCGGCTGGTAGAGCACAAGGAACTCGTCGTGATCGAGCGCGTGCTCGAGGTCGCTGCGCAGCTGGGCCTCCTCGAGCACCGAGATGGTCATCGTCGGGTCGAAGATCGCGTAGCCGTTGCGGCCGGCCCGCTTGGCGGCGTACATCGCGAGGTCGGCGTTGCCCAGCAGGTGCTCGGCGCTGACCTTGTCGTCGCCGGAGTCCCCGTACGGCGTCGAGGTGGCGATGCCGATGCTCAGCGAGCAGGCGACGTCGCGGCTGGCCAGGCGGACCGGCTCGCGGATCGTGTGGAGCAGCCGCTCGGCCAGCGCGGCCGCGTCGCCCGGCTCGAGGTCGTGCATCAGGATCGCGAACTCGTCGCCGCCCAGCCGGGCCAGCACGTCGGAGGGGCGTACGTGCCGGCGCAGGCGACCGGCGATGGTGCTCAGCAGGTCGTCGCCCGCGCTGTGCCCGAGGTTGTCGTTGACCAGCTTGAAGTCGTCGAGGTCGAGCAGCAGCACGGTGACCGGGTGGCTGTCGTCGGCCGCGGCCACGGCCTGCTCGAGCCGGCGCCGGAACAGGGCGCGGTTGGGCATGCCGGTCAGCGAGTCGGTGTACGCCTGCTGGTGCAGCTGGTCCTCGAGCGCGCGCCGGGCCCGCACGTCACGCAGGCTCACCACCACGGCCTCGATGGCCGGGTCCTGAAGCCAGTTCGTGGCCAGCACGTCGACGTAGACCCACCGGCCGTCGGCGCCGCGCAGCTGCGACTCGCCGCGCAGGCTGTGCCCGTTCGGCAAGGCGATCAGCTCGGTGAGGAACGTCCCGGCCCGCTCGAGGCGGTCCTCGGGAAGCAGGGAGCTCAGGCGGTGGCCGACGAGGTTGCTCGGCGCCAGTCCGAGCAGCGGACCGACCGACTCGGTGGCGTACTTGATGAGTTTGTCCGGACCGATCGCGAGCACCGCGTCGGCCGAGGCCGCGAGCATCGTCTCGGCCCGGTGCTCGGCGGTCTGCCGGCGCTTGTCGAGCCAGCGGCGGCTCTGCGCGAAGATCGCGGTCAGGCCGACCACACAGGCCATCATCGCGACCAGCACGAACGTGGTGCCGTAATCGGTGCCGGCGTGCAGTTGCAGGAGGGCGGCGTAGCCGCCGACGGCCAGCACGCCGAGCGCGACGACGAAGCGGGGGGACCAGAGCGCGGCCGCGGTGATCAGCAGCAGCACGGCGGCCGGCAGATAGAGCAGCCAGCCGGCCGGGTCGAACCAGCCGAACAGCACCATCACCGGCATCTCGCCGAACCACCACGCCACCAGCCAGCGCTGGCTCCGCCGGTCTCGCACGATCCGGGCCCAGGGCAGAGGCAGCAAGGCCCCCTGAGCCAGCGCCGCCAGGATCACCGGAATCAGCCACCACCGGTCCAGCTCGTCCCAGCCCATCGCGATCCGCAGACCACCGATTGCGGTGACCACGGCGGCGATGCCGGCACCGATGCGCAGCTGACGCGCCCAGTACTCAGCCGTGTGATCGTCCATTTCCCCAAGCTGCACGAGCGCCTCGATCGGCTTGCGATGCGGCCACCTGAGCGAAACCCGCCTCACTCTTCCGGGCCCATGACAAATGTCAGTGGCTGAGTGAGCGCTCGCTCATTAGAGTGGGCCGACGTGGAGAACAAGCGAAGGCGGGTGCCCGCGATGGCGCCCGAGGAGCGTCGCGAGGCTCTGATCGCCGCCACCATCCCGCTGCTGCACGAGCACGGGGTCGACGTCAGCACCCGGCAGATCGCCCAGGCCGCCGGCGTCGCCGAGGGCACGATCTTCGGGGTCTTCGACACCAAGACGTCGCTGGTCGTCTGCTCGGTGATCAGGGCACTCGATCCGCAACCGACGCTCGACGCGCTGGCCGCCATCGATCGGGGGCGGCCGCTGCGCGAGCGGCTGGCCCAGGCGGCCGACTTGATTCACGCCCGGTTCGCGGAAAACGTCCAGATCATGACGGCCGCGCGCAAGCTCGTGCTGACCGGAAACGCCTCCGGCCACATGGTCTCGAACCGGGAGGCCCTCCACAACGCGCTGACCGAGGTCATCGCGCCGGGCGCGGACGAACTGCGCCGCTCCCCGGCCGCGGTGGCGTCATTGCTGCTTTCGTTCTGCGGCGCCAACACGTACGGGCCATTCGGTGACCCGGACGACTTCAGCGGCGAGGACACCGCTTCCCTGCTGCTCGACGGACTGCTCATCCGACGGGGGACCCACTAGTGCTCATCCAACTACTCAGAGGGCATCTACAGCCCTACCGGCGGGACATCACGCTCGTCGTGCTCTTCCAGTTCCTGCAGACGCTGGCCACGCTCTATCTGCCCACCCTCAACGCCGACATCATCGACAACGGCGTGGTCAAGGGCGACACCGGCTACGTGATGAAGATCGGCGGCTGGATGCTGGCCGTGACCGTGGGCCAGATCGCCACCCAGATCGTCGCGGTCTATTTCGGCGCCCGGACGGCCATGGCGGTCGGCCGGGACGTCCGCGCCTCGATCTTCGCCCGGGTGCAGCGGTTCTCGGCCCGCGAGGTCGGCCAGTTCGGCGCGCCCTCGCTGATCACCCGCACCACCAACGACGTCCAGCAGATCCAGATGCTGGTGCTGATGACCTTCACGCTGATGGTCTCGGCGCCGATCATGTGCGTGGGCGGCGTCGTGCTGGCGCTGCGGCAGGACGTGCCACTCTCGGCCCTGCTGCTGATCATCGTCCCGATCCTGGTCACCACGGTTGCCTTGATCATCGTACGGATGCGGCCGCTGTTCCGGTCGATGCAGAAGCGCATCGACCGGGTCAACCAGGTCATGCGCGAGCAGATCACGGGCATCCGGGTGATCCGCGCGTTCGTCCGCGACGAGCGCGAGCAGAACCGGTACGAGGTCTCGAACGACGAACTGACCGACGTGTCGCTCAAGGTCGGCAAGCTGATGGCACTGATGTTCCCGACCGTGATGCTGATCGTGAACCTGTCCAGCGTCGCGGTGCTGTGGTTCGGCGGCCACCGCATCGACTCCGGCGCCATGAAGGTCGGCGCGCTCACCGCGTTCCTCAGCTACCTCATGCAGATCCTCATGTCGATCATGATGGCGACCTTCATGTTCGTGATGATCCCGCGGGCCGAGGTGTGCGCCGAGCGCATCGAGGAGGTGCTCGGCACGGAGTCGAGCGTGGTGCCACCGGCCCAGCCGGTGACCGAGGTGAGCCGGCACGGCCGTCTCGACCTGCGCAACGTCGACTTCCACTACCCCGGGGCCGAGTCGCCGGTGCTGTGCGGGATCGACCTGACCGCCCGGCCACGCGAGATCACCGCGATCATCGGCAGCACCGGCAGCGGCAAGACCACGCTGCTCAACCTGGTGCCGCGGCTGTTCGACGCCACCGGCGGCCAGGTGCTCGTGGACGGCATCGACGTGCGTGAGCTCGACCCGGCCATGCTGTCGCGGCTGGTCGGCCTGGTGCCGCAGCGGCCGTACCTATTCACCGGCACGGTCGCCTCCAACCTCCGGTACGGCAATCCGGACGCCACCGACGACGAGCTGTGGCGGGCGCTCGAGGTCGCCCAGGCCCGCGACTTCGTCGAACGCATGGAGGGCGGCCTCGACGCGCCGATCGCCCAGGGCGGCACGAACGTCTCGGGCGGCCAGCGGCAGCGGCTCGCGATCGCCCGGGTGCTCGTGCACAAACCCGAGATCTACCTGTTCGACGACTCGTTCTCGGCGCTCGACTACGCCACCGACGCCGCGCTGCGGGCGGCGCTCACCGACCACATCGCCGACGCCACCGTGGTGATCGTGGCCCAGCGGGTCAGCACGATCCGCGACGCCGACCGGATCGTGGTGCTCGACGACGGCCGGGTCGCCGGCACGGGCACGCACGCCGAACTCATGGACACCAATGCGACGTACCGGGAGATCGTCTTGTCGCAGCTCACCGCCCAGGAGGCCTCAGCATGACCGGCTGCCATGGAGCGATTGCCCAGGGGGTTCAGCTATGACCGCGCCTCGTCGACCCGGACCGCCCGTAGGGGGCCCGCCCGCCATGCGCATGATGGCGGGGCCGGCCCCGACCGAGAAACTGCAGGACTTCAAGGGCTCCACCAAGCGTCTGCTGGCCCGGCTCAAGCCGCAGCGGATGCTGGTCGGCTTCGTGATGCTGGCCGGCGCGGTCAGCGTCGCCCTGTCCGTGGCCGGCCCCTACCTGCTGGGCCACGCCACCGACGTGATCTTCCGCGGCGTGATCGGGCAGATGTTCGAGACCGGCGTGACCAAGGCCGACGTGGTGTCCGGCCTGCGTGCCCGGGGCGAGAACACCCAGGCCGACCTGCTCTCGGCGGTCGACTTCACGCCCGGCCGGGGCATCGACTTCGACCAGCTGGCCCGCGTCCTCGCCTGGGTCGCGATCGTCTATGTCTTCGCGTGGCTGTTCGGCATCCTGCAGGGCCGGATCACCGCGCACGTCGTGCAGACCGCGGTCTACCAGCTGCGGCAGGAGGTCGAGGCCAAGCTGTCCCGGCTGCCGCTGTCGTATTTCGACCAGCAGCCCCGCGGCGAGGTGCTCAGCCGGGCCACCAACGACACCGACAACATCGCGCAGACCCTGCAACAGACGTTCGCGCAGCTCATCACGTCGCTGCTGATGATCATCGGCGTGCTCGGCGCGATGTTCTGGATCTCGCCCCTGCTGGCCCTGATCGCGCTGGTCACGGTGCCGGTCTCGTTCTTCATCACCACCGCGGTGGGCAAACGCTCGCAGCCCAACTTCGTCGCGCAGTGGGCCACCACCGGCCGGCTCAACGGGCACATCGAGGAGATGTTCACCGGGCACTCACTGGTCAAGGTGTTCGGGCGGCAGGACGAGGCGTCCGAGGTCTTCCGGGAGCACAACGACAAGTTGTACGCGTCGTCGTTCCGCGCGCAGTTCATCAGCGGCCTGATCCAGCCGGCCATGATGTTCGTCAGCAACGTGAACTACGTCCTGGTGGCGGTGGTCGGCGGCCTGCGGGTGGCGTCGGGTTCGCTGTCGCTGGGCGAGGTGCAGGCCTTCATCCAGTACTCGCGGCAGTTCAGCCAGCCGCTCACCCAGGTCGCGTCGATGGCCAACCTGATCCAGTCCGGGGTGGCCTCGGCCGAGCGGGTGTTCGCCCTGCTGGACGCGCCCGAGCAGTCCCCCGAGCCGCCTTCTGTCGCTCTCGACCGGGTGCGCGGGGAGATCGTCTTCGACAAGGTGTCGTTCCGCTACGTTTCCGACAAGCCGCTCATCACCGATCTGTCGCTGGACGTGCAGCCCGGCCAGACCGTGGCCATCGTCGGACCGACCGGCGCGGGCAAGACCACGCTGGTCAACCTGCTGATGCGTTTCTACGACGTCGACTCCGGGCGGATCCTGCTCGACGGCGTCGACATCGCCACGATGCCGCGCGAGCAGCTGCGCGAGGAGATCGGGATGGTGCTGCAGGACACCTGGCTGTTCGGCGGGACGATCGCCGAGAACATCGCGTACGGGGCCGACTCCTTCGACATGGCATCGGTGCAGGCGGCGGCCGAGGCGGCCCACGTCGACGCCTTCGTGCGCATGCTGCCGGACGGCTACGAGACGGTGATCGACGAGGAGGGCTCGAACGTCAGCGCCGGCCAGAAGCAGCTGATCACGATCGCCCGGGCGTTCCTGGCCGAGCCGTCGATCCTGATCCTCGACGAGGCCACGAGCTCGGTCGACACCCGTACGGAGGTGCTGATCCAGCGGGCCATGGCCACGCTGCGCGAGGGCCGCACGTCGTTCGTGATCGCGCACCGCCTGTCCACGATCCGCGACGCCGACGTCATCCTCGTGATGGAGAACGGGCAGATCGTCGAGCAGGGCACCCACGATTCGCTGATCGCGGCGCGCGGCGCGTATGCCCGGTTGTATTCGGCGCAGTTCGCGCAGGCCGTGGCCGAGGTCGACTGACGGGTTCCGCAAAGGCGACGGGGGCGGCCGAGTGGCCGCCCCCGTCTTCGTTGGATCAGGTGGTGCTAGTTACCGGACGGTGCTCCGGATCTGCTCGGTGAAGGCCGGCAGGGTGCCCTTGCCGGGCTCGCCGCCAACCCAGGCCCGCAGGACGACCGAGGTGCCCGACTTGAACTTGGGCGAGCCGCGCCAGACGCCGTCGGCGCCGGTCTTGCCGCTCCACTTGGTCACCCAGGCGCCGTTCACCCACTGCTGAACGGCGGCGGTCTGACCGGCCCAGGACGGGTTGCCCTTGACGCCCAGGTTCAGCTGGCCCCGGCTGGTGGTGGAAACCACGAACACCGGCTTCTGGGTCATCCAGACGGCGACCTCGTTCGACTTCATGTCCCGCGACATGGTGGCGAACCGGTAGCCCGAGTTGATCCGCTGCTCGAACCAGTAGTAGCCGTCCTTGTCAGCGGTGATGTTCTTGATCCACTTGAGCGCGCCACTGCCGACCGCGCCGCCCCAGACCTGAACCTGCGCGTTGGCAGAAACGGTGCCCTCGACCTCGACGGTCGACGGACCGGTCACCCGGGTCGGAGCGCTGATGGTCGGCTTGGGAGCCTCACCCGGCTCCTCGCCACCCGGCTCCTCGCCACCCGGCTCGCCCGGCACGGTGCTGCCGTCCTGCGCGGCGATCGTGATGACGCCATCAGTCACAGTGCCGATGTTGTTGCTGCCGTAGCCCGAGGCCACGATGCTCTCGGCCGGCTCCTTCGCCTGGTCGGCGACCAGCTGAACCTTGGCCACATCGAGGACCGTGCCGGGAACCGTGCCCCGGATGATCTCGATCTGCTTGGCGCCCGGGTTCACGAAGTCGCTCGCGTCGGCGGCCCGCATCCGGTCAGCGGCCTTGCCGGTGAAGATGACGGTGAGCGTGGTCTTGTCGTCCGAGACACCGGTGACGGTGGCCGTGACGTTGACCGTCTCGCCTTCCTTGCCGATGACGTTGTTGACCTCGAGGTCAGGCGCCTTGTCGTCGTTCTCGAGCGTGAGCGTCGCCGGCTTCGCCGCCACGGACGTGACCGCGAGGTTGGGCTGGCTGGCCGTCGCCGGGGTGGCCCGGAGGTTGACCGTCTCGGTCTTCTCGAAGATCTCGTCGCCGTTGACGAGCACCACGACGTAGCCCTCGGTCTGGCCGGCCTGGATCGTGACCGCGTCAGTACCACCGGTCAGCAGGGTGTAGTCGCCGGATCCGATGGTCCCGGCCGAGAACGAGTCCGAGGCCGTTCCGTCCATCAGGTCGTTGATGTCGAACGAGATGGCGCTCGCGCTGGCGTTGCTCAGCGTGATCGGAACCAGGACCGCGTTCGGCGTCTTGCCTTCCTTGACGCTCAGGTTGTTGAACGTGAAGGTCGGCGCGGCGTCGTCGTCGGTGATCGCGATGTCGGTCGCGACCGGCATGTCGATGCCCAGATCGGTGGACCACGACCTGATCCTGAACGCCTCGCCGTCACCCTCGTCGATCGTGTCGCCGATGACACCGACCGTGAAGGTCTGCGACAGGGTGTTGGCCGGGAAGGTCAGCGTGCCGTTGGTCTTGACGTAGTCCAGCGCCGCCTTGGCCGTGCTGTCGGCCGTCTCCCACTCAACCTTCACTTCCTTGGTCGACGCCTGCTTCAGCGTCGCGGTGAAGGTCGCCCACTTGGTGCCGCTGTTTCCCTCATCGACCTTGATCGGGGTGATCGTGACGGCCTGCGTGCCCTTGTCGACGATCGTGCCCTGCGCCGTCGTGTTGGTCGTGTTCAGCTCGGCGTTGCTCGACGGAGTCGTCAGCCCGATCTTGAAGTCCTCGGGGCCTTCGAAGGAGCTGTCCTCGAGGGTGGCCACGTTGAAGGTCTTGTCGGTGCCACCGGCATCGAACGTGACCAGACGGCTGCCCGCACTCGCCGGGTAGGTGAAGTCCGTGCCGGCGGTCGCGGTTCCGTGACCGCTGGCTGGGGTGGGGTCGAGCGTCTGCCAGTTGACCGTCACGGGCAGGTCTGATCCGTGATCCGCATGCACTGTGAAGGTAGCGTTGCCGCCTTCCTCGGCGCTAGCGCCCGGAGCCACGAGCGTCAGCTTCGGCGGCAGGACATCCGCCGCGTTGTCCTGGATCTTGATGGTCACCGGCACCGGCGCGCCGGCCGTCGGCCCGGTGCCGATCACGGAGAACTGCTCGACGAGCGCGCTGTCCTTCAGACCGTCACCCTTGATCGTGACCGGCAGGGAGTCGGTGATCGTGCCCTTGCCGATGGTCAGGGTGTCGCTGTTCAGCGCGGTGTAGTCGGTCGCCGACGTCGCCGTGCCGTCAAGGGTGTTGAGGCTGACGGCGAAGTCCTTCTCGGCCGTCCAGCCGTTCGTCAGCGTCGCCACGACGTTGGCGGTCGTGGTGGTGGGCGAGGCCGGCTCCGGAACGGGCGTGGCAGTCGCCGTGCTGGTCAGGCTGAAGGTCGGCGCCGAAACGTCGGTGATCGTCAGCGTCGCCACCTCGGTGTCACCGCCAAGGCCACCTTCGGTGGCAGTAAGGGTGAAGGTCTCATCACCCTCGTAGGCCATGTCGGTCAGCGCGTTGACGGTGATCGTGCCGGTGACGGGGGTGTTGAGGCCGGATCCATCCCCCAAGTTGGTCAGGGTGGAGGCGACGAATGTGTAGTCGTTGCCCACGCCTGCTACAGCGCCACCGGGGCCGCCCGGAGCGCCGACAAGGCTGTAGGACGCGCCGCTGCCCGTGTAGGTGTAGTTGATCGTGAAGCTGCCGCCCTCGGCGGCCGTCGGGTTCGCGACAGTGAACGTCAGGTCGTTCGGTGCGGCCATTGCCGGAGCGGAATAGACGAGTGCGGGCGCAACGCCGATGACGGCGGCGACCGCGGCGGACATGACTGTCCGCACGGATTTCTTGCCGAACAGCGCGAACGGAACCGAGCCGCTCGAGTCTGCATGGGCTTTGGGATAGCGCATGTGTTTGTTTCTCCTTCGGCGGCTGGGCTGCCTCCGTTTGGGAGGCCCCTGGCTTTGCGTCCCCGCCTTGCAGCGGGTTTGCCTGTTCGGGTACCGAACCGATGGGCGGGCTCGGGGAACCGGCAGAGCGCCGGCCTGAGCAGCGTTGGAAAGCCGAGAAAGATCCGGCTTCTCGCCTTCCGTAATCTAACCGGCCTATCGCCTCGTTACCGGCGGAACGCTTTTTTCGGCTTAAATCGGCCTAACGGCCCAGTGTTACCGGCCCGTAGAGCCCCCAGATGCGGCCTTGGGAGGGCTCAAGCATCGACGTCCGCGTAGAGCCGCGGCGGGCACGGTCGAGCGCGACCCGGCAGGCCGGGTCGTTACGCGGACGACGGGCGACGGCGACGCAGGGCCGCGCCGAGCAGCCAGGGGGCGACGCCCACGGCGAGGAAGAACGTCAGCAAGGGCAGGCGCCACCAGCGGGAGAGGAAGCGGCTCGCAGGCTCGGCAGCTTCGGCGGCCACCCACGGGCGGGCGGTCTTCGACCAGGCCAGGAAGGCGTCGCCGATGGGGGCCGCGCCGAAGGCGTAGCGCTTGGTCCACGGGGTGGAGACCGGCAGGCCGGCCACCTCACCGAACTGGGACAGGCCGGTGGCCAGCGAGGAGTCGCCGTGCACCTTGGCGGCGCCGATGGCTACGACCGTGGCCGACAGGCTTGTGCCGAGGACCAGCGGACCCGAGTCGACGTTCGCGGGACCGGAGACGCCGAGGGGATGTTCGCGGACTGTCGGGCCCAGGCCGAGCGGCGCGTCGAGGAACCACGTACGGAATCGGATGTATTGCTGTGAAGCGAACTCCGGGTCGATTTCCGGCAGGAAGCGGTTGATCAGGGATTGTGAGGTGCCTTGCGCACCGGAGGTGGGCGCGCCCGTGTCGAGGTCGGCCGTGTGCGGGATCAGCTGGGTCGCCGGGTCGAGCCGGGCCTGCACGTTGGCCAGCCAGCGGATCTCGGTGACGTCGTGGACCGCCCGGATCAGCTTGTCGTGCAGGGCCAGCGAGGCCATCGCGACGATCGAGTCGACCGGCCACGCCTGGCCGGGATAGGAGGCCAGGTAGGGCGTCGGGGAGGCGTCGAAGGCGGCGCCGATCTCGGCCGAGTCCTGTTCGAAGCGGGCCTGCTCGGCGGGGTCGTGGGCGAGGGCGACGATGCCGCCGCGCAGCCAGTTGACCCAGCCGCGGTAGAACACGCCGTACCGCAGCGGCATCTCACCGAGGAACGGCGCCCGGCCGGCGTCCGATTCGAGCCGCGACAGCGCCCACCGCGCGTCGTCCACCTCGCCGAGATCGACCGCGGTCAACCCGTACATGGCGTGCAGGAAGAAATAGCCCTCGGGGAAGAGCTCTTGCGCATCTTCGCCCGCGCCCGACTCGAGCTCGTGCCGCAGAAAAGCCAATTGCCGCCGTACGCCGGAATCCCCGTCGGCCGGAGTCACCAGCCGGACCACCCCGAGGACCGCGGCAGCACTGATCGCCACCGCGAGCACCAGCCGCACGACCCTGAGCACCGGCCGAGCTTAAACGCCGCGACCAAACGGGGAATCGTCTCCACTTACGAGTCGCGCCGATCTCAGGAAATTGACAGCGCATGGTTGTTGCCCGTTCATCCTCAACGTCCCATCCGGCCCGAGTTGGCCGTCCCGTCACCCGGAAGTCACCTGGTGGCCGGATACGGCTGATGGCGTGAGGCCGACGGAAGCTTCCACGCATATTGGAGTGCGCATCAATGAATGTCCTGCGTTCGAAAAAGACGCTGGCTCTGGTGGCGGCCGCGGTCGTCGCGGTGCCCTCGGCCGCGCTGGCCGGTGACGCGCACCAGGACAACACCTGGGCCGCCAAGCAGGCGATCAAGGGCGGCTCGGCCCGCAACGTCATCCTGCTCATCGGGGACGGCATGGGCGACAGCGAGATCACCATCGCCCGCAACTACCAGGTCGGCGCGGACGGCCGCCTGGCGATGGACAAGCTGCCGCTGACCGGCGCCTACACCACGTACGCGGTGCAGAAGGACGACCCGGCCAAGCCCGACTACGTGACCGACTCGGCCGCGTCGGGCAGCGGCTGGGCGACCGGCCACAAGACCTACAACGGCGCGATCTCGGTGACCCCGGACGGCAAGCCCAAGCCGACGATCCTCGAGCTGGCCAAGGCGGCCGGCTACCGGACCGGCGATGTGACCACGGCCGAGCTGCAGGACGCGACCCCGGCCGTGCCCGGCTCGCACGTCGTCAACCGCGACTGCAAGGGCCCGGACGCGATGGCCACCTGCGCCGTCAACGACAAGGTCAACGGCGGCGCCGGCTCGATCGCCGAGCAGCTCGTGCAGACCAAGCCGGACCTGCTGCTGGGCGGGGGCAAGCAGTACTTCGACCAGACCGTCAAGGCCGGTAAGTACAAGGGTCAGACCGTCGTCCAGCAGGCCCAGGCCAACGGCTATCACGTCGTCACCGACGCCGCCGGGCTGGCCGCGGCCCCGGGCGACAAGCCGATCCTGGGCGCGTTCGCCAAGAACAACATGGACCTCGAGTGGGTGGGCCCGAAGCCGACCCGCACCGGGACCGAGCCGGCCAAGTGTGCCGTGAACACCGCGCGTACGGCGTCGCAGCCGCACCTGGTCGACATGGCCTCGAAGGCGCTGGACGTGCTGGACAAGCAGACCCGGCACAGCCGCAAGGGCTTCTTCCTGCAGATCGAGGGCGCCTCGATCGACAAGCAGGACCACGCGGCCAACCCGTGCGGCCAGATCGGCGAGACCGTGGCGTTCGACGCCGCGATCAAGAAGGTGCTCGAGTATCAGAAGCGGAACCCGGACACCCTGGTCGTCGTCACCGCCGACCACGGGCACACCAGCCAGATCGTCGAGGAGGCGACCCTCGGCTACACGGCCACGCTGATCACCCACGACAACGCCAACATGACGATCAGCTACGCCACCTCGGAGATCACCGGCTCGCAGCAGCACACCGGCACCGAGGTGCGGATCGCCGCGGGCGGCCCGCAGGCAGCCAACGTGCTCGGCGTGACCAACCAGACCGACCTGTTCTTCACGATGAAGCGGGCGCTGGCCGTGCGCTGACCAGGCGCAGGGCCAGGGCCGGGCATCGGTCCACCGCTTGACGTGCCGCCGGCTCCCGGGCCGGCGGCACGGTCATGTCTCCGCGCGGAACGGGATAGCCCCAGTCGTCCTCGGCCAGCAGCTCGGGCACCAGCTCGGCGCAGAGGCCGCGGCCGTCACATGCGGTCCAGTCGATGTGCAGTTTCATCGCTGACCCTCCTCGGCCAGGCAGCGTCCCGCCAGGTGCGCGGCGACGTCCGCGTCGAAGGCGCGCATCGCGCTGGAGATCAACCGGGCCGTGCCGTCGGGGTGACGGCACGCGCCGCGGCCGGTGACCAGCCGGGCCAGCCGGTCGACCTCGGACGGCAACCCGGGACGGCGGCGCCGGTGAGCCAGGTCGGCCAGCGTGCCCGCCAGGCGCGGCAGGCCGTTGACGCAGGGCCCGCACTGACCGGCCACCTGCCCGGCCAGATAGCCCGCGATCGTGGCGGTCTCGGCCAGCCCGCAGGCCCCCGCGGGCAGCGCCACGATGACACCGGCGCCGGGACTTCCCCCGTACGGGCTCAGCCCGGCCCGGCTGATCGGCAGCGCCGGATCGGCCGGCACCCAGCCGCCGTGATACCCGCCGACCAGCACCGCGCTCAGGGGCGCCGTGGCTCCGCCCGCGGCCGCGATCAGATCACCCAGCGCCACCCCGTAGCCCGCCTCGACCACCCCGGGTGACGCGACCGCACCACTGACCGTGGCCAGGAACGTGCCCGGCTCGTCGCCGGTGCCCGCCGTCCGGAACCACCCCGGCCCGTAGCGCGCGATCAGGGCCAGATGCGCGAGCGTCTCGACGTTCTGCACCAGCGTCGGCGAGCCGTCCGGGCCGGAATCGGTGAGGCGCACCAGCTTGTCGGCCGGCACGGCGGCCCGGCCCGCGACGGCCGACGCCACCGCCGACTCCTCCCCCGACACGAACGCGTCGGGCCCGGCGACCAGCCTGACCGGCACCCGGTCGAGCCCGGCCGATCTCCGCTGGTCCAGCAGGTTCGAGAGGGCGGGATGGGCCGGCGCGGGCGCGTAGAGAACAGCGCTCCGCGCCCCGGCGGCGATCAGCTGCAGGCCGTCGAGAACCAGATTCGGCGCGTACGCGAGAAGGGTCTTGTCCTTGCCGCTGGCCGGCTCGCCCTCGGCGCCGTTCGCGATGACGACGGCCGGACGGCGGGCCGCCGCGACCGCGCCGAGCTTGCGCCACAGCGGGAAACCGGCGCCGCCACGGCCGGTCAGCCCGGCGTCGCGGGCCATGCCGATCACCTGGCTGAGGTCGGCGGTGGGCACGCGCCCGTGCCGGGACAGGTGCTGATCGAGCCGGTGACCGGCCGGGTCGGCGAGCAGCCGGAGCTGCACCGAACCGCCGGGCGGCGCCTCAATGACGCTGGTCATCGAACCTCCTGATAGGAGCCGGAACGAGCCGGCGACGGGACACCGAGCCCGGCCGGGCCGGGGAGCAGGCGCGGGTGGATGCGGCGGGTCGCGCGCTGCGGGAAGCGGGAGAAGCCGGGCGTGAGGCGCCAGACGACGGCGGCGACGACCAGGGCCGTGCAGAGGGCCGAGATCGTCCAGAGCCAGACCGTGCCGTTGTCGGAGCCGGTCCCGAGGCCGTGCATCAGGGCGACCGGCCAGCACAGATAGGCCAGCCAGTGCACGACCCGCCACGTACGGGCACCGAGGCGCTGCCGCAGCAGGCTGGTGATCACGATGGCCAGGATCAGGTCGAACGCCAGCGTGCCCAGGCCCTGCCAGACCGGGCGGTAGTTGCCCGCGAACGGCAGCACCAAGTCGAAGACGCGCAGCTGGGCGTACGGGTCGAAGAGCAGGCCGAGAACATGCCCGCCCAGCAGGACGACGGCCAGCAGGGCGGCGTTGCGATGCAGCAGGCTCACCGCGAACCGGGGCAAACCGAACGCCGTACGGCCGCTGCGGGCGCCGATGCCCAGCGCGACCACCACGGTCAGCAGCACCAGCGAGACGACTCCGCTGCCGCGCGCGAAATACCAGAGGGCGTCGGTCATGCCGGCCACCCGCCGAGCCGCAGCACGTCGAGCGCCGGGGTCACGAGCCGGCTGGGCGCGCGGCCGAGCAGGCCGGGAGCGTCGTGGCCGCGGACGATCGCGGCGGTGCTCAGGGTGTTGGCCCGCAGGCACGAGAAGGCCGCGACCGAGACCGTACGCCAGACTGGCGCGGCCGGGCGGCCGGTGCGCGGGTCCATGATGTGGTGCAGCAGCTCGCCGGGCCGCCCCCACGTGCGCGATGCGGTGCTCGACGTGGCCAGGGCCGCGCCGGCCGGGAGGCGTACGGTGCAAGCGGGGTCGTCCGGACGGTCCCGCACCAGCACCCGCCAGCCGTCGCCGGGCCCGGGACCAGCGGTGGCGATGTCCCCGCCCAGCGCGACCAGCGCGCCCACCCCCAGCTGGGCGGCGATCCGGGCGGCGGCCCGGTCGGCGGCGACCGCCTTGGCCGTGGCGCCCAGGTCCAGCAGCACCCCGTCGGGCACGGTCAGCTCGTGTCCGCGCAGCCGCACCGACCGCCAGTCCGGGGCCGCGAAGACCCGGACAGCCGGGGCCACCGCACGCCCGGTCAGCGCCGCGAAGTCCCGGTCGTAGCCGAGGCCGCACAGCGCCGCGCCCACGGTCGGGTCGACGTCGCCGCCGGTCTCGCGGGCCGCGGTCAGCGCCGCCGCGACCAGCTCGGCCAGCAGCGGACTGACGGTGACGGGCCGCCCGGTGCAGGCTCGCCGCAGCTCGGAGTCGTCGCGGAACCGGCTGCAGGCCCGGTCGACGGCGGCCAGCTCGTCGCGGACCAGGCTTTCCGCGTCACGTACGAGCGCGGGGACGGTGACCACGACGCGGGCCATCGTTCCCCACACCGTCCACTGTGTCGTACCGGCGCCGATCGGCAGGGCCTCGATGAGCGGCATGTCAGGACCCTCCGGAGGTGGCGGACTGCCCGCCGCTGTCGTTGTCACCGGACAGCGAGGGCCAGTCGCCGGTCGTCGCCGAGCCGGTGCTGCTGGTGGCCGGCTCGTCGGTCGTGGTGACCGGGGCGCCGGGCTTCTCGGACGCGTGCGCGGCCACGGCCACGGCGGCGGTCCCCACCGCACTGGCCGCCACCAGGACGCCGGTGAGCAGCGCGGCCTTTCGCCGGCCGGACTCCCGTTTCATCCCTGCCTCCGTTCGTTGCGGTCCGATGATGGACACCTCAACCACGGTGCGCGTTCCCCCTCGCCCTGCCCTGTGCGGGCCCTTGGCGGTTCCTGTGAATGATCGGTTCTCGCTATTCATTGACCGGTCGTGATACGTCTGTGGCGTGGCGGATACGCGCAGGATCGTCGGGCTCTCGCTGCGGGCGGCGGGCACCCTGGCTCTGCTCGCGGCCGCGGGCTACGCGGGGTGGTTCGGCGTATCCCTGACCGGCGACCAGATCGGCGTCATCGACGGCGGCCGGCTGACCCTGGGCCTGGCGTTGTGTGCGGGCGCGGTGGCCGCGGCGGCGATCGCTGCCCGGCTCGTGCGGGGGTCGCAAGCCTGGCTGTGGATCGCCCTGATCGCCGGAGTCGTGCTGGAGACGGGGCTGATCGTGCTCGCCGCCGCCTGGCTCAACCGCGATCACGTGCTGGCCGGATCACTCGCCGGCGGTCTTGCCCTTCTCGTGCCCGCCGCGGTGGCCGCCTTCACGGTCTGGTATCGCCTCGACTTCTCGTTCCGCGACGATCCGTGGCTGTATTCGCTGACCGCCCTGACCTTCGAGGCCGCGGCGATCACCTTCGCCGTCGTCAACGGCTTGCGCGACCGGCCGGCCGGGCTGTGGATCTTCATCGGCATTGCCGCGTTGCCGTTGGTCGTCGCTCTCGGCTTCGCCACGTTCCTGCTGCTCCGCGAACGCACCCCCGTGGGTGTTCCCCTGCCCCTGCAACTCGCCGGGCTGGTGGCGCCGGTGGCGTCGGTCCTGGTCGTCCTGTGGCCCGATGGGGCCGGCCCGGTCGCCGATCAGCCGGGCCGCTTGTTCGACGCGCTCGCCGTCCTCGCCGGGGTGTCCGTCGTCGTGGCCGGGCTGCAGCAGGTGTCGCTCATGTGGCTCGCGGTCGGCGGACCGGCCGACTCCGATCGGCTTTACCGGCCCACCGAGGACGAATACTGGCAGCAGCGCCAGCTCGAGCAGCAGTTGGATCGGCTGTCGCCGGACGAACGGTATGGGCGGGAAGAGATCACGGCCCGGCTGCGAGCCGTCCGCCGGCAACTGCGCGCGCGTGAGAGACAGTCCACCTTCCGGCACGTCGGCGTCGCCCGGCCGCTGCTGACCCGCGCCGTGGCCCGGACGGTCTCCGAACTGACCGACCGCACCGGGCTCCTCCTCGACATCGTGTGGCCGCGGATCGAGCTCGTACTGCCGCCCGAGGCGCGCCGGCGCCTGCGGCGGGCCGAGCGGTCGGTGGCTGTGTTGCGCACGGCGGTCGCGAGCGCGATCGGCACCACCGTGGCCTGGGCGGTGGTCATCCCGATCGGCCCGGCCGGTCAGGCCGGCGTCTTCGCGGTGGCCGGCCCCCTGCTGATCGCCGTCCTGCTCTTCGTCAGCCTGCGCACGCGCGTGTCCGAGCTGTACCGGCGGCGCGCGGACGCCGCGGAGATCTACCGGTTCGACCTGGCGCGATCGCTGCGGGTGCCGGTCCCCCGCGATCCACGCGCGTTCGCCGACGAGGCCGGCGTGCTCATGGGACTGGATGCGGCGCAGGAGCTGGTGCCGTCCACGGGCGACACTCACGGCGGCAGTCCGCTGCCCGCGCAGGCGATCGACGATCTGCGCGAGGGCATCGCCGGCGAGGTCAGCCGGCGGATCGCCGCCGACCTGCGCACCATCCGGACCCAGCAGGACCGTCTGGAACTACAGGTCCGCAGCCCGCAACTGAACGACCAGCAGCTGAGCGGGCTGGCCGACCGGATCGCCGAGCGCGCGGCCACGCCCGTCGCCGACCGTCTGGGCCGACGGGTCGAGGAGCTTCAGGAATCCCTCTACGAGCGGGTCGGCCACCTCGTCCAGGAGGGGCTCGAGGCCTCGGTCACCGGTCCCCCGCTGACCAATTTCACCGGTTACATGGTGATCGACGTGCGCGGCGCCGGGGAGGACGAACCGCGGCATCGGGCCGGCGAGATGATCAGCGCGGTGGCGGGCGGCGTCCTGGAGATGATGCTCTTCATCATCCGCGACGAGAAAGCCCGGGGCGCCGCTCCCCGGCTGGAGACCGACGGCGAGCTCTACATCTCGGAGCCGATCCTGATCGAGGGCGGCCGGTCCGAGCTGCTGGTCGAGTTCGAGGCGGTCGCGGACAGCCCCACCCTGCACCCCCATCCGAACCACAAGACGCTGGTCGCGGGGGCGAAGGGCGCCGAGGCGGTGTTCGTCTTCCCGATCCCGGAACGGCCGGGGCGGCATCAGATCTGGTTCCAGCTCTATCAGGGCGGTCAGCTCATCCAGGCCATCGCGGTCGACGTCGAGGCTCAGGCGGAACAGGCCCCGGTGGCCGAGTGAGCCGACAGCGTGCCGCGGTGACCATCCGCGCGGTGCGGTCGGAGACTGCCACCTACCTTCAGTTCTCCGCGGGCCGGCGGTTCCGGCGCGGGATGCGGCTGACCCTGCCCGACCCGGATCTGGTGCCCGAGGCCCGTAAGGCGCTGGACGGCTGCCTGACCGATCTGAAGGATTCGCTGCCCGGTCTGGAGGTCACCGACGCCGAGGCCGCCGACGTCTACGACCGGCTGCGCCGCACCGGCATGCTGCTCATGTTCCTGATCTTCCAGACGGCGGCGAACATCAACGCGGTCCGCGAGTTCTGGACGAGAGAGATGCGCTTCCGGGATCCGCGTACGCCGCCGCTCGTGCAGTGCGTCGGCGACATGAAGACTCTGCTGCCGGTCGAGTACCTTCCCCTGTTCGCGCCGCGCGAGCAGCGCCGGATCAAGAACCGGGCGCAGCTGATCGAGGCGTGCGGCGAGTTCGCCGGGTTCTCCACGGTGGTGCGGCGGTCGTTCGCGACGCTGCCGCTGCCCCAGGACGCGAAGCTGCGGCCGGGCGCGACGGGACGGCTTCCGGTGCGCTTCCTGCGGCATGACGGCCTGGACGGCGCCGCCCGGGAACTCGAGTGGTTCACCGGCGCCGCGCACGATCATGTCGAGGTGGCCGGGCCCTACCCGACGTGCGACGAGAACGAGCCGAGCCTCGGCGATCTGATCTGGGATCCCGGGAACCCCGACCAGATCCAGCATTTCGCCTGCCACTGCTACACCCGCTCGGACGACACCCTGGGCAACGAGATCGTGCTCAGCGGCCACGGCCGTACGGTCGTGGCCCGGCTCGACGACCTGGGCGCCCAGCTGGCTGACCGGCACTACACCAGCGGCCGGGCGATGCGCATGCCGCTGATCATGATGAACGCGTGCGGGGCGTCACGGATGTCGGCCACCAGCGCGCTCTCGTTTCCGGCCCTCTTCCTGCGCAACGAGAACCGCGGGTTCATCGGCAGCGACGTCGAAGTGCCCGACGACGTCGCGGCTGAGTTCTCCGAGGCGTTCTACACCGCGTTCATCCTCATGCGCCGGCCGCTGGGCGTGGCCGTCCACCACGCCCGCAACCACCTGCTGACCAGGTTCGGCAATCCGCTGGGCCTGGGCTATTCGGCGTACGCCGACCCCGCTCTGCACATCGAACCCCGGGAGGGCTCATGACCGACGACGTGGTCCGCATCTTCGGCCTGGACGAGGGGCAGGCCGGGCGCACCGAGCGCGGCCTGTTCCGCCGGGCCGACGAGCTGCGGCTGGGCTGGGGCGAGGTGCCGGCGGCGGTGCTGCGCGAACGTGTCGAGTCGTTCCTGGCCACGATGGGCTCGGTGCTGGACGGGGTGCCGGCCGCGATGGGCGAATACCGGCTCGAACAGGTGCAGATCAGCGCCGAGATCAGTGCCAAGGGCCAGGTGTCGCTGCTGGGCACGGGCGGCGAGCTGGCCGGCAAGTCCGGGCTGACCTTCACGTTCACCGTCCGCGACAAAGGGGCATAGGGCCTAGATCAGGCCGTGCTCCATCGCGGTCGTCACGGCCGCCGTGCGGTCGGCCACCTCGAGCTTGTTGAACGACCGCAGCAGGTGGGTCTTGACGGTGGCCTCGGAGATGAACAGCTGCTTGCCGATGTCGGCGTTCGTGAGGCCCCTCGCCACCAGGCGCAGCACCTCGGCCTCGCGCGCCGACAGGGCCGGCCGGGCGGACCTGCGGACCTGTTTGACCAGCGACGACGCCACGCTCGGGGCGAGCACCGTCTCGCCCCGGGCGGCTGCCCGGACGGCGTCGGCCAGCTCCGACGGCGACGCGTCCTTGAGCAGGTAGCCCCCGGCGCCGGCCTCGATCGCGCGCAGGATGTCGCGGTCCGACTCGTAGGTGGTCAGGACCATGACGCGTACGCCGGAGGCCCGGGCCACGATCTGCTCGGTGGCCGTCACCCCGTCGCCGCCCGGCATCCGCAGGTCCATCAGCACCACGTCGGGACGCAGCGCCACCGCCTGCTCGACGCCCTCGGGTCCCGACGACGCCTCGCCGACCACGGTCAGGTCGGGTTCGGCCTCGAGCATGCCGCGCAGCCCGTGCCGGACGACGGGGTGGTCGTCCACCAGCAGGATCCGGATCACGCCGGCACCTCCACTTCGATCGTCGTGCCGGCGCCGGGGTCGCTTCGCACCGTGACGGCCCCGCTGACCTGCTCGACCCGCGATCTCATCCCGGACAGCCCGTACCCGTCGGCCGCGCCGGGCCGGAATCCGCATCCATCGTCGCGCACCACCAGGCGGACCGACGACGGCGTGTACGCGAGCAGCACCGCGGTCTCGTGGGCGGACGCGTGCCGCCGGACGTTGGCCAGCGCCTCCTGCGCCGCTCGCAGCAGCACCACCTCGATCGCCGTGGGCAGGACCCGTCCGTCGCCGGTCACGCGCAGACCGGCCCGTACGCCCGACTCCTCCTGAAAACGATCGACCTGACGCCGTACGGCGGAAGGAAGTGACCCCGAGGCCAGGGGTGAGGGGGAAAGGGCCGCCACGAGCGACCGCGCCTCGGCCAGGTTTTCCCGGGCGGTCCGCACGGCCAGCGCCACCTTCTCGTCCCCGAGCCCCGGGTCGGCCGCCTGCAGCAGCGTGATGATGCTGGTGAAGCCCTGCGCGAGGGTGTCGTGGATCTCGGCCGCGAGCCGGGTCCGCTCGGCCGTGACCCCCGCCTCCCGGGAGAGCCGGGCGACCTCGGCCCGGCTGCTTTCCAGCTCGTCGATGAGCCGCTGCCGTTCCTGGCTCTGCTGCATCACGTGGTTGATCCAGAAGCCGAGCCAGAGGCCGGCCGCCCCGGAGATCGCCGCGATCACGAGGTTCAGGACCAGCCCGTTCCGCCCCAGGATCAGGTCCGCGACCGGCAGCACGGCGTTGGCCAGCACCACCCCGATCACGGCCGGGCGCAGCACGACCATCTGGAAGATCAGCGGGATCAGGCCGAAGAGCAGCCAGTTCGACTCCGGCACGAGCGCGACCGCCGTGGCGAACAGGACCAGGTGGACGACGAGCAGAACCCGGCTCTGCCGGTCGGCCCGGACCACCCGCCGCCCGAAGACCGCGTGCACCACGGCCATCGCGGCGATCGCCCCGGCTGCCCCGAACTTCGCGGGCCGCGGGGACTCGTCGGCGAGGACCGCGGTCACCACGCCGGCCGCGACCACCGCCATGTAGACGTCCCACAGGTGCGAGTAGGGACTGTGGTCCGCGGCCGGCTCGTTCACCGGTCGGACCGGCTCCACCGGAACGTCGCCAGGCACAGCACCAATCCGATCACACACCAGGCCCCCAGCACCAAGGCGATGCGACCCAGCTCCCACTGGCCGGCGGGCTCGTTGACGCGCATGCCGTCGGGCAGGAAGACGTACCGGAAGCCCTGGGCCATCCACTTGACCGGGAAGATCGAGGCGACCGTGATCAGCCACGACGGCAGCTGGATCACCGGGTAGATGAACACGCCGGAGATGAACTGCAGGAACACCACCGGGACGTTGAGGATCGCGCCGGCGGTGCGGCCGTGCTTGACGATCGTGCTGACCGCCATGCCGAGCAGCGACGACGAGACGACCGAGAGCAGGAAGATCCAGGCGAACGTGAGCCAGTGCGACGCGTCCGGCAGCGACATGCCGAAGACCAGCGCGCCGACCCCGATCAGCAGCACCACCTCGGCCACGGCGAGCGCCAGAACCAGAAGCAACTTCCCCAGCACGTACGCGGTGGCGCTGATCGGCGTGCCGCGCAGGCGCTTGAGGGTGCCGTCCTCGCGGTCGAGCGCCAGCCCCGAGCCCATCGTGACGAAGGCGGTGGTCAGGATCCCGTACGCGATCATGCTGGACGAGAAGACATGGGCGGCGGTCACGCCCGGCTGGTCGTACGAGTCGGAGAAGATCGTGCCGAACAGAAGCAGCAGCATGGCCGGGAAGGCGAACGTGAAGATCATCGCCGTGCGGTCCCGGAAGAACTGGAGCAGCTCCACGTGGCCGCGGCTGACCCCCATGGTGATGGTGCTCATCGCTGCGCTCCGATCAGGGTGAGGTAGGTGTCTTCGAGGGTCGGCCGGGTGACGGTCAGCGTGCTCAGGTCGGTGTCGGCCGCGATCAGTTTGCGCAGCAGCGGCGTCGGGTCGGCCACCTGCTCGCTGTGCTGCACGCCGTTCTCGTGCCAGGTGACCCGCGCGGCCGCCGACGCCCGCCCGCCCAGCGCGGCCGGGGTGCCCTCGGCGACGATCTGCCCGGCGGCCAGCACGGCCAGCCGGTCGGCCAGCGCCTCGGCCTCCTCGAGGTAGTGGGTGGTGAGCAGGATCGTGGTGCCCTCGGAGGCCAGCGCCCGGATCAGGTCCCAGAAATGGCGGCGGGCCTCGGGGTCGAACCCGGTGGTCGGCTCGTCGAGGAACAGCAGCTCGGGGCGGCCGACGATGCCGAGCGCGACGTCCAGGCGGCGGCGCTGCCCGCCGGAGAGCGTACGGATGCGGCTGCGGCTCTTCTCCTCGAGCCCGACCAGGCCGATCACCTCGGCCGCCGGTCGCGCGCCGGGATAGAACCCGGCCAGATGCCGGACCATCTCGCTCACGGTCAGGTCGGCCGCGTCGTCGGTGTCCTGCAGCACGATGCCGATCCGCGCCCGCCAGTCGCTGCCGGCCGTGCCCGGGTCGGCGCCGAGCACCCGCACCTCGCCGCCGTCACGCCGGCGGTGCCCCTCGAGGATCTCGGTCGTCGTGGTCTTGCCCGCGCCGTTCGGGCCGAGCAGAGCGAACACCTCACCGCGGGCCACGTCGAGATCGATGCCGCGGACCACCTCGTGACCCCGGTAGGCCTTGCGCAGGCCGCGCACCTCAATGGCTGTCATGCCATCGATGGTGCTCTTGTTCAGGCCCGGGGCGGGACCACCGGATGAACGTCAGCCGGTGTCCACCGATCGGTTGACACCTATTCCCAGCGGAACTTTTTGGCCGCCGCGGTCACGAAGACCACGGCCCACGCGCCCAGGCTCAGCCAGATGGCGAGCGGCACGCTCTGCCCGTGCGACAGGGTGGCCCGCAGAGCCTCGGCGTGCGCGGCCAGCGGCAGCAGGAACCAGCCGGCCGTTCCCAGGTCGGGGGCGGCGAACATGATGCCGCCGGCCGCCAGCATCAGCACGTAGATCAGCGTGGCCGCGCCCGTGGTGGCCTCCGGCCGCAGCAGGCTGGCCATCAGAAGAGCCAGGCCGCTGTACGCCGCCGTGGCGAGCACGGTGACCCCGAGCGCGGGCAGCAGCGCCTCGAAATGGGGCCGCCAGCCGACCGCGACCCCGACGGCGGCCAGCACGATCAGCTGCACGACGATCAGACTGAGCACCGCCGCCGTTTTGGCGAACAGCAGCCCGGGACGGCTCAGCGGGGACGCGCCCAGCCGCTTGAGCACGCCGTAGCTGCGTTCGTAACCCGTGGTGATCGCCTGGCCGGTGAACGCGGTCGACAGCACGGTCAGCGCGAGCACGCCGGGCACCACGAAGGCCAGCCGGTCGTCCCCGGGCACGTTGGTGACCTCGGTCAGACCGGCGCCGAGCAACACCAGCAGCGGTACGGCCAGGGCCAGCACGACGGCCTCGCCGCGGCGCGCGGTCAGAGTCAGTTCCATCCGGATCTGGCTGGCCACCACGCTGCGAACGGGGGCCCGGCCCGGGGCCGGGGCGAAGGTGCCGCTCATCGGTGGACCTTCTCCCCCTGGGTCAGTGCCAGATAGACGTCTTCGAGGGTGCGCCGGCGGGTGTTCACGGCGGTGACCTGGGCGCCCGCCCCGGCGAACCAGCCGAGCACGTCGGCGATGGCGGCCGCGTCGAGGGCGCCGGTGATCGCGTACTCCCCCGGGCCGCTCTCGGTGATCTTGAGCTCGCCGAGCCGGCCGTCGAACCGCAGGCCCGCGTCGGCCCGCACCTCGAGCAGGTCGATGCCGGCGGCCGCGGTCAGCTCGGCCGGTGATCCGGTCGCGGCGACCACGCCCGCGCGCATGATGACCACCTCGTCGGCCAGGCGCTCGGCCTCGTCCAGCAGATGGGTCGTGAGCAGCACCGACACCCCGTCGGCGCGCAGTTCCTCGATCAGCTGCCAGGTGGTGTGGCGGGCCTCGGTGTCCATGCCCGCGGTGGGCTCGTCGAGGAAGACCAGCTCGGGCCGGCCGACCAGCGCGATGGCCAGCGACAGGCGCTGCTGCTCACCCCCGGAGAGGCGGCGCCACCTCGTACGCTCGAATTTGCGCAGGCCCAGACGGTCGAGCAGCATGTCGACGTCGAGCGGGGTGGCCGCGAACGAGGCGAACAGGCGCAGAATCTCACCGGCCGTGGCCCACGGATAGACGCCGCCCGACTGCAGCATGATGCCGAGCCGGGGCATCAGCGCGTCGTGGTCGTCGATCGGGTCGAGGCCCAGCACCGAGGCGGTGCCGCCGTCGGGCCGGCGGAAGCCCTCACAGACCTGCAGCAGGCTCGTCTTGCCGGCGCCGTTGTGCCCCAGCAGCGACAGCACCCGGCCGCGCGGGACGGTCAGCGAGACACCGTCGACCGCGGTCGTGTCGCCGTAGCGCACCACGATGTCGCGTACCTCGACCGCCTCGTCCGTCACGGTCAACCACTTTACGTGCCGTGCTTTCCCGTACGGCTGTGGGCGGGGTGGCCCCGTTAGGGTGCTCACATGACCGTGGTGGAGATCTACACCGACGGGGCGTGCGTCCCCAACCCCGGCCCCGGCGGCTGGGGCGCTGTGCTGCGATACGGCGCGAAGGAGAAGGACCTGTGCGGCGGCACCGCGGAGTCGACGACGAACAACCGGATGGAGCTGATGGCCCCGATCCGGGCGCTGGAGACGCTCAACCGGGAGCCGCTGACGGTCAAGCTCTACACGGACAGCATCTATGTGCGCGACGGGATCACCAAGTGGCTGCCGCGCTGGTCGGCCAACGGGTGGCAGACATCGGCCAAGCAGCCGGTCAAGAACGTCGACCTGTGGCGGCGCCTGGACGCGGCCGTACGGCGTCATGATGTGCAGTGGCATTGGGTGAAGGGACACGCCGGCCACCCGGAGAACGAGCGGGCCGACCGGCTGGCCGCGCGGGGGCTCCAGGAGGCCGTCGCGTCGGGCAAAATTGTCGGTGGGGCCTGATAGAACGGCCCCACGACTGGGGCACGAGCATCAGCACCCAGCTGGGCCTGCGCCACCCGTCGCGGATCATCGGCCTGCATCTGGTGCCCCCGCTGGTCGCCCCCGACCCGTCGACGTTCGGCTCGCTCACCCCGCCCGAGCAGGCCGCCCTGGACGATCTCGCGGCGGCCGCCGAGGGCGACGGCTATTCGTCCGTGCAGTCCACGCGGCCGCAGACCATCGGCTACGGGCTGGTCGACTCGCCCGCCGCGCTGTGCGCCTGGATCGTCGAGAAGTTCCACGCCTGGACCGACGGCGACGTGCTCACCCGCGACCAGCTGCTCGACAACCTGATGATGTATTGGCTGCCCGGCGCGGGCGCCTCGGCCGCGCGGATGTACTGGGAGAGCTTCCCCGAGATCCAAGCGATCTTCCGCGGCGACGGCTCCGGCGCGCCGGTCGTGCCGGTGCCGGTCGGCTGCTCGATCTTCCCCCGCGAGAACCCGCGCCCGTCACGGCGCTGGGCCGAACGCCGCTTCACCGACATCCGATACTGGAACGAACCGGCCCGGGGCGGGCACTTCGCGGCCTTCGAGCAGCCGGAACTCTTTGTCGAGGAGGTGCGGGCCTGCGTGGCGGCACTGGAACCGGAGCGTTCCGCTTAATACGATCGGGGTACGTCAAACGGGCCATAGCTCCCAGTCGATTGAAGACGAAACAATTGAGCCATGACCGCGCCCGGCGACCTCGTGCTCATTTTCATCCTCCTGGCCCTGTTCGTCGCCTGTAGTGGATACGCCGCCGGCCGCATACATCAGCGCCGCCAGCTCAAACAGGACCGCGAGGAGGCGTTCCGCGACGGGTACGAGACGGCCTCCGACCGGGTCTTCAGCCTGGCCGTGCGCTCGGTCGTGCCCAAGGGCTCACCGTCTCCTGCTCCGTCCTCCGAGCCTGCTCCCGCTGCGGCCTCCGCCCCCGCGGCTGCCGGCTCGGCTGCCGCGGCCGGCTCAGCTCCGGGCTCGGCCGGCGCTGCCCGCTCGGCTGCCGCTGGCCGCTCGGCTCCGGGCTCGGCTGGCGCTGGCCGCTCGGCTCCGGGCTCGGCTGCCTCTGCCGGCTCGGCTCTTGCCCCGGGCTCGGCTCTCGCTGCCGCCTCCGCCTCGGCCTCCGCTCTTGCTGAGCCGGTCGGGGATCCTGGTCGCGCTGTCCGGCACCAGGGTGTCGCGGCGGCTGCTCGTGACTCGGCCGAGTTGGCCTTTCCCACCTCCGCCGCTACGAGCTTTCCGGTCCCGGGCCCGCGCCGGCACCAGGCTTCGGACCCGGCCCGCCCGGTGCTGGGCTTCCCCGTGCCACCGCCGCCCCCGCCCAACACGGTGATCGAGCCGCCCGCGGTCGGCGGCGTGAACTATCAGCAGTTTCCGGATCCACGGACCCCCCAGGGCCCTCAACTCGGTCGGCCCGCATGCCGGGCCGATGGTTCCGAACTTGGGCGGCCCGCCCGGCCGACCGACAGTTCCGAACTTGGGCGGCCCGCCCGGCCGACCGACGGCGCCGAACTCGGGCGCCCGGCCCGGACGGCTGATGGGCGGCCCGCTCAGGCGGCCGGCGAGACCGAACTCGGACGCCCCGCCCGGGCGGCCGAAGAACCCACTGTCGGGCTCGGGCGCCGGGCCCGGCCGGTCGGTGGCTCCAAGTCCGGGCGCCCGGCCCAGGCGACCGACAGTGCCGCGCCCGCCGCCCCGGAAGCCGACTCGGGTGGCAAGCACACCGTGCCCGACGAGCTCGTGCGGGCCGCCACCTATCGGCTGCCGCCCGACCGGGTGTTCCGCGCGAAGGTGCCCAACAGCACGGTTCTGCCCGAGGAGACCACGACGAACATCCCCGTACCGAAGCCTCGTCGTTCTTGACCGCGGTTTTCTGTCGTACCCCCGCCGTAGGGTCCTCGCATGGTCACCGTCGATGACGTGCGGCGGGTCGTCAGCGACCTTCCGCGCAGCTCAGAACACCTGATCAGCGACCGTGTGAAATTCCGCGTCGGCAAGATCGTCTACCTGGCGTTCTCGCGCGACGAGACGATCATGGGCTTCGCGTTCCCCAAGGAAGAGAGGGCCGATCTCGTCGCCTCCGACCCCGCGACCTATCAGCTCCCGCGCGAGTCCGACATGCGGTTCAACTGGGTGCAGGCCCGGCTGGCCCAGCTCGACGACGACCAGATGACCGAGCTGGTCCTCGACGCGTGGCGCATGGTCGTCCCCAAGAAGGTGTGGGATGCCTATCTGCCCCGCCTGGCCTGACCTCAGCTCCGCAGCCGCGCGACGATCTCGGCCGCCGACAGGTCCCGCTTCTCCTCCGGATCGCCCGCGGCCAATCTCGTACGGGCAATGCCGGCATAAACCTCCGCCACCGCGCCGAACAGATCCGGGCTGAGTCCGGCCGCCTCCTGAGTGGCGGCCACTTCGCGCATCTCGTCGACGTACCGATGAGCCTTGGTCGCCGACTGCGCCACGGCCGCGTTGTCGGCCAGCCCGTTCCGCTCCAGATCAGCCAGCACGGCATCGAGCACCCCGTGCTCCCCCGCCGTGCGCATGGCTTGCGTGAGAAGCGCGTTCATCCCCTTGTAGACGCTGCCCGTACACATCTTGAGCGCACTGGCCGCCCCCACCCGGTCGCCGAGCACAACGGCCTCGACCATCCCGTTCCAGGGCAGCCCCGCCACGACGCCGGCCGAGTCTCCCGACAGATAGAGCCGTGCCCCCGGCCGGACGGTAGGCGGCGGACCCGAGATGGACCCGTCCACCACAACCAGCCCCGCAAGCTCCTCCGCGACGACTTCCATGGTTCCCGGCGACACCGCATTGAGGTCGGCCACAACAAGCTCGCGCCCGGCCCGGCGTCCTGCTTCACGCGCGGCGGCCGCGATGGCCCGGGCCGTCTCCACCGCGGCGCCCGGCGGGGTCACCGAAAGCACCACATCGGCCGCCGCCACAACTTCGGTGAGCGTCGGCAGCACCTCGATCCCGGCCTCCGCCGCCAGCCGCGCCGTGCGAGCCGAACGACCGTCGAGCGTGGTGACGACCCGCGCGCCCCCCTCGATCAGGGCCCGGCCCAGGCCCGACCCCATGAACCCGGCACTGACAAGCGCCACCGTCGACATCGCCCACCCCGAACTCACGCCGCACACAAGCAGCTGACAGCTCCAACCTAGGCCGCGGTGGTTCGCTGGTTTCACGGACGCCCGTCTCCGGCTCTCCGACACACACGGGGAGGCGGGCCCGCGGCCGTGCCCCGCCCCGGCTCAATCCCTGTCCCCCGGGCGACCGGGGCACGGCCGCTCCGTCCCACGGTCGATGCCGCCCTGTCCAGGGGGATCGACATCGATGGCATACTGGGGCGTCCCGTTGCTGAGAGTGCTCGGAGCGTTATGCCCGCCGACGATGTGACCGTTCGCCGGCCTACGTTGACCCAGGTCGCCGCGCTGGCGGGGGTCAGCCTCAAGACCGCCTCCCGCGCCCTCAATCAGGAGCCCAATGTGGCTCCCTCGACCGGGCGGCGGGTGCGCGATGCGGCCGATCTGCTCGGCTATCGGCTCAACGGGATCGCGCGGGAGTTGCGGCGCGGGGCTACGTCGGCTCTGGTCGGGCTGGTCAGCGGGGATCTGACCAATCCGTTCTATTCGGCTGTGGCCAGTGGCATCGAGCGGGAGCTGCGGCAGCACGGGCTTTTGCTGATCACCGCGAACAACGACGAGGACGCGATGCTGGAGCGCAGCCTGGTCGACGCGTTCCTGGAGCGACGCGTACGGGCCCTGCTCGTCATTCCCAGCGCCGACGACCACGAGTATCTGGCCATCGAGGGCAACCGTGGCGTGCCTTTCGTGTTTCTCGACCGGCCGCCAGACGGGCTGTCCGCCGATGCCGTGCTGATCGACAATGCGGGCGGGGCGCGTTCGGCCGGTGAGCATCTGCTGGCGGCCGGGCACAAGCGGATCGCGATCGTGGCCGACCTGGCCCGGATGGCGCCGCAGCGGGCCCGGATCGACGGATTCGTGGGAGCGATGCGCGCCGCCGGCAACCGGGCGTGGGAGCCCTATTTGCGGACCGACGTGCACGACGTACGCCATGCCGAGCGCACTGTGCGCGAGTTGCTGGCGCTCGACCCGGCGCCGTCCGCGATCTTCACGACCAACAACCGGCTGACGACCGGCGCGTTGCGGGGCATGCGCGGTCCGGGCGAGCCGCCGGCGCTGGTCGGCTTCGACGACTTCGACCTGGCCGACGTGCTCGGCACGACCGTTGTCGCGCATGACATGACCGCGCTCGGCCGGGAGGCGGCGCGGCTCGCGTACGAGCGGATCAGCGGACATTCCGGCCCGGCCCGGACCATCGTGATATCTACCTCTATCATTGCCCGCGGTTCGGGAGAACGACCCCCGCGCTGAGAACTGAACAGCACCACACCGGAGAGCCGGGCCGGACAGCGCCCACGCCGGGAGCGCGCGCAGCACAGGCCCAGCGGAAAGCCCACCCTGACAGCACCGGGCGGGCCGGCCTGGACGGCGCCCCCATGCGAGCCGGCCGACCGGCGGTAGCGCACAGCGACGGCAGCGCAACCCATCACAACCGAACACAAGCGACAGAGCGATCGACTTGCGACGTACGGGAGGTGACCGGTTTGCCCACCACCCAGGTCGACCACGTCACTTCGAAGATGGCCGAAGCAATGACGTTCGCCGATGAACGTGCAGGTCAACGATTTTCCGCTCAGGTAACGACACGGGGCGCACGTAACGACACGGAAACAGGCGTTGACACATGTTCGGTTGAGACGGCACGGTACTCCCCAATCGCGTGACAACGATGTCAATACTTCGATGGGAGATAACTATGCGCTTCACTCGACGGGCTGCGGTTGCGGCTGTCGGTGTCGCCGCGCTCTTGACCGCCACGGCCTGTGGGTCCAGTGACGACAGCAGCGGCGGCGGCTCGGGTTCGACCAAGGTGGAGGTCTTCACCTGGTGGGCCGACGGCGGCGAGAAGGCCGGCCTCGACGGGCTGGTCAAGCAGTTCGGCACCGACTGCGCCGGGCAGACCTTCGAGAACGGCGCGGTGGCCGGTGGCGCCGGTGCGAACGCGAAGTCGGTGCTCGCGTCGCGTCTGCAGCAGAGCGACCCGCCGGACACGTTCCAGGCGCACGCCGGCGCGGAGCTTCTGGACTACATCAACGCCGGGCAGATCGAGGACCTCAGCGGCGACTACGACAGCTGGGGCCTCAAGCAGGCCTTCCCGCAGGGTCTGATCGACAACCTGACGGTCGAGGGCAAGATCTACTCGGTGCCGGCGAACATCCACCGGGCCAACGTGGTGTGGACCAACAAGAAGGTCCTGGCCTCGGCCGGCATCACCAAGGACCCGACCGACCTGGCCGGCTTCATCGCCGACCTCGACAAGGTCAAGGCCAAGGGCATCCAGGCCCCGCTGGCGGTCGGCAAGGACTGGACCCAGCTCATGCTGTTCGAGTCGGTTCTGATCACCGACCTGGGCCCGGACAAGTTCACCGGCCTGTGGACCGGCACGACCGACTGGAACGACCCGACGGTCACCAAGGCCATCAACGACTTCAAGCAGCTGCTCACGTACACCAACAAGGACCGTGACGCGCTCGACTGGACCGACGCCGAGAAGCTCGTCATGGACGGCAAGGCGGCCTACCAGCTGATGGGTGACTGGGAGGCGGCCGACCTGGACGCCAAGAAGTTCACCGACTACGGCTGGTTCACGTTCCCGGGCAACGGCGAGACGTTCCAGTGGCTGGCCGACTCGTTCGTGCTGCCGAAGGGGGCCAAGAACCCCGAGGGCACCAAGTGCTGGCTGAAGACGGTCGGCTCGGCCGCCGGCCAGAAGGCCTTCAACACCACCAAGGGCTCGATCCCGGCCCGTACGGACGCCACGCCGGGCGACTACCCGAAGTACCAGCAGGCCGCGATGGCTGACTGGAAGTCGGCCAAGCAGGTGCCGTCCTGCGCCCACGGCTCGGCCTGCTCGCAGGGCTGGCAGGGCGCCGCCAACTCGGCCCTCGGCAAGTTCTCCACCAACCAGGACGTCGCCGGGCTGCAGAAGGCCATGGCCACCGCCGCGTCCGAGTTCGTCAAGAAGTAAGCGCCGGCGTTGATGGGGGCGGGCACGTGGCCGCCCCCATCAACGCATTTGATATAGAGGAGCCCTGATGCGCCGACTCCGGCACTGGGGACCGGGCCTGCTGCTGCTCTCCCCCTCGCTGATTCTGCTCGCCGTCTTCGTCTACGGCCTCATCGCCTGGACGACCAAGGTCTCGGTGTCCGACGAGCACAACGCTCTGGGGTCGAAGGGCTTCGTCGGTCTCGACAACTACACCAAACTGTTCACCAACGACATCAACGACCGGTTCACCCACTCGCTGAAGAACCTGCTGGTCTTCACGGTCGTGTTCCTGGTCGGGGCCATGTTCTTCGGCCTGCTCTGGGCCTTCATCCTGGAACGCGGCATCAAGGCCGAAGGCTTCTTCCGTACGATCTACCTGTTCCCGATGGCGGTGTCGTTCGTCGCCTCCGGTGTGGTGTGGCGCTGGCTGATGAACCCGAACAAGGGCGACAGCGCGGGCGGCCTCAACTCCGTACTGGGCGGGCTGGGTCTCGATTTCGCGCAGAACACCTGGTGGACCAACCCGGACTGGGGCATGGCGGCGATGGCGATCCCGGCCATCTGGCAGCTCTCGGGTTACGTGATGGCGCTGTTCCTGGCCGGCTTCCGGGGCATCCCGCAGGAGCTGCGTGAGGCCGCGGCCATGGACGGCGCGAGCACCTACCGGCTGTACCGCAACGTGATCTTCCCGCAGCTGACGCCGGTCGCGCTGTCCGCCCTGATCATCCTCGGCCACATGTCGATGAAGATGTTCGACCTGATCATGAGCGTCTCGGGTCCGCAGTGGCTCACCGAGGTCCCCGCGATCTACGTCTGGCAGACGCTGCTGACCAGCGACTACGCCAAGGCCGCGGCCATCTCGATTATCCTGCTGCTGCTCGTGGCCGTCGTCATCGTGCCCTATTTGATCTACACGAATCGGCAGGAGAAGAACGCGTGACGTCTACTTCTGTTGCGGCTCCGCCGCCGGCGAGCATCGAGACTCTGGCGCCGAAGTCGAAGCCCAAGCCCCGCGGCGGGCCGGGCGCGATCATCAAGTACGCCCTCGCGCTGATCTTCCTGATCATCGTGCTGATGCCCATGTACGTGCTGATCGTGACCAGCTTCAAGTCGGGCTCGGACATCGGCGTGGCCAGCCAGTGGAGCCTGCCCGAGACCTGGACCCTGGCATCGTGGGACAAGGCCTGGACCGCGCTGCGGCCCGCCTTCTTCCGCACGTTCGAGCTCGCCATCCCGGTCGCGATCATCTCGTCGCTGATCGGGGCGGCCAACGGCTTCGTGCTCTCCCGCTGGCGCTTCCCCGGCGCCGACGTGGTGTTCACGATGATCCTGTTCGGCATGTTCATCCCGTACCAGGCCGTCATGATCCCGCTCCGCGAGATCGTCACCACCCTGGGCATCCCGCCCGGCATCACCACGCTGGTGTTCGTGCACTGCGTCTACGGCATCCCGATCTGCACGCTGATCTTCCGGAACTACTACGCGACCACCGTTCCCGAAGAGCTGATCGAGGCCGCGCGGGTCGACGGCGCCGGCCTGCTGCGCACGTTCGCCCGGATCATCCTGCCGATCTCCATCCCCGGCTTCGTAGTCACGGTCATCTGGCAGTTCACCTCGGCCTGGAACGACTACCTGTTCGCCATCTTCCTGTCGAACACCCGCAACGGCCCGATCACGATCGCGCTCAACGCCCTGGCCGGCGCCCAGTCACCCGACTACGCCGCGTCAATGGCGGGCGCGCTGATCACGTCGCTGCCGACGCTGGTCGTCTACGTGCTCCTGGGCCGCTGGTTCATCGGCGGTCTGATGGCGGGCTCGGTCAAGAGCTGAGGCGTGGCAAGGTCCCTGGCATGCCCGGCGGCGTGCCGGGGACCGGGTCACCATTGGGTCAATTCACCCCTGGCGGTGGAGACGCGGGTCCTTGATCACCACTAGGCTCGACGGCGTGAGCTTCACCGAGCGTATGGCGTACGCCCTGGAAAAAGACCTGTCCGACGACGAGCGCCACGCCCGGGTCGGCCTGCGCGTCACCGCCATCACGGCGGGCTGGGCGGTCATCGTTCCCATTCTCATCGGGTACGGGGTGACCGGCCGCGAACGCGAGACCGAGGTGCTCTCGGTCGCCGCCTCCCTGACCGTCCTGCTGCCCTTCCTCGCCGCCGTGATCGCCACCCACGGCCGCCGCTTCGGCATCGGGGCGGCGTACGTGGTCCTCACGCTCTTGATGGTTCTGCCCGCCGTGTGGGTCGCCCAGGCGGGATGATTCCGGCACGATGGCCCCTATGGCAGAGAAGGCCGAGGAACGTGACGGGGTCAAACTGACCAACCTCGATCAGGAACTGTTCGAGGATGCGGGGGCGACCAAGCGGGATCTGGTCGACTATCTGGACGCGGTGAGCGAGCGGATCCTGCCGGTGCTGCGCGACCGGCCGCTGTCGGTGATCCGGCTCCTGCGCGGCCAGGACAAGTTCATGCAGAAGAACCTGCCCAAATACACGCCCGACTGGGTTCCGCGTACGACGATGTGGGCCGACTCGTCACACCGCGAGGTCACGTACGGGCTCTGCAATGATCGCCGGACGCTGCTGTGGTTCGGCAACCAGCGCGCCATCGAGTACCACCCCGCGCTGATGCTCGCCGACAGCCACCAGCCCACCCACCTGATCATGGACCTGGACCCGCCCGAGGGCGGCGCTTTCCACCTGGCCGTGCAAGCCGCCCGGCTCGTACGCGAGGCGCTGGCCGGCGCGGGCATGTCGGGCGCGGTCAAGACGAGCGGGGCCAAGGGCGTGCACGTGTTCGTGCCGCTCGACGGCCAGTCCGGCCCCGAAGAGGTGGCCGCCGCGACCCGGGCCGTGGCCGCGCGGGCCGAACGCCTCGACCCGGAACTGGCGACGACCGCGTTCATCCGCGACGACCGCCACGGCAAGGTGTTCCTCGACGCGACCCGCTCGGGCGGCGCGACGGTGGTGGCCGCATACAGCCCGCGGGTCCGGCCGGGGGTGCCGGTGTCGTTCCCGGTGTCGTGGGACGAACTCGACGACGTGACGCCCGGCGACTTCACCGTGCACACGGCGCCGGCCCTGCTGGACCGGGATCCGTGGGCGTCCGAGATGCCGAAGCCGCAGGCGCTCGACCCCGGCCTGATCGAGGAGGGCCGCACAATCCCCGTAGCCCGCGTGCAGGCCATGCACGAGGGCAAACGCCGAGCCAAGGCCCGCCGCGAGGCCAACTAGCCCTACCGGGGCGGGGAGACAGCGGCGGTGAGGCGGGCGGCCACGTCGGCCACGGCCTCGCGCAGTTCGGCGCACTCCTCGACGGTGAAGGGGAACGGGACCTGCGGCAGCCACTCCTGGGCGTACATCCGGGTGTTGGTGGTGCTGCCGATCAGCACGCACCCGTCGCCGTCCGGCTCGAGGCGGCCCATGGGCGGCCGGATCCACGGTGCCACCTGGTCGTGCGGGGCGTGGAAGACGACGCGGGTCGGATACTTCCAGCCGGAGGCCAGGTTCTGCTCCAGCGCGGCGACCGGGTCGAGGTCGGCGGGCGGGGTGAAGCGCTGCGGGAGCCGGCGGACGGCGCGGACACGATCGATCCGGTACGTGCGGATGGCGTCGGCGCGGTGCGAATGGCACAGCAGGTACCACCGGCCGAAGCGGACCACGACCGCCCACGGGTCGACCTCGGCCTCCCACTCGTCGCCGCTTTCGTTGGCGTACGTGACCGCCACGCGCCGGTGATCGGCGGTCGCGGCGACCAGCGCGCTCGTGGTGGCCGGGTCGGGCCGGGCGCTGCGGCGGTCGGGGGCGGCCGACGCGTACGCCCGCAGCGCCGCCGCCTGCCGTCCCACGCTCTCGGGCAGCGCCCGGATCACCTTGCTCAGCGCCGCCCCGACCAGGTCGTCGGCGTCGATCGCGGCCGGCTGCCCGTCGAGCACGGCCATCACCAGTCCGAGGGCCTGCTCCTCGGTGAACACGACGGGTGGCAGCCGGGTGCCGCGGCCCAGGCGATATCCCCCGTACGGGCCCCGGATCGACTCGACGGTGATGCCCGCCTCGCGGAGGATCCCCACGTAGCGGCGCGCGGCCCGTTCGGTCACGCCGAGCTGGCCGGCGAGCTGTTCGGCGGTCGTGCCCGGGCGGGCCTGCAGGATCTCGAGCGTGCGCAGGGCGCGGGAGGTCGGACTGGAAGTCTCCACCTCCCGGACGCTACCGGAAGCCGAACGTCCGGAACGGGTCCTAAGTTGTGGGCATGACTGACGAACAGATCGTGCTTCTCGGTGGCCTGTGGCTCGAAGCCTCGTCGTGGGACGGGGTCGTCGCCGAGCTGACCGGCATGGGCCGCCGCTCGGTGGCGGTCGACCTGGGCGGCGCGACGCTCGACGACCAGGTCGGCGCGGCCCTGGCCGCGGTCGACGCGGACAGCGGCGCGTCGGTGGTGGTCGGGCATTCGGCCGCCTGCACCCTGGCCTGGCTGGTCGCCGACGCACGGCCGGCCAAGGTGGCCAAGGTGGTGCTGATCGGCGGGTTCCCCAACGAGGACGGCGAGCTCTACGCCGACTTCTTCCCGATCGAGAACGGCGTGATGCCGTTCCCCGGATGGGAGAAGTTCGAGGGACCCGACTCGGCCGACCTCTCCCCCGAGGCCCGCGACGAGTTCTCGGCCCGGGCTGTCCCGGTGCCCGAGGGCGTGGCCAGGGCGACCGTGCACCTGACCGACGAGCGGCGCTACGACATCCCCGTCGTCATGGTCTGCCCCGAATACAGCCCCGCCCAGGCCCGCGAGTGGATCGACGGCGGCGACCTGCCCGAGCTGGCCCGGGCCAAGCACATCGAGCTGGTCGACATCGACTCCGGCCACTGGCCCCAGCTGACGAAGCCCACCGAACTGGCCCGGCTCCTGGCCACCGACTAGGTCACGCCGACGACGCCGGAACTGTCGGCCCCAAGGGGATACTTCCATTGGTGTAGCCGGTAGTCGGGAGGCGTCGATGGAAGTGTCCGCGGCGGGACGACGTGCCGGGGCCGGGGCCGGCCATAGCGTCCCGGCCATGAACAGATTTCTCGCTCCGGCATTGACCCTCGTCGGCGTTCCGGCCGGGCTCGCGATCACCGGTGGCAACGTCGACACGATCATGACGGTCTCGACGGCGGCCTGGCTCGCGGTTTTCGCCTGCTTCGTGAGCCGGTTTCCCCGTACGGTCCTCGTCCTCTCGCTTTTGACAGTTGTCGCCATGCGCGGCGCCGGGCTGGTCGGATCGGGCTGGGTGTGGCCGGCCACCGCCGCGTTCGTGGCCGTCGTGCTCGCCGGTGGCCTGCGGTTCGCGGCGATCGCGGGCGGGCTGACCCTGCTCTACGGCATCGGCTGGGACGGCTTCGTCAACCAGGACCACGGCGGCAACTGGGCGCTCGCCCACGTCGGCGGGGACGCCCTGTGGCTGGCCGCCGCCCTGGCCGCAGCCAACGCCTTCCTCAGCACCCGCCGCTGGCAGCAGGAGATGGGCCTGCGGCTCGAACAGGAACAGCAGCAGCGCGAGCTCGACGTGCGGCGGCGCCGGGCCGAGGAGCGGGTCGGCATCGCCCGCGACCTGCACGACGTCGTGTCACACACCCTGGCCGTGGTCGGCGTCCACCTCAACGTCGCGCTGGACGCCTTCGACACCGACCCCGACGAGGCCCGCTCGTCACTCCGGCTGGCTCAGGACGTACGGGGGAAGGCCATGTCTGATCTGAAGTCGCTGGTCGACGTGTTGCGCGAAGGCCAGCCGGCCGAACCGGTCGAAGGCCTGGACTCACTCGAGCGGCTGGCCGACCAGGTGCGCGGGGCCGGGCTGACGGTGTCGCTGAACGAGTTCGGGAAGCGGGCCGACGTGCCGGCCGCAGTGGCCACGGCCGTCTACCGCGTGGTGCAGGAGGCGCTGACCAACACCGTGCGGCACGCGTCGGCCCAGCGGGTTGTGATCACTCTGCGGTACGCGCCGACCGGCGTCGTCGTGGACGTGCAGGATGACGGCCGGGCCCCCGAGGTGGTGGTCGACGGCAACGGGATCGCCGGCATGCGCGAGCGGGTGGCCGCGCTGGGCGGGGCCCTCACGGCGGGCCGTTCCGCGGGCGGTTTCACCGTACGGGCGACGATCCCCTTCGGCGGGCGCGGATGATTTCAGTGCTTCTCGCCGACGACCAGCACCTCGTACGGGCCGGGTTCCGCAGTCTGCTCCGGCGCGACAAGGAGATCCAGGTCGTCGGCGAGGCGTCGAGCGGGGACGAGGCCGTGCGTACGGCGTCCGCTCTGCGCCCCGACGTGATCCTGATGGACATCCGCATGCCCGGGATGGACGGGATCGCGGCCACGCGCGAGATCCTGTCCCGGGGCGTGCCGACCCGCGTGATCATCCTGACGACGTTCGAGACGGACGAGTACGTGTTCGCGGCGCTCGCCGCCGGGGCGAGCGGATTCCTGACCAAGGAGATCGGGCCGGACGGACTGCGGCAGGCGGTGCGGGTGGTGGCGGCCGGCGACGCGCTGCTCTCCCCCAGCGTCACCCGGCGGGTCGTGGGCCAGTTCGCGCACCGGCCGGCGGCCGCGCCACCCGGGCAGAACCGGCTGGCCGTGCTGACCGAACGCGAACGCGAAGTGGTACGTCTCGTGGCGGCCGGACTGTCCAACGAAGAGATCGCGCGCGAGCTGGTGATCAGCCCGCTGACGGCCAAGACCCACATCACCCGGGCGATCGCGAAATTGGGCGTACGGGATCGGGTGCAGCTGGTGATCGTCGCGTTCGAGGACGGGCTGGCCGGGCCGCTATCGTGACGTTCCATGCGACGGATCCTGGTCTACGGGGTGACCGGCTCCGGCAAGTCGACGCTGGCCGCCCGGGTCGGCGAGCGACTGGGCCTGCCCTACCACTCGATCGACGACCTGATGTGGCGGCCGGGCTGGGCGCCGGTGCCCGAGGCGGAACAGCGCACCATCATCCGTGATCTGCTGGCCGCGGACGAGTGGGTGATCGACGCGGCGTACGGCCAGTGGCACGACCTGGCGCTGGAACGAGCCGACCTGATCGTCGGCCTGGACATGCCGCGCTGGCGCTCGGCGGGCCGCCTGCTGCGCCGCACGGTCACCCGCATCGTGCGCCGCACCCCCGCCTGCAACGGCAACTACGAGACGTGGCGAAAAGCCTTCTTCGACCGCGAGTCGCTCCTGCTGTTCCACGTGAAGTCGTTCCGCCGGAAACAGCGCCGCATGCGCTTGTGGCAGTCGAGCCCGTCCCACCCGGAAACAGTGCTGCTGCACTCCCCGGCCGAGGTCGAACGCTGGCTGGCGAAGCTGCCGCAGTCGCAGCCTTAGGGCGTGTTGCCTCGATCAGGTCAGGTGGACGGTCTTGGTGATGACGGCCTCGCCGCCGACCTCGACCAGGCCGTCGGGGCGGGCCGAGGCCAGGATGGTGGCCGGGGCGCCTAGGGAGTCGCCCATGTCGACGGCGATGGTGCGGCCGGACATGGCGGCCGCGAGGCAGGCGGTGCTGTTGGCGTTGGCCACGTCCTCGGGGATTCCGATGGCCGGGGCGAACATGCGGGCGGCCAGCCGGCCCTGGGCGTCCGGGGGTGAGTGCACGTAACAGCCGAGCAGGTCCAGGCGTTCGCAGACCGCGCGCAGTTTGTCGGGGTCGGGCGCGAGGGTGGCGAGCGCGGCCCGCGACTCGATCGGCACGAGCAGCCGCCAGCGCCCGGTCGAGGCAGCCAGCACCCCCACCGGGAATCCTGTTCCGGGGCCGGGGAAGCCCAGCACCGGCAGCACTTCGGCGAGTTCGGGCGCGGTCGGCAGACGCAGGGCGACTCGGCTCTCCAGGAAGGTGGCCATGGTGCCGCCGGTGACGTAGCCCTTCAGAATCCGGCCGCCGACGCGGAGCGGCACGGCCAGGTCGCGCTTTCCGGCCCGTTCGGCCATGTAGGCCAGGGCCGCCACCGTGCCGTGGCCGCAAGCCGGCAGCTCGCCGGCGGCGGTGAAGAACCTGAGGTCGACCGGGCCCTCGTGCGAGCCGGAAACGACCACGGCGTGGGAGGCGCCGACCCGGGCGGGCAGGCGGCACAGCGAAGCCAGATCGGCCGGGGCGGCGGATCGGCTGAGAACAGCGGTGGGGCTGCCGCCGCGACCGTCGCGCCGGCAGGAATGGACCACGGCGACGTCCGTCGGCTTCTCCCATGAATCGAACACGATTGAACATGGTGGCCGGCTGACCCGGTCGCCCGAAGTGACCATATCGACCGGCAGAACCGGACACAAGGGGGGCATTGACATCGATGTCAGTCGCTGCGCGATTGTGTTCGATCCGCTCTTGCCCATCGATTGATTTACGAGTAACGATGTGTCGCGCACGTTACGTGAGTTGATCGGAGGAGGGCGGATGCGCCGACCACGGTGGATAGTCGCGACAGTGCCCCTGGCCATGGCAGGAACGATGCTGATGGGGGCGCCGGCACACGCGGCGGCGCCGGAGTTCGCGTCCTCGTTCGAGGCGGGGCAGCCGCAGCCCGACTGGGCCGACACGACGGATCGAGCGAGCGGGGTCGACGGCAGCGTGACCGTCGGCATGCCGGGCAGCCTGCGCGGCAACGTCACCGCGGTCGCGGTCAACGCCGAGCCGAACGGGAACGAGGGCGGCGGCAACCTCAATGACGGCGATGCCGCGACCAAGTGGCTGGTCGACACCCCGGCGAGCTGGGCCCAGTACACGCTGGACGCGCCCAAGGAGGTCGTCAAGTATGCGCTGACCAGCGCCAACGACGCCCCGGAGCGGGATCCGAAGGACTGGACGCTCGAGGGCTCGGCCGACGGTCAGAGCTGGACGACGGTCGACACCCGGCAGGGGCAGACCTTCACCGAGCGGTTCCAGACCAAGACGTACGAGGTGGGCAGCCCGGCGAGCTTCAAGATCTATCGCCTGAGCATCAGCGCGCACGGCAGCGGCAATCTGACCCAGCTCGCCGACCTGGAGCTGGCTGACGCCAACACCACGCCGCCGCCGACCGGGCCGATGCAGAGCCGGATCGGCAACGGCCCGGCCAGTTCTCCGACGGCCAAGGCGAACGCGGGCTACACGGGCCTCAAAGCGTTCCAGATCGCGGGCCGGCACACCGCCGAGGGCCGGGCGTACGCGTACAACAAGGTCTTCGACGTGAACATCGCGGTGACCGGCGAATCCGAGTTGTCGTACCTGGTGTTCCCCGAGTTCAACCGGACCGATCTGAGCAACCCGGCCACGTATGCCGCGGTCGATCTGGCCTTCACGGACGGGACCTATCTGTCCGGCCTGAAGGCCAAGGACCAGCACGGCGCCGAGCTGAGCCCCACCGGGCAGGGTAAGAGCAAGACCCTTTACACCAGCCAGTGGAACTTCAAGAAGGCCCGGATCGGTCAGGTCGCCCAGGGCAAGACCATCGACCGCATCCTCGTCGGTTACGACAAGCCGAGCGGCCCCACCAGCTTCCGCACCTGGTTCGACGACATCTCGATCGGCCAGGCCACCCCGGCCGGGCCGAGAGCACACCTTTCCGAGTACGCCGACACGCGCCGCGGCACGCAGTCGTCGGGTGACTTCTCGCGGGGCAACAACTTCCCCGCCACCGCCGTGCCGCACGGCTTCAACTTCTGGACGCCGGTGACCGACGCCGGCTCGACCAGCTGGCTCTACCAGTGGTCGCGGCAGAACAACGCCGACAACAAGCCGACGATCCAGGCGTTCTCGGCCAGCCACGAGCCCAGCCCGTGGATGGGTGACCGGCAGACGTTCCAGGTGATGCCGTCGACCGGGCTCGACCCGGCCCGCGCCGCCCGGGCGCTGCCGTTCAGCCACGACAACGAGGTGGCCAAGCCGTACTACTACGGCGTCACCTTCGACAACGGGCTCAAGACCGAGTTCGCGCCCTCCGATCACGCGGCGCTGTTCAAGTTCACCTTCCCCCAGGACGCGGGCAACCTGATCCTGGACAACGTCAACAACAACGCCGGCCTGACCATCGACGCGGCCAACAACGCGATCAGCGGCTGGTCCGATGTCAACAGCGGTGGCCTGTCGGCCGGCTGGACCCGGATGTTCGTGTACGCCACGTTCGACTCGGACGTGACCGGCAGCGGCTCGCTGGCCTCGGGCAACCGGCCGGCCACCGGCTATGTCAGCTTCGGCGACAAGACCGTGCACATGCGGATCGCCACCTCGCTGATCAGCGTGGCCCAGGCCAAGCACAACCTGGACCTGGAGATCGGGGCGGGCGCGACGCTGGAGTCGGTGCGTGACAACGCCCGCAAGCTGTGGGACGCCAAGATGAAGACGATCGAGGTCGAGGGCGCGTCCGAGGACCAGCTCGTCACGCTCTACTCGAACCTGTACCGGCTGTTCCTCTATCCGAACTCGGCCTTCGAGAACACGGGCACCGCCGAGGCGCCGGCCTACAAGCACACCGTGCAGTCGGCGGTGACGAGCCCGGCGAGCACGCCGACCGAGACCGGGGCACCGGTCAAGGACGGCAAGGTGTACGTCAACAACGGGTTCTGGGACACGTACCGCACCACCTGGCCGGCGTACTCGCTGCTGACGCCGAAGATGGCGGGCGAGATGGTCGACGGGTTCGTCCAGCAGTACCGGGACGGCGGGTGGATCTCCCGCTGGTCGTCGCCGGGCTACGCGAACCTGATGGTCGGCACCAGCTCGGATGTCGCGTTCGCCGACGCGTACCGCAAGGGTGTGAAGGGTTTTGACGTCGAGGAGGCCTATGCCGCGGCGGTGAAGAACGCCACGGTGACGCCGCCCAACCAGAACGTGGGCCGCAAGGGGCTGGCAACGTCGATCTTCAAGGGCTACACGCCCAGCGACGTCACCGGCGAGGCCATGAGCTGGGCCATGGACGGTTACATCAACGACTTCGGCATCGCCAACATGGCTTCGGCGCTGGCCGAGAAGACCGGGCAGAAGCGGTACGCCGAGGAGGCCGAGTACTTCCGCAACCGGGCGCTCAACTACGTCAGCATGTTCGACAAGTCGGTCGGCTTCTTCCAGGGCAAGAACTCGGCCGGGGTGTGGCGGCAGACGCCGGAGAACTACGACCCGCGCGTCTGGGGCTACGACTACACCGAGACGAACGGCTGGAACATGGCGTTCCACGTGCCGCAGGACGGGCAGGGGCTGGCCAACCTGTACGGCGGGAAGAAGGGGCTGGCCGACAAGCTCGACGAGTTCTTCGCGACGCCCGAGACGGCCACCTTCCCCGGCTCGTACGGGGGAACGATCCACGAGATGCTCGAGGCGCGCGACGTCCGGATGGGCCAGTACGGCCACAGCAACCAGCCGTCGCACCACATCATCTACATGTACGACTACGCCGGTCAGCCCGCGAAGACCCAGAAGCTCGCCCGCGAGGCGCTGTCCCGGCTCTATCTGGGCAGCGAGATCGGGCAGGGCTACCCCGGCGACGAGGACAACGGCGAGATGTCGGCGTGGCAGGTGTTCTCGGCGCTCGGCTTCTACCCGCTGCAGATGGGCTCACCGGCGTACGCGGTCGGGTCTCCGCTCTTCAAGAAGGCGACCGTCAACCTGGAGAACGGCAAGAAGATCGTCATCAACGCCCCGGCCAACTCGGACGCCAACGTCTACGTGCAGAACCTGAAGATCAACGGCAAGACGGCCGGTACGTCGATCCCGCACTCGGTGCTGGCCGACGGCGCGGTGCTCGACTTCAAGATGGGTCCGGAGCCGTCGTCGTGGGGCGCCGGCTCGCCGCCGCCGTCGATCACCAAGGGCAGCGCGCCTCCCAGCCCGCTGCGCGACCTGACCGGGCCCGGCCAGGGCACCGCCTCGGCGCCCACGCTGGTCGACGACACCAGCACGACGCAGGGCACCGGGCCCTTCACCTATGAGTTCGCGAGCGCCGGCGAGCAGGCCACGTACTACACGCTGACGTCCGGGGCCACGGCCGGCGCCGACCCGTCGTCGTGGACCGTGCGCGGCTCGTACGACGGCACGACGTGGACGACGATCGACACGCGTTCCGGGCAGAAGTTCGACTGGCGGCAGCAGACCCGGCCGTTCAAGATCGCGTCGCCGGGCCGCTACAAGCACTACTCGATCGTCCTCGAGGGCGGCCTGGCCGAGATCGAGCTGCTCGGCCGACCGGCTCCGGCCTGCACGACGACCATCTCGGACCAGGTGTCGGGGGCGCTCACGGTCAGCTCCGGCGTCACCTGCCTGGCTCCTGGTTCGAGCGTCAAGGGCCTGGTCGCCGTACGGAACGGGGCGTCGCTGTATGCCACCGGGGCGACCCTGAAGGCGGCGCTGACGGCGACCGGCGCGGGAACGATCTCGCTGCTCGGCAGCAACGTGACCGGGGCCGTCACGGCCACCGGCTCCGGTCCGGTGGCGATCGAGAATTCGACCGTCCGCGGGTTCGTCACGCTGACCGCCGGCCAGTCCTCGACGGTCGTCGCCGGCAACACCATCAACGGCGCGTTGACCTGCGTGGGCAACAAGCCGGCGCCGGTCGACAACGGTCTGCGCAATGCGGGCACGGGCCTGCGACTGGGGCAGTGCTCGAAGCTCTGACCGGAAGGGGCGGCAGGGTCACCTGCCGCCCCTTCGCTGAGTACCGTGGTGACCATGTCGGACGTGACCCTCACGCTGACCCGGGAGCAGGCGCGGCGAATCGCCGTACAGGCACAGCTTCTGGCTCTTCCCCGCCCCTCCTCGGCCGACGACGTGATCGAACGGCTGACGTTCCTGCAGTACGACCAGACCGCGGCCGTCGCCTGCAGTCATGACCTGATCCTGTGGAGCCGGTTGGGCTCGGCGTACCAGCCCTCTTCGCTCGCCGCCGGCCTGGCCGACCGCACATACGTCGGGTTGCGCGGCCTGATCCGCCCCAGCTCCGACATCCCGTTGTTCCGAGCCGAGATGGCGGCCCACCTGGCGCCCGACTCGCAGTTCGGCACGGCCGGCGCCCAGCACTGGGTCGACGCCAACGACCGCTTCCGGCGGGACGTGCTAGACCTGCTCGACCGCGACGGCCCCCTCCCTCAGTCGCACATCCCGGACACCGCGCAGGTGCCGTGGGGCTCGTCGGGCTGGAACAACAACCGCAACGTCGGGATGATGCTGGAGTGCCTGGTCGTGCGGGGTGAGATCGCCCTGGCCGACCGCGACGGCCGCGACCGCATGTGGGATCTGGCCCATCGCGTCTACCCGTCCGAGGTGGTGCCCCTGGAGGAGGCGCTGCGCCTGCGGGCCGCCCGGTTGCTGCGGTCGCTGGGCATCGCCCGCAAAATCGATGCCGGGGTGGAAGCCAGGATCGAGGGCGTACGCGGGGTGTGGCGGGTCGATCCCGACCGGCTGAACCGCCCGTTCGAGGGCCGCACGGCGCTGCTGTCCCCGCTGGACCGCCTGATCTTCGACCGCAAGCGGATGCTCGAACTGTTCGAGTTCGACTACAACCTGGAAATGTACAAGCCGCCGGCCGCGCGACGCTGGGGCTACTGGGCCATGCCGATCCTGCACCACGACCGCCTGATCGGAAAACTGGACGCCACCGCCGACCGCAAACAGGGCGTCCTGCATGTCGACGCCATCCACGAGGACGCGCCGTTCACCCGCGCGATCAGCCGGGCCGTCCACGCCGAGATCCAGGACCTGGCCCGCTGGCTGGGCCTGGGCCTCGACCTGCCCGCCTGAGGCGTCCTCCTGCTCAGTGCGCACACGGCCCATCATGCGGGCGGTAGGCCCCATCTGACATGTATCGATGCCTGTCTATCTAGAGCTACGGTGTGGCCGGGCAACCGGCCCAGCGTCATCCCTCCGGCCAGACAGGACGATCCTCATGCGCCTTGCTCGGACACTGCTCACCGCCGCGAGTGTGCTCGCCGCGGGTCTGCTCTCCCCGGCGGCCGCGGTCGCCGCGCCCGCCGGCGATCCCGGCCCCTCGGTGGTCGGCGGTCAGCAGGCCACGGAGAACTACCCGTTCATGGTCTACACGTCGGGCTGCACCGGCTCGCTGATCAAGGCGAACTGGGTGGTCACGGCCAAGCACTGCCCCACCCCTTCCTCCGTACGGGTGGGGAGCATCAACCGCAGCAGCGGCGGGACCGTGGTGTCGGTGCGGCGGGCGGTCAGCCATCCGCGCATCGATGTGAAGCTGTTCGAGCTGGCCTCGTCGGTGAGTTACGCGCCGGCGCCAATTCCCACCGCGTCGGGCGCGGTCGGCACGGCCACCCGGATCATCGGGTGGGGTCAGACCTGCGCGCCGCGCGGGTGTGGATCGTCGCCGACCGTCGCGCACCAGCTGGACACTTCGATCGTTGCCGACAGCCGGTGCGGCGGCATCGACGCGGCCTACGAGATCTGCACCAACAACACCGGCGGCGTGGCCGGGGCCTGCTACGGCGACTCGGGCGGGCCGCAGGTGCGGTCGGTCAGCGGGCGCTGGAACCTGATCGGCGTGACCAGCCGGGCCGGCAACAACAGCTCGACCTGCGCCACGGCGCCGTCCATCTATGGCGACCTGCCGTCGATCCGCGCCTGGGTGAACACGCAGGTCGGCGGTCTTCCGGCCTGACGCACGCGGCACCGCGGCCCGGCGCACCTCTCGAGCCGGGCCGCCACGCCACGCATCCTGTCGCGCCCCCGAGCCGGGCCGCCACGCCACGCCACGCATCCTGTCCCGCCCCCGAGCCGGGCCGCCACGCCGCGTATCCCGCCCGGCGCGGCCGGCGGCACCGCCGCGCTTTCGCGGACGCCGTGAGGGCGGCTGGCGGCCACGAACTCGGTCACGCAGCGCGCAGCGCCTGCCGGATGGTGCGGCCGATGGGCCCGTCGTTGTTCTCGTACGGCCGCTGCATGTGCTCGTCGGTGGGCGAGATGCACGGCTGGGCCAGGAATCGGGGCCGCGTGCCGTGATGCGGCTGGGCCGCGTGCACCAGGAACGGATGGCAGATGAACACGTCACCGGCCCGGCCCGTGGCCAGGGCGACCGGCCGGTGCGTCGACGCGGCGTCCACCTCGGGCGACAGCACGTCGCCGGAGGCGCCCCGGTCGCCGTGGCGGCGCAGCACCGGGGGCACGTCCATGTGGGAGCCGACCCGGATGCGGGTCGGCGCGCTGTCCTCGTCGACGTCGGTGAACAGGAACAGCATCAGCAAGGCCCGGCAGCTGGAATGGACATTGGTGAAGTACGACGTCTCGCCGGCCGGCATGTAGGCGCCCTCGATGTGCCACCCGGTGTCGTCCGGTTCCTCGGAGTGCGGGAACCGCAGCGGAAAGGCCCCCATCTCGTTCCGCGGTTGCCAGCGGCCCGGACCGACCACCAGATCGAGGGCGTCGACGAGCACCGGCATGTTCGCGGCCCGGGCGAACGGGGGCTGCGCCATGTTGCTCACCCAGTGAACCGGCCGGGTCCAGGTGCGGGGATCGCCGGGTTCGGCGTCGATCTGCTGCCACAGCAGGCTCGCGCAGGCCTCGGTCACGGCGGCGGGGACGGCCTGCTCGACCCGGACGAAGCCGTCCCGGACGAAAGCGTCGACATCCATGCCCCGAGACTGGCTCGTCAGCGCGGGGCGGGCAACCGATTACGGTAGGGCCATGGCTTCGATCAAGGAGTTCCAAGTCACGTTCGACTGCGCCGAGCCCGAGCGGGTGGCCCGGTTCTGGTGCGAGGTTCTGGGGTACGTCGTGCCGCCGGCGCCGCGCGGATTCGAGAGCTGGACGGCCTACGACCGCGCGCAGCCGCCCGAGCGGCAGGGGGCGGCGTTCGCCTGCGTGGACCCGAACGGCGTGGGGCCGCGGCTGTTCTTCCAGCGGGTCCCCGAGGGCAAGGCCGTCAAGAACCGGGTGCATCTCGACGTGCGGGTCGGCACCGGGCTGGTCGGTCAGGAACGGCTCGACGCGCTCGAGGCGGAGTGCGCGCGGCTGGTCGCGCTGGGTGCGAAGCGGGGGCAGCTGCTGGTGGCCGACGGCGTGAACGAGTCGTGTCAGAACATGCAGGACGTCGAGGGCAACGAGTTCTGCCTGGACTGAGCACCATCCCGGTCGTGCGCTACGGCCCGGACCACCGCTGAAGCTCGCAGGCACCCCCGGTTCGGGTCGGCTGCGGTTGTGGCGGTGGTGACGGCGTACGGGAAAGGGGTGGGGGTTGGCAGGACAGACCGCGGGGGCTTGACCATGATGTAGTGGTGAACTTCCGGTCGATTTATCAGCACGGGTTCGCGCGCGTGGCCGCGTGCACCAATCACGCTGTCGTGGGTGATCCCGCGGCCAATGCGGCGGCGATTTTGAGCATCGCTCGCGAATGTTCGGAACAGGGGGTGGCCGTCGCGCTCTTTCCGGAGCTGGGGCTCTGCGGATATTCGATCGAGGACCTGCTGATGCAGGACGTGCTGCTCGACGAGGTGCTCGCGGGGCTGCGGACGGTGGTCGACGGGTCGGCCGAGCTGCTGCCGATGCTGGTGGTGGGGGCGCCGCTGCTGCATCGGAACCGCATTTACAACTGCGCGGTCGTGATTCATCGCGGTCGCATTCTGGGGATCGCGCCGAAGTCGTATCTGCCGAACTATCGCGAGTTCTACGAGAAGCGGCAGATCGCGGCCGGGGACGACGAGCGCGGCGGCTATTACGCCGGCGACATTCCCTTCGGTACGGATCTGCTGTTCGCGGCGGACGACGTGCCGGGGCTCGTGGTGCACGCCGAGATCTGCGAGGACATGTGGGTGCCGATCCCGCCCAGCGCCGAGGCCGCGCTGGCCGGGGCGACCGTGCTGCTCAACTTGTCGGGCAGTCCGATCACGGTGGGCCGGGCCGAGGACAGGCGGCTGCTGTGCAAGTCGGCGTCGTCGCGCTGCCTGGCCGCGTACGTGTACGCCGCCGCCGGGCTGGGTGAGTCGACGACCGACCTGTCGTGGGACGGGCAGACCATGGTCTACGAGAACGGGGTGCTGCTGGCCGAGACCGACCGGTTCCCGCTGGACGACCGGATGGCGATCGCCGACGTCGACCTCGATCTGCTGCGGCAGGAACGGCTGCGGATGGGGTCGTTCGACGACAACCGGCGCACCCACGAGGACCGCACCGGCGGGTTCCGGCACGTCCGGTTCCGGCTCGACGCCCCCGCCGGGGATCTGGGGCTGCGGCGCCGGATCGAGCGCTACCCGTTCGTGCCGGCCGACGTGGCCCGGCTCGCGCTGGACTGCTACGAGGCGTACAACATCCAGGTCGCCGGTCTGCAGCAGCGACTGGCGTCGATCGGCAACCCGAGGGTCGTGATCGGCGTCTCGGGCGGCCTCGACTCGACCCACGCGCTGATCGTGGCCGCGCGGGCGATGGACCGGGCCGGGCGGCCGCGCAGCGACATCCTCGCGTTCACCATGCCCGGCTTCGCGACCAGCACGAACACCAAGGACAACGCGCACCGGCTGATGCGGTCGCTGGGCGTGACGGCGGCCGAGCTCGACATCACGGCGACGGCCAAGCTGATGCTGTCCGAGATGGGGCACCCGTTCGCGTCGGGTCAGCCGGTCTACGACATCACGTTCGAGAACGTGCAGGCCGGGCTGCGCACCGACTACCTGTTCCGGCTGGCCAACCAGCGCGGCGGCATCGTGCTCGGCACGGGTGACCTGTCCGAGCTGGCGCTGGGCTGGTGCACGTACGGGGTCGGCGACCAGATGAGCCACTACAACGTCAACGGTGGCGTGCCCAAGACGCTGATGCAGCACCTGATCCGCTGGGTCGTCTCCGAGAAGATCTTCGACGACGAGGTGGGCTCGGTGCTGACCGCCGTGCTCGACACCGAGATCAGCCCCGAGCTGGTGCCGGGGGCCGAGCTGCAGTCGACCGAGAGCACCATCGGCCCGTACGCCCTGCACGACTTCGCGCTGTTCCACGTGCTCCGCTACGGCATGCGCCCGTCGAAGATCGGCTTCATGGCCTGGCACGCATGGCGGGACGCGGAGGCCGGGGCCTGGCCGCCGAACTTCCCCGAGCCCAAGCGGGTGGCCTACGACCTGCCCGAGATTCGACACTGGCTGGAGACGTTCTGCCGCCGGTTCTTCGCGTTCGCCCAGTTCAAGCGGTCGGCCATGCCCAACGGGCCGAAGGTGTCGGCGGGCGGTTCGCTGTCCCCGCGCGGCGACTGGCGGGCGCCCTCGGACGGGAACGCCAACGCGTGGCTGCGCGACATCGAACGCTGGGACGCGGTGGACGCCTGGAAGTAGGACTTTCGTCGGGGGTGAGGAGCGACGATCGCCAGGAGAATCGGCGGCCGCGGATTCCTAGTTTCGATCCGTGCTGAAAATTCTCCTGGCTGCGCTCCTCGCCGTCCCGGCTCCGGCTTCCTCCTTCGACGACTATCTGCACGACGCGTTCGCCTCGGCCGGGCTGCCGGGGATGTCGGCGGTGGTGACCCACGGCGACGAGATCGTGTACGCGGGCGGGTTCGGTGGCGCCGTCACCGCCGATACCCCGATGCGGGTGGCCTCGCTGAGCAAGTCGTTCACCTCGGCCGCGGTCCAGAGCCTGGTCGACGAGCGCCGGGTCGATCTGGACCAGCCGGTCGCCGGTTACCTGCCGGAGTTCCGGATGGCCGACGACCGGGCGGGCCGGATCACCGTGCGGCAGTTGCTGGACCAGACGTCCGGGCTGTCCGACCGTACGGTCGACATCGGCGCGACCCAGCGGGCGACGGACCTCACGGGATATGTGGCCGCGCTGCGGGACGGCCGGTTGACCGGCGAGCCGGGGGCCCGCTACGAGTACTGCAACGTCAACTTCGATCTCGCGGCGCGGCTGGTCGAGGTCGTCGACGGCCGGTCCTTCCCCGACGCCATGCGGGCCCGGGTGTTCGCGCCGCTCGGCATGAACGCGAGTGCCGTGGGGTCGCGTCCGCCGGACGGGTTCGTCTCGCTCTTCGGCGCCTGGGTGCCGCGGGCCGAGCTGCCCGGGTTCCGGGGCGGGGCCGGCGGGGTGGTCACCACGGCGTCGGACATGGGCCGCTGGCTGATCAGCCGGGCCGAACGGACACCGCGGACACCGGGCCTGTCCTACACGATGGGCTGGGGCGAGGAGCAGGTGGGCGGCCGCACGCTGCTCGTGCACTCGGGCAACCTGTTCACCTACACGGCCGCCCAGGCAGTCGACCCAACCACCGGCTACGGCTTCGCGGTAATGACCAACAGCGCCTCGCTGTACGACGACACGTACGGCGTCCTGCTCGGTCTGGTTGCTGTGGCCGACGGCCGTACGCCCGATCTGCCCGGCGGCCAACGACAGACGACGGAGCTGGGTCTGGCCGTCGTCGCGCTGGTGTCCGTCGGTCTCGGTGTCCTGGGGGTGGTCCGGTCGCGCCGGCGTCGGCGGACCGTCCTGCGGCTCGCCTGGTTGCTGCTGCCGGTGGCGGTGTTCGTGACATGCCCGCAGTGGGTGTCGTTCCTGTCGAACGGCCGCGAAGTCACGTGGGCCCAGATGACCTATTTCCCGGCCCCGCTGACGATCACGCTCGCGTGCGTCGCGGCGGCCGGGTCGGCGACCCTCGTGGCCCGGCTGCTCCATCTAAGGTCGAGCAGGTGAGAAACGGCGCGCTGCTTGTCTTGATCGCCGGGGCGGCGGTGGCCAACGGGCTGCACATGGACCGGATCCCGGCGTGGCGGCAGGCGCTGTTCCTCGTCCTGGTGATCGCCGCCTATCTGCAAGGACGGCATTTTCCCGTACGACGGGGGTGGGTGCTGATGGCCGCCGTAGCGCTGGCGCCCGCCGGATACGCCCTCGCCGACCCGGCCGCGGGCGCCGGCGCGCTGCTGGCCCTCGGGGTGTTCGTGACACTGCCGTGGCTGGCCGGACGGTTCCGCGGTCAGCAGGCCGCCCTGGTGGCTCACCTCGAACGGGAACGGGAGTTCGTGGCCGACCGGGCCCGGCTGGTCGAACGCGCGCGGATCGCCGCCGACATGCACGACGCGCTCGGCCACGAACTGGCCCTGATCGCCCTGCGTGCGGGCGCGCTCGAGCTGGCCCCGGACATGACCGAGCGCAACCGGGAGGCGGCCGCGCAGCTCCGCGCCTCGACGGTCGTGGCCGCGGACCGGTTACGCCACACCGTGACCGGGATGCGGGACGCGCCCTTGGACGCGCTCATCGGCCGGGCCCGGGACGCGGGGATGACCGTACGGGTGACGGGCCCAGCGCCGGCCAACCGGCATGTGCACCGAGTCGTGCAGGAGGCGCTCACCAACGCGGCCCGCCACGCGCCCGGGGCCGAAGTGGACATTGTCTTTACCGGCGACACCGTGACCGTCCGGAATCCGGTGCCGCGGCCGGCCCGGCGGTCCTCGGAGGCGGGCAGCGGGATCGCCGGTCTGCGGGAGTATGTCGGGGCTGTAGGAGGCGTCCTGACCGTGGAGGCCGGGGACACGTTCACGTTGACCGCTCACCTGCCTCCGGCCGGGGTGTCGCCGTGATCAGGGTGGTGCTCGCGGACGACGAGCCGGCGATCCGGATCGGCGTAGCGGCCATCCTGACCACCGATCCGGAGATCGAGGTGGTGGGCGAGGCCGCCGACGGGCACGAGGCGATCGAGCTGGTCCGCCGGCACCGGCCGGACCTCGCGCTGCTGGACGTTCGCATGCCCCGCCTCGGCGGCCTGCCCGCGGCGGCCGAGCTGGCCACCGTGGCGCCGGACGTGGCCGTGGTCATGCTGACCACATTCGACGAGGACGAGTACGTGGCCGAAGCCCTCGCCGTCGGCGCGGCCGGTTTCCTGCTCAAGGCGGCCGACCCGCGCGAGCTCCTCCTCGGGGTCCGGTCGGTGGCCGACGGCGCCGCCTTTCTGTCCCCGCGGATCGCCCAGCGGGTCATCACCAAGCTGGGCGACGGCCTCGTACGCTCCCGGGCCGCCCAGGCGCAGGTGTCGCGGCTGACCAACCGTGAGCGCGAGGTGCTGGCCCTCGTCGGGCGGGGCCTGTCGAACCAGGAGATCGGCCGGTCGTTGTCGCTCGCCGAGGGCACGGTGAAGGCCCACGTGAGCGCCATCCTGCTGCGGCTGGCCCTGAACAACCGGGTGCAGGCGGCCGTCCTGGCGTACGAGGCCGGGCTGGTCTTCCCGTAACCGAGGCCGGAGAAGTTTGCGGCGCGGCGTCGGATCCGGGGCGGCTCGTTCGTAGAACGGTCGAGAGGCGGCCGGACCGGGCCGCCGGACGAGGGAGTCGTGAGATGGCGCGGTATCTGATTTCGTTCGATTCGGGAGCGATGGACCACATCACCGCGGAGGAGCTGCCCGAGGTGGGCCGGGCGGCGAGCGCGGCGGTCCAGGAGATCGTGGACGCCGACGTGTTCGTGTTCGGCGGCGGCCTGGAAAGCCGGCGGGCGAGCATCGTGTCCACCGACGGCTTGGTCACCGACGGCCCGTACCCGGAGACCAAGGAGGTCATCGGCGGCTTCGTGGTCGTCGACGTGACCGCCCGCGACGAGGCGCTGAAGTGGGCCGCCAAGATCGCCGCGGCCTGCCGCTGCGCCCAGGAGGTCCGGGAGATCGGGGCCGACCCGAGGCTGGACGAGATGCTGGCGGCGCGCGGCTGAGGCGGACGGCCGTGGTGGTCGCCACGCCGCCCCGCCGGTAAGCCCAGTCTCGTGGGGTGGCGTGGCACCATCGTCGGCGGGAACGTCGGTCGAAGGGGTAGGGCGGGTTGGAGTTCGGGGATGTCAGGGAGCTCGCCACGGGGCTGATGGACGAGCATCGGCTCGGTGGGTGGCGGCTGGTTTTCGACAATGCCAAGACCCGGGCGGGGTCGTGCCGGTCGGATCGGCGGGAGATCGCGCTGTCCCGGCCGCTGATGAGGCTGTACGACCGGGAGCAAGTGACGCAGACGGTGCTGCACGAGATCGCGCACGCGTTGGCGGGGGCGGGGCACGGGCACGACCGGAAGTGGCGGACCATCGCCCGGCGCATCGGGTACACCGGCGGGCGGTGCCTGCCGGTGGACTCGCCCAAGGTCGACGGGGACTGGGCCGGGGTGTGCGCGGCCGGGCACCGCACCACCGCGCACCGCCGGCCGGTCCGGGTGCGGTCGTGCCCGGAATGCTCGAAGACGTTCGACCTGTCGGCCCGCTACGAGTGGACGTACCAGGGGCGCCCGGCGGCCATGGATCCGCGTTACGAGGCCGAGCTGGCCCGCCTGCGCGACCGGCGGCCCGAACCCGAACCGACCCTGGTGGCGGTGGGCGAGCGGGTCCGGTTGACCGGCGCGGGAAAGTACGCCGGCCTGACCGGGACCGTCGAGAAGCGTGGGCGCAGCCGCTATCAGGTGCGTACGAGGGCGGGCCTGTTGAGCGTGGCCTTCACAGCGGCCCAACCGGTGACCGCCCCCACCGGCTAGGGCCGGTCCAGCTGCCTAGAAGATCGAGGGCCTGGCGTTCCGGTGAGCCGGGCTCGGGCGAGTAGACGTTGATGCGGAGCCCGGGGTCGGAGGGCAGATCGAGGGCTTCGTACGGCAGGGTCAGGTCGCCGAGCAGCGGGTGGCGGAGTCGCTTCACGCCGGAGCGGTTGAACTTCACGTCGTGTCTGGCCCAGCGCCGGGCGAACTCGTCGCTCTTGGTGGAGAGCTCGCCGATCAGGTCGGTCAGGCCCTTGTCCCGCGGCGAGCGGCCGGTCTCGGTGCGCAGGAAGGCGACCGAGTCGTTGGCGGCCTTCTCCCACTCGGGCCAGAAGTCGGCGGAACCCGGGTCGAGGAACACGAACCGCGCGGTGTTGACCGGACCGCGCTGCGCGAACAACGGGGATTCGTAGACCGGGGCATAGAGAGCCTGGCCGAGAGAGTTGGCGGCGACGATGTCGAACCGCCGGTTGCGGATGTAGGCCGGCAGGCCGGTCATCGCGTCGAGCATCCGCAGAATCACCGGTCGGATCCGCCCGGTCGCGGCGGGTGGCCGGCGTTCGGACGCGGTGACCGCACGGGCCAGGTCGTAGAGGTAGGCCCGCTCGGCATCGTCGAGCTGAAGTGCGTGGGACAAGGAGTCCAGCACCGAGTCCGAGGCGCCGCTCAGGTTCCCGCGTTCGAGGCGGATGTAGTAGTCGATGCTCATCCCGGCCAGCAGCGCCACTTCCTCGCGGCGCAACCCGGTCACCCGTCGGTTGGCGCCGAAGACGGGCAGCCCCGCCTGCTGGGGGGTGATGCGGGCGCGACGGGTGCTGAGGAACTCCCGCACCTCGGCGGCCCGCTCATGTCTCTCGCTGCCGGTCACGTAGCCCACCGTAGGTCGTACGCCGGTGGGCTGGGAGGTACTGCCGTTACCCGGAAGAGCGGTGACTCCCGCCCGAGCGAGACAGACGTTTGGGTGGGTGCAAAGGAGAAAGGCGGAAAAGTGGTAGTCGAACAATTCACAACGCATGCCGGGCTCTTCGATCTGAGCGGGAAGCGCGCGCTCGTCACCGGTGGCACCAGAGGCATCGGGATGATGATCGCGCGTGGCCTTCTCCAGGCGGGCGTACGCGTCGTCATCAGCTCACGTAACGCCGAAGCGTGCGCTCAGGCGCAGGAAAAGCTGTCCGAATTCGGTGAGGTGCGGGCCATCCCGGCCGACCTGTCCCGCCACGACGAGTGCCGGCGGCTGTCCGACCTCGTCACCGCCGGCTCGGAGCGTCTCGACATCCTCGTCAACAATGCGGGCGCCATCTGGGACGAGCCGCTGGCGACGTTTCCGGACGCGGCCTGGGACACGGTCGTCGACCTGAACCTCAAGTCGCCGTTCTGGCTGGTCCAGGCGCTGCTGCCCGCCCTTCGCAAGGCGGGCACCGCCGACGATCCGGCCCGGATCATCAACATCGGCAGCATCGCCGCCATTCACATCCCCCAGCGGCCCAACTATTCGTACTCCAGCAGCAAGGCCGCACTGCATCAACTCACCCGGGTGCTCGCCAAGGAACTGGGACCGCAGCACGTCACCGTGAACGCCGTGGCGCCGGGACCGTTCCCGTCGACGATGATGGCGGCCACCCTCGAAGAGCTGGGCGAGGCGATCGCGGCGGCGGCCCCGCTGCGCCGGATCGGCCGCGACGACGACATGGCGGGCGTCGCCGTGTTCCTCGCGAGCCGAGCCGGCGCCTACCTGACCGGCGCCGTGATCCCCGTCGACGGCGGCATCGCCACCACCGCGTAGCAACCTAGGCGAGCGTCAGGGCGTAGACGTAGACGCGCGCGTCGTCGGGCAGGGTGATGGAGCGGACCTGTTTGCCCGGCGTCAGGGGCAGGCGGGCGCCGAAGAGCGAGACGGGCGGGCCGTCGACGCCCTGACCGGCCTTGATGCGGTGGGGCAGGGCCAGGACAGCGGTGGTGCCGGCGGCCGCCGTGCCGCACCAGTCGGCCACGGTGACCGGGGCCGAGGCGTACGTGCCGTCGGTGTATCCGATGGTCACCGACGTTCCGACCGGGCCGTTGTGGCTGGTCAGCACCACGTTGGCCGAGGTGTAGGAGCCGGACGGCAGCAGCAGGGTCTGACCGGTGGCGGGGGTGAAGTTGGCGGCCGTGCCGGTGGGGTCGGGGGCGTTGTAGGTGACCCCGGACCAGGTGACCGGGCCGGCGGCCGGCATCAGGTCGGCGTCGTAGCTCCAGCCGCCGCCGTCGAAGTTGCCCGAGTCGGACGCGGCCACGGTGGCGGTGCCGTCCCGGGTGGGGGCCAGGCCGATCGCGCACTGGCCGGCGGCCGAGGACGACGCGCAGGTGGAGGGGGTCGTGACGAGCAGTTGGGCGGCCTTCTGCACGCCGGAGACGTCGACCTGAAGCGGGTAGGCGCCCACCGCGGCCGAGGCCGGGGCCGTCACGGTGACGGTCGCGGTGGCCGAGGTGGGCTGATGGCGGGAGACGATCGGGCCGGGCTGGCGAACCGAGGTCCGGAAGCCGGTCGGCGCCACCACCGAGACGCGCGGGTTGAGGGTGCCGGGGGCCTGGCCGACGATGTCGACCGTGAGCGTCGCGCTGCCGCCGGGCGGGACGGCCGCCGTGGCCGGGCGGACCGCGGCCGACAGGTGGGTGCGGTTGTCGAGCGGCGCCTGGTTGACCGACGGGGGCTCGGCCGCGGCCGAGGTGCCCCACGACGACGGGGACGTTCCCAGCGTGTGGGCGATGGTGCCGCCCGAGCCGACCGCCGACCACGGCACCCAGTTCTTCGTGAGCGAGGAGCCGTTCACCCGTACGCGCTGGATGTACCGATTGGTGTCGGAGGCGCCCGGCGCGGTGATCGACAGGGTGCGCCCGCCGGTCAGCGCGACGGAGGCGGACGGGAACTGCGGCGAGGACACGGCCAGGAAGTTCGCGCCGCTCATGGTCGGATAGAGGCCGAGCGACGAGAAGACGTACCAGGCGCTCATCGTGCCCAGGTCGTCGTTGCCGGTCATGCCGTCGGGGCCGGTCGTGAACAGCGTCATCGCGGCGCGCACGACGGTCGCGGTCTTGGCGGGCGCGCCGGCCCAGTGGTACATGTACGGCGCGAGCAGGTCGGGCTCGTTGTTCGGGTTGTACGTCGGCTTGGCGTAATAGTCGTACGGGCTGGCGATCCAGTCGGTGCGCGCGGTGCCCGCCGGGTCCTTCAAGAGCTTCTCGTACGCGAAGAAGCTGTCGAGCCGTTTCTCGGTCGCCGGCCGCCCGCCCATCAGCCGTACGAGTCCCGCCGGGTCCTGCGGCACCAGCCACTGGTACTGGTAGGCCCCGCCCTCGTGGAACTGCTGGGCCGCGGCCACCGGGTCGTACGGGGTCAGCCAGGTGCCGTCGGTGGTGCGCGGCCGGAACTGGTTGATCGAGCCGTCCCACAGGTTGCGGTACCACTGCCCGCGGGACGCGAACAGCCGCGCGTCCTCGGTCTTGCCCAGGCCGGCCGCCATGAGCGCGAGCGACGCGTCGGCCGCCGAGTATTCGAGCGTGGCCGACGCCGGGTGCACGCAGTCGTTGTCGCCGCCCTTGTGCACGCAGTCGGTGCCCAGTTTCAGCCCGGACGGGACGTATCCGCGGTCGTTGTAGTACTTGATGCCGGTCCGGCCGTTGTAGGGGGAATCGGCCGGCGGCTCGCTGAGCGCGTTCGCGCGCAGGAGGGCGTACGCGGAAGCCTCGTGGCCCTTGAGCAGCCCCTTGGACCACGCCTCGACGAGGAAGGGCGTGACGGGATCGCCGGTCATGATGTTCGTTTCGCTGTTCACGAGCGCCCAGCGGGGCAGCCAGCCGCCGTCCCGGCCGATCGCGACAACGCTCAGGGCGACATCCCGGGCGACGTCGGGGGTGAGTAGTTCGAGCAGCTGGTTCTGCGGGCGGTAGGTGTCCCAGAGCGAGAAGTTCTGGTACGGCGTGTACCCGTCGGCCTTGTGCACAGCGCGGTCGAAGCCCACGTACGAGCCGTCGACGTCGCCGGCCAGGTTGGGGTGCAGCAGCGAGTGGTAGAGCGCCGTGTAGAACGCCGCGCGCCTCTCCCCCGTACCGCCGCCGATCTTGATCTTGTCGAGGGTGGTGACCCACTTGGCCCGCAAGGCGTCGCGGGTGGCCTCGAAGTCGTAGGACGAGGCGGTTTCCGCGGTCAGGTTGGCCCGCGCCCCGGCCGGACCGGTGTACGACAGCCCGACCTTGACCACGACATCGCGGTCCGCGGTCGCGTCGAACGTCACGTAGGCCCCGTTCGAGCCCGCCCCGGCCGCGTCCCGGCTCCCGGCCGACACCGTCGAACCACGCCAGGTCCCGTACGCGGTGAAGGGCCGATCGAAGGAAGCGGTGAAGTAGACGGTGTGGTCGTCCTTGCCCGCGCAGAAGTTGCCGGCCTCGACCCGCCCCTCGATCGTCCGGTCGTTCACGACGTGGATCTCGGAGTCGAACACCGACTGGTTGGCCTTGCCCGTGTTGAACAGGACGTTGGCCGCCCCGGTGGACGGGAACGTGTAGCGCTGCCAGCCGGTGCGCTCGGTCGCGGTGAGCTCGGCCTCGACGCCGTACCGGGACAGGCCGACCCGGTAGTAGCCCGGCGAGGCTTCCTCGTCGTCGTGGCTGTAGGCCGACTTGTAGGCGTTCGGGTCGACGCTGGTGATCGCGCCGGTGGTCGGCATCATCGGCAGCTCGCCGGCTACGCCGCAGCCCACGCCGGAGAGGTGGGTCTGGCTGAACCCGTAGATCGAGGACTGCCGGTAGTCGTAGCCGCCCTGCCCGCCGGTGTCCGGGCTGACCTGCACCATCCCGAAGGGCGCGCTGGCACCGGGGAAGGTGTTGCCGAAGTTCTCGGTGCCCACGAAGGGGCGTACGAGATCGACGGGCTGTTCTTCCACGGCCGGCGCCGCGAACAGGGACGTGAGCAGCGCCGCGCTGAGCAACAAGTGCATGGATGAACCTCCCGTGACCGGCGTGATCAGGCTTTGACAACGTTGTCACCAGACAGTTACGTACGTCAATAAGTTCTGCACCCGTTTCGCAACGCATTGCCCGGCCGAACCCCTCAAGGTCGGGGCGCGCGGTCCCGATCTTCGGCTTGACGGCCTAACTGGGGAGACGTGATGGCAACCAGCACCCGCGCGACCGATTGGTACCGCTTGTGCGGTCTGGTCGGCGCGGTAGTCGCCGCCTTCGCGTTCGTGCTCAGTACCGGGGCCGGCGGTTCCGGCGTCTCGCAGGCGGTCTCCAACTTCGGCCTCTGCCTCGGCGCGACCGCCGCCGCCGTCGCCTGCCTGTACCGTTCCCGCCGCTTCACCGGCCGGATGCGCTGGGGCTGGAGCCTGGTCGGCCTGGGCATCCTGAGCTGGGGCCTGGGCCAGGCCATGGCCTGCTGGTACGGCCTGTCCGGCCAGGAGGTGCCGCTGCCCTCGAAGGCCGACCTCGGCTACCTCGGCATGGTGCTGCTCACCCCGATCGGCCTGCTCGTGCTGCCCAGCCGCACTCAGGCCCTGGCCAGCCGCATCCGCAGCGTCCTGGACGGCCTGATGGTCGCCGCCTCGCTGGTCCTGATGGCCTGGATCTTCGTGGTCGTGCCGCTGCTCGAAGGGGGAACGGCCGGCCTGGCGCTCTACGTCAGCCTGGCCTACCCGCTCGGCGACGTCGTCATCGTCACCATGGTCCTCTACATGCTGGCCCAGCAGCGCCGCAGCGGCCGCACCTTCAACCAGCTGGCCCTGGTCGGCGTGGGCATCGTCGCGTTCGCCATCTCCGACATCGCGTACGCCTACCTCAACCTGCTCGACGCGTACAGCTCGGGCGGCGTCACCGACATCGGCTGGTTCACCGGGTTCTCGCTCATCCTGCTCGCGGCGCTGATGCCGGTGAAGCGGACCGACGACGAGGCCGAGGACGGCGGGCCGCCGGTCGGCATCCTGCTCCCGTACGTGGCGGTGCTCGCGGCCCTGTTCACGTCGGTCATCTGGTACGCCACCACCGGCCACAGCAACCTGTTCGTCGCGTACACCCGCTCGGCCCTGATCCTGCTGATCGTCGGCCGGCAGCTGCTGACGCTGCGCGAGAACCGCAACCTCACCCGTACGCTCGAGGCCCGCGTCGCCGCCCGCACGGCCGAACTGTTCGCCAGCGAGCAGCGGTTCCACGCCCTGGTGCAGCACAGCTCCGACGTCGTCACCGTGGTCAGCCCCGAGGCCGACGTCCTCTACCAGAGCGAGTCGGTGCAGCGCGTCTTCGGCTATCCCGCGCACGCCCTCACCGGCCGCCGCCTGACCAAGCTGATCGACCCCGAGTCGGGCATCCGTCTCGCCCAGGCGCTGCGACAGGTCGCCGGCCGCCCGTACGCCACCACCGTGCTCGAACTGACCGTGCAGCACCGCGACAAGCGGCTGCGCCAGGCCGAGATGACCATCACCAACCTGCTGAGCGACCCCAGCGTGGCCGGCCTGGTGCTCAACACCCGTGACATCAGCGAGCGCAAGGAGCTGCAGGACCAGCTCGTGCACGAGGCCTACCACGACGCCCTCACCCAGCTGGCCAACCGCGCGCTGTTCCGCGAGCGGGTCAGCGAGGCGCTGCGCACCAAGCCGGACGCCGACGAGGTCACCGTGCTCTTCCTCGACCTCGACGGGTTCAAGGAGGTCAACGACAGCCTCGGCCACCTCGCCGGTGACCAGCTACTCGTGCAGGTGGCCGACCGGCTGCGGGCCTCCGTACGGGAAGACGATCTGGTGGCCCGTTTCGGCGGCGACGAGTTCGCCGTGCTCATCCAGGCGCCGGTCGACGGCACCGACGCCGAGCAGGTCGCGCAGCGCATCATCGACGTGCTCGAGGAGCCGTTCGCCAGCCAGAGCCGCAACATCCACGTGCAGGCGAGCATCGGCCTGGCCGCGGCCGGGCTGCTCGAAGGCGGCGAGACCGACGGCGCCGAACAGCTCATGCGCAACGCCGACCTGGCCATGTACAAGGCGAAGTCGGCCGGCGGCCGCGGCTACGCCAGCTACGACCCCGAGATGCTGTCCGGTCTGGTCGAGCGGCTCGAGCTGGAGGCCGACCTGCGCCTGGCCCTGGAGCGCAAGCAGCTGCACCTGCACTACCAGCCGACCATCGACCTGGCCAGCAGCGAGGTCATCGGGTTCGAGGCGCTGGCCCGCTGGGAGCACCCGACCCGCGGTCTGATCCCGCCGGCCGAGTTCATCCCGATCGCCGAGGCCACCGGGCTGATCGTGCCGCTGGGCCGCTGGGTGCTGCGCGAGGCGTGCCGTCAGGCCGTCGCGTGGAGCCAGGCCGGCGGCCGCCCGGTCAAGATGGCCGTCAACGTCTCGGTGCGCCAGTTCGACCGGACCGACCTGGTCGACGTCGTCTCCGGCATCCTCGCCGAAACCGGCATGCCGGCCAACCAGCTGTGCCTCGAGATGACCGAGAGCGTGCTGATGACCGACACCGACGACAACCTCGAGCAGCTGGTCCGCCTGAAGGCGCTCGGCGTGACGCTGGCCATCGACGACTTCGGCACCGGCTACTCGTCGCTGGCCTACCTGCGGCGCTTCCCGGTCGACACCCTCAAGATCGACCGCTCGTTCGTGGAACGGCTCGGCGCCCTGACCGACGACACCGCGCTGGCCGACACCATCGTCCAACTCGGCAAGAGCCTCGGCATGAACACCGTGGCCGAAGGCATCGAGGAGTTCGGCCAGCTGGCCGCGCTGCGCGAGATGGGCTGCCACTTCGCGCAGGGCTACTACTTCTCGCGGCCGGTGCCGGCCAGCGAGGCCGGCCGGCTCTTCCTCGAAGGCGCTTCCACCCCAGCCCCCGCCGAACCGGCGCCGGTCCCTCGGCGCTGAACCGCTGCCGCTCCCGGCCTCGTTTCCGCCTCCGCCTTTCGCCCCCGCTTTCGCCGCCGCTTCCTCCGCCGCTAGATCGTTTAGGAGACCCGGATGACCCCCGGCACCGTCGCTTCCTCGTGGCCCGCCACCCTCAGTCCGGCTCTGCTCAAGACGATCGACATGCCGACGCCGTACCTGGTGACCGACCTGGACACGGTGTCGGACCGGCACGCGGCCTTCCGCGCGGCCCTGCCCGGCGTGCGCGTCCACTACGCGATGAAGTGCAACCCGTCCCCCGAGGTCCTGCGCACGCTGGACGCCGAGGGCGCCGGCTTCGAGATCGCGTCGATCGGGGAGCTGCGCATGCTCGAGGCGATCGGCGTCGACCCGGCCGACGTGCTCTACAGCAACCCGGTCAAGCCGCCCGCGCACATCGCCGCCGCGCACACCGCCGGCCTGTGGCGCTTCAGCTTCGACTCCCCCAACGAACTGGCCAAGATCGCCGAGCACGCGCCCGGGGCGGCCGTCTACGTCCGCTTGCGCGTCGACGACGAGGCCAGCATCTTCCCGCTGTCCCGCAAGTTCGGCACCGACGTCGAGGACGCGTACGACCTGCTGCTGCTGGCCAAGCGGCTCGACCTGCGCCCGTACGGGATCACGTTCCACGTCGGCTCCCAGTGCGTGCGCCCCGACGCGTGGGCCGAGGCCGTCGACGCCGCGGGCAAGCTCATGGACCGGCTGCGCCACGACGGCATCGAGCTCGAGATGCTCGACATGGGCGGCGGTTTCCCGGCCCGCTACACGTCGGACGTGCCCACCATCGCCGAGATCGGCGCCGTCACCACCGAGGCGCTCGACGCCCTCCCGTACCGGCCGTCCCTGATCGTGGCCGAGCCCGGCCGCCACCTGGTCGCCGAGGCGGGCGTGCTGGCCGCCACCGTCATCGGCCACGAGCGCCGGGGCGAGGAGAACTGGCTCTACATCGAGGTCGGCACCTACAACGGCCTGATGGAGGTGCTGCAGACCCCCGGCGGCTGGGACTTCCCCATCCTGACCGAGAAGTCCGGCAACCTGGTTCCGTACACGATCACCGGCCCCTCCTGCGACAGCACCGACACCATCGCGTACGGGGTCATGCTGCCGGGCGACCTGGCCACCGGGGACGTGCTGTACCTGGGCAGCACCGGCGGCTACACCCTGGCCTACGCCTCCAGCTTCAACGGTTTCGCCCCGCCCACGCCCCTGTTCGTCGGCGCCGGTGCCTGAAGCCACCGCGTTCCGCCGGGGCCGCCGCAGAGCCGGCCCCGGCGGCATGCGTCGCGCCGGCCGCCCGCGCGAACTGCTCCTGGCCGGAGTCATCGACTCGTTCGGCATGGCCCTCGGCTGGACCTTCATCGTCCTCATAGCCACCGCCCGCGGCGGACTGGCCGAGGCCGCCCTCCTCAACGCGGCCATGCTCGTCGGCGTAGTCCTCTCCGCCCCCGTCACCGGCTGGCTGTCCCGCCACCTGGACGGCCGCACCCTCCTACGAGGCGCCGCCGGCCTCGAGGTCCTGCTGCGCTTCGGCACCCTGTACGGCCTGATCGCCGGCTGGCCCTCCTGGCTGGTAGCCGCCCTGGTCGCCCTACAACACGTAGCGGCCTGGGCCGGCTTCGCAGGCATGCGCGCCGAAGTGTCCGCTGTGGACGCCTCCCCACGTTCAATGACCCGGTACGCGGTAGCAATCGCCGGCGTCGAGGCAGCAGGCACTGCCCTGGCCGCCCTCCTGCCAACAGGCACCCTCGGATACCCAACCGGCGGCCTGCTGGTCGCCGTCTACGCCGTCTACTTGGGTTCCCTCCTCCCCACCGTCCTGGTCGCCCGCCGTTCCCGAATCACTTCCGCCGGCGCCCCTACTCCCGTCACCGCAACCACCGTCCTCGCCTCCGCCGTCACCTTGCCTGTCGCCATTCCCGCCCCTACTCCGGTCACCGTTCCCGTTGCGAGCGCCGCTCCCGTTACCGGCGCCGCTCCTGCTCCCGGTTCCGTTGCTGCCCGCGGGGCGGCTTCGTCCGTCACCGGGTCTGCTCCGGTCCTGGCACGATGGCGGCACGCGGCCACGCCCCCACCGGCCCGCGGACACTGGCATCTCCCCCAGCCGCGACTCCTCCTGGCCGGCGCCGGAATCATGCTGCTCGCCTCGGGCCCCACCCTCCTGGCCATCCCGGTCACCGCCGAACTCCACGGCGACAAGTGGGTAGCCATCGCCGCGATCGCCTTCTGCCTCGGCACCTTCCTCGCCACCCGGGCCGTGGCCGCCATCGGCCGCCTCCAGCTGCCGGCCGTGCTGCGCTGGTCGCTCTGGGGCCTGGGCATGCTGGCCGGCTGGATCTTCGCCCCTGCCCACGCCTTCATGGTCATCGTGGCGCAGTTCGCCGCCGGCCTGAGCCAGACCGCGTTCGAGGGCGACATGGACGCCCGCGTGGCCGCCGAGGCCCGGCCCGAATCCGTGACCCGCGACCTCGCCTACAGCGCTTCGGTGCGCGCCCTCGGTGGTGCCATCTCCGTACGCCTCCTCCCCCTGCTGTTCGCGGCCCCCGCCATCGGCCTGGCCGCGAGCGCCGCCTCCCTGATCCTGGGTGTCATCACGCTGACCTTGTGGGCCGGCCTGACCACCGCGCCTCATATTTTCCGCCGAGTTGCCCACGGCTGACGGCCCTGTGGAAAACTCCGAGCGCCTCGACGCCCCTGTGGACAATGCAAGTTCCAGCAAGGCTTTCGGACTAAAATTGCCGCAGGACGGGGGCCCCCGGGGAGGGTGGGCCGCGCCTCAGGACAGGTGAGTGCACAGCACAGCGGACGCGCACAACGCAAACAGGCGCGACAGCAGAGCGAGCCCGCACAACCAAGCAGGCGCCACAGGACAGCGAGCAGCGCCGCAAGCCGGGCCGAATCGCCGCGCAAGGCCGGTGAACGAGCTGACAGCCGGCACGATAAGCCAGCCACAGCACGGGCGGCCGGGGCGGTGGGGCACAGCCAGGGCGGCGGGCGCAGCCAGGGCGGCGGGGCCGCGGGCCGGGGCGGCAGAGCGCATGACAGGGCCACAGAGCGCAGACCACGGCCACAGAGCGCAGACCACGGCCGCAGAGCGCGGGCCGGGGCCACAGAGCGCAGGCCAGGACGGCAGAGCGGCGAGGCCAGACACGGCGTTGAAAGCGGTTGACCCAAGCAACCCCAACGGCGATCATCTCGGCATGACAACTGCGCACGGCATCGTCTGCCTGTCCGGTGCCCTGTGTCGTCTGCCGGGTTGATGACCCTTTAGCAGCAGCGCCACACCTCACGGCACCGGGACGTTGAGATCCCGGAGCGCTTCTGCATGTCCGCCTATCGGCTTTATCTGCTTGTTTCCGGCGTCGGGTCGTTCGCGTCCCGCACCGCTTCACGCTCAACCTGATCTATCAGGCCACCGTCGTCGGGTTGTCGCCGCTTCAGCTTGTGCTTGTGGGCACGCTCATGGAGGCCGTCTGCTTCGTCGCGCAGGTGCCCACCGGTGTGATCGCCGACCGGTACAGCCGCCGCCTCTCGGTCATTGTCGGCTATCTGCTCATGGGCGCGGGTCTGCTTGTGTGGGGGCTGTTCCCCACGTACGCCGCGATCCTCGTCGCCAATGTGGTCTGGGCGATCGGCGCGGTCTGTGTCGATGGCGCCGAGGAGGCCTGGGCCGCCGATGAGATCGAACCCGAGCGGGTGACCCAAGCCTTCGTACGCGGCGGCCAGCTCGCCCAGACCGGATCGCTGCTGGGCATCGTGGCCGCGGTCGGGCTCACGGCGATCGAACCGGCGCTGCCCATCGTGGCCGGCGGGGTCGTCACGCTGGCCCTCGCCGTACTGCTGATGGCCGTGATGACCGAGAACAACTGGAGCCCGGCCACGCAACCCGAGAAGCTGGGATTCCAGGCCGTACGCCGCAGCACCGTCCTGACGGCGATCGTCGCCGGCACCCTGTTCGCCGGCATGAGCAGCGAGGGTTTCGACCGGCTCAGCCAGCCTTTCCTGCTGCCGTTCGTCGGCGATCATCCGGTCGAGCTGGTCTTCGGCGGCCTGGCCATTCTGGCCGCGCTGGGCTCGATCGCGGTGACCGGGCTGGCCGGGCGCTGGATCGACGTCGTCCGGCCGCACCGGGTCGGGCGGGCGCTGGCCGCGGTGCAGGCGCTCACCGCCGTGGGCATGGCCGGCCTGGGTTTCGCCGGTCACTGGTGGGCGGCGGCGGGGCTCTATCTGGCCGTACGCCTCCTGCGCGACAGCGCCGTGCCGATCCTGAACGTCTGGCTCGTCTCGGTGACCGCACCGGAGTCCCGCGCCACGGTCTTCTCGATCGTGTCGCAGGCCGACGCGCTCGGTCAGGTCGCCGGCGGCCCACCGGCGGGGTTGGTGGCGCAGCGCCGGGCGATCGGGGCCGGCATCTCGGTCGCGGGCCTGTTCGTGGTGCCCGCGGTGGTGCTGTTCACGCTGGCCACAGTGCGACGGCAAACGGCGGCCAGCGCGCAGCGCTAAAGCAGCCACGGCGATCAGCGCGCAGCGCTAAAGCGGGGCACGGCGCGGCGGTCAGCTCACCGCCGTAAGACTGCTCCGGGCCAGCTCGAACGCGGGCAACATGGCCGCATACTCCTCTTTGTCCAGGCTGTCGAGGGCCACCACGATCAACCCCGGACCGCCCTTGACGACGAAGGCCCGCTCGGGCTCCAGCGTGTCCTCGAGCGGGCTCTTGGCCTGGTAGGTCACCTCGAGCCCACGCCGGTCACCGACCTGCACCTCGCGGTAGACCGGGCTCTGCGCGTCGGCGCCGATGAAGGCGGCCAGGCTCTTCTTCGGCGCGGCCGACTTTCCGGTGTAGACCCGGAGGAAGCCGATGTTTCCCGCCGGCTTGGCGTCGATCTCGCAGACCATCGTCATCGGCCCCCGGCGTGCGAGGCCGGCCAGCGGGTCGCCCGCGGCGACCTTGACGGCTTTGGGCTTCCACGATGCGGCGATGCCGAACGACACGGGCAGTTTGCAGCCGCTGCCCGCGGCGCCGACCCGGGCCGCCTCGGGGGCGGCCGCGGCCGGAGCGGGGGCTTCCGGGGCCGCGGCCGAGGAGACGGCCGTGGTGTCGGGGGAGTTCCACACCGACTCATTGCTGTCACAGGCCGCCAGGGCTAATGCGGCGGCACCGAGGCCGGCCAGGGCTAGACGTCTCACGGGTTCGAGAGTGTAGGCGGTGATTTGATCTCGTTCTATCCCGCCGCTACAGTCCCGCGCCAACACCATTTTCTCGTACGGGGGTTCTGTTCCATGATTCGCATTCGCACTGTTCTCGTCGCGTTGGCCGGCGTCTCTCTGATGTCGCTCACGGCCTGTGCCGGGGACGACGCCACCAACGCTTCGACCGCGCCGGCCGCGACCACGGCCGCCGCGCCGGTCGCCAGCACCGAGGCCGCCGCCCCGGCCGGTGACGCGCCGGACGACAAGGCCATCTGCAACGCCGCGAACAAGGCCGACAAGGCCATGAAGACCGAGCTGATCAACGCCATGCAGAAAACCCAGGGCGAGCTGGACGGCGCCGGCTACCAGAAGATCCTGGTCGGGCTGGCGACCCAGCTCACCACCGCGGCCGGGTCCAGCGACACCGAGGTCGGCCAGGCCGTCAAGACGTTCGCGGCCAAGGCGACCGAGGCCGGGGCCAACGCGGCCAAGGCGGCGGCCGCGCCGGAGAGCGCGCTCGACAGCCCGGGGTTCGAGAAGAGCGGCAAGGACCTCACCGCCGCCTGCAAGGCGGCCGGGGTCACCGTCAACTACTGATCCGGCTGCGGCCTGCGCAGCAGGTACGTATCCATGATCCAGCCGTGTTCGGTCCGGGCGTCCGTGCGGGTTCTGACGATGTCGTCGGCCACCTCGGACACCCGGCCCGAGCGCAGGATCTCGTCGGGGGTGCCCACGTAGGCGCCCCAGAAGATGTCCACGTCGGGGTACGCGGTGAAGGCCTGCTGGGCGTCGAGCATCACGACCACGTCGTCGACGCCCTCGGGCCAGCCCTCGGCGAGCCTGCGGCCGGTCGTCACCTGGTACGGCTGCCCGACCCGGTTGAGCGGCACCCGGTGCTTGGCCGCGAGCGCCGACACGCTGCTGATGCCGGGGATCACCTCGTACTCGAAATCGATCGTGCCCCGGGCCAGCACCTCCTCGAGGATGGCGAGCGACGAGTCGTAGAGGGTGGGGTCACCCCAGACGAGGAACGAGCCGGTCTCGTCGTCCTTCAGGTGCTGGACCAGCATCTCCTCGATCACGAGCGCGCGGCGGCTGCGCCAGTCCTCGACGGTGCCCTCGTAGTCGGCCGGGGTGCGGTCGCGGTCGGGGTCGCGCCCGGTGACCATCCGGCGGCTCGGCTTGGAGTAGCCGCGAACGATCCGTTCCCGCAGGTCGACCAGGCTGGCCTTGAGTTCACCCTTGTCGAGCAGGAAGAAGACGTCCGTACGCCCGATCGCCTTGGCCGCTTGCAGGGTCAGGTGGTCCGGGTCGCCCGCGCCGATCCCGATCAGAAAGATCTTCCGCACCCGCACCAGTGTGCCGCACCCGCGATCCGATACCCCGGACCAGGGTCACCTTTCGGATAGTTCCCATGCCACTACGGCGGGTGCATGGTGGATCGATGGATGACGGAATTCGGCTCTTCGTGGCCGAGGACGGCGCGGACGCCGAGCGGCTCGACGACCTGACCGGGCAGTTGCGCTCCGAGCTGCGGCAGCTCGACGTCGAGGACGTACGGGCGCTTCCGGGTGGCCCTCCCCCGGCGGGTTCCCGCGCGTTCAGCATGGAGGCGGTCGGCGCGATCGTGGTGCTGCTCGGGCAGAACCCCGAGGTGCTGCGGTCGGTGCTGGGGGTCGTACGGGGATGGCTCGGACGCTCGGCCGGAACGAAACGGACCGTGCGGCTGGAGCTGGGCGGCGACGTGCTCGAGCTCTCCGAGGCGACCGCCGGCGACCAGCAGAGGCTGATAGATCTCTTCGTGAGCCGGCACGGCACCTGATGGCCGGCGCGCGTAAGGCCCTGATCGTCGCCAACGACACGTACGACCATGACGGGCTCAGCCATCTGCTCGCCCCGCAGGCCGACGCCGACGCGCTCGCCGGGGTGCTCGGTGACGCCTCGATCGGCGACTTCGGAGTCCATGCCGTACGCAACGAGCCCGCGCATGTGATCCGCGAGGAGATCGAGGAGCTGTTCGCCGACAGCCGCGCCGACGACGTGCTGCTGCTCCACTTCTCGTGTCACGGGCTCAAGAACGACTCCGGTGAGCTGTTCTTCGCCACCCGCAACACCCGCCCGGACCGCCTCGGGTCGACCGCCGTCTCGGCCGACTTCGTGCAGCGCTGCATGCGGGCCAGCCGCTCGCGCAGCATCGTGCTTCTGCTCGACTGCTGTTACGGCGGCGCGTTCAGCAAGGGGGTGACCGTACGCGCGGCCGGCGATGTCAACGTGCTCGACAACTTCCCCGGCGGCAGCCGCGGGCGCGCCGTGATCACCGCGTCGAGCGCCATGGAGTACGCCTTCGAGGGCGATCAGCTGGCCGACGACCGGAGCCGCCGCCCGTCGGTCTTCACGTCCGCGCTGGTCGAGGGGCTGGCCACCGGTGACGCCGATCGCGACCAGGACGGCTGGGTGTCGCTGAACGAGCTCTACGACTACGTCTTCGACCGGGTGCGCGAGCGCAATCCGCACCAGACCCCGAGCCGGGACGTCGAGATGCAGGGCGAGCTGTACCTGGCCCGCCGCAGCCGCCCGGTCACGAAACCCGCGCCGCTGCCGCCGGAACTGCAGTCGGTGATCGACCACCCGATCGGGAGCGTGCGGGCCGGGGCCGTGCAGGAGCTGGCCCGCCTGGCTCATGGCCGGCACGCGGGGATGGCGCTGGCCGCCCGCGAAGCCCTCGAGCATCTGTCCGGGGACGACAGCCGTACGGTGGCCGGCGCCGCGACGGCCGCCCTGGCCGGGGAGATTGTGCCGCCCATCGACCGGCCCGGCGACGTGCCACCGCTTACCCACACCGCCGGAGACAAGAAGATCCGGCCCCGGCACCGGATCTGGGCCGCTGCCGCCGCCGCGGTGATCGTCATGGCTGGAGCGGCGGTCGCCTTCGCGCTGTTCGGCGACGGAGACGACGGGAAGGGCGGAACCCCTTCGAGCGAGAACTTCACCGCCCAGGCGCCCTGGCGGCTCACGATCGACGACAACATCGAGGGTAACGACAACGGCTGCGACGTCACGCTGACCCACGTCGACAGCGGCCGGCCCCTGCCGGTTCCCACCGGCCTGTACTCGCCCACGGCGCTCCAGATCCGCGACTCCGGCCAGTTCCGCATGTCGGCCAACGACTCCGGCTGCATCGTCCTGGCCCGCCCCGGCGCTGGCAGCGCCACGTTGCCGTTCGCGACCGAGTGGCTCGGCGACAGCGACGCCTTCACGACCGGCGGCCAGGTCTCGGTCGGGGTGCTGGACGACCACGGCAACAGCTCGTGCGACCTGGTGCTGCACGACGCCACCGACGGCCGGGCCCTGGCCGCCAAGGAGGTGCCCAAGGGCGGCACCGTGCTGCTCGACCCGGCCGGCCGCACGAACGTCTATCTGACCAGCCGCTATTGCAACGTACGCATCTCCGCCGCTTAGGTGAGGGGCCGTAGCTTGAAGATCAGGATGCCGAGGTACTTGTTCATCCACTCCTGCTTGTGCGGGTAGAGGCGCGCGGCCTCTTCGGATAGCCGGGGCTCGACAGCGGTCTCGATCCACAGCCCGGCCGCACTGAACGTGTTGAGCAGGTCGGACATGGTGAAGGTGCGAAGGGTCAGCTCGATGTGCTCGTTCCAGCCGGTGCGGTAGGTGTAGTCGGCGCCGGAGAAGTACTCCTCGCCCAGCGTGGTCCCGTTCCGCTCGGTGCGTTCGACGGCGTACCGGATGGGCTGGGTTCTCGTCAGCAGGATGAATCCGTCCTCGTTCAACATCGCTCGCGCCACCCGCAAGGTGTGCACCGGGTCCTGGGCGTAGCCGAACGACTGCAGGAACAGGATCCGGTCGAACGTGCGGCCGTGCAGTTGCAGCAGCGATTCCGGGTGGGACAGGTCGGCCTGGATCAGCTCGGCGCCGGCCGGTGGGTCGGAGATGAACTTGCCGGCGATGTCGACACCGGCCGAGGCGACGGCGCCATCGCGGACGAGCTCCGCCAGCTTGCCACCGTTGCCGCAGCCCAGGTCGAGAATGGAGCGTCCGGTCACATCGCCGAGAAGGGCCCGCTGGGCCGGCCACTCGACCAGCCGGTCCAGGGAGTCTTCCCGGGCGCGCGCAAGCTCGTAGTCCGCGGTGAGCCCCTGCCACGCCTGGCTCGAAGGGGCGTTGTCACCGTCGGACGCTGCGGTCGCCGTCATGCGCGGAAGCGTAGTCGTCGCCGGCTTCGCGCCCGGGACGGTCCGCGCTAGTCGGGCAGGATCGGCACGGACGGGCCCAATTCGCGGCCGATGGTGGCGGCCCGGGTCAGCGAGGAGGAGCCGAAACGGTCGCGCACCGCGTCCATCGCCACGTCGAGGCGGTCGTCCCCGGCGTCGTCGAAGAGCGAGGGCTGCATGTGGCCGTCGCCGTCGAGGTTGCTCACGGCCACCCCGACCAGTGTGAGGCCGCGCGTCGCGATCAGCTCGTGGGCCTCGGTCAGCAGGTCGCGGGCGGTCGTCTGGATCACGCGGGTCTGCATGGTTGCCGTGAGCAGCGACCGCGAGCGGGTGGCCCGGCCGAAGTCGTCGAACCGCAGGCGCAGCGTCACCGTGCGGCCGGCCCGGTGGGCGCCGCGCATGCGCCGGGTGACCCGGTCGACCAGCGCGTCGAGCGTGGCCTCGATCTCGGCGAACGGGCGGGGCCGGCGACCCAGCGCGCACTGCGCGCCGATCGAGCCGCGGCGGTGCCCCACCCGTACGCGCCGGGGGTCGTGATTGCGGGAAAGCGCGTAGAGGTGGCGGCCGTAGCCGGGGCCGAGCATCGACACGAGCGCCGCCTCGCCGATGCGGGCCACGTCGCCGACCGTGTTGACGCGGCGCTCGCGCAGCTTGGCCGAGGTGACCGGGCCGACACCCCACAGCCGCTCGATCGGCAGCGGGTGCAGGAAGGCGAGCTCGCCACCGGCCGGCACCTCGAGCAGCCCGTCCGGCTTGCCGACCGCGCTGGCCACCTTGGCCAGGAACTTCGTGCCGGCGATGCCGACCGTGATGGGCAGCCCGACCTGGGCCCGCACCTCGGCCCGCAGCCGGGTGGCGATCTCGCGCGGGGTGCCGCTGACCCGCAGCAGGCCGCCCACGTCGAGGAACGCCTCGTCGATCGAGATGCCCTCGACCAGCGGGGTGGTGTCGCGGAAGATCTCGAAGACCGCCTTGCTGGCCGTCGTGTAGGCCTTCATGCGCGGTGGCACCACGACGGCCCGCGGGCACAGCGCCCGGGCCTGGGCGATGCCCATCGGGGTGCGTACGCCCAGGGCCTTGGCCTCATAGCTGGCGGCGAGCACGACTCCGCCGCCGACCAGCACCGGACGCCCCCGCAGAGCCGGGTCGTCACGCTGCTCGACCGACGCGTAGAACGCGTCGAGGTCGGCATGCAGGATCGCCACGATCGACACTATAGAACATATGTTCGAAAAGCAGTATGGGCGCATGAAAGACACGCGCCCCCCACTGGCCCAGCAGTTCGACCTTCAGCCGCATCCCGAGGGCGGCTGGTATCGGCAGACATTCAAGTCCGGCACGGTCTTCCGCCCCGACGGGTACACCGGGGAGCGGGCCGCGGCCACGGCGATCTACTTCCTGCTGCATCCCGGAGAGTCGTCCGCATGGCATGTGGTGCGGTCGGACGAGCTGTGGTTCTGGCACGCCGGCGGGCCGCTGACCCTGCGGTTCGGGGGTGACGGCGAGCACCCGAGCGAGGAGAGGGCCGTCACGCTGGGTGTCGGCGAGGGCCACCATCCGCAGGCGCTCGTGCCGCGCGGGGTGTGGCAGGCCGCACAGCCCGCGAGCACGGAGCACGTCCTGGTCAGCTGCGTCGTGGCGCCGGGGTTCGAGTTCGACGACTTCCGGCTCGACAAGGCTTGACGACAACAGATCGTAACCAAGTATTAGGGCGCATCGTGACGGCGGTCATGTCCAATCGGGAATCCGGCGGCCACAATCTCCGTTGTCGTATCCGGACCCGGGCCCATCCCGCTCGGATCCAGCAGAAAAGAACTCCGCCTGGAGGAACCACCATGTCGCCTCACGGCGCGACGGTTCGCGAGCTCGACCAGCTCACGTGCCGCGTGTTCGACAGCACCCGCAGCTCCGGGGCGCGGCTCGCCGCGTACCGGATCGACGGGACCTTCTTCGTCGACATCGACCTTCCGGGCATAGACCGGGCCGGTATCGACATCTCGGTGGACGACGGCGTCCTGACCATCCGGGCCGAGCGCCGCTCGGCCGAGGGTGCAGCGAGCGCATCGGTCGAAGCCCCCGTGACCCGCGAGGTCGACCTGCGCGAGTCCGAGAGCCTCGACACCGACCAGCTCGAGGCCCGGTGTGACAACGGGGTCGTGACGCTGCACATCCCGGTCGTCCGGGAAGCAGCGCTGGCCGCCGCCTGAGAAAGCCGCCTGAGAAGAGAAACAGAAAGCCGCGCGATGAGCGCGGCTTTTCTCGTTGGCCCTAGTGCACGAACTGCAGCCAGTTGATGTTGAGGAACTCGGCTGAGTCGTCGCGGACGAAGACCAGGAAGACCGTGTGTTTGCCGGTCGTCGGGGTGATGTCGACCTGGTCGGTCCGCCAGTTCTGCCATCCACCCGTACGCGTGACGTTCAGCGTGCCGATCGGCGGCTGTTTCGCGTCGTCGAGCCGGATCTCCATCCGCCCGCCGTCGGCGTCGGTGGACACCCGCACGTCGAGTTTCGTCGCCGCCACCGGCCCGAAGTCGAAGTCGTCGAACCGCAGCTGGTCGCCACCGGCGATCCAGCCGACGTTCTGCCCGCCGCCCGCATCCTCGGTCTCCTGCGACTGGATGCCCACGTTGCCGTCGGCCGCCTCGGCCTCGAGCTTGGCATAGACGGTCGGCGTGGGCGCCTCGGTGGTGGGCGGGGCGGCCGGCGGCGTCGAGGGTGCCGAGGACACCGGCGGGGGGAAGGCGGCGGCCGGCGCCGGCGAGTCCTGCCAGCGGCCGAGGCCGTAACCCGCGGCCAGCAGACCGAGCCCGGCCAGCGCGACGAGCGAGCGCTGCCGGACCCGGTAGGCCTTGGTGCGATAGACGGAAGAACCGGTCGGCGAAACCACCAGGGTCAGGCCGTCTCGGCGATGATTGACTCGGCCGGCGGCTCGGCGAAGTGGCAGGCGACCCGCTGGGCCGGGGCCCGCTCGATCAGGGCCGGGTCCTCGGTGGCGCAGATGTCCTGCGCCTTCCAGCAGCGGGTGCGGAACCGGCAGCCCGACGGCGGGTCGACCGGGCTGGGCACGTCGCCGACCAGACGGATCCGGTTCTTCGGCGGCACGCCCCGCACCACGCCGATGTCCGGCACGGCCGAGAGCAAGGCCTGGGTGTACGGGTGCTGCGGCTTCTCGTAGAGCGAGTCGCGCGGGCCCTCCTCGACCACCCGGCCGAGATACATGACCGCGATCCGGTCGCAGAAGTGCCGCACCACGCCGAGGTCGTGCGCGATGAACACGAACGCGATGCCGAGTTCCTTGCGCAGGTTCTCCAGCAGGTTCATGACCTGGGCCTGGATCGACACGTCGAGCGCGGAGACCGGCTCGTCGGCCACGATGATCTTGGGGCGGGCGGCGAGCGCGCGGGCGATGCCGATGCGCTGGCGCTGACCGCCGGAGAACTCGTGCGGGTAGCGGTTGTAGTGCTCCGGGTTGAGGCCGACGACCTCGAGCAGCTCCTGGACGCGCTTGAGCTCGCCGCTCTTGCCGACCATGTCGTGCGTGCGCAGCGCCGTGCCGACGATCGTGCCGACGGTGTGCCGCGGGTTCAGCGACGAGTACGGGTCCTGGAAGATCAGCTGGATCTCGCGGCGGTACGGGCGCAGCTGGCGCTCTTTCATGTGCGCGATGTCGACGCCCTGATAGCGGATCTGGCCGCCGGTGGGCTCGAGCAGCCGGGTGATCAGGCGCGCGGTCGTGGACTTGCCACAACCGGACTCGCCGACCAGCCCGACGGTCTCACCGGACGCGATGGTCAGGTCGACGCCGTCGACGGCCTGCACCCATTTGGTGCCGCGGGCGAAGAACCCGTCGCCCTTGGTCTTGAAGTGCATCTTGACGGCGTCGAGCTCGAGCAGCGGCGCGCCCGGCACCGAGGGGACCCCGGACTTGGCGGCGGTATTGGTGGTAGCGGTCATGATCGGTCCCTCTTACGGCAGCCGGGGCAGGACTTCGGTCTCGAAGACCTTGTCGGGTTCCTTCAGGTGGCACCGCGAGGCGCGGCCCAGATCGCCGGTCCGGGGGATCAGATCGGGCCTGAGGGTGGTGCACAGGTCGCCCGGCACGCGGTCCTTGAACTCGCAGCGCGGGTGGAACGGGCAGCCGCTCGGCACGGCCAGCAGGCTCGGCGGCGATCCGGGGATCGGGTGCAGCGGCTGCGGCTCGCCGGTCAGCGCCGGGATGCTTTCGAGCAGACCCCACGCGTACGGGTGCAGGGGCTCGGCGAGGATCTTGTTGACCGGGCCCTGCTCGACCGCGGTGCCGGCGTACATCACCAGGATGTCGTCGGCGATCTCGGCCACCACGCCCAGGTCGTGGGTGATGAAGACGACCGCGGAGCCGAAGTCGCGCTGCAGGTCGGAGATCAGGTCGAGGATCTGCGCCTGCACGGTCACGTCGAGGGCCGTGGTCGGCTCGTCGGCGATCAGCAGTTTCGGGTCGTTGACCAGCGCCATCGCGATCATCGCGCGCTGGCGCATGCCGCCGGAGAACTCGTGCGGGTACTGGTCGACGCGGCGGCGCGGGTTGGGAATGCCGACCCGGCCCAGCATCTCGACCGCGCGGTCCTTGGCCTTGCGCTTGCTCACGCTGTGGTGCGCCCGGTACGACTCCATGATCTGGTCACCGATCGTGAAGTACGGGTGCAGCGAGGACTGCGGGTCCTGGAAGATCATGGCGGCGTCGCCACCGCGGTAGCCCTCGAGCTCCTTGTCGCTCATGTTGACGATCTCGCGACCGCCGACCTTGATCGAGCCGGAGATGCGGGCGACCTTGCGGTCGTGCAGGCCCATCACGGCCATGCTGGAGACGCTCTTGCCGGAGCCGGACTCGCCGACGATCGCCAGCGTGCGGCGCAGCGGGACCGAATAGCTGAGCCCCTGCACGGCCCGGACCAGGCCGTCGGCCGTCGGGAACTGCACCTGCAGGTCGGTGACCTCGAGGTAGGCCTCCTCGCCGGCCGCCGGGGGGCGGGGAACCCGGGTCACCGTGTGCGGGGCCTGGATGCTCTGGTCGCTCATGCTGCCGCCTTCGTGCTGCGGGGTGGGAAGACGTGGATACGGGTCGGGATCATCCGAGGCGCACCCGCGGGTCGAGGAACGTGTACGCGATGTCCACCACGAGGTTCATCACCACTAGTACCACCGAGCCGATCAGAACGCCGCCCATGAGGACGGGCAGGTCGTACTGCCCGAAGGCGCGCAGGGTGAGCTGACCCAGGCCGGGGAGGTTGAAGATGCTCTCGGTGAAGATCGCGCCGGTGAGCTGGAACGCGAGGTCGATGCCGAAGATGGTGACGACCGGGGTGAGGCCGGCCCGCAGACCGTGCCGGTAGACCACTCGCCGCCGGCTGATGCCCTTGGAGCTGGCGGTGCGGACGAAGTCCTGGCCGAGCGCCTCGATCATCGAGGCCCGCGAGTAGCGCGTGTAGGCGGCGGCGTTCGTCAGGCCGACACAGAGCCAGGCCGCGAGCAGGCCGCTGGCCCACGTCAGGGGATTGTCCGTGAACGGGTGATAACCCGAGTCGGGCAAAAACGTCGCGTACAGCGCGACGAGCAGGGCGAAGACGAAGTATGGGATCGACTGCACGATCAGCGTCGAGCCGACCACCAGCTTGTCGAGCGAGGTGCCCCGGACCTGGGCCGCGATCGTTCCGGTGAGGATGCCGACGATGAGATAGACCACCGCGCCCCCGACCACGATCGAGACGGTGACCGGCAGCGCCGCCGCCAGCAGCTTGGTGACCGGCTGGCCCAGCGTGTACGAGTAGCCGAGGCAGGGCGCCTCGCACTCGCGCACCGTGCCGCCGCTGCTGTATTCGCGGCCGGCCACGATGCCCTTCATGTAGCTGGCGATCTGGCTGACCGCCGGCTCGTCCAGGTTGAGGCTGTCCTCGATGTCGGCCAGCCGCTCGGGCGTGCAACGGGGGCCGCAGATGACACCGGCCGGATCGGTGGGCGCCAGGAAGAACAACGCGAAGCTGGCCACCAGCGTCACGATCACGACGGAGATCGCGCTCAGGACGCGTTTCAAGATGTACAGCAGCACCGCTTGCTCCTCTTTCCACACGGCGCCGGGGGAATGTCCCGGATTCTCTGATTCACGGCGCGCGATGCCGGTCGCCCGGCACGCCGTGAGGCCATTTTCACGCCCGGGGTGGTCCCGTCCGCCGGTTGAGCGGACCGGACCACCCCGGGGTTTCAGCTAGTTACTGCTACTTCAGCTCTTCAGGTACATGTTGCTGAAGTTGGGCATGCCCATCGTCGGGTCACCGGTGGTGGTACCGACGTTGGTGCCCTGCACGACCGCCAGCTTGTCGTAGTAGCTGGGGATCGCGATGTACTGCTCCATGATCTTCTTGTCCAGCGCGGCCCACTTCGAGGTCGACTCCTCGGCGGGGAGGTTCGCGATGTCGTTGATCTCCTTGTCGAGCGCCTTGTCGCTGAGCATGCCCCAGCTCTGGCCCTCGCCAATGCTCTGCGAGCGGAACAGCACCGGGAACCAGGAGCCACCGGCGGGCCAGTCCGAGCACCAACCGGCCGGGCTCTGGCCCATGTTCACCGGGGCGTTGTAGTCGCCCTTCTTGGTCCGCAGGTCGGCGGTCGAGACACCGATCGGCTTGACCTTGAAGCCGGCCTTGGTCAGCGCGTCGGCCTTGATCTGGCTGACCTGCTGCGCGAGCGGCTTCGAGTTGTCGTAGTAGTAGCTGAGCTCGAAGCCCACCTTGCCGGCGGCCTCCAGCAGCGCCTTGGCAGCGGCCGGGTCACCAGCGCCGGTGCCGGACAGGTCGGCCACGGCCGCGTACTTCTCGTAGCCCGGGACCGAGGGCGGCAGAACCGTGCTGGCCGGCTCGGCCACGTAGTCGTTGAGGCCCGAGGCCTTCCAGATCTGGTCGTTCGGGTACGCCTTGGCCACGGCCTTGCGAACCTCGAGCGGGATCTTGCGGCTGTCGAGCTGCCACACGATGGTGCAGGGGCTCTCGCCCTGAACCAGCTGCGCCTTCTTCTCACCGGTCAGCTGCGGGATCAGCGACGCGTCGAGCACGTCGTAGTTGATCGCGTTGGCGTCCTGGCCGTTGCTGTTCAGAACCGCCTGCTGCGACTTGACCGCGTCGCCGCCCCACTGGAAGTTGAAGCCGTCCAGGTACTGGTGGCGAGCGGCGTCGGTGTTCGGGTCCCAGTTGGTGTTCTTCTCGAGCACCAGCGAGGTGCCGGCCTGGTAGGTCTTGAACTTGTACGGACCCGTGGCCAGCGGCTTGTTCTTGTACTCCTGCTTGGTGTCCTTCGCCTTGGGGATCGGCGTGAACATCGGGAAGGTCATGTAGAACGGCAGGTCCTGGAACGGCGTCGCGAGGTGGATGATCAGGGTGTCGGTGCCCTGGGTCTCCACGCCGGAGTAGGTGTCGCCGTCCTTGTACGGGCCCTTGTACTTGTCGCCGTCCTTGAAGTAGCTCAGCTGGTAGGCCGGGCCGTTCACGAAGACGTCGTGGGCGAAGGACCGCTTGATCGCGTAGGCCAGGTCCTCGACCTTGACCTCGGTGCCGTCCTCGTACTTGATGCCCGGCTGCATCTTGAACGTCCACGTCAGCTTGTCAGCCGACGGGGTGCCCAGGTCGGTCAGGTCCGGCACGAGGGTGGGCTTGCCGTCACGGATGTCGAACTGGGTCGGCGTGCGGAACAGCAGCTTGCCGATCTGGTTCGAGTCGACGTAGTAGATGTCCGACGGATCGAACGTGTTCGGCGTGGTCTGCGCCTGCACGTTGAGCACGCCACCCTTGCGGGCGCCCTCGATCTCCTTGGCCGGGCCCTTGGCGTTGGGGTCGGTCGCGTTGGACTGCGTCGAGATCTTGCCCGAGTCGGTGTCGCCACCGGTCGAGTCATTGTTCGACGAAGGACTGCTGCAGCCAGCCAGGCCGAGCGCCAGGGCGGCGGTGGCCGCCACGGCAACGTTAAATCGCCTTGCCATTTCTCCTCTTCTCATACGGGGCGTCACCACGTCACCGTCGGGTGCGGGGATCGAATGCGTCACGAATCGCGTCGCCGAGCAGGCTCAGCGAGAGCACGAGGATCGTGATGGCGAGAACCGGGATCCACAGGTAGAGCGGGTCGGCCCGGTAATAGTTCTGGGCTGCGGCGATCGTCAGGCCCCAGGACGGCGTCGGCTCCGTAAGGCCGACGCCGAGATAGGTGAGGCCCGCCTCGACGACGATGTAGCTCGGTAGAGCCATCGATACCGAGATGACGATGGGAGCCACCAGGTTGGGCAGCAGCTCCTTGAAGAGAATCTTGCGGGTCGGCACACCGAGCACCTTGGCCGCGGAGATGAACTCACGTTCGCGCAGGGAGAGCACCTCGCCGCGGATCAATCGCGCGAGGCTGGCCCAGCCGAAGAAGGAGAGAACGATGATCAGGGAGAAGAAGCGCGCGTTCGCGACGTCCTGGGCGGCGGCGTCCTGGGCGGTGCCGACGAAGATGGTCAGCAGCACGGCCGGCACCGCGATCGCGAACAGCAGGTAGGGCAGGCTCAGCACGAAGTCGATGACCCAGGAGACGATCCGGTCGAGCCAGCCGCCCACGAAACCGGCCAGCAGGCCGATGGTCACGCCGACGATCGTGGTCAGGATCGTCACCGTGCCCGCGACGATCAGCGACGGCCGGGCGCCGTAGACGAACCGCGCGAACAGGTCGCGGCCCAGGCGCGGCTCGACGCCGAACCAGTGCTCGCCGTTGGGCGGGATCGTCGGGTAGCCGTACTGGTCGATCAGATCCTGGTGCAGGGTCGTCGGATCCTGCCCCTCGAGCTTCGCCAGCAGCGGCGCCAGGATCGCAATCAGTACGAAGAACCCGAAGATGCTTGCGCAGATCACCGCGACCTTGTCCTTGCGCAGGCGCGCGAAGGCGATCTGCGTCGGAGACTTGCGCCGGGTGTCGACCTTCTTCTCCGGGTCGGCGGCCGGGCTCGTCATGGCATCGGTCGGGGAGCCGGCCCGGGCAAGCTCGGCTTCCTCGATCAGCGGTTCCACGCGTCGGTCACCTCCATCGGACGACACACCTCACATGCGCCGTGCGTGAGAGGTATTCGGATGCTGCGCTGGGAAAGGTAGCCCGGAACCGGGCGGGAGGAAATGAGTTGACGCATCGAATGAATAACAGCCCGCTGAAAGCGATGGTTGCTCAACCTCACACCTGGTCCCGTCCACACAGGGGGCGAAGCCCTACTCCAGCGGTCAAACCACCCGTAACGACGAACAACTTTGACTCCAATGTCCGTAATGGAGAACCAGAGGGCAATCGTACTGTTGCGCAAAGTTATCGAAGTCACGTACATGACGCGATCGGCCGCTGTTTCGGCCCGGTTTCGCGAGAGTGTCGATCTTGGCGAGCGAGCGCCGTGGTTTTCTCCGGTGCATGTGCCCTGGTGGCGCAAGATCTTCGGCTTGCGCGTCACCCCGGGGCCGTATCGACGGCCATCCCGCGTTCCGGGACGCGGTTCGATGGTCATCTCCGGAAGGCCGGCGTGCCGCGGGAACTACACCGCGTAAGCCCGGGAAAGGGCCGCATAGGGAGACGGCCGCCATTTAGATAACGATTACCCCCTCCATTCGAGGCTATATAAGACTTCGAAGCGCGTCTTCCCCGATGGGTGCGAGCCATCGACAACCTGCTACCTCGAGGCGACGGGCAGCGACCGCCCGCCGAACCCCGGGACGGCGCGCCACGCCCCGCGTTCGCTGCGGCAACATCCGGTGAACGCCCGGCGGCGGGCGGCGATCGGAACGGCGACGCAGAGTGATCGTCAGGGGCGTGGGGCCAGAGCCGTGAGGATCTCGCCGGCCCGTTCCCGGGCCACCACCGGGTCGGCCCCGGGCGCGCCGATCAGCGGGTCCCAGTTGAGGTCGTAGAACATCTCCGTGACGCCCGCGGCGGCGTACAGCTCGGCCCCGGCGCGGATCTGATCCCAGTCTCCGGACAGCGGCACGGCGTCGTCGCGCAGGCCGGGACGCACGACGGCGCGCACGACGATCCGAACCGCGTCGGGGTCCCGGCCGGCCTCCTCGGCCGCGCGCCGCACGATCTGGGTGCCGCGCGCGATGTCGTCGAAGCCCAGCCGGCTGCTGCTGACCCAGCCCGCGGCCAGCCGCCCGGCCCGGCGCAGCGCGACGTCGGCCGTGCCCCCGAGCAGCACCGGCGGGCCGCCGGGCTGCACCGGACGCGGCGCCATCGTGCTCTCCGGCACCCGATAGAGCTCGCCGTCGAAGGACGCCACCGGGTCGTTCCACAAGGTGCGCAGCACCTCGAGATACTCCCGGAGGCGCCGGCCGCGCGGGTTCGGGTCGGAGCCGGTGGCCTCGAACTCGGGCTGCGACCACCCGGTGCCCAGCCCCAGGTCGAAACGGCCGCCCGACAGCACGTCGAGGGTGGCCGCCTGCTTGGCCAGATAGGCCGGCGAGACGTACGGGATGTTGAGCACCGCCACCCCGAGGCGGATCGTGCTGGTGCGGGCGGCGGCCCAGGTCAGCGCGAGCATCGGGTCGAGCACGCTGTGATAGACCGGCAGCATCGGCTGATCGGCGCCGACCAGCAGCCGCTGGAACGCCCAGAGGCCGTGATATCCGAGCTCCTCGGCCCGCGCCGCGAACTCGCCCAGCGTGGCCGGATCGGCCCAGGCCCCGGCCACGGGGGCGCCACAACTGATCAGCATGGCGAAACCTTAACCGGAGGCCCGCCCGTACTCCGTGGTCAGCTGTTCGCCCAGCTCGGTCAGGCGGGCGTCCGGGGCCGCGGCCAGCACGGCGGAGATGAACGCGCCGTACGCCGCGCCCAGCGGAGCCAGATCGCCGTCCTGCAGCAACAGCATGTAGGTGGCCTCGGCGACCCGGCGGAAGTCGGCCGGGGTCTCGGCCGGCGGTCCCGGCGGCCCGGGCGGGTCCGGCGTCTCGACCTGCTCCACGACCACCGGCGGCATCTCCGGACCGGCCATCTCGGCCCGCAGCCGCAGGCTGGCGCTGAGCAGCCCGACCGGCGAGCCCTCGAACAGCGACGCCGGCTCGTAGTCGCGGGCGACCAGCCCGGCCCCGCGCGCGACCATCTCGTCGGGATCGAGGTCGACGCGGATGCGGGCCGCGCCCCAGCCGAAATAGCCGGCCAGCCGGTTCCGGATGGCCGGGATGCGGGTCGAGCCCCCGGCCAGCACCACCTCGTCGATGTCGCCCCAGCCCACACCGTGCGCCGCGCGGGCCGCCGCGATCGCCTCGGTCAGCAGGTCGAGCGAGCGTTGCACGTCCGGCTCGATCATCGCCTCGAACGCGCGCCGGCTGAGCGGCACGCCGGCGCTGACCGTGGCCGTGAGCAGCGGCAGCTCCAGCGTGGTGTGCGCGGCGACCGACAGCTCGCGCTTGCGGATCTCGGCCTCCCACCGGATGCGCTGCCGGATGCCGGCGTCCAGGCTCAGGTCGACGTGGTGCCGCTCGCGGATCTGCCGCAACGCGTAGGCGACGATCAGCTCGTCGAAATCGTCCCCGCCGAGCCGCTGGTCGCCCGACGTGCCCAGGACGTCGACCGTGCCGTCCGCCACCCGCACGACCGAGGCGTCGAACGTGCCGCCGCCCAGGTCGTAGATGGCGTACGTGCCGGGGCGGGCCTCCACGCCGAGCGCCATCGCGGCGGCCACCGGATCCTCGACCAGCCGCCGCACGTTGAGCTGGGCCAGTCCGGCCGCCTCCCGCAGCGCCCGCCGCTGGGCCTCCCCGGCCGCGGCCGAGACGGTGATCACCGCGTCGTGGATGGGCTCGCCGACGAACGCCTCGGCCTGCCGCTTGAGCTCGATCAGCAGGAAGGCGCAGATCTCGCGGGGCTGATAGGCCCGGCCCCGGAACCGCACGTTCTCACCGGTGCCCAGCCGCCGTTTGATGCCGGCGATCGCGTTCTCGTCCTCGGCGGGCGGCACACCGGCGATCACCTGGCCCGCCCTGTCCTGCCCGACGGAGGCCGGCATGGTCGCCGCGCCGGTCGGGCCGCGGACCATGAGCAGCTTGGCGCCGTCCCACACCGAGACCGCGCACGAGCTGGTGCCCAGGTCGATCCCGACCACACGATGGAAAAACGGATACGCGTCGGGATGCTCGGTCAAGGCCGCCCCCTTCGGGAACGCAGCCCCAGGGCCGGCGGCGTCCTCGAGTGTGACCAGCAGTACTCGGTGCCTCTGATCGCCAAATTAACATTCGTCACCGAGCCGAAAGAACTGACAACGATCGATCCGTCGGACATCCGACTGAGGCTGGACAAATCATGGCAGTGTGCACGTCATGGCTGTGGATCTCGTCGATCTGACGCAGGAGGAGCTCGCCCAGCGGCGGCCGTCCATGATCGCCCTCTTCGCCGACGCGATGGCCGAGAACTACGGCGTCCCGGCCGAGGCGGCGTACGCGGAAGCGGTCCGGCAGACCGACGAGCTGCTCCCGGCCGGGGTGCACACCGCCGGCCAGTTGCTCCGCAAGGGCATGGACGGCGACGACGAGATCGGCTTCCTCTGGATCTCGATGCCCGGTTTCCCGTACGCCACCATGGCCTGGATCGCCGAGGTCTCGGTGCGCGAGGACAAACGCAACCACGGTTACGGCAGCGCGATGCTGCGAGCCGGCCAGACCGACCTGGCCCGGCGCGGCGTGCACCGGGTCGGCCTGCACGTCTTCGGCGTCAACACCGGCGCCCGCCGGCTCTACCGCCGGCTCGGCTATCGCATGCTGGCCCAGCTGCGCACCCGGCCGGTCGAGCGCACCGGCTCCCCGGTCGGGCTCGTGCCGATGAGCCAGGCCGAGTACGAGAACCGGCTGGCCGAACTGGTCGAGGGCAACGCGGTCGCCCTGACCCGCGACCCGCTCGCCCCACCGTCCCGGGCCCACCAGGTCGCCGCCGTTCTCGCCCCCGCCGGGGTAGGCACCCCGGACGTGTTTCTGCGCCACGCCGTCGCCGGGGGCCGCCCGGTCGGCTGGATCTGGTTCGCGCTGCCCGGCCCGCACCGCCCCGGCACCGCCTCCGTCCACTACCTGACGATCGACGAGCCGTACCGGCGCCGCGGCCTGGGCCGGGCCCTGCTGGCCGCGGCCGAGGCCGAATACGCCCGCCGGCGGATACCCCGGATGGGCCTGTGGATCGCCGCCGCGAGCCCGGGAGCCGAGGAGTTCGCCGACGCGCTCGGCCTCGACGTCTCCTCCGAGCAGTTGGTCAAGGACCTCTAACCCTCGACCCCGGTCGCCTCGTGGGCCGAGCCGACCGGCTTGGACTGCGACGACCCGCGCTGCCGCAGGAAGATGGCCAGGATCGCCATCGACGCCACCGCGAGCAGCTCGGACTGCCAGTTCTGCAGGGTGCGGTCCCAGAAGTCCGGCTCCAGCAGATACTGGCCCCACGAGACCGGGTCCTGCCGCTCGCTGAGCTGCTCCTCGTTGAAGGCGGCGACTCCGGCGACCGACTGGGCCAGCCACGAGCCCAGGAAGATCAATCCCATCACCAGGCCCAGCGAGTTGGAGAACACCGCGGTGCGCCACCCGCCCACCCGGGCCCACTGGGGCGACCGGTCATCGGCGTACGGGCCGACCTTCTGATCCTTGTCGGTCTCGAGGCCGGGCTTGTCCAGCGACTTCGACTCGGGCGAGCCCTTCTGCAGCAGCCACACCGTGAGCACGATGAACAGGAAGAACTGCAGGTACTCGGACTGCCAGTTCTCGGCCACGTCGACGCCGAAGCTCGCGGAGGTCACGTAGCGCCAGAACGCGATGTCCGGCAGGCCCGAGGCGCGCTGGGCCTCGTTGAAGACGGCCAGGCCCGCGTACGCCTGCCCGACCAGCACGACCAGGAAGAGCAGCCCGAAGACGAGGCCTATCGAGTTCTCGCGCAGGAAGCGTCTCACCGGTGCAGCACCCCCAGCGTGATGACGTAGATCAGTCCGACCGCGACGACCACGAGCAGCAGGACGAAGAGAGCCCGCATGTCAGTCCCCCTCGACCGAGCAGTCGTACGGGCGGCTCCCCTGCGGAGTGCACCCGGCCGCCACCACCCGCCAGCCACCCGGGAAGGCGCCCAGGAAGACCGTGTCGTCGTCCAGCTTGACCTGCGCCCACTGCCCGTAGACGGACGCCTCGAGCACAGTTCCGGGGCGGGGCAGATCCTTGTCGAGGATCGCCTGCGGGCACGGCTCCTCCTCGGCCACCGTGCGGACCGTGCCGGGAGCCAGCAGGGCACAGGCGGCCTCGCCGTCCCCCGCGTCGACGACCGTGAGCAGCCGGACCGCGACGTCGGTGGCGGTCCGCTCGCGGTCACCGACCGTGGAACACCCGGCCGCGGTCAGCAGCAACACCGCGCCGACCAGCCAACGCACAAAGATCACGGGCGCGAGCATGCCCCTATTTTGAGCACCTATGCGGCCGCACGCTCGGCATCCGAGAGGGCGTGTTCGGCCCAGCCGATGCGCTGCGGCGACAGGTTGGCCTGGCGGGCCTGATGCACCGCCTCGCGCAACAGGCGCACCGCCTCCGAGAGGTTGCCCGCGGCCAGCTCGGCCTCGCCCAGCGCCAGCGTGCCGGTGGCCACCCGGCGCGGGTCGCCGTAGCGCTCCCGCAGCACCTGGGACATCCGCAGGTGCCGCAGGCCGCGTTCGTTGTCGCCGGAGACGAACACATGGAAGAAGCCGATGTGCCGGTGCACCTCCGAGCGCACCATCTCGTCGGCGTAGCTCTCGGCCAGCGCCAGGGCCTCGGTGTAATACGGCATCGCGGTGGTCCAGTCGCCCCGCAGCACCTGATGCACCAGGCCCAGCCCGAACAGCGACTCGGCGGCGCCGGCCGGGTCGCCCACCTCGCGCTGGATGCGCAGCGCCGCGGTGAACAGCTGCTCCTCGGTGGCCCAGTCGGCCCGGGACAGGTCGCCGCCGATCGCCGCGAAGTGCGCCAGCATGCCCAGCCGGGTCAGGGCGGCCGCCTCCTCGACGCGGTTCTCCTCGTCGCAGGCGCGGCGGCGGGCCCCTTCCAGCAGCTGCCACGCGGAGAGGAAGTCGCCGCCGCGGTACGCCGCCTCGAGCATCGCCTCGTGTCCGGCGGCCAGCAGCGCCCCCGCGGTCACCTCGCTCCCCATGGACGCTACGTTAGCGACCAATCACAATGAGCGCAGTGCCTCATCGATGGGGGTCGACCCGCCGAACAGTTCGAAGGTCACTCCGACCGTCGACGGCGTGGTGAGGCAGGCCGCCAGCACGGCCGCGACGTCGTCCCGGGGCACGGACGCGCGCCGGCCCAGCTCGCGCGAGACGGTGACCAGGCCCGTGCCGGGCTCGTCGGTCAGGCCGCCGGGGCGCACGATCGTCCAGTCGAGGTCGGCGCGCGCGGTGACGTACGCATCGGCCTCGGCCTTGGCCTCCAGATAGGGACGCATGGTCTCGCCGCCGGACGCCGGGTCCTGGGCGCCGATCGACGACACCATCAGATAGCGGCGCACGCCCTGGTCGGCGGCCGCGTCGGCCAGCTTGACGGCGCCGCCGAGGTCGACGGTCCGTTTGCGGGCGGCCCCGCTGCCCGGCCCGGCCCCGGCCGCGAAGACGACCGCGTCGGCGCGCTTCACGTACGGCGAGAGAGACGCGTCGTTCTCCAGGTCACCGATCACCGGAACGGCCCCCACGGCCTGCAGATCGGCGGCGTGGGCCGGGTTGCGGATCAGGCCGCGGGCGGTGTGCCCCTCGGCGGCGAGCAGCTTGAGCAGACGGAGGGCGACCTGACCGTGGCCGCCGGCGACGAGGATGTCCATGCCTGAAGTCTTACCCCCGTTCAGGCGGAATCGCGCACCACCAGCGTTGGCTGGAACGTCACAGACCGCGGCAGCCGCCCGGGCGAGGCGATGTGCGCCATCAGCACCTCGGCCATCTCGGCGGCCATCTCCTCGACCGGCTGGCGCACCGTGGTGAGCAGCGGCCGGCAGTCGAGGGCGGCGCTGCTGTCGTCGAAGCCGACCACGGCGATGTCGCCGGGCACCCGGCGGCCCATCTCCTGCAGCGCGCGCAGGGCGCCCTCGGCCATCAGGTCGTTGGCCACGAACAAGCCGTCCAGATCGGGGTGCTCGGCCAGCAGCCGCCGCGCCGCCGCCTCGCCCCCGGCCCGGGTGAAGTCGCCCTCGATCGCGGGCGCCTCGCCGAAGCCGCGATTGGCCAGGTACGACCGGAAGCCCTCGAGCCGGTCGAGCCCGGACGGGATGTCGAGCGGGCCGCTGATCGTGGCCAGCCGGCGACAGCCGCGGTCGAGCAGGCGTTCCGCGGCCAGCCGGGCGCCGAGCCGCTGATCGACGTCGACGAAGCTGACCGCGATGGGCGAGGTCGGCCGGGCCGACACCACGGCCGGGATGCCCAGCTCGTGCACCTGCCGGGGCAGCGTGTCCTGCTCGTGGCTGCTGATCAGCAGGACGCCGTCGACGTGACCCTGACGCAGGTAGCGGATGACCTGGTGGTGGTCGGTGGAGTCGGTCGGGATGACCACCAGGTGGATGTCGTGCGGGCGCAGCGCCCCCGTGGCGCCCGCCGTGATCCGGCCGAAGTACGGGTCGGTGAAGATCCGGTTGAGGAACGAGTTGTTGTCGGGCCGGTCGGGCTCGCTGATCACCAGCGCCACCGAGTTGGAGCGGCGGGTGACCAGGCTGCGGGCGGCCACGTTGGGCACATATCCGGTGTCGGCGATCGCCCGCTGGACCATTTCGCGGATCTTGGCGTCCACGCTCGGAGCGCCGTTGATCACTCGGGAGACGGTCGCGCGCGACACCCCGGCCGCCTCAGCGACCTGGTCCATCGTCGGATGCTGCCCACCGCGCGCGGGCCGGGTTGTCATGCGGTCCGTTATAGCAGCGACGTGGGGACGGGTGCCGCCGCCGTCAGTTTCTCCGTCGGCGACACCCGTGGTCATTACGGCCGTCCGTCGGTGCCGCACTTGACGATCGGGCGGATGCAGTCGTTCACCCGTCGCGCCAGCTCGTCCACCGGCCAGGCGTTGAAGAAGTCGCCGTGCATGGTGTAGCCGGGCCCGGAGGCCAGCCGGAAGTTGGCCGGGTTGCCGTTGACCGGGTAACGCATGACCTGCCGCAGCTTGGGCACCACGACCGGGTGGCTGGCCGGGCAGGCGTTGTTCACCGGGTACGCCATGTGGCTCTTGTGATCCGGCGAGTCCAGGTTCACGCCGTCCCAGCAGTGCGGGAAGTCGAGGTACGACTCCAGCATCGTGCCCGCCGGGCAGGTGACGAAGTCGTGCGACGAGCCGGCCTCCCCGGCGTGCAGGCAGGACCAGCGCGAGATCGTGTTGTCGTTCGGCCCGGTCGCCTTGGCGTTGCCGGCCACGATCCGCAGGCCCAGCGGGAACGGCTGCGTCTGCGCGATCAGGTCGTCGCGCACACCCTCACCCAGGTAGTAGAAGATGCCGGTGGTCGGCTCGACCGGGGTGTTGCCGTTGTACAGGGTCGGGATCCAGTACGACGACTTGTCGATCGACGGGTTGCAGTTCGAGTTGGCGTTGAGCAGGTCCTGCGTGGTGGTCGCCGCGTTCGTCACGGTGCTGCCGAAGAAGCTGTGCATGTGCGACGCGCCGGGCAGGTTGGGGAAGATGATCGGGTCGTCCGGCAGCCGGTGGCTGAACGGGCAGTCGGCCAGGAACTCGGCCACCCGCACGGCCCCCGGCGGAATGGTCGGCGTGGTCCCGCCGCCGCCACCACTGCCGTACACCTGGAACTCCTTGAGCGAAACACCCCACTGCGTGGCCCGTACGGTGGTCTCGAGCCGGACGTAACGCCCGGTGCCGGTGACCGTCAGCGACTGCCGCCCGCCGGTGCCGTTGGTGGTGGTGTTGACCGTGGTCCACGACGAGCCGTTCGCCGAGACCCGGATGCTGAAGGTCCGCGCGTACGCCGCCTCCCAGTCGAGCACGACCGACGAGATGGTGGCGCTCGCGCCCAGGTCGACCTGGAGCCACTGGGGATCGCTGAAGGCGCTCGACCAGCGGGTGCCGGCGTTGCCGTCGACCGCGTTGGACGCGGGGAAGGCGGCCGACTCGGACGAGCTGGCGGTGGCGGTCTTGCCTTGCGAGATGAGGGTGTCCGCGGCGCTCGCCTTGGTCGCGACGACCAACAGGGATGTGACGAGCAGAGCCGCGGCGAACATTGCCTTCTTACGCATTGCGGCCGTCCTTGGGGGAAGGGGGCCGGGAGCGTTCGTCGCCGCTCCCGGCCCGGCAATCACTGGTAGACGCGCACGTAGTCGACGAGCATGCGGGACGGGAACGGGGTAGTGGCGTCGATCGGGCCGGGGAAGTCGCCGCCGACGGCCAGGTTGAGGATCAGGTAGAACTTGTGGTCGAAGATCCACGGGCCGCGGGTGTTCTCCACGGTGGCCTTGTCGGCGTTGAAGACCTGCCGGCCGTCCAGGAAGAACCGGATGCCCTTGCTGTCCCACTCGGCCGCGTACACGTGGAAGTCCTGCGAGAGATCCACTCCGGCCGCGTTCTTCTGGCCGTATCCGCCACCGCCGTTGTAGGCCGGGGCGTGCAGCGTGGTGTACATCTCGTTGGTGTTGCGGCCCAGCACCTCCATGATGTCGATCTCGCCGTTGTACGGCCACGGGCGTCCACTGAGGAAGTCCTCGCCCATCATCCAGAACGCCGGCCACAGGCCGTTGCCCTTCGGCACCTTGATCCGCGCCTCGAACCGGCCGTACTGGGTGCTGAACTTGCCGCCGGTGTTCATCCGGGCCGAGGTGTACTGCCGGCCCTCGTAGTCCTGCCGCCGCGCCTCCATGACCAGGTTGCCCTGACCGTCGGTCTGCGCGTTCTCGCTGTTCGGCGTGTAGTACTGGATCTCGCCGTTCTGCGGGACGCCCGGGTCGTAGGTCCACTTGGCCGTGCTCGGCTTGGTGCCGGCCGACTCGTTGAAGTTGTCCTCGAAGACCAGGCGGGAGGCCGGAAACGCCGGGTCGGCGGGCTGGGCCGGCGGGTTGGCCGGGGCGCCTCCGGTGCCGTAGACGCTGAACTCCCACAGCGAGTAGCCGTAGGTGCTGCTGCGCTGGGTGCCGTACATCCGCACGTACCGGCCGGTGCCGGTGGCGTTGATGACGTCCTTGAGACCGTCACCGGTGGTCGTCGAGTAGATCGACGTCCAGTTCGCGTTGTCGTTGGAGACCTGGATCTGATAGCTCCGGGCGTACGCCGGGTCCCACTGCAGCACGACCTGGCTGATGTTCGCGGTCGCGCCCAGGTCGACCGAGATCCAGCCCGGGTCGACCCAGCCGTTGGTCGAGCTGGTCGCCCAGCGGCTGGCCGGGTCGCTGTCGAACGCCTTGTCCGGGCTGCACGGGTTGCAGTTGACGTCGTTCTGCCAAGTGCTCGCCTGCGCCGGCTTGTTGTAGGACAGCAGCCGCGCGGTGCCGGCCGGCGGCGTGGTCGGCGGGGTCGTGGGCGGCGTGGTCGGCGGGTTCGTCGAGCCGTTCGAGAAGACCTGGAACTCCCAGAACGAGTAGCCGTAGATGGCCAGGGCCCGCTCGGTCAGGTTGATCCGCACGTAGCGGGCGGTGCCGTTCACGGCGATGCTCTGCTGGCCGCCGGCGCCGGTCGTGGTGGCGTACGCCTGGGTGTAGCTCGTGCCGTTGGTCGAGAACTGGATGGTGAACGCCTTGGCGTACGCGCCCTCCCAGTTGATGGCGATCCGGCTGACCGGCGTGGCCGTGCCGAGGTCGACCTGCCACCACTGGCTGGCCGAGAAGGCGCTGGCCCAGCGGGTGCCGTTGTTGCCGTCGACCGCCTCGCCGGCCTGATAGGCGCCGGCCGCCTCGGTGGAGCTCGCGGTGGCGGGCTTGCCCTGCGAGACGACCACCTCGGCGGCCTCGGCGTTCTGCGTGGTGGCGACGAAGAAGGCGGCGATCAGCCCGACGAGGGCGAAGCCGAGGGTGAGAATCCGGGCCGGAGACAGCCTGCTGCGAGGCGTCCCGAGCCCGTCCAGGACCGGGGATGTCATGGAGGGACTCCTGGGTTCGGGGATGGGTCCTTCATGTGTCGGAGCGATTTCGGCCTGGGGAACGGCCTGTGAAAGCGCTCTTTGTGACGACACTGTGAACCGGCCCTTCGCCCCCTGTCAATGCCTGGTAGGAGACCCGGGAAGCGCTTTCTCAGCGTTCTCGCAGGTGAGCAGCAAAACGCCCCTGACGGTTCCGGAACCGTCAGGGGCGTCTGCACACCGGTCAGTTGTCCTCGAGGTCGCCTTCGGTCTCCAGGTAGAGCTGGCGCAGCGCGTTCAGCGTGTCCGGGTCGGGCGACTCCCACAGATTGCGCTCGGCCGCCTCGAGCAGGCGCTCGGTGATGCCGTGCAGCGCCCACGGGTTGGACTGCTGGAAGAACTTCTGGTTGTCCGGGTCGAGGGCGTACGTGGTGGCCAGCTGCTCGTACATGAAGTCGGTGACCACGCCGGCCGTGGCGTCGAAACCGAACAGGTAGTCGACCGTCGCGGCCAGCTCGAAGGCTCCCTTGTAGCCGTGGCGGCGCATCGCGGCGATCCAGCGCGGGTTCACGACCCGGGCCCGGAAGATGCGTGCGGTCTCCTCGGTCAGGCTGCGGGTGCGGGTGGCGTCGGGGTTGGTGGAGTCTCCGACGTACGCCGCGGGGGCCTTGCCGGTCAGCGCGCGCACCGTGGCGATCATGCCGCCGTGGTACTGGAAGTAGTCGTCCGAGTCGGCGATGTCGTGCTCGCGGGTGTCGATGTTCTTGGCCGCCACGTCGATGCGCCGGTACGCGTTCTCCATGTCCGGGCGCGCGGGCACGCCGTCGAGCCCACGCCCGTACGCGAAGCCGCCCCACACGGCGTACACCTCGGCCAGATCCTTGTCGTCGCGCCAGTTCCGGCTGTCGATCAGGGGCAGGATCCCGGCCCCGTACGCCCCCGGCCGCGACCCGAAGATGCGGGTGGTGGCCCGCCGCCAGTCGCCGTGGTCCTCCCGGTCGGCCAGCGCGTGCGCCCGCACGTAGTTGTCCGGCTCGTCGAGCTCCGCGATCATCGTGAAGGCGTCGTCCATCATGGCCACGACGTGCGGGAACGCGTCCCGGAAGAACCCGGAGATGCGGACGGTCACGTCGATGCGGGGCCGGCCCAGCTCCTCGCGGGCGATCGGCTCGAGGCCGGTGACGCGGCGCGAGGCCGGATCCCAGACCGGGCGTACGCCGATCAGCGCGAGGATCTCGGCGATGTCGTCCCCGGCCGTCCGCATGGCGCTCGTGCCCCAGGCCGAGAGGCCGACCGACCGGGGCCAGTCGCCGTAGTCCTCCCGGTAGCGCTTCAGCAGCGAATCGGCCATGGCCTGGCCGGTCTCCCAGGCCAGCGAGCTGGGAATGGCCTTGGGGTCGACGGAGTAGAAGTTGCGCCCGGTCGGCAGCACGTTGATCAGCCCGCGCAGGGGCGAGCCGCTGGGTCCGGCCGGCACGTAGCCGCCGTCCAGCGCGTGCAGCAGGTTGGTGAGTTCGTCGGTGGTGCGTTCCAGCCTCGTCACCACCTCGGTGGCCGCGAAGGCCAGCACCCGGCGCACCTCGTCGTCGTCGTGCAACCCGGCCGGGACGTCGGCGGGCCAGCCGGCTTCCTCCATCGCGGCGACCAGCCCGCGGGCCAGCGTCTCGACCCGATCGGTCTCGGCTGTGGAGGCGTCCTCGCTCAGCCCGAGCGCCTCACGCAGACCGGGCAGCGCCGCGACCTGGCCCGCCCACATCTGCCGGGCCCGCAGCATGGCCAGCACCAGGTTGACCCGGGCCTCACCGGCCGGGGCCGCGCCCAGCACGTGCAGGCCGTCGCGGATCTGCACGTCCTTGACCTCGCACAGCCAGCCGTCGACGTGCAGGATGAACTCGTCGAACTCCTCGTCGCCGGGGCGGCTCTCCATGCCCAGGTCGTGATCCATGCGGGCGGCCTGGATCAGCGTCCAGATCTGGGCCCGGATCGCCGGCAGCTTGGCCGGGTCGAGCGCCGCGATGTTGGCGTGCTCGTCCAGCAGCTGTTCCAGACGGGCGATGTCCCCGTACGACTCGGCCCGCGCCATCGGCGGGATGAGGTGGTCGACCAGGGTCGCGTGCGCCCGCCGCTTGGCCTGGGTGCCCTCGCCGGGGTCGTTGACCAGGAACGGATAGATCAGCGGCAGGTCGCCGAGGGCCGCGTCGGTGCCGTCCGAGGCCGACATGCCTACGTTCTTGCCCGGCAGCCACTCCAGGTTGCCGTGCTTGCCGACGTGCACGACCGCGTGCGCGCCGAAGTCGTCGGCCAGCCACCGGTACGCGGCCAGGTAGTGATGGCTCGGCGGCAGATCGGGGTCGTGGTAGATGGCCACCGGGTTGGCGCCGAACCCGCGCGGCGGCTGCACCATGACCACGACGTTCTCGTCGCGCAGGGCGGCCAGCACGATGTCCCCGCCGTCCACGTAGAGCTCGCCCGGCGCCGGCCCCCAGTGCCGCTCGACCGACTCCCGCAGGTCGGTTGGCAGGGTGGCGAACCACGACTCGTACGCGGCGCCGGAGATGCGCACCTTGTTCTCGCTGAGCTGGTCCTCGGTGAGCCAGTCGGGGTCCTGCCCGCCCGCCGCGATCAGGGCGTGGATGAGCCCGTCGCCGTCGTACTGGGAAAAGGAACCGGTCTGGTAGCCGCGCGAACGCATGGCCTCGATGAGCGCCACCGTCGAGGCCGGGGTGTCCAGCCCGACCGCGTTGCCGATGCGGGAGTGCTTGGTCGGGTAGGCCGACAGCATCAGCACGATGCGGCGCTCGGCCGGCGGGACGTGCCGCAGCCGGGCGTGCGCGACCGCGATGCCCGCCACCCGCGCCGCCCGTTCCTCGTCGGCGACGTAGACCGACAACCCGTCCGGGTCGATCTCCTTGAACGAGAACGGCACCGTGATGATCCGCCCGTCGAACTCGGGGATCGCCACCTGCGTCGCCGCGTCCAGCGGGGACAGGCCGTCGTCGCTGGCCTCCCACGCCGCGCGGCTACTGGTCAGGCACAGCCCCTGCAGGATCGGCACGTCGAGGCCGGCCAGCACGCCGACGTCCCACGCCTCGTCGTCGCCCCCGGCGCTCGCGGTCGCGGGTCGCGTTCCACCCGCGGCCAGCACGGTCACCACGAGGGCATCCGCCTTGCGCAGCTCGGTCAGAAGCTCTTCCGACGCCGTACGCAGGGAGGAAGTGAACAACGGCAGAGGACGCCCGCCCTTGGCCTCGACCGCCCGGCACAGGGACTCGACGAACGCGGTGTTGCCGGCCATGTGGTGGGCCCGGTAGTAGAGCACCGCGATGGTCGGCCCGGTCGCCGTCGTCTCGCGGGGCAGCGGCCCCCAGTCGGGCGCGGCCTGCGGCGGCGCGAAGCCGTGACCGGTCAGCAGCACCGTGTCGGAGAGGAAGTCGTGCACCGCGCTCAGGTTGTCCGCGCCGCCCTGGGCCAGATAGGCGTGCGCCTCGGCGGCCACACCGGCCGGAACCGTGGACAGCTTCATCAGGTCGGCGTCGGGCGCCTGCTCGCCGCCGAGCACCACCACCGGGACCGGCCCGGCGAGCAGCGCGTCGAGCCCCTCCTCCCAGGCCCGGCGCCCGCCGAGGATCCGCACGACGACCAGCGTGACCCCGTCGAGCAGGGCGGGCAGGTCGTCGACGGTCGTGCGGGCCGGGTTGCCCAGCCGCCACCGCGAGCCGCTGGCCCGGGCGCTGAGCAGGTCGGTGTCGGAGGTCGACAGCAGCAGGAACACGCAAAGCTCCCCTCGGGGTCCGCGCCCCGGGTAGTAGAGATCACGGCGACCGGAGTTCCTGGCTCCCAGCCCGTTTCCGGCCTGGTGACAGTGGCGGGACCGCGCCGGATTCGCACCGGCTTCCTCCGCGGCGTCGCCGCTCGTGACCTCCCACCCTTCCCGGCCCCGCCACCCGGCGTCAAGGAGGGCGCCGCTGTGTGACGATCCCGACCCGAGGATGCGACCGGTCCGGGGGTCGAACGTAGTATCCGGGCCGTGCCTGCCCGCGAGTCCGCCGTCGATGCCTGCCCCGGCGCCCTGCGTCTGCACCCGGCCGCCGACGGCCCGCTGGCCCGCGTCCGCCTGCCCGGCGGCCTGGTCACCGGCGCCCAGCTGGCGTCCCTGGCCGCCCTCGCCACCGAGTTCGGCGACGGCCACCTGGAACTGACCTCCCGGGCGAACCTGCAGCTCAGAGCGCTGGTCGACGCCGACCCCGAGGTGCTCGCGGCCCGCCTTTCGGCCGCCGGCCTGCTGCCTTCGGAGACCCACGAGACCGTACGCAACATCGTGGCCCCGCCTCTGGCCGACGCCACGACCCGCGCGCTGGTCGCACACCTGGACCGTGCTCTCTGCGCCGACCCGGCCCTGGCCGCTCTCCCCGGCCGTTTCCTCTTCGCCCTGGGCGAAGTCCCCCTTGCCGCCGACCTGGCCGCGATCCCGATCCCCGGCCCGGCTCCGGCCACGACCTTCACCACCGGCCCGGCTCCAGCTCCGGCTCCGGCTACCGACGCATTCATGATCCGGTTCGCCGGCCACGACCTCGGCCTCCGGGTTCCGGCCGATGCCGTGGTCCCCGCCTTGCTGGCCGCCGCGAACGCCTTCCTGACGGAGCGGGCCGAGTCGGGCCCCGGGGCTCCCGCATGGCGATTGCACGAGCTGGCCGACGGCCCGGCCCGCGTCGCTTCACGTACCGCATCTGCCCTGGGCCTCGCCGCCCTCACCGGATCCCCCGCTCCAATCGCCGGTGGAGAGACGGCTGGGACCACGGCGATCGTCGGGGTGGTGCCGCAGTCCGACGGGCTCGTCGCGGTGGGGGCGCTGGTGCCGCTCGGCCGGCTCGGCGGGGCGGCGTTGCGGCTGCTGGCGACCGCGCGGCGGGTGGTGGTCACGCCGTGGCGCGGCGTCGTGGTGCCCGATCTGACCCCCGAGGCGGCCCGCCGGTGGGCCCGGGCGCTGGCCGAGGCCGGGCTTCCGGTCGAGCCGACGTCGCGCTGGGCCGGGGTGACCGCCTGCGCCGGGCGGCCCGGGTGCGCGAAATCCCTGGCCGACGTGCGGGCCGACGCCGATAGCAGCATCGCGTGTTCCGACGGCCTGCCCGTGCACTGGATCGGCTGCCCCCGCGGTTGCGGCAGCCCGTCCGGTCCGCACGTGCGGGTCGAGGCCACCCCGGCCGGTTACGCCGTGACCCGGCAACCGGGCGGGAAGACGTTCACCGGCGACACGGCCCACGCGGTCGCCGCCGCGAGGAGGAGCTGATGGAGTACGAGAGGGACGGCGCCGAGATCTACCGGCGTTCCTTCGCCACGATCCGGGCCGAGGCCGACCTGAGCGGCCTGCCGCCCGAGGTGGCGCGGGTCGCGGTCCGCATGATCCACGCCTGCGGCATGGTCGACCTGGTGCGCGACATCGGGCACAGCCCGCAGGTCGCGGTCGTGGCCCGCGAGGCGTTGCTGGCCGGGGCCCCGGTCCTGTGCGACGCCGAGATGGTCGCCTCGGGCATCACCCGCAAGCGCCTGCCGGCCGCCAACGAGGTCGTCTGCACCCTGCGCGACCCGTCCGTGCCCGCCCTCGCCGAGAGCCTGGGCACCACCCGCAGCGCCGCCGCCCTCGACCTCTGGCTCGACCGGCTGGAGGGCTCGGTCGTGGCGATCGGCAACGCCCCGACGGCCCTGTTCCGCCTGCTCGAGATGATCGCCGCCGGGGCGCCGCGCCCGGCCGCGATCCTCGGCATCCCGGTCGGTTTCATCGGCGCCGCCGAGTCCAAGAACGCGCTGGCCGCCTCCGGCCTCGAGCACCTGATCGTCCGCGGCCGCCGCGGTGGCAGCGCCATCACGGCCGCCGCCGTCAACGCCCTCGCCTCAGAAGCGGAGTGAAGTGACCGCCATCCCAGCCGGCGACTCCCCCACCACCGGACGGCTCTACGGCGTCGGCGTCGGTCCCGGCGACCCCGAGCTGATCACCCGCAAGGCGGCCCGGCTGATCGAGTCGGCCGACGTCGTGGCCTATCACGCGGCCCGGCCCGGGCGCAGCAATGCCCGGGCGATCGCGGCCGGCCTGCTGCGCGAGGGGCAGATCGAGGAGCCGCTGATCTATCCGGTCACGACCGGGGACACCGACCACCCGGGCGGCTATCAGGGCGCGATCGACGAGTTCTACACCGAGGCGGCCGACCGGCTGGCCGCCCACCTCGACGCGGGCCGGGACGTGGTGGTGCTGGCCGAGGGCGACCCGTTCTTCTACGGCTCCTACATGCACATGCACAAGCGGCTGGCCCACCGCTACCCGACCGAGGTCGTCCCCGGCGTCACCTCGGTCAGCGCGGCCTCGGCCGTGCTGGGCCGCCCGTTGATGGAGCGCGACGAGATCCTCACGGTCCTGCCCGGCACCCTGCCCCCGGCCGAGCTGGCCGCACGCCTGGCCGCCACCGATTCGGCCGCCGTGATGAAGCTCGGCCGCACCTTCGAGGGCGTCCGCGAGGCGCTGACCAAGGCCGGCCGGCTCGACGACGCCTGGTATGTCGAGCGCGCCACCACCGACCGCGAACGCCATGCCCGCCTGGCCGACGTCGATCCCGGGTCCGTCCCCTACTTCTCGCTCGCGCTGCTGCCGAGCCCGGCCGCCACCGCGTTCGTGGAGGGCGAGCAAGGACCCGGGCGGCGCGGGAGTGTCACCGTGGTCGGTCTCGGTCCGGGCGATCCGATGTGGCTCACCGCCGAGGCGCGGGGCGCGCTGGCCGAGGCGGACGACCTGATCGGATATCAGCCCTACCTCGACCGCGTGGCAACCGGAAAGCACCAGCGCAAGCACCCCTCCGACAACCGGGTCGAGGCCGAGCGGGCCGCGTTCGCGCTCGATCTGGCCCGGCGCGGCCGCAAGGTGACCGTGGTGTCGTCGGGCGATCCGGGGGTGTTCGCGATGGCGGCGGCCGTGCTCGAGGTCAGCGAGGACCCGCAATGGAAGGACGTCGGAGTACGGGTCGTCCCGGGCCTCACCGCCGCGCAGGCCGTGGCCAGCCGGGCCGGGGCGCCGCTGGGGCACGACTTCTGCGTGGTGTCGCTCTCCGACCGGCTCAAACCCTGGTCGGTGATCGCCCAGCGGCTGGCCGGCGCGGCCGCGGCCGACCTGGTGATGGCGATCTACAACCCGGCGTCGAAGTCGCGCCGCGAGCAGCTCGTCAACGCGAAAACCCTGCTGCTCGAGCACCGCGACGGCAGCACCCCGGTCGTCGTCGGGCGGGACGTCGGCGGGCCGCAGGAGAGCGTCCGCGTCACCACGCTGGCCGAGCTCGACCCGGCCACGGTCGACATGCGCTGCCTGCTGATCATCGGGTCGTCGCAGACCCGGGCGATCACCCGCAGCGACGGCACCGTGTTCGTCTACACCCCCCGCCACTACCCCGCCGGATAGCCCGCCCGTAGCGGATCGGCCGGCATCGCGTGCGATGTCCGGCCGATGCACCCTGTCCGCACCCAGAGGCAACGGCAATGCAATTTGTAAACCCAGTACCCGTAAACGTTCCGACCGATTGAGGGGGCGCTTCCGCAAACAAACACCGAATGAAGGGCCCCGAACCAGCCGTGTTCTCGCCTCGCCGCTGCGCCGCAGTCCTGGCCTCCTCACTTCTCCTAGGCCTCGCGCTTCCACACACCCCCGCCACCGCCGCCTCCAGCAAGGCGTCCAAGTCGACCGCGGCCGCCGCGCAGGCCGCCGCCAAGGCCGCCGCCGCCAAGGCCGCCGCCAAGAAGGCCGTCAAGGCGGCCGAGACCCCGGCCGTGCCCACCCTGGCCTCCCGCCTGGCCGCGGTGAAGACGGCCAAGTCGCTGAACTACTACCCGTCCGGCGCGGGCTGGTCGAAGATGTGGATGAGCTGGGACCCGGCCAAGATCGACGCCGACCTGGCCAAGGCCTCCGCGCTCGGCGCCGACAACGTGCGGATCATCATCTTCCCGACCACGTTCGGCTGGCCCAAGCCGTACGACGGCTATCAGCAGCGTCTCGCCCAGTTCGTGAGCATGGCCGCGGCCCGCGGCATGACCGTCAAGTTCACGCTCTTCGACTGGTGGGACGGCTACGCGGAGATCCAGAACAGCATCAACTGGACCAATACGGTGCTCAAGCCGTACAAGGACGACAAGCGCGTCCTGTCGATCGAGCTGCAGAACGAGTTCAACGCGGGCAACTCCGCGGCGGTCGAGTGGGCCCGCAAGATGGTGCCGGCGATGCGCGCGTCGTTCCCCACCATGCCGCTGACCTTCTCGGTCGACGGCACGGCCGGCGCCCCGGGCATGGCGAAGATCAAGTCGGCGATGGCCTCGACCCCGATCGACTACTACGACTTCCACTTCTACGGCAACTCGGAGCGCGCGCTCGCGATCATCAAGAACGCGCAGGCCACGGTCGCGCCCTACCCGATGGTGATCGGTGAGGCGGGCCTGAACACCCTGCAGAACACCGAGGGCGAGCAGGCCGCGTTCCTGGCCCGGGTCTTCGAGGCGGCCAAGACCGCCGGCGTGCAGTCGGTGGCCCCGTGGACGCTCAACGACTTCGCCCAGGGCGCGATCCCGTCCTCGGCCGTCTCCCGCATCCCGGGCCAGTACAGCTACGGCCTCTACCGTCTCGACGGCTCGGCGAAGCCGGCCGCCGCCGCGGTCAAGGCGGGCTGGACCAGCACGACCATGCCGGCCAGCCTGATGGACCCGAGCTTCGAGGCCGGCAACAACCTGACCCCGTGGCGCGCCTACATGCCCGAGCTGGGCCTGGCCGTCAAGACGCAGAGCATGGCGCGCACCGGCAAGTGGTCGGTCAGCATGACCAACACCGGCAAGACCTCGGCCGGCTCGCCGTCCTACCGGGTCGCCCCGATCGCGCCGGTCCAGTCGGGCCAGAAGTGGCACGGCGAGGTGTGGGCCCGCGGCAACGCGGCCACGGGCACCACCCAGATCGCGCTGAGCTGGTTCGACGCCAACGACAAGTGGCTCGGCGGCGCCTCGTCGACGTGGCTGCCGGTCGGCACCACCGGCTGGACCAAGCTGGTCGTCGACGGGGTCGCCCCGACCGGCTCGGCCAGCATGCAGGTTCACCTCAAGTCGGGTGAGAACACCGGCACGATCTGGTTCGACGACGCGGTGATCTCCAACTCCTGATCCGGCTCGTCCTGAGTGACCGGGACGCCCATCCGGACGAACAGGCGCGTGAAGGCGGCCACCGACTTCTCCCACGAGGAGGGGTCGGTGTGCCGCCTTCCGGCGTTCTCGGTCGCGGTGAGAATCGCGGCGGCCAGCGCCGACGACGAGCCGGCGGCCACGAAAGTGGTCCCGGAGTATTCGGACGCGGCCTCGACCAGGCCACCGACCGCGGTGACGACGACCGGCAGGCCGTGGCTCATCGCGATGTGCAGCGGGCCACTGGCCGAGCTGCGCCGATAGGGCAGCACCACGATGTCGGCGTCCGCGAAGAACCCGTCCACGTCGGAGTCGGCGACGTAGCGGTTGACAAACGTGATGCGGGAGGCCGCCGGCGACTCCTCGATCATCGACGCCGGCCCGGTCCAGCCCTCCCACGTCTCGCCGACCACGGTCAGGGTGTAGTGCGACGGCAGCCGTCCGAAGGCCTCGATCAGATCCTCCAGGCCCTTGTACGGCCGGATCGTGCCGAAGAACAGCAGGCGGACCTGCCCGTCGGCCACGCGCGGGGCCACGGCCGTGGTGCGGTGGTCGAACGGCCCGTGCAGCGCGATCTCGTCCGGCACGCCCTCCAGGTCGTATGTGGTCCGCAGGGCCACCCGGTCGTAGTCGGAGTGGACGATCACGCCGTCGGTCCGGCGCAGCAGCGGCTTGATGAGCTTGCGGCAATAGAACGCGGCCCACCGGTGCCGGGCCTCGCCGGTGTCCTGCACCTCGTGGAACTCGACGACCACCCGGATGCCCAGGAACCGGGCCGCGAGACAGAGCACCAGATACGAGTGCAGCACGGTGCCGGTCCACCACTGCAGCACCAGCACCTCGGGCCGGAACGAGCGCAGCCATCGCACGGCGCGCACCAGGCTCGGCACGCCCCACCAGTCGATGCCGTCGAAGACCTCGACCCCGTCGGAGTACGAGAGCTCACTGAGCCGCTGCCCGACGCGCCCGCGCCCGGGATAGAGCCGGGTGGGCAGCAGTTGCCGCATGAGGATCGCGCCCACCTCGTAACGGGCAGCCAGCGCGTTGGTGAGGCGGCAGGTGTAGTAGCTGATGCCGGACAGGAACCGCCAGCCGGAGCCGACCACCACCACCCGGGTGCGGCCGCGAATGTCAGCGGGTGGCCGAGGCGATGCAGGCACGGTAGACCTCCTCGATCTGCGGGACGACGCGGGCCGCCGTGTAATCGAGCCCGCGCCGGTGACCGGCCGTGCGCAGACGCGCGGTCAGGCCGGGGTCGGTGAGCAGCCGCCGGATCGCGGCCACGAGCGCGCCGGCGTCGCCCACCGGCACCTGCAGGCCGCTCTCGCCGTCGCGGATCATGTCGGCCAGGCCGCCTGCCGCCGTGGCGATCAGCGGGGTGCCGGCCAGCAGGGCCTCCACCGCGACCTGGCCCATCGGCTCGAAGACCGAGGGCACCACGCCGGCCGCCGCGTGGTGCCAGGCGGCCATGACCTCGGGGTGCGGCACGTTGTGGCGCACCACCACCCCCTCCGGGATTTCCGGGGTGTCGGCCCGCGGCGTCCCCAGGCACACCAGCGCGGGCGCGTCCCCCTCGGCCTCCAGCCGGCGGTACGCGTCGAAGAGCACGTCGATGCCCTTGTGCGGCCCGAGCGCACCCACGAACAGCAGGTACGGCCGGTCCGGCAGCCAGGCCGGGCGGGGCGTGTTGCGGGCCAGTTCGTCCAGGCCGTCCGGCACCAGCGAGGTGATCACCCGGACCGGCAGGTCACCGGGGAGCCGGCCGTGGCTGACCCCCTCGGCCACGGCGGGCGAGATCGCGGTCAGCGCGTCGATCCCGCGGTGCCGCTGGGCTCGCAGGGCGGTGGTGAGCAGCGCCGACTTGGGCCGTCCGTACTGCGGGGACGCGCACGGCACACACCGGCCGAGCCGTGGCCCGCCGCAGGTCCGGCCCTCCCGCGCGAAGGTCTTCTTGACGCAGGTGAAGCCGAAGTCGTGGGCCGTGTGCACGTGCGGCCGGCCGGCCCGGCTGTAACGCAGCGGCAGGTAGCTGTACATCATCCAGTCGTGGCTGTGCACCAGGTCGTATTCGCCCTCGCGCAGCACCCGCCGGATCGCCGCGGTGGTCAGCGGGTCGGCCGTGGTCGGGTGGAAGGGCTTACCGGCGTCGGCGTTCATCCCCGGCAGCAGGGTGTTGGCCACACTGCGCACGCGTTTCACCCGTACGCCCCGGATCTGTTCGTCGTGATCGGCGAGCGGTGTGGCCAGCGTCAGCACGGTGACCTCGTGCCCGCGGCGCACCAGCTCCTCGCTGCTGGTGGCGATGCTGCGCTCAAGCCCGCCGATCACGGGGGCGTACAGGTTGGACAGGTGCAGAATTCTCATCCGGCAGGGACCTTCCGTCGGGTCGACAGGGAACGAACGGCAACGGCCAGGGCCCCGATGGTCTGGCCGGTCAGCCAGGCGATGCCCGCGGCCTCGATGCCGGTGCCGGGCAGCCAGAGCCAGGTCAGGGTCAGGCAGACGGTGGCCATCAGCAGGTTGAGCCGCAGGCACCGGCGGAACAGGCCCAGCGAGCGCCAGTGCGCGACGGCCAGGTTGGTGATGGCGTCGGGCAGGGCGGCCAGCACGAGGATCTTCAGCAGCAGCGCGCCCTCGGCGGCGTAGCCGGGGCTGAACAGCCCGAGGATCCGCTCGCCGGCGAAGAACAGCACCAGCGCGGGCAGCCCGGTCACCACGAGCACGACCACCGAGGCCCGGGGCAGGCCGGCCGCGGCCGAGTTGGTGCGCTCGGCGTAGAGCGCCGAGGCGACCGCGGGCGAGACCATGAACAGCACCGACGCGGTCATCCAGGCCACGTAGAAGTGGGCGTTGGCCTCGGGGCCGAGCCGGGCCGTGACCAGCACCGGCAGCAGCGCGGTGGGGCCGGCCTGGGCCAGGTTGATCAGGTGGTGGCCGCTCAGCGCGCCCTGCACGTGCCGCAGTTCGGCGCCGAGGCCGGCCGCGGCGAGGCGGGCGCCGGGGCACAGCCGGCCGAGCATGGCGGCCACGGTGTACGCCGTGACGGCGAGCGACGGCAGCGTCCAGGCCAGCAGCACGACCCCCGCCCCGCCGTACCCGGCCCAGGTCAGCGCGCCCAGCATGACCAGCTTGCCGCCGGCCAGGGCGAGGTTGCGGGTGAACATGCCGTGGCTGGCCCGCTGGGCGACGAACACGTTGTCGAGCAGGGTCGTGGCGGTGAGCGCGACCGACGTGGCGACCAGCGCGGCCACCCCGGACGAGCTGCGCAGGAAGGCGAAGGGGGCGGCGAACGAGGGCAGCACCGCGGCCGCGGCGAAGGCGGCGATCGCGGTGGCGGCACAGCCGGTCAGCAGCCCGGCGCTGACGATCCGGGACCATTCCCGTACGCCCGTGCCCGGCAGCCGCTGGATGAACATGTGCCCGAGACCCAGGTTGGACACCATGCTCACGACGGTCGAGACGGAGATGAGCGCGGTGGCCGTGCCGATCGACGGCTGGGCCAGCTGACGCGCCGCCAGCAGCCAGTACAGGTAGCCCAGCCCGGCTGTGCCGACCGTGCTCGCCATGATCAGCACGCTGTTGCGGGCCAGCGAGTCCCGCGTGACCGTGCTCAGCATCGGGCCGGTCCGCGGCCGTAGAAGACCGTGCTGGTCGAGCCGAGGCTGATCTCGATGCGGTGCAGGCAGCCGTCGGGCGGTGCGGGCACGAAGACCTCGACGGCCCGGGTGGTGCCGGGGTCGACGGCGACCGGGCGGCCCGAGACGAGCCGGGACCCCACCCGTACGCGCAGCGGCTCGGTCGCGGCCGGCCTCCCGGCGCTGCTCACCCGCACCAGGACGCGCACGCCGCGGGCCGGGATGGCGACCGGCTCGTCGATGCCGGCGGCCCACCCGGCCAGGGCCACGCTTGTGTAGCCCGGCTGCGGCGGGTGCGGCATCCGGTCGTACGCCTGCAGCGCGAAGAACCCGGCCACCAGCGTCAGCAGGCCGGGCACGACGACCGCGCCGATCATGCGCGGGCACACGGCCGCCGGGGCGCCGGTCGCCCGCTCCCGCAGCAGCGCCACCGTGCCGAGCAGGGTGACCAGAACGGCGAGGCCGGCGGCGACCGAGCGGGTGCCGATGTGCACGCCCGTGACGTGCAGCGTGAGGGCCACGAAGGGCAGGCTGACCAGCCCGGCCGCGGTGGCCAGGCCGATCCGGTGCAGCGGGGGCATGGCCTCGCCGGTCAGCGCGCGCAGCCACAGCTCGCCGATCGTGACCAGCGCGGCCACCAGGACGGCCGGCAGCACCCAGGGCAGCCCGTGCACCAGGGTCAGCAGGAGCAGGGCGCCGTAGACGGCGAGCGCCAGGCGGACGGTTGTCACCGGCCGCTCCGGGTGGCCGGGCTCAGCGAGCCGAAGTCGAACCGGTAGATCGCGATGTTGCCGCTGTCGTAGACCTTGATCGTCCACGGGGTGCTGTCGAACTTGGTCAGCTGACCGAGCGTGAACGCCGGGCGGCCGTTGTGCGGGACCGGCTCGTTGGTCTCGAAGTAGATCTGAATCTCCGGCACCTCCCGGGCCATCCGCCGGTCGACGACGAGATAGGTGAACCGCCACGAGCTGAGCTGCTCGATCAGCCGGGGCGGGACCGGCCGGCCGGGCTGCGCGAGATAGAGGTCGTAGGTGCGGAACGACTGCGACCCGGTAACCGGCCGCTGCCCGCCGAACGAGCCGAAGATCAGCCCGGAGTAGCGGTCGGCGACCAGGCGCAGGTCGCGGCCGTGGGTGGCGCGCAGCCAGTCGGACGCGGCCGCCACCTCGGGAATCGACGAGCGGGTGTCCGAGCCGAAGACCGGCGGGCCGGGGAAGCGGTAGGACGGGTTCATGCCGGCCGCCGTGTTGCCGACCATCGTCACCGCGCACGCCGCGAGCAGCGTGCCCGCGACGGCGATGCGCGCCGCCCGGCGGGTCGCGTGGCCGAGCAGCGCCACCACCACCGGGGCCACGACCAGCGCGATCCCCAGGTAGCTGAACGCCCACGACCGCCGCGCCCCTTCGGCGCCGGACGGGGTGAGGATCAGCAGGGCGGCCGGGAAGTAGAGCGAGCCGAGCACCAGCATGGTCAGGGCGCCCGTACGGGAGACCGCGTCGCCCTCGCGCCGGTACCGCAGCCGCCACGCGGCCGCGGCCATGGCCAGACCGGCCAGTCCCTGCGCGCCGAACGCGGCGTACCGCTCCCACCAGGGCGCGACCGACTCGCGGAACAGGGTGCGCTTGCCCGAGCCGCTGCTGCCGGCCATCCCGGCGAACTGGTCGAGCGCCTTGGCCAGATAGGGGTCGAGATAGCCGGCGGTGCGCGGCGCGACCACGGTCAGGTAGGCCACCACGAGCACGGCGGCCGCGGCGGTCAGCGCCCAGGCGGTCCAGGTGACCGCGCGCGGGTGGCTGCGGCGCAGGGCGCGGGCGGTGGCCACCGCGCACAGGATCAGCATGACGCCGAGCAGCCCGAGGGCGGTCAGGTGGTGGGTGGCGATGGTGGCCGCCGAGAGCATCAGCGTGACCGCGGACCAGCCGAGGCGTGATCTTCCGGCCGGGCCGCGCATCGCCCGGTGCAGCGCGACAAGCGTCCACACCAGCAGCGGGATCGCCAGCGACTCGTAGCCGAACTGGGTGTCGAAGAACAGGAACGAGCTGTTCAGGCTGTAGAGGACGGCCGACACGGCGCCGGCCCGGGCGTCCTGCCAGATCTCCTCGCCCAGCACGGCCACGCCCAGCACGACCAGCACGTGCGCGGTGATCAGCACGAGCAGGGCGCCGTGCCAGATGGAGACGCCGGTCAGCGCCGAGACCGAAGCGACCGTCGAGTGCAGGCCCGGGAAGTCGCCGACGACCTTGACGATCGGGTTCTGCTCGAACAGCCGGCCGTCGAGCAGGATCTGGTGCGCCTGCCGCCAGTGCGCGAACTCGTCGTGATAGAGCGGGCCGTCCGGCGTACGCAGCAGTTTGGGCAGGTAGGTGAAGCCGGCGTACGCGGTCAGCACGGCCACGCGCAGGCGGGCGCCCGAGGCGCGGCGCACCAGCCAGGCCACCGCGGGCAGCGTGAAGACCAGCAGGCCCAGCCAGAACAGCCCGAACTGGTCGCCGTTGTCCCGCTCGGCGGCGCGGTTGGCCGCCACGAGCAGGGCGGCGCCGGCCGCCCCGGCCACGACGAGGGTGGCCGCGCAGGCCAGGGGCGACCGCCGGGACGCCGTCGCGGGCGCTTCGGGCGTGCTCGCGACGGCGACGGCGACGGCGGGACGGTCGCCGGTGACCGGCTGGGTCAGGGTCATCGGTCGCGGGCTCCGGCCCCGGCGGCCTGCTGGATCACGTGGACCGGCGGCGCCACGCTCGAGTAGATCTCGCGGGTGGCCAGCACGACGTCGCTCCACGTGGGCAGCGTGTTGCGGCCGTGCTCGGCCCGGGCGGTGCCCGCCGCGACCTGCAGCGCGTCGGCCAGCGCCACCTCGTCGTCCGGGTTGACCAGCCAGATCGGGGCGCCGGGGGCGGCCATCGCGGCCAGCTCCCGGTGGGCCGGGATGAACGACGCGACGGTCGGGATGCCGGCGGTCAGCGCGTCGGCCACCGCCATGCCGAACGCCTCGTGGGCCGAGGCCGAGACCACGGCCGACGCCGACGCCATCCGGGCGTGGAAGGCGCCGTCGGGCAGCCGGCCGTGGAAGAGGACCCGGTCCGGGCCCAGGCCGAGGCGGTCGGCCAGCTGCTGCCACTCCTCGGCGGCCGGTCCGGCGCCGACCACGTCGAGCCGGTGGTCGGCCGGCAGCTGGGTCATGGCCCGGATGACCCGGTCGACCCGCTTGTAGCGCTCGAGCCGGCCGACACAGAGGATGCTGCGGCCCGGCTCGGGCCCGGCCACCAGGTCGGGGGCCGGATCGGTGCCGTTGGGCACCACCACCATGCGGGCCCGCGCCTCGGGGAAGTGGCCGATCAGCAGGTCCCGCTCGGCCCGGGTGACGCAGATGATCCGGCTCGATCGGGCCAGGACGCGGCGTCCGAGCGGGCGGTAGATCGGATGCAGGGCCGCACGCAGCCGGCTGTGCCCGGTGCCGTGATAGTGCGGCGTGAAGACCAGCGGCGTGCGGTTGGTCAGCGCGGCCGGCAGCGCGGCCAGCGCGTGATAGCTGTGCGCGTGCAGCACGTCGTAGCGGCCGGCGTGGCCGCGCAGCCACCGCCACAACTCCAGCGAGAACCGGTAATTGGGGGCCGCGACGGTCAGCGGGAAACGCCGGACCAGGACGCCGTCGATCGTCTCGACCGAGCCGACGGCGTGCTGGGTCAGCACCTCGACCTCGTCACCGGTCGCCACCAGGGCCGCACAGAGCCGGCGGACGTGGGTCTCCACGCCGCCGATGTCCGGGTGGTAGGCGCTGGTGACGACGCCGATCCTCACCGCGTCCGCTCCGGCGCGCGCTCGGCCGCCGCACGCCGGCACGGCCACTCCCGGGCGATGGTGCGCAGCACCCGCATGCCGTCGGTGAACGCGTTGAGGTTGCTCTCGCCGTGGATGCGCTGCTGCTCGAAGCTGGGCACCTCGACGATGCGCAGCCGGGCCCGGGCCGCGCGCAGGTTGAGCAGCGTCTCGATCTCGAAACCGTCGCCCCACAGCCGGCCCTCGGCGGCCGTCGTGCTGTCCAGGCCGAACACGTCGAGGTGCCGGGCCCAGAAGGCGTTGTAGCCGTAGCAGAGGTCGCTGTACCTCGTACGGAAAAGGAGGTTGACCATCAGGCTCAGGCCGAGGTTGCCGGCCCGCCGCAGCCGGGTGATGTCGGCGCTGCCGCCCGCCCCCGAGAAGCGGGAGCCCTTGGCGAAGTCGGCGCCGGCCCGCAGCGCCGCGATGAAGCTGGGGATCTCCCGGGGGTCGGTCGACCCGTCGGCGTCGATCATGACGATGATGTCGCCCGTGGCCGCGGCGAACCCGCAGGCCAGCGCGTTGCCCTTGCCACGACGGTTCTGCTGCACGATCCGGATGCCGGGCATCAGGCGGCGGGCGACGTCGACCGTGTCGTCGGTCGAGCCGCCGTCGACCAGGATGACCTCGTCGACCTGAGGCAGGGCGGCCATCACGTGCGGAAGGTTCCGCGCCTCGTTCAGCGCCGGGATGATGATGCTGACCAGAGGCTCGCTCGCGGTCGCGATCACCGGGGGCGGCAGCTCGGTTCCCGCTCCGGCCTGAGGGCGAGCGTAGGGGACCGTAGACATACTTCTCTCCAAGACTCGGTGGGGAAACAAGTGCTGCCGGTGCCGCCGGGCGAACCGGGCGGCACCGGCGTGTTACCTGGTCAGGCTTCCGACCCCTGGACGGTCCAGGAGTAGATGTCCTGCTTCGACAGACCCGTGCCGGTGGAACCGGTGAAGCCGACCCACGCGGCGTCGCCGCCGACGTGCCGGGCCAGGTCGACGTTCTGCTCCAGCGCCAGCCACTCCTGCGAGCCGGCCTTGAGCGACTTGACGTGGACCCGCAGCAGCCGCGCGTCGGCGTCGTAGGTGACCCGGGCGTTGAACGGCCGGCCGTAGAGCTCGATCGGCGCCTCGGCCGTGGTCTCCTGGTAATCCGGGTTGCCCCCGAGCACCACCGCGAGGTGGTTGCGGCTCGGGTCGGACGAGTTCTGGAAGATGTCGAACTCGACGGCCAGGCTCGGCTTGATGCCGCGGTAGCCGATGCCGCCACCCCAGCCGCCGAGCGCCCGCGGGCCCTCGGTCTGCACGACGAACGCGATGCCGTCGGCGCCCGGCCGGAAGTGGTGCAGGTAGACCTTGAAGGTCGACTCGAACGACCGCGTGACGTCGAGCTTGGTGGTCGACCAGGCCGACCCGGACTGCCGGTAGCCGCCCGGCGTGAGCCGCAGGATCTTCTGCCGGGTCTTGTCACCCGACGACAGGATGAGGTCGGCCGCGCCGTTGCGGTCCAGCGACTGCGACGCGCCCTTGAAGGTCGGGTAGTCGATCAGCGGGTCGCCGTCGGCGGCGAGGGCCGGTGCACCCGAGACGGCTATCGAGAGGCCCAGGGCGGCGATGAGCCCGCCGCGGGCCACCAGCCTCGGGGAACGTGAGGAAGACACAGTTCTGCGCTCCATTTCGGATAATTTGCCCCACTAGGACGTCGCCTAAGGTAGGACAGCGCGCAGACCCGCGTGACCGAGTCGATACTATTTGCCCCGGATCGGATGCAGTCGGTCCGTTACCCACCGGTGGAACGCGCCGATGTGGTGCTCACTCGGAACGAGCACACCCCCTTGCGCGTACGCCCGGGAACTCATCGACGGCTGGCAGCGTTCGCAGGCCTCGAAGTCCTGCCGGTTGACCCGGTCGAAGAGCTCGACCGAGCGGCTCAGGTCGGCCCCCGACGCCACCACATCGGGCCGGAACAGCCAGTCGCACTCGACGATCGTGCGCTCGGCGGTCAGCGGGTACATCCGGTGGAAGATCACGTGGTCGGGCACCAGGTTGACAAAGACCTGCGGCTTGATCGTGATCGCGTAGTAGCGGCGGTCCTGCTCGGCGGCGATCGTGCCGATCGTGGTCACGCCGGGGCTGCCGTCGACCGTGAACCCCTCGACGTCACGGCCGAACTCGGCGCCGTGCCCGACGTAGGACTGGGCGGCGTACCCGCCCGCGAACTCGGGCAGCACGTGCACCAGCTCGGGATGGATCGTCGAGCAGTGGTAGCACTCCATGAAGTTCTCGACGATCAGCTTCCAGTTGGCCCGCACGTCGTAGCGGATCCGGCGGCCCACCTCGAGCGTCTCCAGGCCGTAGCGCTCGATCGAGCCGACGTCGCCCAGCCGCTCGGCGCAGGCCCCGATCACGTCGTCCTCGAACGACGGCGGCTCGCCGGCCAGGCACACCCAGACGTAGCCGAGCCACTCGCGCACGTGCACGGCGGTCAATCCGTAGGCCACCCGGTCGACGTCCGGCATCTTGACCAGGTTGGGCGCGGCCACGAGCTTGCCGTCCAGCCCGTACGCCCAGGCGTGGTACATGCATTTGAAGGTGCGCTTGACCGAACCCGACTCCTCGGCGCAGAGCCGGGCGCCCCGATGCCGGCACACGTTGAGGAACGCCCGCGCCTTCCCGTCGGCGGCCCGGGTGATCAGCAGGCTCTCGCGGCCGACCGCCACCGTGCGGAACGCGCCCGGCGTGCCCACGTCGGAGCCGCGCGCGACGCAGAACCACATGCGTTCGAAGATCTGGTCCTGCTCCTGAGCGAAGATCGACGGGTCGGTGTAGTAGTGGCCGGCCAGCGTCGGGACGAGCGATGAGGTCATGCTGTTACTCCACGGGGATCCGGAACCGCCTGGGGTCGAAGAGGCCGATCGGGTGGGCGGTCGACCCGCAGGTCGCGAGGTCGGCCAGGATCTCGCCCACCACCGTCACGAACTTGAATCCGTGACCCGAGAAGCCGCAGGCCACGGTGACCGACTCGTGCGCGGGGTGGCGGGCGATGACGAAGTGCTCGTCGGGGGTGGTGCTGTACATGCAGGGCTCGCCGCGCAGGAACGCGCCGGGCAGATCCGGCAGCCGCCGGCCGCAGTACCCGGCCATCTCGGCGATCTCCCGCTCGTGCACCTCGGTGTCCAGCGTGTCCGGCGTGGTCGGCGTGCCCCGGCGGAAGAACGCGATCTTGGCGCCGTCGCCGGGGCCGTCGATCGCCGGGAAGCCGTAGATCTGACCGCCCTCCGCGTCCTCCCAGACATAGATCGGCTGCCGGTCGGGCCGGAACGGCGCCACCCCGCCGCGCGGCTGGAACCAGAACTGCACCTGCCGCTCGATGCGGAACTCGATGCCCAGGTCGGCCAGCAGCTCGGGGGCCCACGGGCCGGGCGCGAGCACGAGCTGGCCGGCGGTGTAGCTGCCCTGGGCGGTGGTCACCCGCACGCCCTCGCCCTCGGGCTCCCAGCTGGTCATCGGTTCGTGGAAGCGCAGGTCGGCCCCGCGCTGACCGGCCAGCTGCAGGTGCGCGGCGACGGTGGCCTCGGGGCGTACGAAACCGGCCTTGGCCTCGAACAGCGCGATCTCGTCGTCCTGTGGCGCGAGCGTCGGGAAGCGGCGGCGGATCTCGGAGGCGTCCAGGATCTCGTGCACCAGGCCCCACTGCTCGGCGCTGGCCCGGCTGCCCGCGACCGTACGGCTCTCCGGCCGCCCGATCATCAGGCCGCCGGTCAGCGTGATCACGTCCCGGCCCGAGTCGGCCGCGAGCTGGTCGAACAGGTCGTACGCGCGGAGCAGCAGCGGAACGTACTCCGGGCCCTCGAAGTAGGACTGCCGGGTGACCCGGGAGCCGCCGTGGCTGGCCCCCCGGTCGTGCGCCGGGCCGTACCGGTCCAGACCGAGGACCCGTTGGCCGCGGGCCGCGAGGTGGAACGCGGCGGCGCTGCCCATGCCGCCCAGACCGACCACGATGACGTCGTACGCCGACAAGGTGTGCCTCCCGGTGTGTTCAGGCGCGAAGCCGTTCGTGCCTGGGGTCGAACAGCGGCTCGGCGGCGACGGTGGCGCCCAGCCTGCGGTCGAAGTACCCGATCGTCACCTCGGTTCCGGGCACCGCCAGGGCGGCCGGCAGCCAGGCGTACGCGATCGGGGCGCCGACCGTGTGCCCGAAGGCCGCGCTGGTCACGAAGCCGACCGGGTCTCCTCCGGCATACACCGGCTCGCGGCCCATCGGCACGTCCCCGGCGCCGGTCAGCCGCAGGCACGTGAGGAGCCTCTCCGGCGGCGAATCGGGCAGCGCGTCCTTCCCGAGGAAGTCCCCGGCGTCGCGGCGTACGGCGAAACCCAGCCCGGCCTCGTACGGGTTGTCCTCCCCGGTCATGTCGGCGCCCCACAGCCGGTAGCCCTTTTCGAGCCGCAGACTGGTGAAGGCGGCCCGGCCCGCCGCGATCAGCCCGTGGTCGCGCCCGGCCTCCCACAGCGTGTCCCACAGCCGCAGCCCGTGGTCGGCCCGCGCGTAGATCTCCCAGCCCAGCTCGCCCACGTAGGACAGCCGCAGCATGGTGACCGGGACCGTGCCCAGGAACCCCTCGCGGGCCTGGAAGTAACGGAACGCGCCGGGCGACACGTCGATGCCGGTCAGCGGCGCGACCAGGTCACGGGCCCGTGGACCCCAGACGCCGAGCCCGCATGTGCCGCCGGTGACGTCGCGGATCCGCACGCCGGCCGGGGCGTGGTCGCGCAGCCAGTGCAGATCGATCGGGCCGTTGACGCCGACCTGGAAGCGCCGCTCGCCCAGCCGGGCCACGGTGATGTCGCTGCGGATGCCGCCGGCCGGGTCGAGCAGCAGCGTGTAGGTCACCGAGCCCACCGGCTTGTCGACGTTGTTGGTGGTCAGGCCCTGCAGGAAGCCGACCGGGCCGTCGACCTCGAGGCGCATGAGCGAGGTCATGTCGTAGAGGGCGACCCTCTCGCGCGTCGCTCTGGCCTCGGTCCCGGCGATCGGGGACCAGTGCCGGCTCGACCACTCGTCGCGCGGCGGCTCCTCCTCGGGCGCGGCGTTGGCGGCGTACCAGAGGGGTCTCTCCCAGCCCGCCGCCTCGCCGAACACCGCGCCCAGCTCGGTCTGCCGGGCGTGAAAGGCGCTCACCCGGACGTTCCGCACCGACGGCGGGTCGAGCGGATGGACGATGTCGTAGACCTCGACGAAGCTGCGGATGGCCCGCTCCCGCGTGTAGGCCGGGGCGAGCTGAGCCCGGTCGAAGCGGTTCAGGTCGCATTCGTGCAGGTCGACGCCGGGACGGCCGCTGACCAGCCACTCGGCCAGCGCACGGGCGGCCCCGGCCGAGTGGGTCACCCAGATCGCCTCGGCCGTCCAGAAGCCGGGCAGCTCGCGCGACTCGCCCAGCAGCGGGAAACCGTCGGCGGTGAACGAGAACACGCCGTTGAAGCCGTCCGTCCGCCCGGCGTTCCTGATCACCGGCATGAGCTCGCCGGCCGCGTCCCACGACTCGGCGAAGGTGTCCGGGGTGAACGGCAGCATCGACGGGTGCGGGCCGCCGGCCAGTTCGTCCAGGCTCACCGGCATCGGCTCGTGCCGATAAGAGCCGATCCCCAGGCCTTCCCCGTACGCCCGGAAGTAGAGATCTTCGTCCTGGTGCCGGACGATCGGCATGGCGTCGCGGGCGCCGACGGCCGTGGTGCGGACGAACTGGTGGGCCATCGGAAGCAGCGGGATCACGGTGCCGGCCATCTCGCCGATCCTGGGCCCCCAGAAGCCGGCGCAGCTGACGACGATGTCGGCCTCGAAGGTGTCCTCCGGCGTGCGCACACCGGCCGCTCGTCCCTGCCGCTCGATCACCTCGACCACCCGGGCCCGCCCGACGAACCTGGCGCCCCGGCGTTGCGCCCTCTCCGCCTGCACCTCGCAGGCCCTGACCGTCAGGGCCAGCCCGTCGACCGGCACGTGCAGCCCGCCCAGGATCCGGTCCTTGTCGAGCAGCGGCACCATCTCGGCGCAGGCGACCGGGTCGATCACCCGCGAGCCGATCCCCCACGACTGGCCGAAGCCGAAGCGCCGGTGCAGCTCGGCCAGCCGTTCCGGGGTGGTCGCCACCTCGAGGCTGCCGACCTGCTGGAAACAGCCCAGCCCGGCCAGCTTCTCGACGGTGTACCGGGCCAGCCGGGACATGGTCCGCGACGGGTTCGTCTGGAAGACCAGCCCCGGCGCGTGCGAGCTGGACCCGCCCGTCACGAAGAGCGGGCCCTGCTCGAGCACGGTCACGTCGGTCCAGCCGCGCACGGTGAGCTCATCGGCGAGGGCGCAGCCGACCACGCCCGCCCCGATGATCACCACCTTGGGGATGCCCATGCCCATGTCAGCTGCCGGCCGGGATCCACGGCTTCCAGGCCGCCTCGTGCTCGTTCACCCACTTCTCCGCCGCCTGGTCGGCCGACATGCCCTGGTTGGTCAGGTAGTCCGAGACGAGGTTCTGGTCGTCGTTGGTCCACGAGAAGTTCTTGATGAACTGGTACGCGGTGCTGTTGGCGTCGGCGAACTTCTTGCTCGCGATCTTGTCGAGCTTGTAGTCGGGGTAGTCGCAGGCGACCTTCTTCGGGTCGGCGTCGCAGCCCTCGGTGTAGGCGGGCAGCTTCACCCGCACGTACTTCTCCTTCGCGAACAACCACTGCGGCTCGTAGAAGTAGAAGAGCAGCGGCTTGCGCTGGGCCGTGGCCTGCTGGGCGGCCTTGATGATGGCCGCCTCGCTGCCCGAATAGACGACGGTGTAGTTCAGCTTCAGGTTCGTGACCAGGGCCTCGTCGTTGGTGACGAACGACGGGTCACCGGCCAGGAACTGCCCCTTGCCCTTGGACTCCGAGGTCTTGAACAGACCGGCGTACTTGTCGAGGTTCTTGTAGTCGGTGATGTCCGGGTACTGCTGGGTCATCCACTCCGGCACGTACCAGCCGATGATGCCCTCGTTGCCGGTCGGCCCGACCTCGACCGCGACCTTCTTGTCCTCGATGTAGGTCTTCTTGAGATCCGGGTGCCCCCAGTTCTCGACGATCGCGTCCACCTCGCCGGTCTCGAAGCCCTGCCAGGCGATCTCCTCCTTGAGCTCCTTCTTGTCGACGGTGTAGCCCATCTTCTTCTCCAGCAGATAGGCGATGACCGCGGCGTTCGCCTCGTAGCCGACCCACGGGTTGATCGCCAGGTTGACCGTGCCCTTGGCCCCGGCGCTCGGCTTGTCCTCCCCGGCGCCCGAGGTGGCGCCGCCGCACGCGGTCAGGCTGACTATCAGGACGGCCGCGGCGGCCGCGCGAATGCTTCTCATCTTCGAGATCCCTTCGAGGTGTGACCCTGGGTCAGGCGATCGAGCAGGACGCCGAGCAGGACGATGGCGAGACCGGCGGCCAGACCCCGGCCGAAGAGCTCGCGCTGCGAGAAGCCGGCGACGACGTCGTATCCGAGGGCGCCCGCGCCGACCAGGCCGCCGACCACCACCATGGCCAGGACCATGACGATCCCCTGGTTGGCCGCGAGCAGCAGGCCGCCGCGGGCCATCGGCAGCTGCACCTTCCAGAGCAACTGCCGGGGCGTCGAACCGGCCGAGGCCGCGGCCTCGACGACGGTCGCGGGCACATCGCGGACGCCTCGCTCGACCAGCCGGGCGACTGGAGGGACGGCGAAGATGACCGCGGCCACGATCGCGGTGAAACGGCTGGCGCCGAAGAGCGCGACCGCGGGCAGCAGATAGACGAACGACGGCATGGTCTGGGCGGCGTCGAGCACCGGGCGTACGGCGGTGGCCAGCCGATCGTGACGGGCGCAGAACACGCCGACGGCCACACCGATCGCCATCGTGAGGACGATCGCGACCAGCACCGTGGCCAGCGTCTGCATCGAGTGCTGCCACAGGCCCAGCCCGGCGATCCCGGCCGCGGCCAGGGCGGCGATCCCGGCGGCGCGCCAGCCGCTGATCAGGGTGCCGAAGGCGGCCACGACCAGGACGAACAGCCACCACGGAGTGGTCACCAGCAGGGTCTCCAGGGGGTCGAGGAGGCCGGCGCTGATCCCGTTCTTGAGCCCCTCGGTGACGTCGTACCAGTGCAGCTCGATCCAGCCGACGAGGTCGTTGACCGGGCCCGCGAAGGAGTAGCCGGGCAGGACGTCCGACGCCGGACCGAAGCGGCCCAGGACGACCACGCCGAGGAGCGCGGCCCCGGCGGTCAGCCACATCACCCGGCGCTGCCGCTTAGTGCGGTGGACCCCGGCCCGGCGGGCGGCGTTGGTGGCGATCCGGTCGAGCACGACGGCGAGGATCACGATGGCCAGCCCGGCGTCGAAGGCCGCCCCCACGTTGACCCGCTCCAGGGCGTTCACGATGTTCTGCCCCAGGCCGGGCGCGTCGATCAGCGCGGTGATCACCACCATGGACAGCGCCAGCATGATCGTCTGGTTGACCGCGAGCACGATCGTGGTCCGGGCCATCGGCAGCCGCACCTTGCTCAGCAACTGCCAACGGGTCGAGCCGAGCGCCGTCGCGGCCTCGACCGCCGTGGGCGAGACCTCGCCGATGCCGAGCGCCGTGATCCGGATCGTGGCCGGCACCGCGTAGATCATCGTGGCGATCACCGCGGCCGGCTCGCCGATCAGGAACAGCAGCGTCATCGGCGCCAGATAGGCGAACGTCGGCATGATCTGCATGACGTCGAGCGCCGGACGCAGCGTCGCGCCGACCCAGCGCACCCGGGCCGCGAGCACCCCGAGCGGGACCCCGATCAGGACGCTCAGGAACACGGCCGACAGGGTCAGGACCAGCGTGTCGACGCTTTCTTCCCACAAGCCGAGCACGCCGAACGCGAGAAAACCGCCGAGCGCGAGCAGGCCCGTACGCCATCCCGCCAGCACCAGCCCGATCGCGCTGACCGCGGCGACCAGGCCCGCGAACCCGAGCCCGGTGAGGGCCGCCTGCACCGCGTCGACCAGCAGCCGTACGCCCAGACGCACGTAGTTGAAGCCGTAGAGGAAGACCGGACTGGTGTCCCGGTTGGCGTCCACCCAGTCGCGGACGCTGTCGAAGAACCTGAACGCCGCGGCATCGCTGCTGTCGGCCGCCCCGTCGGTGCGGAAGAGCAGATAGGCCACCACCGTCACAACGGCCAGGAGCGCGGCCACCGTACGGGTCCGGAGCCGCCCCAGCCGCCGGGGCGCGGCCGGGTAGCCGATCACCGGCTCCACGACCCGCCCCTGGACGGCCGGCGGCGGCACGGTCGTCGTCATCGGGAACCCGCCGGCACCTGACGGTGATGGCTCACCAGCGCGGGCAGCAGCCGGTCCCGGTCGACCACACCCAGGCGCTTCGCGCCGTCGACGACCGCGATCGGGCGCTCGGCCCGCAACACCCGCTGGATCGCGTCCCGGATGACCGTACGGTGGCTCAGCGGCTCGTCCTCGCACAGCTCGCCGGGCGACGGATCCCGCATGATCCAGCGGAGCGTCAGCACGTCCGAACGCGGCACATCGCGGACGAAATCCGCCACATAGGAGTCGGCCGGGGCGCCGACCAGCTCCTCGGGCGTGCCCACCTGCACCAGCTCGCCGTCGCGCAGCACCGCGATGCGGTCGCCCAGGGTCAGCGCCTCGGCCAGGTCGTGCGTGATGAAAACCAGCGTCTTGCCCACCTCGGCGTGCAACCGGCGCACCTCGGTCTGCATGTCTCGCCGGATCAGCGGGTCGAGCGCGCTGAACGGCTCGTCGAACAGCAGCACCTCCGGGTCTGCGGCCAGCGCCCGGGCCAGGCCGACGCGCTGCTGCATGCCGCCCGACAGCTGATCCGGGTACTGCTGCTCGTGCCCCTCCAGCCCGACCAGGGCCAGCACCTCGTCCGCCTTGCGGTGCCGCTCGGCCCGCGAGACCCCCTGGATCTCCAGCCCGTACGCCACGTTGTCGAGCACCGGCCGATGCGGCAGCAGCCCGAAGTGCTGGAACACCATGGCCACCTGCCGCCGCCGCAGGTCGCGCAGCCGCTTCGGGCTCATCGCGCGCACCGCCTCGCCGCCGATGCTGATCTCACCGCTGGTCGGTTCGATCAACCGGGTCAGGCACCGCACCAGCGTCGACTTGCCGCTGCCGGACAACCCCATCACGACGAAGACCTCGCCCGGCTGCACCTCGAAGCCGACATTGCGGACGGCGACGAGACACCCAGTGCGGGCACGCAGCTCGGCCCGGGACAGCTCGGCCAGTCCGGTGCCGACAACCCGATCGGCCCGGGGACCGAACACCTTCCACAGATCCGTTACCGCGATCATCGGTGCCATCCCCGGTTCCCCCTACGCTCGGTTCAGCTCGGCGCTGATCAGGTCGGCCGCCCGTTCGCCGATCATCAGGACGGTCACCATCGGGTTCACCGAGGGCATCAGCGGAAAGACCGAGGCGTCGGCGATGCGTACGCGGGGAACGCCTTTCAACCGCAGCTGCGGATCGACCACCGCCAGCTCGTCCGCGGGCGACCCCATCCGGCACGTGCCCGCGGGGTGATAGACCGTGTGATGAGCGGCCCGCCCGTACGCGCCCAGCTCCGCATCGGACCGCAGCCCCGGCCCCGGCGCGATCTCCCGCGCGATCCACCGGGCGAACGGCTCGGTCGCGGCCACCTCCCGGGCCAGCCGCAGCCCGTCGACGATCGTCCGCTCGTCATAGCCACCCGGATCGGTGAAATACCGGAAATCGAGCAGCGGCTTGGTCCCCGGATCGGCATCGGCCAGCGCGAGCCGCCCCACACTGCGCGGCCGAGGCACGTTGGGCGTCATCCCGAAGCCATGCCGCGGAACGTCGTAGCCGAGCCGCTCGGTATTGAACGTGAACGGAATCTGATACAGGTGAAACATCAGATCGGGCCGCTCGGCGCCGGCCTCGCGCCGCACGAACAGCCCCGCGTCGGAATCCATGGCCGACATCGGCGGGATGGCCTGGGAGGCCTCCCACAGAATCAGCGACTCCGGGTGATCGAGCAGGTTCTCCCCGACCCCCGGCACGTCCTGCTGAACCTTGATGCCGAGCTTCTCGAGCTCCTTGGCCGGCCCGATCCCCGACAGCAGCAGAAGCCGCGGCGTATCCACGGCCCCCGCACACAACACGTACTCGTGCCGGGCCCGCACAAGAACGGTCCGCTCACTCCCGCCGCCGTCCCAGCCCCCGCCACTCGCCCGCCCCGCGCCGCCGCCGGCCCTTCGTCCCCCACCCTCCGCCTGCCCGATTTTTACGTATATACCGTTATCCGGGTCGATATGATAGGCCCAATGGTTGGTGAGGACGGTCAGGTTGGGGCGGTCCAGATTCGGGTGCAGGTAGGCAACCGACGCCGACGACCGCACACCCGTCTCGGGGTAGTAGCCGACCGGGAAGAAGCCGGCGCCGTCGGCGAACGGGGCCGCGTTGAAGTCCTCGTGCACCGGCACACCCAGCGCCGCATGGCAGGCGGCCACGAAGTCCTCGGCCAGCGGATTCCGATCCTTCGGCGCCACCGGCACAATATTGATCGCGAGTCGTTTCCAGAGCGGCAACATTTCCTCGTACGACCATCCGGCCGCACCCGCCCGCACCCAGTCCGCGAAATCCTCGGGCGGCGGCAGAAAACTGATCATGGTGTTGTGCGACGAACAGCCGCCCAGAACCCGCGCCCGCGCATGCCGCAGAAATGAGTTCCCCCGGGCCTGCGGGACGATCGGATAGTCGTAGTCATAATCCGACTCGAGCAGGTTGATCCAGTTGCGCAGCTGAAGTATCCGCTGGTCACCGACGTCGGACGGGCCGCCCTCGATCAGGCAGACCTGGACGTCGGGGTCGGCCGAGAGCCGCGACGCGACAACCGACCCGGCGGTGCCGCCACCCACGACGACCACGTCGAACTCTCTGGTTTCCAGGGTGAGTCACCTCTGCTTCCCGGTCCGCGCCCCCTGAAGAATCATCAGGTTCAACGTCGATGGTCAATGTCAACGACGGACTTTTACCTCTGTGCAACAAAGCACGCCCCCACTCGCCGCGTCCCGCAAGATTCCGGCTCCTAGGATCGGCCCGTGCCCTTCGCCTACTTGGACGCGCCGACGCCACTGGCCTTCGCCCACCGGGGCGGCGCGGCCGACGGCGACGAGAACACGGCGGAGGCCTTCGAACGCGCCGTCAAACTCGGATACCGCTACGTCGAAACCGACGTGCACGCCACCGCCGACGGCATCCCCGTCGTCTTCCACGACCCCACCCTCGACCGGGTCACCGGCGCCACCGGAAGCATCGCCACGATGACCTGGGCCGACCTCAAGACCGTACGAATCGGCGGCGCCGCCCTCGTCCCCCGGCTCGACGAGGTGCTGGCCGCCTGGCCCGAGATCCGCTTCAACATCGACATCAAGGCCGACACCGGAGTGGCCCCCACAGTCGACTGCCTGCGCAACTCGAACGCCACCGACCGAGTCCTGCTCGCCTCCTTCAGCGACCGCCGCCTGGCCCGCGTCCGCTCCCTGGCCGGCCCCACCGTGGCCACCTCCGTAGGCGCCCGCTCAGCCGCCCTGCTCCGCCTGGCCTCCCTGACCGGCGCCCGCCCACGCCTCCCAGCCTCGGTAGCCGCCATCCAAGTCCCCCCGCGACGGGGCCGGTTCCCCGTGGTCGACCGCCGTTTCCTCACCCTCGCCCACCGCCTGGGCCTGCAGGTCCACGTCTGGACGATCGACGACCCGGCCGAAATGACCCGCCTGCTCGACCTGGGCGTGGACGGCATCATGACCGACCGCCTGACCGTGCTCAAAGACGTCTACCAGTCTCGAGGCCTGTGGCCCCTCTGAGATCCCCGCTCCCCTCTGTTTACGCCCCACCCCACCAGGGGGCGGGCCCAAGGTAGTGCTTTCCGAGCCGGCGCCTCCGGCGTTGTCCACAGGAGGCGCTGGACCGCGTTTCCCGCACGCGAGTTGTCCACAGGGCCGACGTCGCGGCGACGAGATCTGGCTCACTGACCGCGGGCACGAGCTGGGCGCGAGACGCGGCGGGGCTGGTCGGCAGCGGGGCCGGTCGGCAGCGGAGCGGAAGGCGCCCGTGGGCGGGAGCCGGGCAGTGCCCAGCGCCTTCCGCTCGATCCACCGGTCGTTGCCGGCCACGCCGGTCGGCAGCGGGTTCGTTGGCAGCGGGTCCGGTCAGCGGCAGATCGCGGGTCGGTCCGTGGCCAGTCCGATCGGCAGCACGCCGTGGGCCGGTCCGCGGCCGGTTCGATGGGGGACAGCGACGGCGGCGAGCAATGCGTAAGTGGTTGAATGCGTTGCGAAAGGCTTGGGAATGATGCTGGAATGGTTTTCCCAGGTTGCTCCTAGGCTCATCCACGGTCACTTGATCTACATTTCTCGGGGGCGAGGCGCCTGGCGAGCCGCCGGAGGAGCCTGCGACTGGGTCGAAGAAGAAGTCGCAGGTCAGCAAAGTTTTTGCGATCTTGGTTGAACTCTGGACATCAGCCGTTCGGAGGATGCGGAGGGTTCGGCGCCCGCCCATATTTTTTCTTTAAGTTTGGGCTAAGAATTCATCAATTTCGCTCTCGGAATTGCAATCCGGCGGGGTGGCTCTTACCGTCTGGGAGCCGGTCGGAAATTGGGCCGGGTGGATTCTTCGAAGATGAGGTATCACGCATGCGTAGGTCTGCTTACCGCCGCGCGGCCGCCACGCCGTCGGGACGCAACCGACGGCTGTTCGCGGTCGGTGCGGTGATCGCCGCCCTGGGTGCGGCCGTGGGCTTCGCCCAGATCTCCGGCGCTGCCGAGAACGATCGGCCCGAGGGCAGCGGGGCCGGCAAGGTCGTCAACGGGCAGGTGATCCTCACCGACACGTGTATCGACAGCAACCTGACTCCGCACAACGGGTTCCAGGAAGGCAGCCGCTGCATCTCCACCGAGTTCGGTGAGGTCGGCGAGGCCAAGGACAACCCCAGCCTGCTGATCACCAACGCGCCCGAGCGCGTCGCGGCCAACACGCCGTTCAGCCTGACGGTCAGCACCCGCAACCTGATCCGCGACCGCTTCCTGGCGGCCGGCAAGGGCGGGTACTACGTGGAGAGCTCGGTCCTGCGGGACGGTCTCGTCCGCGGTCACTTCCACACCGCGTGCCGGATGCTGCCGAACACCAACGAGGCGCCCGCGCCCGACCCCGTTCCGGCGTTCTTCGTCGCCACCGAGGACACCAAGGGTGGCGCGGCCCCCGACGAGGTGGTCATCCAGGTGCCGGGCATGCCGACCGACGGCATCGCGCAGTGCTCCTCGTGGGCCGGCGACGGCTCCCACCGCACCCCGATGATGGTGCGCGCCAACCAGACACCGGCAATCGACGCCGTACGCATCACCGTCGGCAACGCCGGCGGCGGCGACAACGGCGGTGGCGGCGACAACGGCGGTGGCGGCGACAACGGCGGTGGCGGCGACAACGGCGGTGGCGGCGACAACGGCGGCGGTGGCGACAACGGCGGCGGTGGCGACAACGGCGGCGGTGGCGACAACGGCGGTAACAACGGCGGCGGCGACAACGGCGGCGGTGGCGACAACGGCGGTAACAACGGCGGCGGCAACAACGGCGGTAACAACGGCGGCGGCAACAACGGCGGCGGGGACAACGGCGGCGTGACGCCGGGCAACCCCAACAGCACCGTGACGCCGACCAAGCCTCCGACCAAGATCCCGACGACCGCGCCGACAGTGAAGGACGACTTCACCCCGGACCCGACCAAGCCGGCCACCCAGCCGACGAAGCCGGCCGGCACCCGGCCCCCGGCCACCACCCGGCCGCCCGCGGCCAACACCGGCGGCAACAACAACAACGGTGGCGACACCGAGTCGGGCAACGAGAGCGGCAACGAGGCTCCGGCCACCAAGGCCCCGAAGCCCCGCGCGACCAGCAAGAGCGCAGCGCCCGCGGCGGGCGGCACCGACTACACGTACGAGGACGGCCAGTTCAACTCGGGCAACAAGGCCCCGGTGGCCGACCAGGTGGCCCAGGTGCAGGCCGACGCCCCGAAGAAGGAAGACGGCGGCCTGCTCGCCCTGACCGGCAACAACACGGTCGCGGTGGTCGGCGGAGCGGCGGTCCTCCTGATGATCGGCCTGATCATCATGGCGCTCACCCGGCGCCGGCGGCTCCCCGGCAGCACCTGGGAGTAGCTTCTCCGGAGAACTGACAAGGGCGGTCCGCATCACGCGGGCCGCCCTCCCCTTTGCCCTTGAAAAGTGAGGGTAGCCTTACCGGCGGCAGCTCGAATCCCGGATGCGAAGGACCAATAATGGCGAACAGGCCGGCACGAGCGGCGACCGAGGCCGTCGTCACCCGGGTGGAGCAACTCACCCCGCACATGATCCGGGTCGTCCTGGGCGGCGAGGGCCTCGGCACGATCGAAGCGGGCGCCTTCACCGACCACTACGTCAAGGTGTTGTTCCCGAAGCCGGGCGCCGCCTATCCGGAGCCGTTCGACATGGGCACGATCCGGGAGACCGTTCCGCGCGAGGACTGGCCGGTCGTCCGGACATACACGGTTCGCAAGTGGCTGCCCGAGATCGCCGAGATGTGGGTCGACTTCGTGGTGCACGGCGACGAGGGCATCGCCGGACCGTGGGCGGCCGCGGCCCGGCCCGGCGACGTCGTGCGGTTCATGGGTCCGGGTGGCGGCTACACGCCCAGCCCCGACGCCGACTGGCATCTGCTGGCCGGTGACGAGAGCGCGCTGCCCGCCATCGCCGCCGCGCTCGAGGGCATGCCGGTCGGTGCGCGCGTACGGGCGTACGTGGAAATCGACAACGCCGACGAGGAACAGAAGCTCGAGTGCCCCGGCGACCTGGAGCTGACCTGGCTGCACCGCGACGGCCGGCCGGTGGGCGAGGCGCTGGTCGAGGCCGTACGGGGGAACGCCTTTCCCGAGGGCCAGGTGCACGCGTTCGTGCACGGTGAGGCGACGTTCGTACGGGACCTGCGTCGTTTCCTGAAGAACGAGCGCGGCATCCCGATGGACCAGCTGTCGATCTCGGGTTATTGGCGGCGCGGCATGAACGAGGACGGGTGGCAGTCTTCGAAGCGCGAGTGGAACCAGCAGGTGGAACAGGAACAAGACCGGTCGTGAGCCTGATCTTCCCGGGGTCGATGATATGTAAGTGGTGACTGCCGAGGAAGACCTGACTCAGAAGCGTCGCGGGCGCATGATTGCGCTGGTAGCGCTGCTTCTGGCCGCGGTCAACCTGCGGCTGGCGGTGACGAGCGTCGGCCCGGTGCTCGACGAAGTCCGCGACGGGCTGGGCATGAGTTCCACCGTCGCCGGTCTGCTCACCTCGGTGCCGGTCGTGTGTTTCGCCGCCGTCGGTCTGACCGCGCCCCGGCTGGCCCGGCTGTTCGGCGCGTCCCGGGTGATCCTGGTCGGTCTCGTGGTGCTGGCGGCCGGTTTGGCCGTACGCCCGTTCGCCCCCGGCACGGCCCTGTTTTTGCTGCTCAGCCTGGTCGCGCTGGGAGGCATCGCGGTCGTCAACGTGCTGCTGCCCTCGGTCGTCAAGGACCGCTTCCCCGACAAGGTCGGTTCGACGACGGGCCTCTACACCGTCGCGCTCAACGTCGGCGCCACCACCGCCGCGGCGGCCACCGTCCCGCTCACCGATCATGCGTTCGGCGGTGACTGGCGGATCGGCCTGGCCTGCTGGGCCGTCGTTGCGGTGCTGGCCGTGCCGTCATGGCTTCCGCTGGCCCGCGAGCCCATCCCGCCCGCCGCCGAGATCAAGACCGAGGATCTCGTACGCGTCTCCAGGCACCCGGTCGCCTGGGCGCTGGCGGTCTATTTCGGCATGCAGTCCACCTCGGCGTACGTGATCATCGGCTGGCTCCCGCAGATCTACCGCGATGCCGGCGTCTCGGCCGAGCAGGCGGGCCTGCTGTTCGCCCTCACGTCGTTCCTGGGCGTACCCCTCGGCTTCGGCCTGTCCGCGCTGGCCGGCCGGGTGCGCAACCAGAGTTGGATAGCCGTCGGCCTGGGCGTCTTCGGCCTGGCCGGCTACGGCGGCCTGTGGTGGGACCCGGCCGCCGCCCCGTGGCTGTGGGCCACGTTCCTGGGCATCGTCAACACGGCCTTCCCCCTGGTCCTGACCTTGATCGCCTTGCGCGGCCGCACCCCCGCCACGGTGGTCCGCCTGTCCGCGTTCGCCCAGAGCGTCGGCTACATCATCGCCATCCCGGGCCCGTTCCTGGTCGGCGCCCTGCACGACGCCACCAACGGCTGGCGGGCCCCGCTGACCTTGGTGTTGTGCCTGATAGTCCCGCAGATGATCGCGGGTTATTTCGCCGGCCGGGACCGCCAGATCTAGTTCCGCCCGTACGCCGCCCGGCCGGCCAGGCGGGTTCGCCGCGCGGGCCTTGGCCGTCTGCGCGGCGTTGACAGCGCCGTCTGCGCGTTGTTGACGGCACCGTCCGCGCGTTGTTGACGGCCGTCTGCGCCGCGTTGACGGCGCCGTGTGCGCGGCGTTGACGGCGCCCGCCTTCCTGCCCGCAACTCGACCACCGCACCGCAGGATCGTCACGCAGTGCACAAATTCGATTGCTCACAGACACGACGATCAATGGTTTCGTGCGGCAGAGTAAGTGCATGAGCGCGGATGTGTGGGAGGTCGGCGACTCTTATGAGGCCTATGTCGGCCGGTGGAGCCGCCTGGTGGCCGCCGAATTCGTCCGCTGGCTGGGTGTGCCGGGCGGCCGGCGCTGGCTCGATGCGGGCTGCGGGACAGGCGCCCTGACCTCGGCAATCCTCACCGCCGCAGCAGTGAACAGCGCGGCGGGCGCGCCCGGCCCGGCCCGGGTGATCGGGGTTGATCCATCGCGGGGGTTTCTCAGTTCGGCGCCCGTGGCGGCCGCCCTCGTCGCCGGTGATGCGGCTTCTCTGCCGTTTCGGGATGGCAGCTTCGACGCCGTCGTGAGCGGGCTGGCGCTCAACTTCGTGCCCCGTCCCGAGCGCGCGGTCGCCGAGTTTGCCCGGGTGGCCGCGCCCGGGGCGGTCGTGGGGTCGTACGTCTGGGACTACACGGGCGGCATGCGGATGATGCGCTACTTCTGGGACGCCGCCGCCGAGATCGTTCCGGCCGCCGCGGAACGCGACGAGGGCCCGCGCTTTCCGATCTGCCGGGAGGCGGCGCTGCACGCGGCGTGGGCCGAGGCCGGGTTGATCGACGTCAGCACCCGGGCCATCGAGATTCCCACCGTGTTCGCCGGGTTCGACGACTTCTGGGGGCCGTTCCTGGGCGGGCAAGGCGCCGCACCGGCCTACCTGGCGACGCTCGGCGCGAACCAGCAAGTCGAGATCCGCGAGCGAATACGGTCGCGCCTGCCGGTCGAGGCGGACGGGACGATCCCGCTGACCGCGTCGGCCTGGGCAGTGCGTGGCCTCCGTCCGGACAAAGGAGGCACATGAGCCCGGAGCACCCGATCCCCGCGCAGCGCAGGAGCCCCGGACCACCGACCGAACCCCCGAGCCCCCGGTCCACCCGGCCGGGGCCGATCCCGAAACAGCGCACCACCTCGAGCAACGCCGAACCGACCGAGCAGCGCACGACCGCGAACGAGACAGAGCCGTCCGCGCAGCGTGTGAGCGCGAACGACACCGAGCAGGCCGCGCAGTGTGTAAGCGCGCACGACACCGAGCAGGCCGCGCAGCGTGTGAGCGCGCACGACACCGAGCAGGCCGCGCAGTGTGTAAGCGCGCACGACACCGAACCGGCCGCGCAGCGTGTAAGCGCGCACGACACCGAACCGGCCGCGCAGCGTGTGAGCGCGCACGACACCGAGCAGGCCGCGCAATGTGTGAGCGCGGACGAGATCGGGTCTGCGGCGCAGCCGGTGAGAGCGGAACACGCTGCCCAGCAACCGAGTCCGGCCCAGCGCATGATCGCGCTGGGGATCGTGCAGGCCGGTGATCCGGCTTTGCGAGCCCGGGCCCGCCCCTTCGAACTGCCCCGCGAAGCCGCCGCCGCGCATGACACGATCGCCCTGATCAGGGCCGCTATGGATCGCGTGGCCGGGGCGCACCGGTTCGCCAAGGGCATGGGCATGGCCGCACCGCAGATCGGCATCGACCGGGCCGCGGCCGTCATTCGTACGGGAAAACAGGAACTGGTCTTGCTCAACCCGCGGATCGTCGACGAGTCGGCCGACCGGGACACCCTGTTCGAGGGGTGCCTGAGCTTCTTCGACGTGCGCGGCGAAGTGGAGCGGCCGGTCTGCGTCGAGGTCGAGCACCGGCACCCCGACGGCACTGTCGAGGTCACCCGTTTCACCGGCGGGCCGGCCCGGCATGTGCAGCACGAGATCGACCACCTGGAGGGCCGCCTCTACACCGATCGCATGCCGGCCGGAACCGACGTCATCCCGCTCTCGGAATATCAGGGCACCGGCCGCCCGTGGCGCGAGCGCTGACCGTCACGCCGCCCGATGGGCGCGCCCGGCCTGCGCACGCTCGGCGAACCGCCACCGCAACCGGATCTGGCTGGTCAGCAGCAGCTCGCGCAGCCGCAGCGTGTAGACGACCGTGCCGTTCTCCCCCGGCGACTCGGTGGGAGAGAAACCCTTGATTCCCGCGTACGACAATGTCTCCGCGCTCACCTCGGCGGCGAGCCCGGCCGGCAGCCGCAACGACATCGTCAGCGCGCGGGTCGGGAACCGGATGTCGCGCTGGAACCACTGGCCCCACAGGCTGGCGGGCACCCGGTAGGAATACGTCACACGCGTGCGCTCGCCCGGATAGAGCGGGAACCGTGCGCGGGCGTTGCCGAAGACCAGGACCATTTTGACGTACGCGTCGGAGGAGCGCGTCACACGCACGTCCATCGTCTCGGGACGCTCGTCACCGGCCTGGGCCGCGAAGTCGAGATCGGACAGCTGCAGCGGGCTCTCGGCATACAACCGGCGGGACACGCCGGGGTGGTCGGGGTAGCGGTCGACATCGACGCGCACCGGATAGCAGGTGACGGGCCGGTCGCCGACGTTGCGCACCACACGCTCGACGCGGCAGAAATACCATCCGTCGGCATACGTCAGCGTGGCGTTCTCCTCCTCGATCACGAGCGTGGCCGGCAGCATCGGGCTGGGCTCGTAGTCGTTGCGGAGAACCGGGGCGGGCGCGGGCTCACCGGCGGCCTGCCGGCACTGCTCGTACCGCGAGATGATCTCGCCGCCGCTCGCCAGGACCGCCTCGGCGCGGCAGGCGAACTCGAGGGTCGGGTGGTGGCGCAGGCTCTCCACATGGCTGATGTACGACGGGTGGTAGCCCATCGACGCGGCGAGCTGCTTCTTCGAGAGGCCCCGGCGGGTGCGCCAGGCGGTAAGTACCTGAGCGAACGCGGTGCGGGCCGTGAGCTCGAGTTGTGAGGTCATCACACACTCCTCAGGGGACGCTGTCCGGCCATGATGCCCCACGGGATACCCACCCGCCACGTCAACAATGTCACTTTGCGAACTCATGAGATTACGGAGCGCTCACTTGAATCACCGTTCATGTTGTTGAATCATGCGCGTAGCAGAGCGATGACGGGCGCGAACTCCTCCATGAAAAGACCGCTCACACCCACATAGGAGACGTCGAACTCCTCGCGCCGCCGGCACAGCAGATCGGCGATGCGGTCGGCCGAGCCGGTCAGAAAGGCGATGCCACCGGCGGAGGCCATCGCGACCGGATCGCCACCCACCATCCGGCTCACCCAGGGCGGAACATCGCCGGGGGCCGGGGCCACGGCGGCGACATTCAGGTGCATCTCGAGGCGGCCGAATCGCTCCCCCGCGGCGTCGCGCAGGGCGTCGACCATGCGGGCCAGCTCGGGCTCGGTGGACTGCGGCGGGAGACCGAGCGCGACCGTGTCGGCCCGCTCGGCGGCGAGCCGCAACATCCGCGGGCGACTGGCCGCCACCAGCACGGACGGCGGTTTCTCCAACGCGCGTACGGCATCGATCGTCGCGCCGGCCCGGGCCAGCCGCTGGGCCGGCGTGCCGAAATCAGCGCCCAGGGCGGCCGCGTCGCCCTCGGCCCCCGGACGCCCACCGCCGATGCCGAGTTCGAAGCGCCCGCCACTGATCAGCTGAAGCGTCTCGGCCTCCCACGCGACCAGTCCGGGCGACCGGTTGGGCGCGCTCAGAACATAGGTGCCCAGGCGCAGACGAGTGGTGACGGCGGCCGCCGCGGCCAGCGCCGGGAACGGCGACATGGTGTGCAACGTGTCGGGGACGAGCAACGTGTCGTAGCCCAGCCGCTCGGCCCGCCGGGCGGTCGCCGTCCACTCGTCACCACTGGCCGCCCGGCCCGCCACGACCCCGAATCGGAACTCTCGCTCAGTCATGCCGACATGCTCCCGCCGGGCGGCCGCGCTGTCGTCAACCCAGGGACGACCCCCGCGTACACCCTGGGTTGTACGCCGCCGGGCACGCGCAAGGGTTTTCCCTGATTCGGTGACAGGCGTCGATGCCTACGGTCTCACCATCGGACCTTGAGCCCGCCCACAACCCCCGGGCGGGAGAGGAGTACCCGCGTGAAACGTCGAACCCCTTTGATCATCGCGTTGGCGGCCGGAACCGCGGCCGCCTCCGCCATGGTCGCCGTGACCGGGCCCGCAGCCGCGGCGCCGCAGGACCCCTCGGCCGTCGCGGCACTGGCCGCGAACAAGGCGGACGCGCTCGTCGCGAGCCGCCCGGCCATTCTGCACGCCGGCTCGAACGAGACCTTCCAGCAGCAGAAGGTCATCCAGTCCTCCGGACTCAACTACGTGCCTTACAAGCGGGCCTACAAGGGGCTGCCGGTCGAGGGCGGCGACCTGGTCGTCGTCACCGACGCGGCCGGGCAGACCAAGTACACGTCGGTCGCGCAGAGCGCCCCGCTCGGCGAACTCTCCACCACCGCCAAGATCGCCGGCACCGCGGCCGCCGCGACGGCGAAGGCCCAGCTCAAGACGGTGACCACCGTCGAGGGCACGAAGCTCGTGGTGCTGGCCGAAGAGGGTCAGACGGCCAAGCTGGCCTGGCAGACCACGGTCGCCGGCACCAGCGCCGAGGGGCCCAGCCGCCTGACCGTTGACGTCGACGCGACCAGCGGGCAGGTCCTGCGTACGACGGAAAGGGTCATCGACGTCACCGGCACGGGAACCGGCTGGATCAACGGCTCGGTCTCGATCGACACCACCCAGTCCGGCTCGTCCTACCTGCTGCAGGACCCGAGCCACACCACGATCCGCTGCCAGGACGCGGCCAGCAACACCACGTTCAGCGGCCCGGACAACGTGTGGGGCAACGGCACCGGCACCAACAAGGAGACCGGCTGCGTCGACGCCTTCTACGTCGCGCAGAAGCAGTACGCGATGCTCTCGTCGTGGCTGGGCCGCAACGGCCAGAACGGCAGCGGCGGCGCGTGGCCGATCCGGGTCGGCCTCAACGACCAGAACGCCTACTACGACGGCACGCAGGTGCAGATCGGCAAGAACACCGCCGGTCAGTGGATCTCCTCGGCCGACGTCGTCGGTCACGAGCTGGGCCACGGCATCGACGACACCACGCCCGGCGGGATCTCGCGCTCGGGCACCCAGGAGTTCGTCGCCGACACCATCGGCGCGGCGACCGAGTGGTTCATCAACAACCCCAACGACGCCCCCGACTACCAGGTCGGCGAGGAAGTCAACCTGGTCGGCAGCGGCCCGATCCGGTACATGTACAACCCGTCGCTGGCCGGGGACAGCAACTGCTACAGCAGCAGCACCCCCGGTTCCGAGGTGCACGCGGCGGCCGGCCCCGGCAACCACTGGTTCTACCTGATGGCCGAGGGCACCAACCCGTCCAACGGGCAGCCCGCCAGCACCCGGTGCAGCGGCTCGGGCGCGATCACCGGTCTCGGCATCCAGAACGCCATGAAGATCATGTACAACGCGATGCTGATGAAGACGTCGAGCTCGTCGTACCTGAAGTACCGCACCTGGACGCTGACCGCGGCCAAGAACCTGTTCCCGAGCAGCTGCGACCAGTTCAACACGGTCAAGGCGGCCTGGGACGCGGTCAACGTGCCCGCCCAGACGGCCGACCCGACCTGCACCGGCGGCGGCACCACCCCGCCGCCCACCACCCCGCCGACGACGCCGCCCGGCGGCTCCTGCACCGGCACCAACGCCACCGACGTCACGATCCCGGACGCCGGCTCGGCGATCAGCAGCAGCATCGCGATCAGCAACTGCGCCCGGGCCGCCTCGGCGACCTCGACGATCGCGGTCAACATCGTCCACACCTACCGGGGTGACCTGCGGGTCGACCTGGTCGCCCCGGACGGCACGGTCTACAACCTGAAGGCCACCTCGTCCTCCGACAGCGCCGACAACGTCAACACGACGTACACCAAGAACCTGTCGAGCGAGACCGCCAACGGCACCTGGCAGCTGCGGGTGCAGGACGTGTACCGGACCGACACCGGCTACATCAACTCCTGGACCCTGACCGCCTAGAGCTCACCTCTCCCAGACGCGGGGCCGGCTTGACGCAGCCGGCCCCGCGTCGCTTCCTTTTATCGGGCAAATCGGGCACCACCGGTGCGGCTGGGTTGCCCGACGTTGCCTTCCGGGTCCCCTTCTTCATCCGGGCGCGCACGCCCCGATCGGTATCGCTGACAGCAGCCGAACGTCCGAAGGAGCCCGAACTTGAAGCGTTTCGTCCGCCGCGCCATCGTCACCGCCGCCCTGATCGCCATCCCGACCCTTGCCGGCGCCCCCGCCTTCGCGGCCGCCACCGCCGAGGCGCCGAAGAAGGCCGCGGCAGTCGACCAGGCCGCGTACGAGACCGAGGTCGTCAAGCTGACCAATGCCGAGCGCACGGCCCGCGGCTGCAAGGCGCTGCGCATCGACGACCGCCTGGTCAAGGCGGCCCGCGCGCACAGCCAGGACATGGTCCAGGAGCGCTTCTTCGACCACACCGGGTCGGACGGCAGCAACTTCGTCACCCGCGAGGTCCGCGCCGGCTACCCGCGCAACGGCGCCTCCGCCGAGAACATCGCCTACGGCTACCGCACCCCGAAGCAGGTCGTGACCGGCTGGATGAACAGCTCGGGCCACCGCAAAAACATCCTGAACTGCTCGAGCGTGGCCGTCGGCGTCGGCCTGGCCTTCACGTCGGGCGGCTCCCCGTACTGGACCCAGGACTTCGGCCGCGTCTGAAGACAAAGCACGGCGCACAGCCGAAATGCCGCACAGCACCCGCTGTGCGGCATTTCTGTCTTGTACCAGGCACCGCGAAGAGCCCGTTCCCACGCGGTGGCAGCCGGCCGCCGAACACGTCCAGAACGGTCATACCGGCGGAACGAAGGTGTGTCGGGCGGCACCAGCCGCGCCGCCTCGAGCCGGGCGCCCGGGACGCGGCGCAAGTGGCCGACTATCGCGCGCCGGGTTCACGTTACGACGATCGGGCGCTCGAAATCCCTGCGGCAACGCAAGTTCCTCGTGGCATCGGTAGCCGACGATGTGCGGGGCGTCGCGGGAACGGTCTCATTTCGGCACGACGACGTTCCCGACGTACGCCTGATGACCGAAAACGGGACGGCGGTGAATGGCGTGAAGGCGTCGCACAAAGTTCACCGGAATGGGTGAGAATAGTGATTCTGAGTGCGGGTGCCGCGACTCCTGGTGAGGGGAACCACGGCACCCTGAAAAGCACGCGCCCTCGGAAAGATGACTTTAAGTAGGCACTTCCCACCGGTGCGTGCTTATCGATAGAGTTCGGCTTATGCCTCGAGGTCGAACTCGCCGTCCTTGGCGGAGCCGACGAAGGCGGCCCATTCCGCCGTCGTGAACATCAGCGCAGGACCGGAGCGGTCCTTGCTGTCCCGGACAGCGACTCCCTGGTCGAGGAACGCGACCTCGACACAGTTGTTTCCACCGTTGCCGTTGCTACGGCTGGCCTTTTTCCAGACCGCGCCCGTGAGAACAGCAGCGTTCAGCTGGTGCGTGAGCAACTCAAGCACCCCCCTTCGATATGCGGTTGTCTCGAAGAGCACTACGCGACGAGCAGGCTCTCGATCATCTTGATGGTCATTCTGTGGTCGAGCGCCCTGGCACTCAATCGCTCGAACTCCTGCCGGTATCGAACGACCTCGGCCGGTTGCTCTTCGTAGTAGTCTCCCGCAAGACCTTCAAGATAGACAACATCCAAATGGGTGGTCTCCCGGAACTCCAAAAGCGCTGCTGAACCGCCGAGGAACGTGTGTTCGCCGGCGCTGAACGGCAGAATCTGCAGCATCACATTCGGTAATTGAGCGACCTCGATCAGATGCCGGAGCTGTTCGTTCATGACGTCGTCACCGCCCACCATCCGGCGTACCACCGATTCGTCGATGATGGCGGTGAGTTCGAGCGGCCTTTCCCCGCGCAGGCGCACCTGGCGGGTGAGTCGCAGCGAGACCCGGCGGTCCGTCTGCTGTGGTGACTCGTTGGATCGGCCGGTGCGGATCAGCGCGCGCATGTACGACTCGGTCTGCAGCAGCCCGGGCACGATGATCGGCTCCCACGCCCGCATCGAGGCGGCCGCCGCTTCGAGGCCGACGAAGTTGCCGGGACGCATGATGTCCCGGTAGTCCGTCCACCATGTTCGCTCGCGGGACAGCCGGGCCAGTTCGACCAGCGCCTCGCGGTAGTCCTGATCACCCACGCCGTACAGGGTCAGCAGGTCCTTGACGTCGCGTGGGGTCACCGCCACCCGTGCGGTCTCGATGCGCGTGACCTTGGCCGCGTGCCACTCGAAATGCCTGGAGACGTTCTCTTGCGTCAATCCTGCTGCTTCGCGACACCGTTTGAGCTCAGCTCCCAGACGGCGGCGGCGCAGGGTTGGCCCTTCATCAACGGACACCTGGACTCCCTCGGTCCTAGTGAGACCGATAGTACGGCCCAGGCCTTCATGATCCAAACACGGCGTACCAAACAAAAAGTACTAGCCTTCTTGTATCAGCCTCTTCGGCGGGTACATGATGCGCGGACATCGAGTTACAGCGTTTTCTACCGACAGTGATCATCGCGGCCGTGGTGCTCACTGCCAACCCGACCAGAGACCATCAAGACGTTGTCTAAGGGGCGTGGCGGCGTGTTGGCTGACCAGTACTTCCTGATCGCACACGAGGACCGCACCGGTCGGTCCCGTCTCCATCCACGTGCGACCGGCCTAGGCCTGGCCGCTGCACTACTAGGCGAACTCATCATGGAAGGCCGGATCGGCATCTCCGACGGAGATCTGATCATCCTCGACCGGCATCCCCCGTCGGACGCGCTCGCGCACGACGTGCTGGACCTGCTGGTCGCTCAGCCGCAACACCGGGACGTCCGGATCTGGCTGGCCTTCCTCTCCCAGGACGCGGCGATTCGCGTTGGCGAACGACTCACCCGCCTCGGCGCGGTCGAGGCGGTCACCAAGCGGCGGATGCTCTCCACCGAGACTCTCTATATGCCCAACAGCGCGGCCCAGCGCAACGCGGCCGCGTGGGCGCCCGCCCGCCTGGCCAACATGCTGGTTCGCGGGATGGGCATGAGCATCAGTGACCGGGTGCTGATCGGCCTGGTCGCCGCGACCGGGCTCACCCGGCACGTGCTCTACGACTTCGAGGCGCACCGGCACGCGTTCCAGTCGCTGCCCAGCGCCGTCGGGTCGCTCCCGGCCGACCTCCGGGAGCTCGTCGAATACACCGAAGCCTCCGTGGGCTCGGTTGTCACTGTTGGCCGCCGGTGAGCGGCATCGGGCGCCACCACCTCGGGCGCAACAACTCTGAACACTGGGCCGGGAGGCTGTTGATGGCGCGGATGGAACCCGCAGAACCGGACATCGTCACGAAGGCGCTGGCCAAGAACAGGCTGGGCGTCCCCTCGGTGGTGTTCTTCGGAGTCGCGGGCGCGGCACCGCTGACCGTGATCATCGGATCGATCACCACCATTTACGCGATCATCGGCAGCACTGCCGTCCCGATCGCCTATCTGGTCACGGCCGGGCTGCTGTCCCTGTTCACCGTCGGCTTCGTGGCCATGAGCCGGCACATCGTCAACACCGGCGCGTTCTACTCATACATCAGTCATGGGCTGGGGCGCATCATCGGCGTAGGAGCGGCCTTCGTCGCCCTACCCGCCTACTCACTCATGCAGATAGGCCTGTTCGGACTGTTCGGGTCGGTCGCGAGCGGCATCCTGGCCGCGTTCGGCTTCACCGTTCCCTGGTACGCCTGCGCGATAGGCGCCTGGTTCGCCGTGGCGATCCTCGGCCTGCTCTGGGTCGACCTGAGCGGCAAGGTCCTGGCGGTCCTGCTCGTTCTCGAGATCGCTGTCGTGCTGATCTACGACCTCGTGATGATCAGCAACCCGGCCGACGGCCACATCACCTTCTCCCAGTTCTCCCCGGCGCCGCTGGCCACCCCGGTGATCGGCATCCTGATGGTGCTGGCGATCGCCGGCTTCGTCGGCTTCGAGGCCACCGTGGTGCTCTCCGAGGAGGCGAAGGACCCCAAGCGCACGATCGCGCGGGCCACCCACATCGCGGTGATCCTGGCCGGCGTCCTGTGCGCGCTCTCGGCCTGGGCGATGTCGGTCAACACCGGCCCCGACCAGATCGCCGCGCAAGCCGCCACGCACCAGACCGACCTGGTCTTCCAGCTCGTCGGGCCGCATCTGCCCGGCTTCCTGATCGACCTCGGCTACGTCCTCTTCCTTACTAGCGTGTTCGCGGCGCTGCTCGCGTTCCACGCGGCGGTGTCCCGCTACCAGTTCGCTCTCGGGCGTGAGGGCGTGCTCCCGGCCGCATGGGGGCGCACCCACCCGCGTACGGGAGCTCCGCTTCTCGGCTCGATCACCCAGAGCGTGCTGGCCATCATCGTGCTCAGCCTGTACGCCCTGGTCGGCTCGGACCCGCTGGTCTTCGTCTTCGCCTGGCTCACGACGATCGGCGGCCTCGGCGTCCTCATTCTCATGTGGGCCGCGTCGGCCGCGGTCCTGGCGTTCTTCATGCGGAACAAACGCGGGGAGAGCATCTGGAAGGCGTACGTCGCACCGGCCGCGGCTTTCCTGCTGCTCACGGTGGTGCTGGCGGCGACGTGCATCGGCTTCGGTGAACTGCTTCAAGTCGACGGTGATTCACCGTTCCAGTGGCTCATTCCCGCGCTTTATCTGGCCGTTGCCCTGGTCGGCTTCGTCTGGGCAATGATCATGCGGGCCGCACGTCCGGAGGTTTACGCGGCAATCGGCCGCGGCACCGAAGGGCGGGTGAGCGTCGTCCCCGATAGCGCATCCATGCTGCGGGCCTTGCACGCCGATCCGGTCGGCGCCCGCAGCGGAAGCGGATATCCGTACTGAGCTTCCACCGGCTCGCGCGAGACGTCGCGCGGGCCGGGCGGAAAGAACCGGTGGCCGTACCCGATAACGCGGCTACCGAGAGGTCAGCACCCGTCTCGACACGGAGGTCGCCTATGGCTTGAAGGTTTCCCCCCAGCTCCGCGGCAGACCGTCGACAAAGTCGGCGGCCTGCCGCGTTTTTGCGCGAGAGCGTCAGGCTGCCGAGGGGAATTCGTAGAGCCAGTACGACTGCTGGTCGATCCGCGTGAACTTCATGTTGTCCGACAGCCGGCTCACCATCATCCGGAACACCCGGGACATCCGCCGCACCTCGTCATTGTGGTTGCAGATGTCCAGGCAGACCAGGCCGTTCTGGGCCGAGGCGACCATGTACATCTGCTCCACGAGCTGGGCAAACGCCTCGCGACCCTGCGCGTGCGGGCTCACCGCCACGAAGCCGATGTACCAGATTTTGTTCGCGGCGTAGTGCTCGGGCCAGTGCCGTTCGAAGTACTGCGGTGCGATCAACGGCACCGCGTCGAGATCGTTCGTATAGGTGGCCACGCCGCAGATGGTGCCGTCGTCATCGAGGGCAAGGTACTTGTCGACCCGCGTGTCCGCCATTACCTCGTCGAACTCGGACCGGAACATCAGATGCCGCTGAACCGCCAGGTGGTTCAGCTCCTCGAACGCATCCCGATACATGTTCCACATTGTCTCGTGGAGGGCTTGGTCGGTGATCCGGTCGATGACTTTGATCAGCATGTTCGGCTCCCCCGCAGGCCGCCGCCAGGTCGGCCCGCTTCTCGCACTCATCTTGATCGATGATTGTTGACCATCAGAGTACGAAGGGTTACCCGACCGCGACAATGAGTGTCGACGGATTGAATGTGCCAATTCATCTACCGGACGCGTCGAGTGCCCGTTTTGGTGTGCAAGTTGCAGTGGCCACAGTAGATTCGTCCCTCGATTCAGCACATTGTTCAGGCCCCGGAGTACTAGACATCGTGCGCATTACCCCTGGTGCAGGCCCTTGAACAACTCGATGTCGCGCGCCTTTTCTTTTCCGCGAAAGCTCAGTAGCGAGAAAGATCATTTCCGGCGGGAGGGCCTATTCGTATCCGAACGACAATATTGTTCGGTGACAATGCGTAAGTCAGCGTGACTCCGCCGTGTGACGACGCAACAGGCCGTCCACACTGTTCGGCGCCACCTCGTGCAGGACGATCGACGTCGAGGTGCGCACGACCCCCGGCGCGGCCACGACCAGGTTGGTGATGCGGTACAGGTCGCCGGTGTCCCGGGCGACGATGCGTACGAGAAGGTCGCCGTCGCCCGTCGTCGCGAGGATCTCGACCACCTCGGGGATGCGGACGATCTGCTGCGCCACCGCGTCACCCTCACGCTGACTCAGTGACAGCGTCATGAACGCCATGAGCGGATAACCCAGCGACGCCGGCTCGAGCCTGCGCGAATATGCCCCCAGGGCGCCCGACTCGCGCATGCGGCGCAACCGGGCCTGCACGGTGTTGCGCGACATCGACAGACGCTCGGCCAGGGCGACCACGGTGGCGTCGGGATCGGCGTCGAGCGCCAGCAGAATGCGCGCATCGGTCGCGTCCAGAGATCGCATCGTTGCCATCCTCCCCCGTTCCCGGTCATTCTGCTGTGCGTTTGCACAGCAAGCAAGCACATGGATGTGCAGGATGCGTTCCGGCGGCGCCGCGCGACGGGTGATCGACAAGTAACTATTTGCATCTTTAGTGAAAGAATTTCCCCGTACGCCCATGGCCCCGGCCCGGCGGCGAGATCATGCTGGCTCGATGCCTGGCCGTCATCGTCCGCTCCAGCGTTCGGGAATCATCGCCGCCGTCACCGCCGTCGTCGTGGTCGCACTGGCCGGAGGCGGATGGGCCGGATACCGGCAGTTGTCCGCCGACGACTGCCCCACGACTGTCGCGCTCAAGGTGGCCGCGGCCCCCGAGATCGCGCCCGCCGTCCGGGCCGCCGCGGGCGACTGGACCGGCAACGGCGCCTGCGTGACCGTCGCCGTGGCCGCCGTCGACCCCACGGCGATGGCGGCCGCGGTCGGCCAGAAGCACGGCGTCAACCTGGTCACCGGCGCGACCCGCAAACAGGACACGACGGCCGACGTCTGGATCCCCGACTCGGGCATGTGGCTGCAGCGACTGGCCTCCGAGGCGCCCGGGTTCGTGCCGGTGGTGCTCGGGTCGGTGGCCGAGAGCCCCCTGGTCTTCGCGGCCCCCGGTCCGAACCCGCCGTCGCTCGCGGGTCTGGCCCAGCGGATCGCCACCGACAAGACCCTGCGGCCCGCCGTCGTCGACCCCGAACGCGACGCCACCGGCCTGGCCGGGTTGATCGCCGTCGCCGGCGCGGCCGGAACCAACGCGAAGCTCCGGGTCGGCGCGATGCGGGCGCTGGCCGAGAACCGGTCGGGCCTCCGCGGCGCCGTGCTGCAGAAGTTCCAGACCGGCGACATCGGCCTGGTCCCGCTGTCCGAGGCCGACGTCATCGCGTACAACCGGAACGGCCCCGCCACCCCGCTGGCCGCCGCCTACCCCACCGCGTCCGTGGTGCTTGATTACCCGTACGCGGTCATGCCCGGAATTGATCCCCCGAAGGCGGCCGCCGCAAGCACCTTGCGCACCGCCCTGCGCACCGGCCTGTTCGGCGACGAGCTGGCCAAGGCCGGGGTCCGCGGCCCCGGCGGCACGCCCGGCCCCGGCTTCGCCGCCCCCAAGAACGCTCCCCCGGTCGTCCCGCCGTCCGCGCCGATCAACGCCAAGGCGATCACCCAACTGCTCGGCAGCTGGACCGCGATCACGCAGCCCGGCCGGATGCTGGCCGTCTTCGACGTGTCTGGTTCGATGAACGAGAAGGTCCCGACCGCCGGCGGCGCGACCCGGGCCGTGGTCACGCAGGGCGTCGCGCGGCAGGGCTTGGGCCTGCTCGACGACCGCTGGTCGGTGGGTAACTGGACGTTCTCGACGAACATGGCGGGCAAGCGCCCCTGGATCGAGAACGTCCCGATCTCCCCCTGCGCCACCCACCGCCCCGAACTGGAAGCCGCCATCGCCAAGATCGTCCCCAAGCGCGGCGGCGACACCGGCCTCTACGACACAGCGCTCGCCGCCTACCAGACCATGCTGCGCGGCTGGCGTCCCGGCGTGTCGAACTCGGTGGTCATCTACACCGACGGCCAGAACGACAACCCCGGCGGCCTGACGATCGACGAACTGGTCACCCGCATGACGAAGCTCCGCAACCCCGCCCGCCCCGTCCGCATGGTGATCATCGGCATGGGCACAGCCATCGACCGCAAGGAACTCGAGGCCATCGTCGGCGCCTCCGGCTCGGGCGGCGTCTTCATCGCCACCGACCCCGCCAAGATCGGCGAAATCTTCCTCGAGGCCATAGCCAGCCGCAAGGGCGCTTGACACCCGGCCGGCGCGGTCGCCGGGGCAGCTCTCCGCGCGAACAAACGCGTCAGAGCACTTCGTCGACTACTCGATAGAAACAGACCGAGAAGTCGACCTCGTAGCACTTCCCGCCGCGCTGAAGCAGGCCGCCGCTGCCGCAGCAGACCACCAGGCTCATGACCACCAGAAACAGCACCGCCGCGGGCCAGACGAAACAGCCGCACCCCGACGAGCCGGAGTCCTCGATCCCCTGGCTGCGCTGCCACGCGCGGTAATCGGCATCGATCTTGGCTTGTTTGGCATCGAACCGCCGCCAGAAGTCCCGATTCCATTGCTCGTCGTTCACGCCGCCTCCCCGTCCGTCACCGACAACTGACGGACAAGAAACCCGGTGGGCACAGCAAGCGGCCTCGGTCCTGCTCATCGGCCTCTTGATGTTCTACGTGCTCTTCCCGGCGCCGGTGTGGTGCGGGCGGCTGGCCCTGGCCCGCGCCGACCGGCCCGCCCCTGAACTGCGGCAAATCGGACTCGGACGGGCGCCGCGGTCGAATACCGCCGCAACAACTCGGCCGAGCCGTGCCCGCGGCGGCGCTTGGTCGTGGGTCAGCCGGCCCGCCAGTGAGTCAGCCGGCCCGCCAGTGAGTCAGCCGGCCCGCCAGTGAGTCAGCCGGCCCGCCAGTGGGTCAGCCGGCCTGCCAGTCGGGGAGGGCCGAGGTGTCGCGGCGTTCGATCACCGGGAACACGGACGAATAGTGCTGCCAAGCCGGGCGGGGTGGGGCGTCGCTGAGGGCCAGCACCCGGACCAGGGCCTGCAGCGCGTCCTGCAGGGCCTGGTGCAGTCTCGGGTCGGTGATCAGGCCGGCGCGGTCGACCGAGGCGGGATCGATCGGGACCCGGATGCATGCGGCGCGCAGGACCTTGGCGTTGGTGTGGCTCATGACGGTTTCGAGCGTGGTGCGGGCGCCGTAGTCCTCGCCCTCGCCCGACACCGACAGCCAGGCCACCGGCTTGCCGTCGAGCAGGTTGTCCTCGATGAGCCAGTCGAGCAGGTTCTTGAGGCTGCCGGGCAGCGTGCCCGCGAACTCGGGGGTGCTGATCAGCACGGCGTCGGCGATGCGCACCTGGTGGCGCAGCAGCACCACGGTGTCGTGCGGGTTCGGCTCGCCGGGCACGAACGCCGGGACACTGCGCAAGCCCTCGAACAGGCCGGCGTTGATGTCGTCCGGAGCGAAACGTGCAGCAGTGCGCAGCGCGGCGGTCTGCAAGGAGTCCTCGCGGGTGCTGCCCGAGATCAGCAGGATGCGGGTCATGCCGACGAGCCTAGAGCCCCCGCGTTACGAGCCCGCGGCGCAGACCAGCCCGATCTCCTCGGCAACCGGAGTGGCGTCACTCGCCGGGGTGGCCGAACGAGCGTGATGCCCCGCGTCGTCCCGCCCGGAGTGATGATCGGAATCGTCGGGCCGGGCGTGATCGGAATCGTCGGGCTTGGCGTGGTCCGAGTCGTCGGGCTTGGCGTGATCGGAGTCGTCGGGCTCGGTCTCGTCGGAGTCGTCGGACGACGGCCGTCCCAGCTTCAGCTTGTCGATGCCGGCGCCCGTGACCAGGTTGGCCACCGTGGCCGGCGAGGTGCATCCCTTGCGGTGCCCCTTCCACTCCAGCTCGGTCTCGCCGGTGACGGTCACAGTCAACGACGACCCTTTCCCGTACGCCACCACGAGCGCCCCGGTCGTGGAGTCGTACGAGGTGATCCGGAACTTGGCCTTGGACCCGTCCTTGACCTTGGGCAGTTTGTCGTCGCGGTCGCGGATGCCGTCCCCGTCGGTGTCGGCCTTCGACGGGTTGGTGCCGGCCCGGAACTCGGCAAGATTGCGCAGTCCGTCGCGGTCCTTGTCGCCGCGCGCATCGTTCTTGCGCGGGTTGAGCCCGTTGGCCTTCTCGTACTTGTCCGGCATGCCGTCGCGGTCACGGTCCTTGCCCGGGGAGGCCAGCGCCGCGCCGGGAATCGACAGGGTGGCCAGGGTCGCGGCCGCGACGGCGGTCAGGCGCAGGCTCATATGGGGGTCCTTTCGAGGGGGGTAACGATCACGGTAGGCGGCCGGACGGCCTCCGCACCCGTTCGCGCGGGCATCGCTACCGACCTGCTCCGACCCTGCTCCCGGCCCCTTTTCTGTGCGATTCTGTTCGCCGTGGCGAAAGACGACGTCGAGGCTTTCCTGGAAACGATTGAAGACGAGCAACGCCGGCGGGACGCACGCCTGCTCGTCGGCCTCATGGGCGAGGTCACGGGCGAACCGGCGACAATGTGGGGCAGCGGCATCATCGGTTTCGGCTCCCGGCACTACCGCTACGAGTCGGGCCGCGAGGGCGACGTGGCCGCGGTCGGGTTCGCACCCCGCAAGGCGCAGACCGTGCTCTATCTGACCGGCTATCTGGAGGCGTACGGGGATCTGCTCGAACGCCTCGGACCGCACACCCGGGGCAAGGGCTGCCTGTATGTGAAGCGCGTGGACAAGGCCGATCAGGCTGCGTTGCGCGACATTGTCGCCCGCTCCTACGAAACCGCCGAAGTCACCGAATAAGCGGTTCGCCGGGCCACCCGTACGAGGAGCGTCTCGCCGGCCGATCTCACCCGCCCCAGCACGGAACGCCCCGTCCCGCTGTGCCGCCCGCCCGGCTGAGGTCGAGGCCGATCCGGAGCGGATGACGTCACCGGAAAGCGGAGAGGCGCGCCGTCAGGGCCGGATCGAGCAGTTCCAAGGCGGCCACCCGCCGGCCACCGTCATGAGCGTCCAACCGGGTCACGACCTCCGCAAGATATTCGGGCTCGAGGGTGCCATCGTCGAAAAGCGCGTGAAGGGCCCGGGTCAGCAGTTCCTCATCGAGGGTGGCCATGTGATCCAGAATCAGTTGGAGCAACGAGTCGACCGACGTGGGGCGGCCGATCACCCGAGGATGCAGCATGCAACGCACGGCCAGTTCGCCGGCTCGGTCGGATGCCCGGGGATCGCTTACCACCACCACCTCAGTCATGTAGTCGACGAGTTCGCCCGGGAGGCGTTCGATGTCGGCGTACAGCGCTTGCATGAACAGTCCGGTGAGTGCGGGGACGTCCGGCCTCGCTCGGTCGATCGAAACGATGGCGGACGCCACTCGCCGGTAGCGGTCGGCCCGCGCCTCCGGTCGTTCGTTGCCCGAGGCGGAGGCGAGCCAGAGTTCGACCAGGCTGCGCGCGAGGGACTGTTCGATTCCGTCCGTTGCGACAAAAGTCGTCAGCGCGTCGGGCATCAGCGTGAGCAGCGGCTCCAAAGTGTGCAGCATCGTGCTGTCGCCCAGGGAGTTGCTCAGGTGCATCGATCTGAGCAAGGTGTGCACGGCGAATTCTGAGCGATAGACGTTCGGATGCTCGCTTCCCGGCGGGTGATCGTTGAACCAGCCGACGTCCATCGGGCCTGGCGGGTTGGCCGTCCAGTCCAGTGTCAGCTCTAGCGTGATGTCGCGCCGGCCCTCGTGCCAGACCCGGGTGACCTGCAGAATCTCGAGCGCATCCATGTACATGTCGCCGGGGATGGCTGCCCGCCACTGCAACGCCGAAGCGCGCATCCAGTACGCGGGATCGTCCGTCCTGGTGAACAACTCGGATGCGCGAAGTTGTCCGCCGCACGCAAGGGTGAGCAACAGCAAGTTGAACGAATATGTCGCCATCCAATGATCGATGCGCTTGTCGACCGGGCGATACGAGCTTTCCCCGTACGCCGGACGGGTCACCGCCTGGCCGGTGCGCCCAACCAGCCACGCGCGCAAACGCTCACGATCGTCGCCCCCGAACTGTTCGGCGATGAACGGCAGGATGGTGGCCCGCGCAGTGAGCGACGTGAACCCGAGCAACGAACCGAGCAGGTCGTCGTCCGGCGCCGCACCCAGTCGCAACGCCAGGGTGCTCGCCCGCTCGCGCGCCTCGGTGTCGCGGACGGCCTGCACGACGAGCCGGGCCACCAGGTATTCGCCGAACGTCGCGTGCAGGAACTCGTACGTCTGCAGGGTCTGATCGTCCTGGACGGCCTGCGCACGCTGGATGAAGAAGAAACGCCCGACCATCTCCTGACCGGCGGTGATCGGGGCACGGAACGCCTCGGTGCGGCCCGGACGCGACGGGGTCAGACCCAGCCCGGCCAGGTCGGCGTCGAGTTCGCGCTCGGTGACCCACAGCCGCAGCCGGTGGAACATGGCGAACGCGACCACGGACAGGCGCAGCAACTCCTGCTCGACCAGCGCGGGCATGAGGTCATCGGGTTGCCCGGCGTGCAGGCGCCTGACCTCGCGCGCAGCAAACGACGCCAGCAAACGCTCATAAAGCTGACCACCGTTGAGCGATGATGCGCGTTCGTTGGCTGTGTCGCTCAGGGCGCCCTCGGCCCCGTCGTACAGGGCCAGCATCAGCAGCAGCAACGGCTGTTCGGCCAAGTGGCGCAGCGGGCGGAGCACGTCCAGGGTGAGCGGCCGGGTGACGCCGGCGTTCCAAACGGTCAGCCAGCGCTCGATCTGCGCATCGTCGAACGGTTCGAGGCGGACGGCGAGGGCTCCGACGGGCAGACGGGCGCGGTCGGCCACCGCGACCCTGCTGGTCACCATGACGGCGACCGGGCGGCCCAGTGCGGCCTCGCGCTGCTGGAAGGCGGCCACCCGTTGCAGGTAGTCGGACTGGTGCAGACCGGTGGCCTGCAGCAGCTCGTCGAAGCCGTCGAGCAGCACGACCGGCAGGGCGCCGCCGGTTTCGGACAGGGCGGCCCAGGAGACGGTTTCGCCGATTGCCGCGCGCAGGGCCAGTTCGATCTGGTCCTGCACCTCGGCCTCGGCCGGGACCTCGCGCAGCGCGACCCGGCAGACGAAGAAGTCCGAGGCGGGCAGGCGCGCGGCCAGGATTCGGGTCAGGGAGGACTTGCCCGCGCCAGGCTGGCCGAGCAGCAGCATCGGCGCCTCGGTGGCTCGGGTGGTGGTCAGGTACGAGGCCAGGAAGCCGGCGATGTCGGTGCTGGTCGCGGCGTCGGCCCACCAGTGGTCGTCGGCCGGGCGGGCGCCGGGGCCGGCCGTGCGTACGCGGAAGATCGGGTCCAGGTAGGCGGCGCCGAGTGCGGGCAGTTGCAGGTCGCCGGCGTCGCCGCCCAGGACGGGGCGTCGGAGGTCGGCGCGGTAGGCGCGGGCCAGGGCGGCCCGGTGCCGGCCGGGGTCGCGGCCGGAGGTGGCCTCGAGCAGCAGGGATTCGAGGCGTTCGAGGCCGCGGGCCGCCGCCCGGGCCTCGAGGCGTTCCGACCAGATCGCGAACTCGGGGATCTGCTCGGCCAGGCGGCGGTGAAGCTCTTCGAATCTTCGGAGCGCGGCGGGCGGGAGTTTCTGACCGAGCAGGCCGGTCAGGGTGCGCCGGGCGTGATCGCCGGCGTCCTCCCAGATCCGCAGGCCGGGCAGGTGGAAGATCATGCGTTGGGCCGTGGCGGCGAACCAGTCGTCGAGGCGGCTCAGCAGGGCGGCGTAGGGAACGTCGGGGCCGGGCATCGGGACGGGCGCGGACAGCAGATGCTCGATCAGCCCGTCGCCGGCTCCGGGCACGACGACCTGGAGCTGGTCGTCCCGGCTGAACCCGGGATTGTCGACTCCGGCGGCGGCCAGGCATTCGTCGAGCGATTCGAAGAAGGCGGCCACGACCAGCACGGCGTGCGCGGCCTGCAAACGCTCGCTGCGTTCGTAACGACCCAGGCCCCGTACGGAATCATTGATCTTGCTGGAGACCAGGCCACCAAGCCGGACCATCTCGGTCTTGGCGTCGAACAGGCTGATCGCGAGATCGCTGCCGCCGGCCGTCGCCACCGACAGCGCACCGCCGAGCAGGTTGTCGACGGCCGTGGCCAGTGGCCCGGAACCGCCCAGAATGCGTACGGCGTCGGTGTAGGACAGACCCTGGGGCATCGCTTCATGATGTCGTACCGCCTAAAGTCCCGGTTCATGCGCGCGAACGACTGGCATGACCGGCAATGGCAGGCGACGGCCCATTCCTGGATCCGCGGGACCCTCGAAGGGCTCGGCACCCCGGTCACCGGCGAAATCGAGGAGACCCGCGTACGCCCCTGGTCGGTGACGCACAAGGCGCCGACCGCGGCCGGCATCCGGTGGTTCAAGGCGAACACCATGGATTGTGCGTACGAGGCCGGGCTGGTGAAAGCGCTGGCCGGCTGGGCGCCCGATTCGGTATTGACGCCGCTCGCGGTCGACGAGAAGCGCGGCTGGCTGCTCACCGCCGATCTCGGGCCCACCTTGCGGGAGGCGCTTCCCGACAACCGGGAGGCGCGGCTGCGGGCCTGGCGGGAGATGCTGCAGGCGTACGCCGTTCTGCAGCGCACCCTGGCTCCGCACGCACGGTCGATGACGGACCTGGGTGTGCCCGACATGCGTCCGGAAATGCTGCCCGGCCGGCTGCGGGAATTGCTGGCCGAGACCACCGTGGACGGCGAGGTCGACCTCGAAACGTACGGGGAATGGTGTGCGGAACTGGCGGCGGACGGCGTTCCGGCCTCGCTGCAGCACGACGACCTGCACGACGACAACGTCTTCCCGGGAAATCGTTTCTTCGACTGGGGCGATTCCGCCGTCGCGCACCCGTTCAGCTGTCTTCTGGTCGCGCTCGGCTCGGTGCGGCATTTTCTGCAGACCACGCCGGCCGAGCTCGCCGGACTGCGGGACGCCTATCTCGAAGTGTGGTCCGATCTGGCCCCGGCGGAAAAGCTGCGCCGATCGGCCGTTCTGGCCTGTCACGTCGGGCGGGTGCCGAAGGCCGCCGCCTGGCAAAGGGCGCTGCGGGATGCGGCCCTGCCGGTCGGCGACGACTTCGGCACGGCGGTGGCGTACTACCTCGCGGAGATCCCGGAGCCGACGCCGGTGTCTTGACATCGGTGCCCCGCGAGGGCTTTGGTGAGCTGTACGTCGATCGGGTGATTACCGACCGTGGATCGACCGACGGAGGCGCGCCAATGACGGCTGAATCCTCTCCGCGCGGGCAGGCACCGCCGCCGGACATGCTCGATCACGCCGAGCGGATGAGCGTGGACGAACTGCGCGCGGTCCAGTTGCAGCGGCTGCAGTGGACGTTGCGGCACGCGTACGACAATGTCGCGCACTATCGGCGCGCGTTCGACGCCGCGGGCGTGCATCCCGACGACTGCCGCGAGCTGACCGACCTGTCGAAGTTCCCGACGACGAGCAAGGCCGACCTGCGCGAGAACTATCCGTTCGGCATGTTCGCCGTGCCCGAGGGCGAGGTGCGGCGCATCCACGCGTCCTCGGGCACGACCGGGCGGCCCACGGTCGTCGGGTACACCGAGCACGACCTCGACGTCTGGGCCACGGTGATGGCCCGCTCGATCCGGGCGGCAGGCGGGCGACCGGGCGACCGGCTGCACAACGCGTACGGGTATGGCCTGTTCACCGGCGGTCTGGGCGCGCATTACGGGGCCGAGCGGCTGGGGTGCACGGTCATTCCGGTGTCGGGCGGGATGACGCCGCGGCAGGTGCAGCTGATCACCGACTTCCGGCCGCGGATCATCATGGTGACGCCGTCGTACATGCTCACGGTGATCGACGAGTTCGAGAAGCAGGGCCTCGACCCGCGCAAGTCCAGCCTGGAGATCGGCATCTTCGGGGCCGAGCCGTGGACCGAGCAGATGCGCGCGGAGATGGAGGAACGCGCGGGCATCGACGCGGTCGACGTGTACGGCTTGTCCGAGGTGATCGGGCCCGGGGTGGCGCAGGAGTGCGTGGAGACCAAGGACGGCCTGCACATCTGGGAGGACCACTTCCATCCCGAGGTGATCGATCCGGGCTCGGGCGACGTGCTGCCCGAGGGCGAGCCGGGCGAGCTGGTGTTCACGTCGCTGACCAAGCAGGCGATGCCGGTCATCCGCTATCGCACGCGCGACCTGACCCGGTTGCTGCCGGGCACGGCGCGCCCCGGCATGCGGCGCATGGAGAAGATCACCGGCCGCACCGACGACATGATCATCCTGCGCGGGGTGAACCTGTTCCCGACCCAGATCGAAGAGATCATTTTGCGTACGCCCGGACTCGCGCCGCACTTCCAGCTGGTGCTGACGACGCGCGGGCGGATGGATCACCTCACCGTGCAGGTGGAATCGCGCCCGGACTGCGCGCCCGATCGGCGGGAACCGGCCGGGGCCGACGTCGCCCGCTCGGTCAAGGACACCGTCGGCACGTCGGTCGAGGTGGTGGTGGTCGAGCCCGAGACGCTGGGGCGGTCGGCCGGCAAGATCCAGCGGCTCGTCGACCACCGGGAGAAGTGATGGCCGTCTTCCGCATTCTCGAGGCGACGGCGCGTCCGGGCACGATCGATCAGGTGGCCGAGTTGCTCGTCCGGCAGGAGAGGGACGTGGTCGCGCACGCGCCGGGCATCGTGTTCGCCCAGTCGCTGCGCAGCGGGGACACCGTGATGGCCGTGTCCAGCTGGGACAGCGTCGACAACATGCAGCGCTATCTCGACCAGCCGGCCACCGGGGACTTCTACCGGGCCCTGCCGCCGCTGCTCATGGGGATGCCGAGCGTCCGCACATACGAGGTGATCGGCGCATGAGCTGGTATTACCCGAAGGGCTGGACCGACCAGGAGGACGGCGTCGAGCAGGTGCTGATCCACTACACCGCGACGCCGCCCGGGCAGTGGCCGGACTGGAGCTGGGGGCACGAGGCCCGGGTGCTGCAGGATCTCGGCGGTTATCCCCGGCAGCGGCTCAAGGTGCTGCGCATGCCGCGCACGGTCCGCGATATCGAGCACGGGTGGTCGACTCCCGAATACCGTTTCCACTATTACTTCGAGGTTCACCAGAACGGGCATCGCTGGACGACCGACCTGTTCACCGAGGAGATCGTCTATCGGGATCTGGAATACGACGACCCGAGCGGCTGGGTCACGAACATCTGCATCTACTGGTCGGTCGGGGATTGGCGGGCGCCCGTCTACAGCCCGATGGAGGATCCGCGCGTGCCCGGCGACTCCGAATTCGTGGCGACCAACTATTACACGTACGAGGACAAGGAACGCTTTCACCGCGAGAAATACCAGCTGCTGTACGGGCTGCACCTGCCGCACCGGTTCCGTTCGCGCATGTGGGGGCCGCGCGGGGCGACAATCGTGCAGCAATACCACATCGGGCGCATGTATCCGCCGGAGGAGAAGAGCGAGACCTGGCTGGGCCCGTACGGGTCGTCGGCGCCGGGAGGGGACAACTGTTGGACGCACCACCTGTGAGCATTTTCGGACTGCGGAAGACGTGGGTCGACCCCGGGCCGGGCATCGCCATGGTCCAGATCCACTGGACGACCTCGCCGCGCGGCACGCCGCCGGACTGGTCGTCGGCCGATCAGGTGGTCACCTCGGGCGGGCCGCTGCGTTCGGCCGTGCTCGAGGTGCCCCGGGACGACGGCCTGTCGCTGCACCACTTCTTCTTCGTCGTGACGGCCACCGGCCGTACGGCGTCGCCGGTCTTCACCGAGGACATCGTCGCGCGTGAGGTCGCGTACGAGGATCGGGAAGGTCTGTGCACCTCGGTCGGCATCGTGTGGAGCTCGCAGGACGTGCCCAACTACACGAGCGCCGTGATGGACGGCCTGCCGTTCCCGTCGTTCGACTCGGCCCCGGCGGCCGGCGACCTGTACGAGTTCGTGCGGGCCCAGCCGTTGCCGCACGTGTTCCGCGGCTCGGTGTGGGGCATCGCCGGCAGCACGATCCGCTACGGCTATCACCTGATCAGCAACGGCCATCCCGACCCGGCAGCCGACCACGAGTCGTGGACCGGCGAGGCCGGCACGGGCTGGAACATGCAGCTGTGACCGGCCCGGACCCGGGGTCCGGCCGGCTCGACCGCCCGTCCGGCTACGACCGGCCCCTCCGCTGGCTGGAGCCGCCCGGCTCGCGCCGCCGGGTGCTCTACACCGGCCCGCTCGCCCGGGAAGGCCGCGACCTGGTCCTTCATGTCGGCCACGACGGCTGGAAGTCGCCGCGCGACGTGCCGATGGAACGCCTCGACTCGGGCGCCTGGGTCGCCTCCGTGCCCACCGAGGGACGGCTGGCCCTCGACTGTGTGGTCCGTTCCGCGAACTCCGAGAGCTCCCACTGCGACAACAACCACGGCGGCGACTATCGGCTCTGGACCGCCCTCGACCCGGTGGACGCGCACGTGCACGCGAGCGCGCCCGGAGGCGGCCCGCTCGGCTTCGACAGCTTGCGGGCGGCCGCCTTTTCCGGCGGCATGACCCACGCCGTCGTCTCGTGGGGCGACAACGACTTCGTCGAGATCGCGACCGCGGCGACTCCGTGGCTGACCCAGCTCGTCTGGGTGCGTCCCTTCGGACCGGACCCCGACGACGTACGCCGGAGGCTGGCCAACGGCGCCGCGGGACTCAAGCTACATCCGGCATACGACAATTTCCCGGCCGACACCGAGGCCCTCGACCCCTACCTGTCGGTGGCCGCCGAGGCCCGGGTGCCCGTCACCATCCACAGCGCCCCGGGCCCGGCCGACCCCGATCGCATCGCCCGGCTGGCCGCACGCTTCCCCACCGTCCAGTTCGTCCTCTACCACACGTTTCTCGGCCTCCCCGAGGGCCGGAAACGCGCCACCCGGCACGCCAGGCGCCGGCCCAACCTGCACCTGGAGACGTCGTGGTGCGCCTCGCGCGAGGTCGAGCGCCTGATCGACGAGGTCGGCCCGGACCGGGTTCTCTTCGGCTCGGACGCCGCCACCGACGGCCCGGCCCACTTCGTGCGCAAGCCCCCGAACATCGAGATGAGCGAGAACTACAACGGCTCCCTGCTGCGCCTGGCCGAGCGCCTGTCGCCACCGGTCTTCCGGGCCCTCCTGGAGGGCAACGCGCGCGAGCTGTTCTCGCTCCCGCCCCCGGCCTACGAACTCACGATCCCGCAACTACGCACCCTCCTGGCCACCGCGCTCGACACCCATCGCCGCCTGTTCGCCCGCCTCGAACCGCGTGACCTCGAACGGCCGACCCCGTGCACCGGCTGGGACGTCGGCACGTTGCTGGCCCACATCGTGGCCGTAACCCGCGGCAGCGCCCCCGAGGCCGTCACCTTCCGGACGCTCAACCGGGACTTCGCCGTCGCCGCCGCGGCCGCCGGGACAACCACCCCCATGACGCTTCCCGGCCTCGTGCTGGAACTGACCGCCCACTCCTGGGACCTGGCCAGGTCCTTGAACGACCGCGCTCCTCTCGATCCCACCCTGGCCACGGCGGCCCACCGCATCGCCACCGGCCTGCTCCCCGCCACCGCGCGCGACCGCCGGGACTTCGCCCCGCCCGTTCCCGCGCCACCCGGCGCCGGTCCCGGTGATCGTCTCGCGGCCTTCCTCGGGCGGAACCCGGAATGGGTCGGCCGATAGTCTCTGGCCCCCGCTCGCACCATTGTGGAATTCTCGGCGTCCACCGGAAGTGCTGATGAATTCCGAACACAGGAGACGCCATGGCAGCGACTCTCGCTCTCATCTATTTTGCCGGTTTCTTCATCGGTATGGTCGCCGTCCGGCATCGCGCCGGCGTCGGACAGGGCCGCATCAAGATTCTCGGTCGTGACGGATTCGGTTTTCTCTGGTTCTGGCGCATGTTTTCCGCGCTTCTTTTCTGGCCGGTGACTCTAATCATCTGGCTGGCTCGCGGACGGCCCGAACCGCACATCGTCTTCAACGAGCGGGCGGCGGAACGCCGGGCGGCACAAAGCCGTCCGTGACCATCAAAGAATCCACAAGGAGGTAGCCATGTCATCGTGTGCGTGCACCAAGGCCGGCAAACCGAAATGCGCCTGGTGCAAGGAGGCCGAGGCGCATCGGATGCCGACGTCGCGTCACAACTGTCAGTGGGGCCGCTGTTCCTGACGCCGCCCGCTTCCCCGACCCCCCGCGCCGGATTGGTGCGGGGGTCAGGGGAGGCGTCACCGGTGGTCGGCTGAGGCGAGCTGTTCGCGCAGGAGCTCGTGGCGGAACTGGTACGCCGATCCGGCCGCCCGCAGCACCTGCCGCTGGCCGTGGGCGTCGTCGAGGAAACGCATGAGCCGCCACGGCAGTTCGTCGCCCGCGGCCAGCCACGCGCTGCGGATCACGAAGACGCCGTACCGGGTCGACGACGCCGCGATCACCAAGCCGGCGGTGAGCCCGTACGTGGCCAGCGTGCCGGCCGCCCCGGCCACGGCGGCCGCCCCGGACTGGCCCCCGGCCGCCGTGCGGAAACCGACGGCGATCCCGATCGCGACCGCGATCACGGCCGTCATCCGGAGGAAGACCAGCCGGTCCTGGCGGAACAGGGTGGCCGGGGAGGCCGCGAGGCGGTTGCTCGGGTCGTCGCCGCGGATGCCGAACGCGTACGCCCCGGCCACGCCGCCGGTGAGTCCGATGACGAGGATCGAGTACAGCGGGAACCCGTTCGTCCCGGCCGCGAAGGCCCCCATCGCGCCCAGCAGCGCCCCGCCGGCGATCTGCTGCCAGGGCGCGTTGATCCGCAGCGACGGCAGCTTGCGCTGGGCGATGTCCGTCGACACCCGCGAGGCCAGCCCACAGATCAACGCGAACAGCAGCGCGTAGGGGAACCCGGCGAGCAGGCCGACCACGGTCAGCCCGGCGACAGCGGCCTCGACCGGATCGAGGCGGGCCGGGCCGGAGCGGACCGGGCCCCGGATCAGGAAGAACAGCGCGGCCAGCGTCAAGGTGACCCCGAAGGCGGCGCCCCGGGCCGGTCCGGCCGACTGGGCGTGCGCGACGCCGAGCACCAGCCCGGCCGATCCGGCCAGCAGAGCCGGCGGAAGCACCTGCCGCAGCGAGCGCCGCCCGCCGCTCGCGGGCCGCTCCCGCATCGCCAGCAAAACCAGCACGACCACCGCCGCGCCCTCGCCCAGCGCCCGGACCAGATCGGCCTCGACGTCGGCCCGTGCGGCGTAGCCGAGCAGGTTGAGCCCGGCGGTCAGGCCGCCCAGCAGAACCGCCCCCGCCCATCTGGCCGCCCGTCCGTAGACCGGCCGTTCGCCCGGCCCTCGCGTCCAGTAGGACACCCACCACACCGCCGTGCCGGCCGCCAGACCGTCACCGGGGCCGAGCAGCCACGGCTGATCGATGCCGGGGCGGGCGCCGTCGGCCCACGAGTTGACCGCCCCGACGAGGACCGCGGCGACCAGGCCGTGGAACTCGGGCCGCGTCCACCAGCGGGACGAGCCGAGCACCTTGCCGCCGCGCGTCACCTGGATGCCGATCCAGGTCAGCAGGCCCGCGGTGAGACCGGTGGCCAGCCAGCCGTTGACGTCCTCGTCCCAGCGCAGGGTGAAACCGTCGAACGTGCCCGCGGCGAACCCGACGACCAGGGCGTCGTCGAGGGGCACGAAGACGGAGAGCGTGCGGATGGCCGCGATGACCGCCATCGCGGCCACCCCGACCTGGACCGCCCGCATCAGGTCGCCACCGCGTCCGGGCGGCCGCAAGGACAACGGCCGCCACGCGAACCCGGCGGCCAGCCCGGAGCCGAGGGCCAGGTCGTACGAGCCGCTGAGCGTGCCGGTGATGTAGGCCCCGATGACAGCGAGCACCGCGGCCGGATAACTGCCGGTCACCCGGTAGAGGGCGGCGTAGCAGACCAGCGCGGCGGCGGTGATCCGGATCGCGTCGGTGACGCCGGTGACGGTGCTGCCGAAGACCCACGTGTTCATGACGCCGGCCGACAGGGCGGTCCAGGCGACCACGGCGATCAGCGTGAGCAGGTGCAGCAGCAGCCGGGACCGGGGCGCCGACGTGACCCGCAGCTCCCACCAGCGCAGCTCGCCGGTGTCGGCGACCATGCGCGCGAGATAGCCGAGCCAGCGGCCCGCGTCCGGCGCCGGATAGTCGACCGGCTCCTCGGTGTACCGGGCCGGCACGAACCCGCGGAGCAGGTGCTGCCTGATCTCCTCGGGCCCGTGCCGGTCGAGAAGCTCGCTGGGGTGGGGCCGATGCTCCTCGTCGGCGTTGTAGACCGCGTCGGCCAGCATGATCATCAGCGGGGTCCGGAGCACGGTGGCCAGGTCGGGCCGGTGCGGCAGGCTCGCCACGACCGGGGCCCACCGTGGCTCGTCGGCGGCGCGGCGGCGGAGATAGTCGGTGGCGGTCTCCAGGTTCTGCGAGTTCAGGGTCACCTTGGCGCCGCCGGGGAACAGCTCGTCGGTCACCGGGTTGCCGTCGCGGCAGCTGACCAGGATCTGGGCCGGTCCGTCCAGGTTGTTCAGCTGTTCGACGACCGTACGGGAAGGGGCTTTGTCGAAAACCTCGTCCAGCCCGTCCAGGATGAGCGCGAAATGCTGATCGTCCAGCAGCTTGGCCGCCTGCGACTTGCGCACCGGACCGTCGGCCGGGCGGTCGAGGAAGCGATGGTTGACGTGCAGCCAATCGATCAGCCAGCTCCGCAGGTCGGTCAGGGCCGGATCCCACGACGCCAGCGGAACGAGCAGGGGCAGCGGCTCGCCCCTCTTCCAGCCGGTCAGCAGCTCGCGGAACACGCCGACCAGCAGCTCCGACTTGCCCGACCCGGCCGCCCCGAGCACCACCGTACGGGCGCTGTCGCCGTCCCGCTGCCAGGTGCGGATCAGCCTCGGGGCCGCGTCGGGGGCGGCCTCGTCCTCGCCCGGCCAGTCGATCGGCAGCCGGCGGCCCGCACCGACCCGCACCCAGACGGGATCGTTGCGCCAGCGTTCCCGCAGAGCCTGATGCAGCACCTCGGCCGCGGCGACCGTATCGTCGTCCCGCACCGGCTTGCGGCGCGGCGCCCGGGACCGGCGGCGGCGCCGCGCACGCTGGTCATCGAGCGCGCTCACCAGCTCGGCCGCCGTCGGCCGGTCGGCCGGATCGGGGGCGAGCGCATCGAGCACCAGCACCGCCCAGTCACCCGCCTCGGCCAGCGGGCCGTCCACCGCGTAGGCCGGGTCCCCGCCGCGCATCCGGTCGCGTTCGAAGTCCTCCAGGGCGACACTCCCGGCGGTCTTGGACCAGGGGTGGCGTCCGGCCGAGGCGGTGGCGACGAACAGCCCCCAGCTGAAGACGTCGGCCGACGGCCGGCGGTCGGGGCGCTCGCCCAGCGGGGAGGCCAGCACCTCCGGCGCGTGCCAGTCGGGGGTGCCGTTCACCGCCTTGCGGGTCAGGCCGGTGCTCATCGTCTGCTCGATGCCCTCGTCGACCCACTGCGGCGCCCACGACACCCCGAAGTCGGTGATCACCGGGCCGCCCGCCGTGAGCAGGACGTTGCCCGGTGACAGGTCACGGTGGACGATCCCGGCCCGATGCAGGTGGGCCAGCCCGGCCGCATAGCCCCGGGCCAGCCGGAGCCAGTCGTCGAGGGTGGGCGGGCCGTCGGCGATCAGGTCGCCCAGCCGGTGGTGCGGGGTCAGCGGCATGACCACCCACGGGTCGCGGGAGTCGCCCGGTGCCGGCCGCAGACCCTCGTCGTCCGGCCGCATCAGGTGGGGCGGGCCGCTGCCGAGCGACGGCATCACGTTGGCGTGCGGCTCGATCGACGCCATGATGCGGGCCTCGCGGACCATCCGGCGCTCCGGGATCCGACCGGCGCCGAAGGTGCCGTCCGGCCGCAGGATCTTGATCGCCACCGGCCGGCCGCTCACCTCGTCGCGGGCGTACCAGACGTACGCCTGACCGCCGCCGCCGAACGTGCCGCGCAGGTCGTACCGGCCGTTCTCGCCGAGCCGCCGCAGCCTGGTCCGGCCGTTGGCCGCCAGGGGCCACACCCACTCGTCCTCCGGCGGACCCGGTTCGGAGATGGGCTCCGGCTCCCCGAGCATCTCTCCCCTTCCGCCGGCGAGATCCCAGCTTGCCCGCAACCGCGCGGCCCGGGCATCCGGCTGCCGGGGGATTGCGATCCGGCTGCGCGCAAGCTTGCGCGCGCGTCCGGGACGGCCCGACCACACTCGGCCGCATGTCATCTGCCAGCCCTTCGCCGATTCCCGTCTGGCGTCCTCCGCGGGCCCCGGCAACCGGCGTCGAGCTGGGCCGATCCCCGCAGGGCGAGCCCATCCACGCCCCGCCGCTGATGCCGGTGACGGTCGTCGGCCCGACCGGGTCCGGCAAGACCAGCCGGGTCGCCGCGCCGATCCTCGCGGCCTGGCCCGGGCCCGCCGTGGTGCTCGGCGTCAAGACCGATCTGATCGAGGCCACGTACGAGGCCCGGCTGCGACGCGGCCCAGTCTGGCTCCTCGACCCCGAGGGGCCACGGCCGACCGCCCGCTTCGACCTGATCTCGTGGGTCGGCTCGCTCACCGACGCCCAGGACGTGGCGGCCGTGCTGCTCGGCACCGGTGGCGGCCTGCGGGACGGGCAGTTCTGGGCCGAGCTGGCCCAGAACTGGACGGCGCCGATCCTGTTCGCCGGCGCCCGGTCCGGCCTGGACATCGGGCAGATCGCCGACCTGGCCATGCGGGACCGGTCGGCCCAGGCCGAACGGCTGGTCGCGGAGTCCGGCGACCCGATCGCGGCCCGCATGCTGCGCAGCGTCCTCGACCTGGAGGCACGGGCCCGCACCAGCGTGATGGCCACGGTGTGCCAGGCCCTGCGGGTGTTCAACCGGCCCGGCGTCATCCGGGCCGCGACCGGCTCGGACTTCTCCCTCGACCGGCTCCGCGAGCCGTCGACGCTGGCGCTGACGGTGCCGGCGTTCCGGATGGGACAGGTCGCCCCGCTGTTCGCCGCGCTGCTGACCCGGCTGTGGTCGCGGTTGCAGGCGCGGCCCGCGGACCCGCCCCTGCTGCTGCTCGTCGACGACGCCGCCTACATCCCGGACGGTATCGGCCCGATCCCGGAGTGGGTGGCCACCGGACGGGGCCTGGGCGTCCAGGTGGTCACGCTCTGGCACGACCTGGCCCAGCTGACCGCCCGTTACGGCGCCGATCAGTCGGCGCTGGTCAGGAACACCGGCTCGCAGCTTTTCCTCGAGGCCGGTGGTGGCCCGATCCTGTCCACCGGGGGGCGCCGCGAGCCGATCGAACTCTAGGTGAGGTCGAGGTCGCGTCCGAGGCCGATGCCGGGTTCGCGCTCGAGATAGGCCTCGAGCTGGTAGCGCCGGAACGCCCACAACCCCTTGACCGCGGCGATCAGCTCGGTGAGGCCGCCGCTGCCGCCGGGCCGGGCGTTGACCGTGCGGTCCGGCTCGAGATGCTCGGCGACCAGGTTGGTGTACCACTTCGGGTCGTGCGCGGGCGGGGCGCCGATGCCCTCCAGGATCAGCCGGTGGATCTCGTGGGTCGGCCGGCCCTCGGCCACATTCCGCAGTTCCCGGCGTACGTAGACCTGCCAGTCCTCGAGCCCGTCCTGCGCGGCGGGTCCCTTCTTGCTGACGAACGTCCGCAGGGTCTCGCTCGCCCGCAGCCTCTCCCGTACGGACTCGCTCTGCAGGAAGTCTCTGAGCAGCGGGAAGTTTTCCCGCGCGGCCAGCTGGACGCGCAACGCCGCGTCGTCCAGCTCCTCCTGTTCGCGCGGGCTCAGCGGCTGCCGCGGGTCGGAGGTGAAGCTGGTGCTGAGCGCGGGCAACTGCCGGATGGGCGCCTCGATCCAGACCACGAAATCGGTGCTCTTGTTGGAGATGGTCAGCGTGGTGCTCTCGGTCTGCACCGCGACCATCGGCGTGCCCAGCAGCTCGGACCGCTGGTCGTTCGGGTCGGGGCGGACGGCCGGATAGAGCGTGACCGGACGGGGCAGCCGGGGGGACCGCAGCTCCAGGATGTTGTTGTTGGACAGGTTCTCCACCAGCACCCGGGAGCCCTCGTGGAGCGAGGTGAACCAGATCCGTCCGGCCACCTTGCTGACGGCGGAGGGCAGTTCCGGCTCCTCCCGGCCGACCTGCAGCCAGTTGCGGCCGCCGCCGTCGGGCTTGCGCGCGCCGAACCACAGCTGACCGCCCGGGGGAAGCCGCACGACCCGGCACCGCCGCTGGAAACGCTTGTCCATGACCCGGTTGACGTGCCCCGGATACATGCACACGTCGGGCAGCGGGGAATCCCCGGCATCGCACGGGGTGTGTACCTCCGTGACCATCCCGGTCCCGTTGGGCGATCCTGGCGGCGTCACGGAACCCATAATCTGCGGCCCCTCCGCGCCGCGCAAGCTTTCGCGCTCCGCCCGGCCCGGGCGACGAACCTGAGATCACGGCACCAGACCTCTTAGGAGAGAGACGCCATGACTCAGTACGAGCCCCTCACTTCCCTGACCCGGGAGCCGTTCGCGGCCGAGATCGACCTGAACGCGCTGCGCACCGACGTGCAGCAGTCCCAGGTGCGTGGCGACACCACCCCCGGCGACCTGCGGGTGACGCGGGACGGCCGGATCACCCGCGACGGCCGCGACGACATGGCCGCCCGGCTGAGCAAGGAGACGTTCGCCAGCGACACCTACGTCGCCCGGACCAAGCTGCCGCACGGCACCTACCAGCACACCGTCGGGCGTACGACCGGCTTCGTCTACACGTTCTTCAACGAGTTCGCCGACCAGTACACGTTCTTCTCGTACTACAGCACCCAGCACCAGCAGTACCGCACGATGCTGGTCGCGCCCAACCTCAACGGCCTGTTCGGCGAGCACCAGGCGCACCTCTACTCGGACGGCACGGTCTGCCTGAGCCCGACCGTCGGGATGCCCACGCTGGACGGCTCGTACGCCCGGGCCGTGCTCTGGAGCAACGGCGTGAGCATCGTGCGCCGCGGCGGCGAGTTCCCCTTCACCTACGACCAGTGAGGCCATGATGCACTTCCTGGACACCTGCATCGAAGAGATCGAACGCGAGGTGGCGGCCCACCCGGCCGAGCGGGGTGGCGCCCTGCTCGGCCCGGCCGGCCAGTCGCTGGTGACACGCTTCCTCGCCGACCCCGACGGCCGTACGAGCGACGTCTCGTACAACTCGTCCGACCGACTCGAGCGGCAGGTCCGCGAGGTCGAGCGCGAGGAGAACCTGGAGTTCAAGGGGATCCTGCACAGCCACCCGGCCGGGATGGACCACCCCTCCGGTCAGGACCACCGGGCGTACGCGGACAGTCTGCGCCTCAACCCGGCCCGCGGCACCTTCCTGGCGCCGATCGTGACGCACCGGCCCGCCGACCCCGGGCAGCCGCACGAGATCGCGCTGGCCGACGCCAAGATGTCCGTCTACCGGGCGGTGCCGGCGGCCGACGGGACCGTACGCGTGCTGCTCACCCCGAGCACCGTCGTGCCGCTGGGCGAGCACGTGCGGGCGGCCGCCGACGCGCTGGGCGGCGAGGTCACCCGGCCGCCCGCACCCGGCACGGTCGGCGGGGCATTGCTGCTGACCGCCACCATCGCGCTGCCCGGCGGCGAGGAGCTGACGGTTCTCGCGCATCAGTCCTATCCCCTGCTGGCCCCGGCCGTGCTGCGGAGCCGGCCCGATCGGCCGACCGAGTCCGTACGACTCGACTGGCGGCCCGGGCAGGATCTGGCGGCGGCCCTGCGCCCCGGCGTGGCCGTTTCCGTACGGGCCGGGCTCGCCGCGCGGACCCGCGGCATGGTCAGCGAGTCGCTGGCCGGCCGCCGGGTGCTGCTGGCCGGGGCGGGCAGCGTCGGCAGCGTCCTGGCCGACCAGCTGGTCCGCTCGGGCGTCGAGAAGCTGACCCTGCTCGACCCGGACGAGGTCAGCCCCGAGAACCTCTCCCGCTCGGTCTACCGGCTGGCCGACGTGGGCCGCCCCAAGACCGAGGCGCTGGCCGACCACCTGCGGGCGATCCAGCCGGAGGCCGAGGTGGCCACGGTGACCGCCACCGTCTCGCAGGCCGGCGATCGGCTGGAGGAGCTGGTCCGCTCGCACGATCTGATCATCGGGTGCACGGACGACGCGTCGGCCCAGGCCGCGCTGAACTACTTCGCCTGCGCCGCCGACCGGCCCTCGCTCTACGTGGGCCTCTACGCCGGCGCGCAGGCGGGCGAGCTGGTCTACGCCGTACCCGGGATCACATCGTGCTACCGATGCGCGACGGGCATCCGCCACAGCGGCGACGCGGTCCGCCCGGCCACCGACTACGGCACCGGCCGCCTGGCCGGCGAGATCGCCCTCGGCCCCGACATCGCCCACGTCACCACGGCCGCGGCCAAGGTCGCGCTGGCCCTGCTGCACCTGGACGAGGACACCCCGGCCCGGGCGTTCCTGTGGCCGGCCCTGGTCGCCCGCCGCAACGTCATCCTGCTCAGCAACACCCGGGACTTCGACTTCTTCCCCAAGGTCTTCGACGGCGTCCCCAACCAGGACGCGTACCAGAGCCTGTGGATGAGAGCGGACGGCGACCCGGGTTGCGAGGTCTGCGGCGACAACCGCCGGGAGCCGGTCTTCACGCCGGCCCCCGACCCGGCCGACCTGCGGGCAGTTCCGGCCGCGGGGTAACGGCGAAGCCCCTGCCGCGTCCGCCGGGAGCGGATCAGCAGGGGCTTCGTCGTGCCCGGAGGCTCAGTCGCAGATGCCGGATCCGCCGTACCGGATCGAACGGGCGGTGAGGCGTTCGGCCGAATAGACCCGGGGATAGGTGGCGAACGCCGACAGATTCACGGCCTTGTCGGCGGTGGTGGAATACGACACGCTGCTGATCGTCAGGGCCTCGGTGTCGGAGGAGCAGCGGCCGTTACCCATCTGGCTGACCGGGGCCACATTGCTCGGCGCGATGACCTGGCCGTACACCTGCACCGCGCTGAAGAGCGGCCACGGGGCGGTCCAGTTGGAGTCGCTGAAATAGCCGATGTAGCTGCCGACATTGTCGGTGGTTCCGGCCCACAGCCACCATTCGTTGCCCGAGCGCTGAATGCCGAATCGCTGCGGCGTGCCGGGGGTGAACTTCTGACCGAGCGCGATGGTCGCCCCGGACCAGGCGGTGAAACCCGGGCACTCGGTGTTGTAGCACTGCCCGGCGCCGTCCTTCCACCACGCGACGACCAGGTGCGGATCGTCGTCGCCGTGGCGGGCCCGGTCGACCATCCACCCGATGCCGACGCCGTTGCTCGAAGGGTCGCGGACCGACATCATGGCCGCGCTGTGCGTCTCGCCCTCGGCCACGACCGGCTTGCCCACCCCGAAGTTGGCGAACAACACCGAGGCCGAGACGGTCTGCCGCCCACCCGCGTAATAGACCGTGGTGGCCGCGTGGGCCGCACCCGGCAACACGGACAGAGACACCGCAACGGCCACGACCGAAGCCAGCAGCGTCGCGAGAGATCTCCTGAACATTCACACCCTCCAATGCCGTTTGACCGGCGGAGTGTAGCGCCTGCCGACTCGGCGCGAGGGGCGCTCCACACGGGCAGGCACTGGCGTCCGATCGCCTGAAGGCGTCCGGCCACGATTGTCGTTACAAAGGTCATCGGCCCGTACCCTCGACAAAGGACTCCGATGAAGAAGTTTCTCGCGCCCCTGGCCGTCGTGGCCGCGGTATTCGGTATCGGCGCCGCACCGGCGGCGGCCGCGACAAAACCGGTGCTTTTCACGTACGTGTACGTCGACTCCCCCGGCACCGACAACCGGACCAACGCGAGCCTCAACCAGGAGTACTTCCGGATCACCAACCAGCTGGCCAAGCCGGTGGGCCTGAAGAGCTGGTCGGTCCGGGACGCGGCCGGCAAGGTGATCACGTTCGGCAACATCACGCTGCCGGCGAAGGGCACCTTCGTCGTGCACACCGGCAAGGGCACGCAGGGCTCGCCGGCCGGCCACTTCTACTGGGGTTCCGGCAACTACATCTGGAACAACACCGGCGACACGGCCACGCTGCGCAGCCCGTCCGGCGCGACCATGGACACCTGCACCTGGAAGAAGGCCACCACCACCAAGTGCTGATCGGGGCCCGCTACGACGGGTTCCGCCGGCCGAAGAGTGTGGCCAGCGCGGCGTCCGAGGCCTCCAGGGCGGCTCGATCGAAGGTGCTGCCCGCCGCGACCAGCTCGGCCGCCCCGGTGCGGTCGAGCAGCTCGGCCAGCCGGCGCTCGACCTCGCCCGGTGGGCCCGCGACGGCCGCCGCGGCGGTCTGATCGAGGTACTGCTGCTGGCGCGAGGTCCGGGTGGCCGCCCGGATCCCGGCCACCGGCTGCAGGGGCGGGAACACCCCGGTGGTGCGGCCCTGGGCCATCGCCCACGCCTCGGGAAGCAGCAGGTCGGCGGCCTCCGCGGCGGTGTCGGCGATCAGCACGTCGAGGCTGATCGCCACCCACGGCTCCGGCTGCTGCGGGGACGGGCGGAAGGCGCGCCGGTAGCCGGCCAGCGCCTCCAGCCCTGGGGCCGGGTCGCCGCCGACGCCGAGCAGAGGCCCGCCCACGATCACCGGCAACCCGAGCCCGGCCGCGATCGGCAACCCGCTGCCGGTGGCCAGCACGTACAGCGGAACGGGGCTCCCCGGCCGCGGGTGCAGGCCGACCTCCGACGTCCCGGTGAGAAAGCCGCGCAGCTCGACGAGGTCGGCCGCGAAGTCACTGTCCTTCTGGCGTAACGCCCGGCGCACCGGCGGGGTGAAGCCCGGCGAGCGGCCCAGGCCAAGATCCACCCGGTCCGGCGCGAAGGCCGCCAGTGTGGCGAACTGCTCGGCCACGACAATCGGCTGGTGGTGGGGCAGCATCACACCGGCCGAACCGATCCGGATGGTGGCCGTGGCCCCGGCGACCGCGGCCAGCAGCACCGCCGGGGCGGCGCCGGCGATGCCGGGCACCCCATGATGCTCGGCCACCCAGAACCGGTCGTATCCCAGCCGCTCGGCCCGGGCGGCGCGAGCCACCGTGCCCTCGAGCGCGGTCGGTTCGGCCTCGCCGGCCCGGGTCCGGGACCGGTCCAGCAGCGAGACACGAAGCGCGGGTTTGATCACCAAGGGTGCAGCATCGCCGGGCCGGGGCTTGTTCCCCCGGCCCCGCTCATCCTTGGGCGCTGCGACGGGCCGGCGCCGCGCTCATCCTTGGGCGCTTCGACGGGCCCGCGCCGGGTCGAGAGCCCACTCCACCGTGATGGTCACGGTCAGTTGCCGGCGGCCGGGCTCGACCGGCACCGCCGAGTCCGCCGCGGCGAACCTGTCCTGGCCGCCCGGAATCCAGTAACCCGGTGTCGCCTCGCTCACCTTGACCACGCGGCCCAGCGGCCGGCCCGCCTCACGGGCATACAGCTCGGCCTTCCCGCGAGCATCCGCGAACGCCTTCCGGCGGGCCTCGGCGAGCAGGGCGGCATCCTTCTCGATCGCGAACGACACCCCGTTGAGGCGCGCCGCGTCCCCGCCCGCGGCCACGGTGGCCGACATGAGGGCGCCGGCCCGGGCCAGGTTGCGGATCTTCGCGGTGAGTCCCTGGCTGGCGGTGTAACCGGTGACGGGCCCGTCGTCCTTGCGCCGCGAGACGACGTTGACGTTCGACGTCTGCAGGTCGGCCCGGGCCACCCCGCCGCGGACGAGGACGTCGCGCATCCGGGTGGCCGCCGCGTTGGCCTGCTGCAGAGCGTCGCCGACCTTGGGGGCGTTGGTCTCCACGGCGAAGTTGGCCTCGAGCGTGTCCGGCTCCCCGAACACGTTGCCCTGACCCTGGACCTGCACGCTCTCCAGAACCGGATCGGCCGAGGCGGCCGCCGGATGGCCCCCGGCCACCGGCGAGAGAACGGCGAGGGCCATCAGAACGGCTAAGACCGCAGACTGCTTTTTCATGGCTTTAAGGGTATATGTCCGGTTCGAACCTTCCCAGCATTCCCGGCCCGCGAGGTGTCACAGCCGACGAACCTCGCTCCGCTGAAAGTCGTCGCGGATCCCCGGTCACTGCCCGCCGGGCGGCCGGACCAGCGCGCGGGCCGACTCGGCGATGCCTTCCGGAGACATGCCGTAGCGGTCCAGGAGGAAGCCGGCCGAGCCGGTGGGCGCGAACTCCGGCACGCCGAGGATCGTCACGCGAGTGGGGTGGTGGGCGACGACGGTCTCGGCGACGGCGCCGCCGAGACTGCCGGCGGTGGTGGCCTCCTCGGCCGTGACGATGCCGGCGGTTTCCCGGGCGGCGGCCAGGACGGCGGCGGTGTCCAGGGGCTTGACGGTCGGCATCGAGATCACCCGGGCGTTGATGCCGTCGGCGGCCAGCTGTTCGGCGGCGGCCAGCGCCCGCCACAGCACGGTGCCGTTGCTGATCAGGGTGACGTCGTCGCCCTCCCGGACGGTGATCGCCCGGCCCGGCACGAACTCGTAGTCCTCCGGGTAGATCTCGGGCACGCTCATCCGGCTGACGCGGATGAACGCGGGGCCTTCGTGGGCGGCGGCCCAGCGCATGGCCGCGGCCGTCTCGACCGGGTCGGCGGGCACGATGATCGTCATGTTGTCGATCGCCCGCAGCCAGGCGATGTCCTCGATCGAATGGTGGGTGGGGCCGAGTTCCCCGTACGCCATGCCGGGGCTCATCCCGCACAGTTTGACGTTGCGGTTGGAATAGGCGATGTCGGCCTTGATCTGCTCGAGCGCGCGGGCGGTGAGGAAGCAGGAGGCGGCGGAGACGAACGGGATGCGGCCGCCGTTGGCCAGGCCGGCCGCGACGCCGACCATGTCCTGCTCGGCGATGCCGACGTTGATGAGGCGGTCGGGGAACGCCTTCTTGAAGGCGTCGAGCTTGCTGGAGCCGATGGAGTCGTTGACGACGCCGACGATGCGGTGGTCTTCCTGCGCCAGGTCGGCGAGCGCTTTGACGTACGCGTTGCGGCAGTCGAAGCGGGGCCGGTCGGCGATGGAGCCCTGCGGGGCAGTCATGACGGTTCTCCTCAGTTGCTGGTGATCACGCGGGCGGACTCGAGCTCGCCGAGGGCCTGCTGGAGCTCGGCCTCCGAGGGCACCCGGTGATGCCAGGCCACGTTGTTGCTCATGTACGAGATCGGGTGGCCCTTGTGGGTGTGTGCGATGACGAAGGTCGGCTTGCCGGGCCGGAACGGTACGGCCGACAGCACGTCGTAGAGCTCGCCGTGGTCGTGGCCGTTGACCTCCACGACGGCGAACCCGAACGCGGCGGCCTTGGCGTCGAGCGGGTCGAGGTCGTTGGTCTGGCGTACGGTGGCGCCCTGCTGCAGCCGGTTGCGGTCGACGATGACGGTGAGCCGGTCGAGCTCGTACTGCGAGGCGGCCATCATCGCCTCCCAGTTGCTGCCCTCCTGCAGCTCGCCGTCGCCGGTCAGCACATAGGTGCGCCGCCGCGAGACATCCAGCTTCGCGGACAGGGCGTGCCCGACCGCGATGGGCAGACCGTGCCCGAGCGGCCCGGTGTTGGCCTCGATGCCCTTGACCTTGTTGCGGTTGGGGTGCCCGTTGAGGGCGGACAGCGGCTTGAGAAAGGTGGCGAGTTCCTCGACGGGCAGGAAGCCGAACGCGGCCAGCGTGGTGTAGAGGGCCCCGGCGACGTGGCCCTTGGACAGGATGAACCGGTCCCGCTCGGGATCGTCGACCGTGCCCGGGCTGACGTTGAGCACGGCGCCGTACAGGGTGGCGAGGATGTCGATGGCGGAGAAGTCCCCGCCGATGTGGCCGGCCCCCGAGTGGTGCACGAGCTTGAGGTCCTGGATGCGGATCTGGCGGGCCGCCTCGGCGATGTGGGCGATCTGCTTCGCGCGGCTGCTGTGCGGCGGAAGCTGCCCGAACACCGGGAGGGTGGCGTGTTCGGTGGTGAGTGTCATGAGTCTGTGTCCTTCGTATCGGCGGTGAGTGCGGCCGTCACCAGCAGGTGAAGCCGCCGTCGACCAGCAGGTCGACTCCGGTGCAGAAGCCGGCGGCGTCACTGAGCAGGAAGACCGCCGGCCCGACGAGTTCGTCCACGGTGGCCATCCGGCCCATCGGCGTGTCCGCTTCGAACTGGCGCACCTGCTCGGCCACCTCGGGCCGGGTGTTCATCGGCGTGGCGGTGTAGCCGGGGCTGATCGCGTTGACCCGGATCCCCTGCCCGCACCACTCCATGGCCAGGCTGCGGCTGAGGTGGATGACGGCCGCCTTGGACGCGTTGTAGTGGGCCTGCAGCAGTCCGCGGTTGACGATCGAGCCGGACATCGAGGCGATGTTGACGATCGAGCCGCCACGGCCGCCCGCCAGCATGGCCTGCGCTTCGGCCTGGCAGGACAGGAAGACGCCGGTGACGTTGATGTCGATCACGCGCCGCCACTGCTCGAGCGGCATCGTCTCGGCGGGGGCAGCGTTGGCGATGCCGGCGCTGTTGACGGCCAGGGTGAGGTCCCCGAGAGCGCTCTGGGCCTGGTCCACGGCCTCGACGAGGCGGCCCGCGTCGGTGACGTCCCCGGCGATCGGCAGGGCCTTGACCCCGGCCGCCTGGATCTCGGCGCTGACCTCGTCGAGCCCGGGACCGGGCAGGTCGAAGCAGGCGACGTTGGCGCCGGACCCGGCGATGCCGAGGGCGATCGCGCGGCCGATGCCGCTGGCGGCCCCGGTGACGAAGGCGGTGCGCTGATCGAGCCGGAAGTCTGGAGCGGTCATGGTTCGGCCTTTCGGGAGTCGGTGGTGCTCATCCGGCGGCGAGGTGCATGACGGCGACATCGGTGGCGTCGGCCCGGTCGAGGAGGCCCTTCTGCCGGCCGCGGGCCAGGACGAGGACGCGGTGCGAGAGGCCGAGCACCTCCTCGAGTTCGGAGCTGACCACGATGACCGCCATGCCCTGTTTGGCCAGGTTGACGATCACGTCGTAGATGGCCGCCCGCGCGCCGACGTCGATGCCCCGGGTGGGTTCGTCGAGGATGACCACCTTGGGTTGGCGTTCCAGCCACTTGGCGATGACGACCTTCTGCTGGTTGCCGCCGGACAGAGTCCCCGCGTTCTGCTCGGGCCGCCCCTTGACCTGCATGATGCGGCAGGCCTCGACGGCCACCTCGCGGACCCGGCGGGGGCTGATGAATCCCCCGGGCCCGGCAATGCGGTCGAGGTTGACCAGGGCGACGTTGTCGGCGATCGGCATGTCGAGGACGACGCCCTGGGCCTTGCGGTCCTCGGGCACCAGCACGACACCGGCCTGGATGGCATCGGTGACGACGCCGGACCGGAGTTGGCGACCGTTGACGTGCACGGTTCCGGAGGCCACGGGGTCGGCCCCGGCGACGGCGCGGACCAGTTCGGTGCGGCCGGCGCCGACGATGCCCGCGATCCCGAGGATCTCGCCCGCGCGGACCGAGAACGAGATGTCGGAGAAGAAGCCGTCCGTGGCGGTGAGCCCCTGCACGGTGATCACCTCGCGATCGGCCGGCGGATCCGCCTCCGGAAAGACGCTCTCGATGCTGCGGCCGACCATGTCCTCGACGAGCTGGGTGACCGGCACCTGCGCGGTGTCATGGGAAGTGACGTGCCGGCCGTCGCGCAACACGACGATGCGGTCGCAGATGCGGGCGATCTCCTCCAGCCGGTGGCTGACGTAGATGAACGAGACGCCTTCCTTGCGCAACGCGTCGACCTGCGCGAACAGGTGCTCGGTCTCCTCCTCGCCGAGGGCGGCCGTCGGCTCGTCGAGGATCAGCAGGCGGGCGTTGAGGGTGAGGGCCTTGGCGATCTCGACCTGCTGCTGGGCGGCGACCTTGAGGCGGCCGACGAGCCGGCGGGGCGAGACGTCGAGTCCCAGCCGGCGCAGCTGCTCGTAGGCGCGCCGGTCCATTTCCTTGCGGTCGATCCGCCCGCCGCTCATCAGCTGGCGGCCGACGAAGACGTTCTCCGAGATGGACAGGTCCGGCAGCAGGCGCATCTCCTGGTGGATCAGGCCGATGCCGGCCTCGAGCGCGTCGGCCGGGGCCGACGGGGCGTACGGCTGCCCGTTCCACCACATCTCGCCGGTGTCGGAGGGGAAGTCACCCGCGATGATCTTGGAGACTGTGGACTTTCCGGCCCCGTTCTCGCCCAGGAGCGCCACGCACTCGCCGGGACGGACGTCGAGGTCGACACTGTGCAGAGCCTGGGTGGCACCGAACCGCTTGGAGACACCGCGGACCTTCAGCCCGCTGTGCTCGATCGTTGCCGAGGTCATGACTGCTCCCGGGGAGGCGTGGGCGGATCAGGGGTGCTTGGCGATGTACTCGTCGGCCTTGGCCGGGTCGCCGCTGGTCAGCAGGTTGGCCTTCTGCAGCTGGATGGGCGGCACGGACTTGCCGCCGACCAGGTCGATGGCGTTGTCGACGGCCATCCGCCCCATGAGCTGGGTCTGCTGCACCATGGTGGCGTCGACCTTCTTGTCCCGGACGGCCTGCAGGCCGGCCTTGTCCCCGTCGAACCCGACGACCAGGGGCTTGGGGCTGAGGTTGGCGTTCGCGACCGCCTGGGCCGCGCCGAGCGCCAGCGCGTCGGCCTGGCCCCAGAAGACGCTGATGTCCGGGTGGGCCTGGATCATGTCCTGGGCGTTGGCGAAGCCCTCTTCCTGGCTCCAGGCGTCGGTCGGCTGCTCCGCGACGATCTTGAGGCCCGAGGCGCCCTGCAGGGCCTGCCGGAAGCCCTTCTCCCGGTCAATCTGCGGCGTGGTGCCGATCTGGCCCTGGATGATGCCGACGGTGCCCTGACCCTTGGTCTGCTTGACGACCCAGTCGCCGAGTTCCTTGGCGGCGGCCACGCTGTCGGTGGCGATGAAGGTCTTGCCGGGGGCGTCGGCGGCGTTGCGGTCGATGTTGATCACGGGGATATTGGCGCGCTCCGCCGCTTTCACCGGGACGCCGGCCGCGGTGGCGCCGGCCGGGATGTAGATGATGGCGTCGACCTGCTTGGTGATGAAGTCCTGGATCTGGCTGACCTGGCGCGACGAGTCGCCACCGGCGTCGGACACCACGACGGTGGCGCCCTTGGCCTCGGCCTGGGCGGTCACCGACTGCTTGATCTGGTTGAAGAAGTCGGCCTGCAGGTTGGCCACGGCCAGGCCGATGGTGACCTTGTCGCCGCCGTCGCCGCCGCTGTCCGCGCTGTCGCGGTTGCAGGCGGTCAGGGACACGGTGGTCAGGGCAGCGAGCGAGATCGCCAGCGCACTACGGAGTCTCATGTCGGTCCTTTCGGGGAGGGTGGGGGTTCAGGACGCCCGGCGGCGCAGGACGTCGACCATCACAGCCAGGGCGATGACGATGCCGATGACGACCTGCTGCACGAACGGGGAGACCTCGAGCAGGTTCAGCCCGTTGCGGAGCACGCCGATGATCAGGACGCCGACGATGGTTCCGGGGATCCGGCCGACGCCGCCGGCAAGGCTGGCGCCGCCGATCACGACGGCGGCGATGACGTCGAGCTCGAGGCCGGAGGCCGCGCTGGGCTGCGACGAGTCCAGCCGGGCGGCCAGGGCGACCCCGGCGACCCCGGCGAGCAGGCCGGTCACCGCGTACACGCTCGCGGTGGCCGCCTTGACCCTGATGCCGGCGAGCCGGGCCACCTCGCGGCTGCCGCCGATGGCATAGAGGGCACGGCCGCCGGGCCGGTAGCGCAGGAACGCCCATCCGGCCACGAGCAGAAGCGCCAGGACGATCGTCGTGACCGTCAGGAAGCCGAAGTAGCGTTCGGTCGACAGCGCGGTGAACCAGGCCGGGTAGCCGACGATCTGCTGGCCGTCGGTGATCACGTTGGCCAGGCCGCGGGCGATCGAGAGCATGGCCAGGGTGGCGATGAACGGCGGCAGTTTGGTCAGCGTGATGCCCAGACCGCTGGCCAGGCCGCACAGTCCACCGGCGACGACCGCCGCGACGATGCTGAGCCAGAGCGGCCAGCCGCCGTTGTGCGAGGTCCAGCCCAGGATCATGGTGGACAGGGCGAGGACCGAGCCGACCGACAGGTCGATGCCGCCGGTGACGATGACGAAGGTCATGCCGACGGCCAGGATGCCGAGGATGGTGACCTGGTCGAGGACGTTGAGCAGGTTGTTCACGGTCAGGAAGAACGGCGTGGCGATGAACAGGGCGAGGCATAGGACGAGCAGGCCGACGAACGGGCCGCCTGTTCCGCTGCCGAGCCGGCGCAGTCGCTGAAGCAGAGCTGACCGGTCTTCGGGCTTGGTTTCGGGTTCTGCGGACACGGCTGTACTCACGGTGGCTCCTCCGGGTGAGGACGATGGCAGTGCGTGGGGGACGAGACAGGCTCAGTTCATGAACATGCCGCCGTCGACGTTGATGGCCTGGCCGGTGATGTATCCGGCCTCGTCGGAGGCGAGGAACAGCAGCAGGTTGGCGATGTCGTCGTTGGTGCCGGCGCGTCCGAGGGGGATGCCGGCGACCCATTCGGCCATCAGTTCGCCGGGCGCGTAGTCACCGAGCAGGCGGCCCCACTCGCGGTCGTTGTAGGCCCACATGTCGGAGCCGACGATCCCGGGGCAGTAGGCGTTGACGGTGATGCCGTCCTTGGCGAGTTCCTTGGCCAGGCTCTGGGTCAGGCCGATGACGCCGAACTTGCTGGCCGCGTAGTGCGGTGTGTAGATGAATCCCTGCCGGGCCTGCCCCGAAGCGGCGTTGAGGATGCGGCCGCTGCCGCTGGTCCGCCGGAGGAGCGGCACGGCCGCCTTGGCACACAGGAAGGCGCCGGTGGTGTTGACCGCCAGAACGCGGTTCCACGCCTCCAGGCTGAGTTCCTCGATCGGCGCGATCGTGATGGTTCCGGCGTTGTTGATCAGCACGTCGAGGCGCCGGAACCGGTCCTCGGCCGCGGTGAGGAAAGCAGCCACGTCAGCTTCGTCGGTGACGTCGCAGCGGACTCCGAGCGTTTCCGCTCCGGAAGCCGAGGCAATCTCGGCCGCGGCGTCCTGGACGCGCTCGTCCCGATCGGCCAGGACGACCGCGGCGCCCTCGGCCGCGAATCGGTCGGCGATGCCGCGGCCGATCCCGGCGGCCGCGCCGGTCACGGCGACCACTTTGCCGGCCATGCGTCCGTGCTCACTCATGCCTGGCTCCTTGCTCGTCGGGGAAGGTCGCGGGCGGAGCTGACAGCGGCGTGCCAGCCGTCCAGGCGCGCCTGGCGGGATGCCGGGCCGGCAGCTGGGTGGTAGTCGGCTCCGGCGCGGCCGAGGCGATCGAGATCGGCGATCGTCCACACGCCCGCGCCGAGTCCGGCGAGGTGAGCCGCGCCCAGCGCCGACAGTTCGGCGGCCGGCGAGCTGCGGACGTGACGTCCGGAGGTGTCGGCCTGAAGTTGCATGAGGGTGGCGTTGGCCGACGGACCGCCGTCGGCCAGGATCGTCCGCACCGGACCGCCGGCCCGTTCGACGGCGGCGACGACGTCCTCGATCTGAAAGGCGATGGACTCCAGCGCGGCGCGGGCCAGCTGTTCCCGGCCGGTGCTGTCGGTCATTCCGACGACCATGGCTCTCGCCCGGTCGTCCCAGTACGGGGCGCCGAGGCCGGTGAAGGCGGGCACGAGGAAGACGCCCTGGCTGTCGTCGGCGGCGGAGCCGGCGAGCTCGCCCGGTGTCGTCCGCAGCAGGCGGGACAGCCAGACAAGGGTGGCTCCGCTCGACCGGATGTTGCCTTCCCAGGCGTACGTGGGCCGGTCGAGCAGCCAGGCGACGGTGCGCGCCACCCCGTTCTCCGGCTTGGTTCCGGTGGGGGCCACGCCCATGACCGACGAGCCGGTGCCGTAGGTGACTTTGACCCGGCCGCCGGTCCAGCCGGCGTGCGCGAACAGGGCGGCGTGTGAATCACCGAGGACACCGGTGACCGGCACACCACGCAGGTCGGGGTGCAGTTCGTCGGCGGTGACGAAGGGCCCGGTGGAGCACGTCACCTCCGGCAGCGCCGGCAAGGGAATGGTGAACAGGCCGAGCAGCCACGGGTCCCAGCGGCACGTCGAGATGTCCAGCAGCTGGGTCCGTGCGGCGTTGCCGGCCTCGATGAGGTGCTTGCCGCCCAGACGCCAGAGGAGCCAGGAGTCGATGGTGCCCAGGCACAGCTCGCCGCGGGTGCTGCGCGAGCGATCCGGGTCGTACTGATCGAGCAGGGCGGCCGCCTTCGACGCCGAGAACATGGCGTCCACCGGCAGACCGGTGATCTCGCGGATCCGGTCGGCGTGACCGGCCGAACGCAGCCCGGCGCAGAGCTTCGCGCCGCGGGTGTCCTGCCAGCCCAGCACCGGGCCCAGGGGCTTTCCGGTGCGGCGATCCCACAGGAGCGTGGACTCGCGCTGCGTGCTCAGGCCGACCGCGACCACCCGGCCCGGGCGGGCCTCGGTCAGTACGGCCTGGACGGCCTGCTGAACGGAGTGCCAGATCTCCCACGGGTCCTGCTCGGCCCATCCCGGGCGGGGATGGTTCTGCGCGATCGGAACGGTGGCCCGGTGGCTGATCTCGCCGTGTCCCTTCACGACGACTGCCTTGGTGGCGCTCGTGCCCTGGTCGATGGCGAGGACGACGTCACCGCCCGCACCGTGCTCGTCGGATGTCATCTGCATCTCCAGTCGATGCCGAATAGATACCCAGGAGGTTGCAAGGATGTGAATGCCTTGTCAACAATGAATATCTATGCCAACATCGATCATGTCCTCGCACCCGTCACGATCGGTAATGGCGCATCTCGGTGTCGATCAATTACGCCTGTTGTCGAAGATCGCCCGGATGTATCACGAGCAGGGCTTCCGCCAGCCACAGATCGCGGCGAACCTGAACATCTCCCAATCGCGTGTTTCGCGCTTGTTAAAACAGGCTGTCGACATCGGCGTTGTTCGAACCGTCGTCACGATTCCGGATGGCGTCTATACCGACACAGAGCAAGGGCTGGAGACCAAGTTCGATTTGCTCGACGCGGTCGTCGTCGACGCCGGCGGCTCACCGGCCGAGGTGATGCGCACCCTCGGCGGGGCCGCCGCCACCTACCTCGACGAGACGCTGGCCAACGAGGACGTCATCGGCATCTCGTCCTGGAGCGCGACCCTGCTCGCCACCGTCGACGCCATGCGACCGAAAAGTCAGCTGGCCGTCGACGTCGTGACCCAGCTGTCCGGGGGCATCGGCGAGCCGCAGGTCCAGGTCGACGCCACCCGGCTCCTCGACCGGTTCGCCACCCTCACCGGCGGGCAGCCGCTGTTCATGCCCACGCCCGGTCTGGTCCGGAACCCGGCCGTGCGCCGCGCGCTGCTCAACGATCCGGCGGTCAAGGGCGTACGCGACGTCTGGGACCGGCTGACCGTCGCGATCGTCGGCATCGGCACCGTCGCGCCTTCGCCGCTGCTGGCCCGGAGCGGTAATGCGATCGACCCGGAACAGCAGCGGGAGCTCGGCGAACTCGGCGCCGTCGGAGACGTCTGCTACCGCTTCTTCGACAAGAACGGCGAGCTGATCGACTCGCCGTTCAACAACCGGATCCTCGGCATCAGCCCCGGCCAGCTCAAGGCCACTCGCCGCCGGATCGGCGTGGCCGGAGGCGAGGAGAAGTTCTCGGCCATCGCCGCGGCCCTGAAGGGCGGCTGGATCAACACCCTCGTCACCGACCTCGGCACGGCGGAACGGCTGTTGAACGGCGGGCCCGAATCCTGAAACGACTCCGGCCTCACAGATGCACGGGCGCTCCGGTACGCAGGGACTCGACGATCGCCTCGGCGGCGGCGACGCCCCAGCACGCCTGCTCCAACGGCATCACGTCCGGGTTGCGGCCGCCGGTGAAGACCGCGAGGGCGTAGGCGATCTCCCGCCGCAGGGCGCCGCCGACCACGCCGTCCTCCTCGGGCCACAGACCCAGGTCGGGCGCCGCCACACCGGCGCCGGTCCACTCGACCAGGGCGTCGCTGATCAGGCGCTGGCGCAGCACGCCGTCCAGGCCGAGCACCTCGATCTCGCCGGCGATCGTGCCGTCCAGGCTGAGCGGGCCGTCGTCCAGGGTGGCGGGCGCGGCGCCGGGCAGCAGCCAGGCCGACTCGACGGTGGCGACGACACCGTTGGCGAAACGCAGCTGCGCGGTCACCACGCTGGGGGCGGCATCGCCGGCCGCCTCGCTGCGCATCGCCATCACCGTGCGCACCGGGCTGCCGGCGAACGCGATGGCCAGGTCGATGTCGTGGATGCACGACTCCCACACCGGGTCGACCCGGTCGCCGAAGCTGAGGAACCAGGACCGGCTGAAGTCACGGCGCAGGCGCAGCGCGCACAGCGTCCCGATCGCCCCGTGGCCGACGCGGGACCGCATGCGGGCGACCGCGGCGGTGAACCGGGAGATGTGCCCGGCCACCACCTGCCGGTCATGGGCGCGGGCGGTCTCGGCGATCGCCGTCGCGTCGGCGCTCGTCAGGGCCAGGGGCTTCTCCACGAAGACGTGGCTGCCGGCCGACAGCGCGGCGATCGCCAGGCCGGCGTGCGATGCCTCGTCCGAGGCGATCACCACGATGTCCGGGCGCAGACGGTCGAGCAGCGGGCCCAGCTCGGTGGCGGTGTGCTCGACCCCACGGGCGCGGGCCACCTCGGCCAGCCGGGCGGAGTCGGGGTCGGCCAGCCCGACGATGTCGGCGCCGGCCTCGGCCCAGGCGCGGGCGTGCAGGTCGCCGAAGCGGCCGACACCGGCCACGATCACGGTGGGACTCATGACGGGAAGGGCTCCTTCGCTCCATGGCCGGTGAGCACGGCGACGGTGCCGCCCTGGGCGGGCACCGCGACGGCCGCGGCGGCCGCCGGCTCGACAAAAATGCCGCGGGCGGCGAGCTGCCGCTGAGCCACCGCGATCGCGGCTTCGTCGACGGCGACGATTCCGCCGCCGCTGTCCGCCGCGGCCTGCAGGGTCAGCAGGCCTTCGTCCTCGTAGCCGCGCAACGCGTCGGCGATGGCCGCGGCGGCCGTCGGCCCGGCCGTCAGCGGCTCGCGCAGCGAGGCCGCCCAGTCGGTGGTCGACCAGGCGCGGGCCAGGGGCGCGCACGCGGCCGCCTGCACGCCGATCATCCGGGGCAGCCGATCCATCAGGCCGGCCGCGCGCAGGTCGAGGAAGCCCAGCCAGATGCCCCGCAGCAGCGGGCCCGCGCCGACCGGCACCACCACGGTGTCCGGCAGGCCGCCCAGATCGGCCACCAGTTCGGCCGCGACCGGCCGGTAGGCCTCGGTGAGCAAGGGGTTCCGGTACGTCGTGGTGACGTTCAGCCAACCGTCCTGGGCGGCCCGCACCGCCGCCGCGTACGCATCGCTGTAGTCGCCCTCGACAAGCTCGACGGTGGCGCCGTGGGCTCGGGCGGTGGCCAGCTTGCCGCCGGCGTTGGAGCCGGTCGCGCAGAAGACGCGGCAGTCCAGCCCGGCCGCGGCGGCGTAGGTGGCGGCCGAGACCGCCGCGTTCCCGGTCGACGCGAGCACCAGTCCGAGCGAGCCCAGGTCGAGCGCGGCCGAGGCGGCCAGGGCCATCGCGCGGTCCTTGAAGGACAGTGACGGGTTGAGCGACTCCAGCTTGACGTGCCGGTCGGCGTCGAGGGGCAGCAGCGGTGTGCCGCCCTCGCCGAGCGTGACCCGGTGACGCACCTCGGGCAGCATGCCCGCGTGCCGCCAGATGCCGGTCGCGGCCCGCGGGGTGCAGTCGGCTTGGGCAAGCCGCAGCTCGAGCGGGGAACCGCAGGACGCGCAACGGTAGGCGGGATAGTCCGAGGGGTGCCCGCATCGGACGCAGGCGACGGTGAAACTCCGCATCATCATCCTGTCTTCTCGGTGGGCCGGCGCTGGGCCGGCGCGCCCGTCACGGCCCAGCCGAGCCGGCGGGACAGCTCGAGGGCGGCGGCGCGAACCTCCGCGCCGAGCCGTTCGGGGGCCGCGCTGTCGAAGCGCGACGCCGGCGCGGAGACGCTGAGCCCGGCGGCCACCCGGCCGGTGTGGTCGAAGACCGGCGCGGCCACACAGCAGATGCCGACCTCGTTCTCCTGCAGGTCGGTGGCGTATCCGTCGTCACGTACCTGGTCGAGCCGCCGGTGCAGGGCGTCGGCGTCGACCGGTGCGGCGTGCCCGAGGACCTCCGCGCGCACCGCGGCCGGCGAGTGCGCCAGGATGGCCCGCCCGATCGCTGTGGTCAGGGCCGAGTTGGTGTCACCGACCCGGCTGTACATGCGTACGGCGGCCGGGCTTTCCACCTTCTCGATGTAGACGACGTGCACCAGCGCGAGCACGCCCAGGTGGGTGGCCTCGCCGGTGCGCTCGGACAGCGGGCGCATCACGGCCAGGGCCTCCTGGCGCAGGTCGATCCCGTCGAGGTAGGCGCGCGACAGCGTCATGGTTCCGGCGGCCAGCGCGTACCGGCCGTCGGCGGTCTCGCGCACCAGCGCCGTGCCGCGCAACAGGCCCAGCATGCGGTGCAGGGTGGTGGTGGGAATGCCGGTGGCCTTGACCAGCTCGGTCAGCGAGGCGCCGCGCGGGCTGGCCGCCAGGGCCTGCAGCACCGCGACTGTGCGCTCGACGGCGCGCAGGCCGTCCGGTCCCCGTTCGATGTTGGGCATGGACATTCTTCTACCTCACCGCGTCCGCAGGAGACGGTCCGCGAACGCCGAGTAGACCTCTTCGGCGCGGTGCAGCTGCTCGACGGCCACCCATTCGTCCAGGGAGTGAGCCTGCGCGATGTCGCCGGGTCCACACACGACGGATGGTGTGCCGTGCGCGGCGAGCAGCGCCCCGTCGGTCCAGAACTGCAGTCCGATCGGTTCACCGCCGGTCAGATCACAAAGCGTTCCCACGTACGGGTGCCCGGCCGGGCAGTCGAGCGGGGTGTGCACGAACGTGCCGGTGCCGTCCATCTCGTCGACGGTGACGTCCACCCGCGGGTCGGCCTCGCGCAGTCCCTCGGCGACCGCCCGGATCTCGGCCAGCACCTCGTCGTGCCGTTCGCCGGGCAGCCAGCGGCGATCGAGCTCGACCACGCACGAGTTCGGCACCATCGGCGGGCGGTCGCCACCGGTGATCACGCCGACGTTGACCGTGGCCGGTCCGAGCAGCGGATGGGTGCGGCGCCTCAGCACCGGCGCCAGTCCGGTCTCGACGGCGGTGACGAACCGGGCCGCGTGCTGGATCGCGTTGACCCCGTTCCACGGGACGCTGCCGTGCGTGGCGACCCCGCGGAACGTGGCGCGTGCCCACATCGCGCCCTTGTGGGCCCGGCCGACCCGCATCATCGTGGGCTCGCCAACGACGGCGAAGTCGGCCCGCACGCCCGCCTCGACCAGAGCGCGGGTGCCGGGGCTGCCGTTCTCCTCCCCGGCCACCCCGGTCAGCAGCAGCTCGCCGGCGAAGTCACGGCCCAGCCGGGCGACCACCGAGATCATGGCGGCCAGCGCGCCCTTCATGTCGGCCGCGCCCCGGCCGTAGAGGCGCCCGTCCCGCACGACCGGTTCCAGGCTCATCCCGTACGGGGGAACGGTGTCGAGGTGGGCATTGAACATGAGAACCGGGCCCGGGCGGTCTCCCCGCACCCGCGCCACGACGTTGACCCGCCCGTCCCGGCCCACCGGCGGCAGCCCGACCTCGGCGCCCAGGGACCGCAGCCGCCCGGCCAGATAGTCGGCCACGGCGCGTTCCTCACCCGGGTGGTCCTGGTGGCCCTCGATGGCGATCAGGCGGGCGGCCTCCTCGACGACGTTCATCGCAGCATCCCGGGCAGGGCGGCGGCGACCGTGTCGTACCGGCGCCGCGCGGTCCGGTAGGCGTCACGGTCGGCCACGGCGGGCAGCGGTTCGCTGTCGTCCAGGGCGGTCACCGCCGCGGCGACGTCGGGCCACACCCGCACACCCACGCCGGCCAGGGCGACCGCGCCGCGGGGCGAGGCGTCCTGACGCAGCCGCCGAACCGGGGCGTCGGAGACGGCGGCGAAGGCCTCGCGCCAGATCGGCGAACGGGTCACGCCACCACCGACCCGGATCTCGGTCGCCGCGCCGGTGGCCTGGCCGACGGCGGCCGCGCACGCGTAGGCGACGCCCTCCAGGGTGGCCCGGGCGACGTCGGCCGGGCCGTGCTCGGGACCGGCGCCGAGCAGGGCGGCCCGCACCTCGGGGTCGTGGAGGGGCGCGCTGGCCCCCAGCAGGTAGGGCAGGAAGACCAGGCCGCCCGCGCCGGGCGGGCTGCCCGCGGCCGTCCGGTCGGCGGTGCCGTCCGGGCCGCCGCCGAGCAGCGTCCGCTCGCTCCACCGCACGGCCAGCCCGGCCGCGTACGACGAGACCATGGTGAGGAACCCGGGCTCGCCGGCCCGGGCGAAGACGAAGCGTTCCGGGCTCGCCGTGGGCGCGTCGTTGAGCGGCGTGACGATCTGGGCGGCCGTGCCGACGTTGACGTAGACGTGGCCCTCCGCCACCACGCCCGCGCCCAGCGCGGCCGTGGCCACGTCACCGCCACCGGCGACCACGGGGGTGCCGGCGGGCAACCCGGTGGCTCGGGCCGCGGCCCCGGTGACCGTGCCGATCACGTCGGCCGAGCCGGCCACCGGGACGGCCAGCCGGGCGTCGGCGCCGGCCAGCGCCCACAGCCGCGGGTCCCAGTCGCCGGTGCGGACGTCGTAGAGCAGCGTGCCGGCCGCGTCGCTGACGTCGGTCCCCCAGGTGCCGGTCAGCCGGTGCCGCAGCCAGTCCTTGGGCTGCACCAGCCGGGCCGCCCGGGCCACCGAGTCCGGCTCGTGGGTGGCCAGCCAGGCCAGCTTGGGGGCGCTGAACGCCTCGACCACCGGGTTGCCGGTCGCCTCGCCCATGCCGGACTCGCGCAGCCGTCGCACCTCGGCCGTGGCCCGGCGGTCGGCCCAGGTGAGCGCGGCCCGTACCGGCCGGTCGTGCTCGTCGATCAGCGCGACCGCGTGCATGTGTCCGCTGAGACCGACCGCGGCCACGTCCGCGCCGGCCGCCGCCTCCCGCAGGGCCGCGGCCGCGGCGGTCCACCAGTCGTCCGGGTTCTGCTCGTGGCGGCCGGAGGTGGCGGTGTCGGACGGGTAGTCCCGGTAGGCCCGGGCCACGGTGGCGCCGGTGGCCGCGTCGACGAGGACGGCCTTGACCCCGGTGGTGCCGAGGTCAAGGCCGGCGAGCAGCGTGGTCAACGGGCACGCTGCGGGACGAAGCCGAAGTCCATCAGGTACTCCAGGCTCTCCTCGGCGACCCGGTCGAAGTCGGCCAGGCCCACACCGGCCGGCTCGCCGACGCCGATGTTGCCGCCGACCTGCCAGCCCTCCCACTCCACACTGACGTACCCGTCGAAGTTGATCTCGGCGAGCGCCTCGTAGGTCTCGCGGAAGTCGACCAGGCCGCCCCCGAACCAGATGTGGTTGCAGTGCACGATGGTGGGCAGGCCGACCTCGTCCTTGATCTGCACGATGTCGATGTACGGGGCGAGCCGCTTGATCGCCTCCTTGGGGTTCATGAACGGCTTGACCGCGACGTAGAAAGCGCCGGTGTCCATGGTCATCCGCAGGTTGCTCGCGCCGACCTCGTCGAACATCTTCTCGATCAGCTCGACCCGGTTGAGGATCGTGCCCTGCAGAAGCTCGATGCTGACGTTGAGGCCGAGCTTGGCCGCGTGATCGCACACCTCGGTGATCGCCTCGCGGCACTGGGCCCACGCGGTCTTGCGGCTGAGCAGCACGTTGAGCGGCGGGTCGTAGTAGCCGTCGCCGATCAGGGTGCAGACGCTCTTGGCGCCCAGCACCGCGGCCGCGTCCAGCGCCTTCTTGAAGGACTCGATGCCCCGCTCGCGGTCGAACTCGCGCGGGCTCACGAAGGTGGTGTGGTGGCCCAGGTAGCCGATGTCGATGCCGCTGCGCTCGGCCGCGGCCTTGACGTCGAGCAGCTTCTGGTCGTACTCGGCCTTGGGCGTCTCGAGCAGCTTGGCGAAGATGAAGTCGACCCCGTCGTAGCCGTACTTCGCGGTCTGCTCGACGCACCAGACCGGGTCCTTTTCGCCCCACGAGTTCCAGGCCGGGCCGGCGGCCTCCAGACGGCCCCAGGGCATGTTCGGCCAGACCTCAAAGCTGATCTTCACGGTGTGCTCCTTCGGTGACTAGAGGTGCGGAACGATGTCGGACATGAGGCGGGCGGACTCGGCGTTGTGCTCGGCCGCGCCCGCGATGTTGGCGCTCATGAACACTTCGGGGGTCTCGCCGCGGCGCAGCTGGACGCCGAGCGCCTCGACGATGACGGCGTTGAGCAGGGTGAGGCCGACGACCGAGGAGGACGGGCCGGCCGCGGGCAGCCCCGGGCCGAGCTCGACCAGCGCGTCGCCGGGCGGGCAGTGGTTGTCGAGCACCACGTCGGCGATCTCGTGCAGGCGCGGGCCGGGACGGTCGATCGCGGTGGCGTACTGGCGCGACGTGATGGCGATCAGCGACAGCCCGCGCGCCTTGACGGCCTGGGCCACCTCGACCGGAAGAGCGTTGGCGCCCGAGTTGGAGGCGATCAGGAAGACGTCGCTGGGGTCGAGGTGGTAGCCGGCGAGCACCGACTCGGCCTGGCCGCTGCGCCGTTCCAGGACGGTGCTCTGCACGGCGCCCTCGTGCAGCATGTGCGGCGACTTGAGGATCGGGTTGATCCGCACGGCGCCGCCGGCCCGATAGAAGGCCTCCTCGGCGAACATGTGGGAGTGGCCGCTGCCGAACACGTGGAACATCCGTCGCGCGCTCCACGCGTCGGCGACGAGGCGGGCGGCCTCGCGTACGGCGGGAAGCTCTTGATCTGTCGCCTTGTGCAGAATCTGCTGGACGCGCGCGGTGTACTCCCCCGCTGTGACACTCATTTGACCGCCCCCGCGGTGAGGCCGCCCACGAAGTAGCGGCCGGCGAACAGGAACGGAACGATCGCCGGGATCACGGTGCAGACGGTGCCGGCCATGAGCAGGCCCCAGTTCACCGTGTACTGACCCATGATCGCACTGAGCCCGATCGGCAGCGTCTTGAGGTCGTCGCTGACGATGAGCTGCGAGGCGAAGACGAACTCCGTCCAGGAAAAGACGAACGCGTACACGGCGACCGTGGCGATGCCCGGCGCGACCAGCGGCAGCACGATGCGCAACATGGTGCGCAGCGGGCCGGCGCCGTCGACCGCGGCCGCCTCGTCGATGTCGCGCGGGATCGCCATGAAGAAGCCGCGCAGCAGCCACGTGCAGAACGGCGCCGTGAAGGCCACGTTCACGATCACCAGGGCGTTGCGGGTGTCGATCAGCTGGACCTTGGCGAACGCCTGGTACAGCGGCACGAGCAACAGCGTTCCCGGGATCATGTACGCCACCAGGATCGCCCCGGCCAGCTTGTCCCCGCCGGGCACGCGCAGCCGATAGAGGCCGTACGCGGCGGCGAACGCGACCAGCACCGTGAACACCGCCGTGAGGACAGCGATCGCGAAACTGTTGGTCAGGTAGCTGGGATAGTCGGTGGCGCTGAACAGCTGCCGGAAGTTCTCCAGCGTCGGGCTCTGCGGCCACAGGGTGGGCGTGCTGCGCAGGATCTCCTCGCGGTCCTTGAACGCGGACACGGTGATCCAGTAGAGCGGCCCGAGCACGATCAGGGTGAGGATCGCCCAGGTGACCAGGCGGGGCAGGCGCGCGAGGGCGGTCACGAGTCCTCCTTGGGCTGGGCCAGCCGGATGTAGAAGAAGGCCACCGCGGCGAGCAGGATGATCGTGATGACGCTGATCGCGGCCGCGTCGCTCGCCTGGAACTGGTTGAACGCCTTCTGATAGATGAAGACCGGCGCCGTCGTCGAACTGTCGGCCGGGCCGCCCTTGGTGACCAGATAGATCGAGTCCACGATGTTGAACGACCACAACGAGCCGACCAGGCCCAGCGCGAACAGCACCGGCTGCAGCAGCGGGAAGGTGATCCGCCAGAACATCCGCCACGCGTTGGCCCCGTCGACCCGGGCCGCCTCGTAGATCTCGCCCGGAATGGTCTGCAGGGCGCCGTAGATGACCACCGCGCCCAGCGGGAACCAGTGCCAGCTGTTCATCAGGATCAGGGCCGGGAAGGCCAGCACGCTGTCACCGAACGGGCTGCCCAGGCCGTCGACGCCGAGCGCCGACGCGGCCTTGGGCACGATGCCGTAGTTGCTGTTGCTCAGCCATTGCCAGATCACCGCGACCGCGACGGTCGGGATCACCCACGGAATGAGCATCCAGGTGCGCGACGCCCTGGCCCAGCGACCGCGGCCGCCGATCAGGAACGCCGCGACGAACGCGATGACCGTCTGCACGATCAGGTTGCCGACCAGCCAGATGCCGGACCGGCCGATGGACGCCCAGAACGTGCCGTCGCTCAGCGCGTCGGTGTAGTTCTGCAGGCCCACGAAGCTGGACTCGCTGCCGACCACGCCCTGGTTCTGCAGACTCAGCAGGATGGTGTTGATCAGCGGGTAGCCGATGACGCCCAGCATCACCAGCACGAGCGGCGCGACCAGGGCATAGCCCAGAAGGTGCGACCCTCGCTGTCCCGCGCGCCGGGCGCGGAGGTCGGCCTCCGCGCCCGGCACCGTGGCGGGGGTGCTCACTTGGAGACCGCCGCCTGCATCTGCTCCTGTCCCCACTTGACCGCGGCCGCCGGCGTCTCGCCGCTGCTGTAGACCTTCTGCACGACCTGGGCCAGGACGTTCTGGCCGGAGATCTTGCCGACGCTGTCCACGTACTGGCCGTCGGTGAAGCCGAACAGCGCACCGGTCTTGGACTGCTCGAGCATGGCGTCGACGCAGCCCTGGTACTTCTTGATGACCTCGTTGCCGGTCCACGACGCCGCGGTGGCGCCGTCGGCGGTCAGCGGGAGGAACAGGCCGGGCTCGGCGTTGAGGAAGTTGCCGTAGTTCTCCGGCTGGAGGATGTACTTGAGGAACGCCTCGGCGCCCGCGGCCTTCTCGTCCGTGTTGGACATGACCATCGCGGCGTTCGAGTAGTAGATGCTGCCCGGCTTCCCGCCCTCGTCGGCGGCCGGGATCGGCGCGCAGCCCAGGTCGGACGCGGGCCGGCCGGACTCCGACTCGAACGGCGCGAGGTACTGGCCCTTCTCGATGGCCATGGCCGCGGCGCCGCTGTTGAACGCGGCCTGCGGCTCACCCCACGAGTAGTTGCCGCTGTCGCTGGGCGACTGCTTGAGCAGCTCCTGGTAGTAGGTGATGGCCTTGACGGTGTTCGGGTTGTCGAAGTTGGGCGAGCCGTCGGCGTTGAAGAAGTTGCCGGCGCCGCCGGTCAGCATGAGGCTGTAGAGCACCTGGTCGGTGGCGAGGTTCTTGCCGGCCGGCAGGGCGATGCCCTTCTGCTTGCCGCTGGACAGCTTCTGCGCGTCGGCCAGCAGCTCGTTCCAGGTCTTGGGCGCGTCGGCGATGCCCGCCTTGGCGAACAGGTCCTTGCGGTACCAGAGCATCTGCACCATGCCGTACAGCGGCACGGCCCAGTACTGGTCGTCGTCCCGGTAGGGCGCCTTGGCCGCGTCGCCGAACTGGTGCGCCTTGTCCATCTCCTCGACGAGCGAGGTCACCGGGCGCACCGAGCCGAGCGGGCGGACGTACGTGGTGAAGTCGGGGATCGTGAACAGCAGATCGGGCTGGGTCTTGGACTGCACCGCACCGGAGATCTTGGTGTAGATCTGGTTCCAGTCCTGCACCTGGGCCTGGACCTTGTATTCGGGGTTCGTGGCGTTGTAGCTGTCGATCAGCTTCTGGAACCCGGCCACCCGGTTCGGCGGCTGCTCCATGTGCCAGAGCACCACGGTTTTGTCGTTGTCGTCACCGGCCGCCCCGCTGGAGCCGCCGCAGGCGGCGGCGGAGAGGCCGACCGTGGCGGTGAGCGCCACGGCGAGGACGCGCCTGAACTTACCGGACCTCATCAGCTGTAACTCCTTTCGCGGCATTTATGGATATCCGTGACGCCGGGATCCCGGACGAACCGACCGAACAGCCGGGCTAGACGGGCTCTAGCGCGTTGGAATATGGTTTCGGACGTTAGCCCTGCGGTCTAGACCGGTCAAGACTCATTTTGTTAAAGGTCTAGACCGGGTGGGAGCCGGGGAGCGGAGGTACGGGATGATCGGGGACATGTCGACGCCGAAACACGTTGCGATCACCAACGCCCTGCGCGAACAGTGCCGCGACCTCCCGGCGGGCGCCCGCCTGCCGTCCGAGAAGGAGCTCGCCGCCCAGTTCGAGGTGAGCCGGATGACCGTGCGTCAGGCCCTCGACGCCCTGGCCGCCGACGGCCGTGTCGAGCGGGTTCCCGGGTCCGGCACCTTCGTCCGCCGGCCGACCGTCGCCATGGGCCCCAACCTGACCTCGTTCAGCGAGGACATGCGCTCCCGCGGCCTGCGCCCGAGCAGCCGCCTCATCGCCCTCGAGGAGGTGGCGGCGACCGCCGAGATCGCCGAAGAGCTGGGCGTCGAGGCGGACAGCCCGATCATCCGCATGGAGCGCCTGCGCTTCGCCGACGACGAACCCATGTGCCTCGAGGAGGGTCACCTGCCGATCCGCCTGCAACGCGTGGTCGACGACGCCGACCTCGAAGGCTCCCTGCACGAGGTGCTGGCCAAGGCGGGCATCGTCGTGGCCACCGCCCGCCGCCGGGTCCGCGCCGTCATCGCCCCGCCCCGCGACGCCCAGCTGCTCGGCCTGCCCGACCAGGCCCCCGCCCTGGAAATCGTCGACGTCTTCTGCGACACCAACCACCGCCCCGCCCACCGGTCCCGCTCGCGCTACCGCTTCGATCGTTACGAAGTGATGTCCGAGCTGCGCCGGGCCGCCCATCCGGAGGATCTGTCATGACCTGGACCGCCCGCACCAGCCCCGACCTGCCCGCGCCGGCCGGCCCGTACAGCCACGTGATCGACACCGGCACCCTGGTCTTCACGGCCGGTTTCGGCCCGCAGGACCCGGCCACCGGCGTCGTGCCCGAGGGCATCACCGCGCAGACCGAACAGGTGCTCGACAACGTGGCCGGCGCCCTGGCCACGGCCGGGCTCACGCTGGCCGACGTGGTCAAGTCGACCGTCCACCTGCAGCATCTCGACCGCGACTTCGCCGCCTACAACGAGGTCTACGCGCGGCGGTTCAGCGAGCCCTATCCCGTACGCACCACGGTCGGCAGCACGCTGGCCGGGATCCTCGTCGAGGTCGACGTGATCGCCGTGCGCCGGTCGGCCTGACATGGGCGCGGTCCAGCTCCTCGAGCACGTGTGGCAGGTCGGCGGGGCCGGGATCACCGACGACTACGACAGCCACTGCTACCTGATCGCGGACCGCACCGGCGGCGTGCTGATCGACGCCGGCACCGGCCGCGGCGCCGCCGCCTGGCACAGCGCCGTGGCCGAGGTCTGCGACCCGTCGACGATCTCCGGCGTGATCCTCACGCACTACCACGCCGACCACGCCGGCGGCGCGGCCGACGCCACCGTGCCGGTCATCGCGAGCCGGGAGACCGCCGAGGCGCTCGCGGCCGGCGACGAGGACCGCACGTCCCTGAAGCGGGCCCGCGACGCCGGCGTCTACCCGCCCGACTACCGGCTCCGGCCGGCCGTCGTCGACCGGATCGTGGCCGGCGGCGAACGGCTGACCGCGGGCGAACTGCCGGTGGACATCATCGCGGCCCCCGGCCACAGCGACGGCCACCTCGTCATGGTGGCCACGGTGGCCGGCCGCCGCGTCCTATTCAGCGGCGACTGCCTGTTCGCGGGCGGCCGGGTCAGCATCCAGGCGCTGCCCGACTGCCGCCTCGACCAGTACGCGCGGACCGTGATCGCCCTGGCCGGCCTGCGCGTCGACGTCCTGCTGCCCGGCCACGGCTCCCCCGTCCTGCGCGACGCGGCCGCCGACATCGACCGGGCCGCGGCCTCCTTCCGCCGGCTGGTCCCGCCACCCAACATGCTTTAGGTGACCGGCCGCTGACCACATCGGACGTTTTCGGGGCAAGGCAAATTGCCGCCCTGTATAGACGTCGGTGACATTTACGAAACGGGGAGCCAAGGGCATTTATTGCCCGGTTGGGCTCATCCGGAAGCATCGATCCCCGTTTTGCTGGCCCGTCTTGACAGAAGCCAATCGGCCGAGGAGTGTGACATCGACTTCGATAATTAAATGAGGCGGCCCGGAATCGAAGGCCGAATCGGGTCGCCATGCCAACGGGGGAAGGCATATTTCGATGAATCTCGTCGAACTTCGCAGGGGCGCAGCTGTCAGCATTTCCGCTGCCGTCGCCATGCTCGCTGTGTTCGTCGTCGGTCCCGCACCGGCGCAGGCTGTCGGGGGCAACTGCACCTCGACCCGGCTGTCCCGGGCCAGCGGGATCCCGGCGACCTCGGAATACCGGGCCGCCGCCAAATGCTCGTCGCTGAACTCCGACTCGCGAGCGCGGCCCAAATTGATCCGTAATCTCGGACCCGACTACTCCGGCGGATATTTCACGGCTCTCAACGTGTGGAAGTACACCGGCTGGTACCTGTGCTATTCCGGCTGCAGCGACGCCTACGAGATCGCCCACATCTGACCATCGGCCGACCGGCGTGCCGGGTTCCCGGCACGCCGCTCAGGTGGGAGCGTCATGATCGAGTTGGATCGTCTGACCGTCGAATATCCGGAAGTGACTCCCCTCGACGAGGTCACCCTCACCCTGGAACCCGGCACGACCGCGGTCACGGGGCCGAGCGGGAGTGGAAAGAGCACGTTGCTGCGTCTCATCGGTGGCCTGCAGGCGCCGACGGCCGGCACGGTGAGCATCGACGGCACCGCCGTGTCGACGGCATCCTGGCGTTCGGCCGGTGATCCACGGGTGTCCGTCATCCATCAGGACTATCGGCTGGTGCCGTTCCTGACGGTCGAGCAGAACATGTTGCTCGCCGCGGAGCTGCGCGATGTCCGCCGGTCCCGGGCCGACGTCGACGCGATGCTCGGCCGGGTGGCCCTGCCCGCGTCGATGCGTGACCGGCTGCCGCCGAAGTTGTCGGGCGGCCAGCAGCAGCGGGTGGGGATCGCCCGCGCGCTGATGGCCGGGACGTCGGTCATCCTGGCCGACGAGCCCACCGGGGCCCTGGACGTCGAGAACACCGAGCGGGTGACCGACATCCTCGTCGGCCTCGGGCGTCGTGAGGGGCTGGTCATCGTGGTGGCCACGCACGATCCGAACGTGGCCGAGCGGCTGGACCGGCGCTTCGAGGTCGCCCGGGGCAAACTCCTGGCCCTGGCGTGAAGGCCCGGGTGGACGGCCCCCGGCTGATCCTGCAGTTCATTCGCCACCGGGCGGCCCAGGTGTCCGTCCTCGCTCTACTCGGTTTTCTGCTCGGCGCCGCCGTCATCGGCCTGGCCGCGGCCCGGAGCAGCGCGCAACAGGCCATTCTGGATTCGGCTCACGCCGACCTCGGTCAGCAGCGGTACGCGTTGCAGACCGGCGACGCCGAGGTCAACAAGCTCATCCCGGGCGTCGCGCCTACGGCGATGCCCCTTCAGGACCAGTCGGGTGACGTCATCGCCGGTGACCTCTCCGCGCCGGTGCTGGTCCGGGCGACCACCACGTCGTCGTTGCGGCTGGGCGTCATCGTCCGGGGCGAGCGGCCCCGGAAGGCCGGTGAGATCACGCTTTCCGAGCCCACCGCGCTGTCCCTGGGCATCGCGATCGGGGACGCGGTCCAGGTGCGTACCGGTGACGGCGAGGTGCCGGTACGGGTCGTGGGGTTCTCGGTGGATCCGGCCAACCGGACCACCAGCACAGTGGTGCAGCTGGTCGACGGGTCGGCGACGTTCCGGCCGACGATGTGGCTCAGCGACACCGACTTCTACACCGTTCCGGCGCTGAAGCCTGTCCTGGACGGTCGCACGGCGACCTATCGGTCCGCCGACACCCTGCTCGAGGCGGCGGCCGAAAATCGTCCGCGCTTCCTCAGCGCGATGCAGTTCGTCCCGGCCGGCTGCGGGCTGCTGATGAGCGTCCTGCTCGTCGCGGCCGGGGCGGTGCTCTCCCGGCGGTGGAGATCGGACGCCGACACGCTGGCCGCAGCGGGCATGCCGCCCGTACGGGCCTGGCGGAAGATCCTTTCGGTGGTCTTCGGGGCGGTGCTGCTCGGTGAGGTTCTGGGCGGGTGTGCCGCGGCCGTGGCTCTCGGGCTCGCGCGGGGGCCGGTGTCGGCCTGGGTGGGGCAGCACTGGGTGCACATCGCGGTTCCGTGGACCGAATGGGCGGCGGTCCTGGGGTTGACCGTCCTCGCAGCAGTGGTCACCGCGCCGTTGGTGCGGGCCGGCAGCCGGTGGGTCCAGCGGTTCACCCCGCGGGGGGTGCCGCGCCGGTGGGTGACCACCGGGGGCGCGGTGACCGCCGGCGTCGGGCTGGCGGTCTGGGTGATCCTGCTCTGGGTGTCTTTGCAGCCGCACGGGGGCCGGGCGACTGTTTACGCACCCGTCGCCGCGGGGGTGGTCACGGCGGCAATCCCGTTCGTGCTCGCGCCGGCGCTGTGCTGGCGCCTGCCGATGGCCACCCGGGCGTTGATGCAGCATCTGTTCGCCGGGTTGCGGCCGATCGCCGCGGCGGGCGCGATCGTCGTGCTGACCAGCAGCATCTGGTCGGCCGGGGCGACTCATGACGCCAACTCGGGAGAGGCCGGGTCCAGCCCGCTCGAGCCGGCCAGCTCCTTTGTGATCAGCGAGATGCCCGACTCCGCCATTCCGGCGCTGACCCAGCTCTACCGCTCGCTCGGAGGTGACGACGTCGTGCGGTTCAGCGTTCCCGACGAGTCGGCCACTCAGCTCCGGGTGACCGGGACGCAGGTCGTCACCTGTATGGCCGGTCAGAAGACGCTCGACCCCGACCAAGTGATCGACTGCTTCCCGCAGGACTCGTCCTCACCGCTCAACCGGGTGATGCTCGGCGCGAACGGCACGGCCACGTCCGCCGATCCCCACCTCGTCACGGACGGCCGGGTCGGCCTCCTGCACTTCGTCAGCGGTCAGGGAGTGGCGTCGCGGCTCGCCGACACCGAGGCGTCAGGCGATCCGATGCTCGGTGGCAACCTCCCGGGCCTGGTGATCGCGTCGGACAGCAAGGTCGCCAAGAAGTTCGGCATCGTCCCGGCGGGCACGAGCGAAGTGGTCCTCATGGACTTCTCCGGTCTGACCCCGCACGACCAGTTCCTGGTCCGGGCGGCGGCCATCCGGCTCGCCCCGAGCGCCGAGACGGCCAGCGGCTCCGATCCCACCGCATACGACCGGCTCCGTTCGGTCGCCAACACGGTCAGCTTCCTCGGCGCGGCGGCGGCGATGGTGATCATCCTGCTGGGCGGCATGGCCCTGGTCGTCGCGCACACCCTGACGAGACGCACCCTCGTCGATGTCGGCGCGATCGCCCGCCGCCGGTGGGGAATCGCGGCCCGCTGGACAGCCCTGCCTCTGCTCACGACCGTGTCGGCGATCCCGTTGGCGTTCCTGACGGCCTCGGCGGGAGGACAGCGCACGAATGCCTCGTACGGAGTCCTGTGGATCCTGCCCGGCATTGTCGGCGCAATTGCCTTTCTGATCGTCGGAGTGGCTTTTATCCGTATGCCTCGAACGGTCCAGGAATAAGTTGCTGATTGCCGGTCGGAAATATTGACAACGGCAATATAGAGGAACAGGCTACGCATACATCGATATTCAATCGATCAGCGAGAGCATTCGGAATTCACATTCGAGCGCCTTGCGATTCACGGGGAAGGAAATGCAATGACCATCAAATTCAGCCGAGGTGTGGTGGGGGGCATCCTTACCACCTTCACCCTGTCCCTCGCCTTCGTCATCAGCCCGGCGCCGGCCCAGGCCATCGGGGGCGACTGCACTGCCGTCCGGGAATCCCGCTCGGGCGGTGAATATCGGGCGCGGGCGTCGTGTTCCTCCTTGAACGCCGATTCCAAGGCGCGGGCCAAGCTCGTACGCAATCTCGGGCCGGACTACAACAGCTCCTGGTTCACGGCACTCAACGTGTGGCGATACACCGGCTGGTGGACGTGCTATTCGGGCTGCAGCGCCGCGCCGCAGATCGAACACGTCTGACCGGCCGGCCCGGCCCCGGTTACCATGACCGATGAATAGTCGCGATCCAGATTCGTTCCAGGCGTCGCATCCCGTCCTGATTCCTTTCGAGATCGACTGTGGACCGCTGGTTCCCGGGCACCGTGTGCGCTTGACGGGCCTTTCGGACTACGGCGTCTCGCGAAGCGATCTGACCTCACAGGAGCAGGAAATCCCCTGCGACATGGTGTCGCTGGAGTACGACCTGCTGCCGGGCGTGCGTCCCGATGAAGTGGTGGACGGCTTCGATGAGGGATTCATCGTGCAGGCCGGCTATCACGCGGATCTGGAGCTGCCCTGGACCACCGCCGGCGCCGACGGACTGGGGCCGGGAGAGATCGGGGCCTTCGCCGGGGGCGGGCGGACACACGGCGTGCTGGGCCCCTGGCCGGTGCCGGCCGGAGCACAGACGCTGACCTTCACGCTGTACCGGCCGCCGGCCGCCGTGGGGACCACGGCCGACCGGGTGGCCGGGACGGTGATCATCGATCTGGTGAACCGGCAGGCGCGATGGACGCCGTCGGAGGAATGACCGCCACCAGATCAGGCTCCACTGAATGAGGCACCAATAGCGAGTGCTCGATACATCCGCAACGGGGAGGCACTACATGAAAGTCTGGGAAGAAGACACCGAACGCACTACCGGCTCGTGGCGACCGAAGATCGCCGCGGTGGCCGCCCTCGGTCTGGCCGCGGCCGGATTGGCCATGGCCACCCCCGCTCAAGCAGCCGGTGGCTCATGCAATTCCGAGCGGCGAGTGGTTTCGCACGTCGGTCCGGACGGATACAAGGTGCGGGCGCTGTGTCACCGGCTGGACGCCGGTTCCTATGCACGGGGTGTTCTCGACATTCCCTTCGCCGTCGACCGGCAGACCGTCTGGTTCAACGGGCTGGAAGTGTGGAAGTACAGCAGCGAGTCGACGCACGACGGCACGGCTCGTACCGAGTTCAAGGACGACTGATTCCACTTGGTGACCAAGCCCGCGGAAACTCGTATCAGATGCGAAGGCATCGGCGTTTCCTACGGCCAGGGTGACGGACGAACCGCCCCGCTGGCCGGTGCTGCTCTCGCAGTGCCGGCCGGCGAGTCGGTCGCCATCACCGGGCCGAGCGGAAGCGGAAAATCGACGTTGCTCCGGATCCTCGCCGGAATTCAGCGACCGGACGAAGGAGCAGTGTCCCTCGACGGCGTCGTCGTGACTTCCGGCGTGACCGCCCGGCGGCACCGGCAGAAGGTGAGCGTCGTGCATCAGGACTACCGGCTGGTGCCGTTCCTCACCGCCGCGGAAAACGTGCGCCTGGCGCTCGAGCTCACCGGCCGTGCCCGCGCCGCCGCCGATGCCGCCGCGTTGAAAGCCTTGCGGGCTGTGGGCCTGCAGGGTTACGAGGGCCGGCTGCCGGACACCCTTTCCGGAGGCGAGCAGCAGCGGGTCGCGATCGCGCGCGCCCTGGCCGGGCAGCCGGCCGTGATGCTGGCCGACGAGCCCACCGGCGCGCTGGACCAGGAGAACAGTGAGGTGATCGCCACGCTGCTGCACGAGCTCGCGACCCGGCACGGCCTGGCCGTCGTGATCGCCACCCACGACACGGGGGTGGCGCGCCGGATGAGCCGGCGGATGGAACTGCGGATGGGAAGCCTGCACGAGTGCGCACCCTGAGACTGGCGCTCCGGCTCGCCCGCTGGGACCGGCCGGCGACCTTGGGAGTGGCCGCGGGCGCGGCCCTCCTGGGTCTGCTGTTCGCCGCCGCGTTGATCGTGAACGCCACCTACCGGCAGACCATCGCCGACGGTGTCTTGTCCGACAACGGCGGCCTGGCCTACCGGCTGGAAGTCGTCGACCCCGCCGCCGAGATCACGACCCGGTTGTCCGAGCGACCGGAATGGGTCGCCGTCTGGACGTCGACGGTGCAGGTGCGAGCCGGATCCCGGCTGGTTCCGGCGCGGGCCTCCAGCGTCCGCCCGTCCGCGGCGGTCGACGGGTTCGCCGGCCTCGTGGCAGGTCAGGCGCCGCACCGTACGGCCGAGGCCAGCGTCTCCCGCGGGCTGGCCGACAGCCTGACTTTGCGCGTCGGCAGCACCGTGACCGTCACGGCGGACGGCAGCCCGGCCACCGCGGCCACTGTCACCGGCATCTACGTCAGCGCGACCCGCCCGGACGAGGTGTCGATGTACCGCTGGCCGGCCACCCCGCCGGCCGGCGCCCCCGACGCCTGGCTGAGCAACGTGTCGCCCGGTGACGACAGCGAACTGCTGGCGGCCTACGACCGTGGACAGGTCAAGTTCCGGTCCACCCGCGGCCTGATCGCCGATCAGCAGGAACAGGCGGCCAGCGGCGTGATGGCGCCCCTGCGATATCTGCCGCACTTCTTCGCCGTCGTGGCCCTCATCCTGCTCACCGCCATGCTGGCCGCCCTGCGGAGTCGCGTGCGCCGGGTCATCGATGGTCTCGACGCCGCCGGGATGACGACCGGGCCGGCCGCCCGGGTTCCGATCACCGCCGCGACGGTCGTCGTGGCGGCCGGTGTGGCCGGCGGGTACGTCGTGGCGGCAGTCGGCCTCCTCGCGGCCCGGCCTGTCCTGGGGCCGATCGTCGACCAGCACTGGACGCGCCTCACGATTCCGTGGGAGTGGCTGGCCGCCCTGATGGCCGGGCTCCCCGCCCTGCTGTACGTGCTGTTCACCCTGGCCGCGAAGGGACGTCGCCGGGCCGGACATGCGGCGTTCGCCGGCGGTTCCCGCGCCAAGGTGGCCGCGGTGCTGCTCGTGGTGGCGCTGGGACTCGTTCTCCAATGGAGAGCCGGTGACCACAGCGCCTCCGGTGTCTCCGCGGCCCTGTACGGCGGTCTGCTGCTCGCCGTGGCCCTACCCGGCCTGCTGCTGGCGGTGCCGTTCGGCCGGGGCTCGGTAACGACCCGGACCGTACGGACCTTCGGCCTCTCGATCGGGGGCACCGCGGTCATCGTCGCCGCGATGCTGTTCCTGACATCGTTCTTCGGGGTGCGCCTGGCCGGCACCGCCGCCACGGCCGAGCCGGCCGAGCAGCCGAAGGGCTCGCTGGTCGTCGACGGCCTGAGCGATTCGGATGCGACCGCCGTGGAATCCGCTTACCGGCGCTTGTCCGGCGCCGAGATGTGGCGGCTCCCGTTGCCCAGCGAGACAAAGGTTTCCTTGCGGGTCGCCACCCCCGCGTTCGTCACCTGCGTCGACGCGTTGCCGCAGCCGTCCCTGGATCTCGCCGGCGACTGCCCCACCGGCGCCAGCCTCACCCCGGTCAACCGGACCGCGACCACCGGTCCGGGCGCACCTGTCCCGGCCTCGTCACCACCGCACACCGTGCTGGCCGATCCCCAGTTGATCGAGAACGGCCAGGTCGGCCTGCTCGTCCTCGGCATGACCGGCGACGCGCGGGTCGTCGAACGCACCGTGGTCGTGCCGGCTCGGCCGCTGCCCGGCCTGGGTGGCAACCTGCCCGGAGCGATCGTCGACCCGGCCGACCCGATCGCGTCCCAGGACGCCGGACGGGCCCACGTCAGCATGCTGGTGTTGCACGGTTTCGCCCAGTTGTCCCCCTCGGACAAGGCCGAGGTGCGCGGAGCGGTCGCCACCATCGCCGGATACGCCCGGACCTCGGAGGATCATGGACCGGACGACGGCGGAGGCCGCCTGCTGGCCTTGATGATCGTGATGACGGGCGCCCTGGTCGCGCTCCTGCTGTTGCTCGCGGCGACCGCCGCCCTCAACACAGCGCAGGCGGACTTCCGCAAACTGCTGTCCCAACTGGGGATTCCGGCTCACCGCCGGCTGATCGTCGGCCTGCGCGTCCTGAGCATCCCGGGCATCGCGGCTCTGCTGGCCGCGGCGGTCGCCGCTCTTGCCTCCTGGCGGGCCGGCACCGACCCCTGGAACGAGCCCGCCCTGCTGCTGGTTCCCGGGGCCTGCGCCCTGGCCGGCGTGTTGCTGTGTGCTGTGCTCTACGCCCGCGACCCGGAGAGGCGCTGATCCGCTCCTATGTGGCACACCGCACGAGATTTCCTCAGGTGGTCGCCGCGGTTGGTGAGACTGCCGGCCGACGGCCGATGGCGGCCAAGGCGAGAATCAGCAGTCCACTTGCCACTGTCGCGGCGACCAGTCCGGCGGCGGGATTGGCCACGACCCAGTAGTAGGCCGGAGCGATTCCGTAGACGCCGGGGTCGGTGAAGGCCTGTTTGCCGAGGGTGTCGTAGAGGCCGATCGTGGGGTGAGCGGCGAGTCCGAGCGCGGTGAGACCGAGCGCGAGGGCCGCCAACCGGCGCGGCAATGCGCGGCGCCGGAGCCGGTAGCCGGCCCAGCCGGACAACAGCCATCCGGTGACCGCCCCGACGAGCCAGCCCAGCAGGATGGCCGGCCATTCGCCCGTACGGACCGGATGGACGTTGACCTGCAGGTCTGTGCCGGCGACGCCCGGTGTGCGGATCGTATTCGCATACCCGGTGAGGGTGTACCCGTCCTTGGTCGCCCGGAACACGTGGTAAACGGAGTCGAGTCGTTCGTCTCCCCGGTACGAGGCAGAAGACAATTCCTCGGCCGGTCCGAGCGTCCAGCCATTCGCCCGCAGTCGCGCCCCCGCCGCTTCGATCGTCCATTTCTGCAGCGGCCGCTCGTGGTCGTGCGACACATCCACGCCCAGCCACAACTCCCGCGGACCGTCGCGCCGCTCGGCACGGGGCACGGCCAGGGGAGCGCCCGCGACGGTCTCGGCGCTCCGCACGGCCACCGCGTCGGACGGCACCGGCGCCGCCTGCCAGGCCAGCCAGGAACCGGTGGCCGCTCCCACCGCCCCGAGGATCACGGCCGACAGGACGGCTGCCACCACCGCCGCCTTGCCGATCGGCAGCCGGAACCATTGCCGTACCGCCCCGGCATCTGGGCGTACACCGCAACAGCCTCTACAAGACGTTCGGCAGTAAGCGTGGCCTCTATCTGGCCGCGTTGCACTGGCACATTGCGCACGTCCTGCAGCCGCTGATTCATCGGCTTCGCAGCGAAAGAGACCCGGACCAATTCTTCGACACCGTGATCCGGAAGGGCGATCTGGACCTACTGCTGCTGGCCGCGGTCGAGCGCGCCCCGGCCGACGCCGAAGTCGCCGCGGTGATCACCGGAGCGTTGCAGCTGTTGGAGCAGGCCCTGGACGACGTGCCGATACTCCCACCCGGCCGAACCACGGGGATCACGTTGAGTGAGCTTCTAGGGGAACGGCTCCGCGTACGCGTGAGGTCCGCGCACGCTTCTGATGGCTAGCCCGACGGCCTGCGCCGCGGGCGAGAGAAAGGAACGTTTCATGGCTCGCGTCAGGACCGAGGACGGAAATCTCGTCGTGGAGATCGAAGGTCTGGACAAGCTCTGGTCGCTCAAGAGCAGTTTGACCATTCCGCTGGCCAATGTGCGTGGCGCCACCTCGACACCGCCACCCACCCGGGTGTCATCGCCCCGTCCGCCCTTGCCGCACTGCGCAAACTAGAGCGTTGCGCCTCCGGTCAAGGCATCGCGCCGACCGCGCTCAGGTCAGCAGGATCGCCCGCAGGACGTCGGTGAGATAGCGGGCCACCCCGTCCGGCGGCATGGCGGCGAGTGGCCCGTCGGCCAGCACGTAACGGCTCATCGTCACTCCCATCAGGACGGCGCCGACCAGGTCGACGCGCTCCTCGATGTCGTCGCCGGTCAGCACCGCTCGATAGCCGGCCACGCTCTCCGACCGCATCGCCGCCAGCAACGCCTTCGCCGCCTCCTGGTCGGCCGCCGCGGCCCGCACCAGCGCGACGAACGGGTCGGCGCCGCCGGCCGCCTCCATGCGCCGCACGAACGACGCCGCGACCCGCTCGGGCAGGCCGTCGAGGTCGCCGGCCACGCTGGCGGCCAGGTCGCGGGTTCCCGGCACAGCCGCCAGGAACAGCCGCTCCTTCGACTCGAAATGCAGCATGACCAGGCCATGCGTGACGCCGGCACGCCGCGCGATCTCACGGATCGTGGCCTTGGCGAAGCCCTGCTCGGCGAAGACCTGCCGCGCCGCGGCCAGGATCGCGGTCCGCTTTGCCTCGGGGTCACGGGTTCGCCGGCGGTGCTCCGGCGACTGTGATGCACCAGACGTCATGCCCTTACTGTACGCGTGGACATTAGCGAGCTAACTTAATGACCAGGCGGTCAGTAAGGGCCGCCCGTCACCGAAGGAAGCCGCATGAACCTCGAGCCCCTCTCCCCCGACAACTCGACCGTCGTCCTGGTCGACTACGCCGTCGGCTTCGCCAACCTGCTGCGCTCGCACGACCTGCGCGAGCACCTCAACAACACGGTCGGGCTGGCCAAGACGGCCAAGCTCTATGGCGCCGGGCTGGTCGTCACCAACGGCGAGGCCTCCAAGCCCTCCGGGCCGCTCTATCCCGAACTGCTGGCGGCGATCGGCGACCAGCCGGTCATCGAGCGCGCGACGGCCTTCAACTCTTTCCTTGACCCGGCCTTCACCGCCGCCGTCGAGGCCACGGGCCGTCGCCGGCTGCTGATCGGCGGCATTGCCACCGACGGCTGCGTGCTGCAGACCGCCCTCGGCGCACTACGCGCCGGCTACGAGACCTACGTGGTGGCCGACGCGACCGCGAGCACCAGCAAAGAAGCTCACGACATGGCCATTCGGCGCATGGTGATGGCCGGCATCGTCCCGGTCACCTGGTGGTCGGTCGCCGCCGAGTTCCAGCTCGAGCCGCGCTTCGCCGACTCTCCCATCCGCACTCAGCTGATGTCCGAGTTTCAGCCGGCCATGACCATGGGCGGCCGCACCTTCTTCGCCGGCGCGGCCCAGGGGCGCCACGCGGCCTGACACCACCTCACAAGCGGTTGCCCTTGACAATCGGTCTCCCTAGGCTGGCGATCAGTTATCGCAGAGCGCCATCACTTCGGGGGGTCGCGTGCCGGGCCGGTTCGCATGATTACGCGTAAGAGCTTGACTGCCCTGACCTGGCCGCGGCATACAGACCGGCTGTCGTTGCGGCCGGCCACCCCCGCCGACGCCGAGGCCACCTGGCGCTTCCGGCGCCGCGCGGACGTCAGCCAATGGATAACCCGCGCTCCGGCCACCCTGGACGAGCACCGCAGCCGCTTCGAGGCGCCGGACAGTCTCGCCAGCACCCTCGTGGTCGAGCACGACGGTGCGGTCATCGGCGACATCATGGTCAAGATCGAGGACGCCTGGGCCCAGGCGGAGATCGTCGACCAGGCCCACGACGTACAAGCGGAACTGGGTTGGGTGTTGGACCCCGACCACGCCGGCCGCGGATACGCCACCGAAGCCGTACGGGAATTGCTCCGGCTCTGCTTCGAGGATCTCGAGCTGCGCCGCGTGACGGCCATCTGCTTCGCCGACAACAAGGCGTCGTGGCGGCTGATGGAACGGGTCGGAATGCGCCGCGAATTCCACACCGTCCGGGATTCCCTGCACCGATCCGGCCAATGGCTCGACGGCCTGGGCTACGCCTTACTGGCCGACGAATGGCGTAGCGCGGCCGAGCCGCGTTCACCATAAGCCGTACTCCCGCAGACTCGACGCCACTTGCGATCATGTGGACATGCCAAGACCTCGGGAGACCGCCATACTTTCGGCCGCACTGGCCGCCGTCACCTTGGCGGGGTGCACGAACGGCCCGGCGCCCGAACCGCAACCGGCTGCTGCGCCCCACAGCGCGAACGGACCGTCCCCCACGCCCTCGGCTACTCGCCCGACCGCTACCCCGCTGAAGGCGCCTCCCGCTGTCCCGAGCGAGCTGTTCCGAAGAGTGCTGGCCTACAAGGACGGTCACCCCGACAACCTGAGCACCGTACGCCGCAGCGCGCGTGCCGGACAGGAGTACTGGTTGCACGCTGCCTGCACTTCGGCGACACCGGGCACAACACTGTCAGTCGAGGTGCGTAGCGGTAAGCCCGGCGCGACCAATGACGCACTGGCCAGCACGGAGATTCCCTGCGACGGAACGGCGACGGTCAACGGCCTCGGCAAGCTGCCACCGGAGCCGATCATTGCCGAACTGCGGAAACAGCAGTCCGACACCCCCTCGGGTTACGCCATCATCGCGCCGACGCCGTCCCTGCCGGAAGGCAAGTAGGCGCTCAACCCACCACCCCGGGTGTCGACCTGGGGTGTGTACGCCCGCTTAGGGGGTAGACGGCGACCATGCGCATCGGAAACACGGAAGTCCGGTTCCTCGGCGGGCCGTTCGGCTGCCTCGGCATGATCGCGGTGTCGATCCTGCTGTCGGTCGGACTGACCGTGCTGCTCAACCTGCTTCTGCGGTGACGGCCGGTCAGCGTACGGTCAGCCGCCCGACCATGGAGTGTGCGGCCGCGGTGACGAGGGCTCGGTCATAACTGACGACGAACTCGAACTCCCGGTCGGGATCCGGGCCGGTGTCACCGAGGTCGCGGGCCATCAAGGCTGCTGAAAGGTGGGCGCCGAGCACCACGACGGTCCACTCGCTGGCCATCGGGTCCTGGATCGACAGGTGGCCGCCGCGGACGCCGGGGGCGGGTGAGGCGGGCATGTCCACGCCGAGGGCGGCGACGAACGGCAGCCGCGCGGCGAGTTCGGTGAATCGGCGGGTGGTGGACGGGCGGAAGAACTTGACGTGTTCGAAGGCGGCCAGCAGGACCGGCGGAACTGTGGCCTCCATGGCCATCAGCTCCAGGGTCTTCGACACCGGAACGAGAAGGTGCTTGGGCGCATGACGGATACGCCGGCCGGCCCCGACCAGCTCGTAGGGTGTCGCCTGCAGGGCCGCTCCGATCGGGCGGGCGGCGAACCGCTCGGGCCGGAACGTCGAGGGCGTGAACTGGCGTTCGCCGCGAGCCCACAGCCAGCCCTGACCCAGCGTCGCGCCCAGCACGAGCGCGCGTGTCAGGTCCTGCGGACTCTCGATGCCTTCGGCGACCACCTCGGCGCCGGCCTGTTCCGCGTACGCGCGGACGGCGCCGGCCACGGCCACCGTGGCCGGGTCCTTGACGGTGCGCAGCAGTCTCAGATCGAGCTTGACCACCTCTGGTCGCAGCAACGGAATGAACGCCAGAGATTCCGGCTGCACGCCCACATCGTCCAGGGCGATGGCACACCCGGCGGCCCGCAACCGTTCGGCGCCGGCCAGCACCCCGGCCAGATCGGCGGCCAGAGCCCGCTCGGTGATCTCCACGACCACCTGAACATGGGGAGCACGGGCCGACAGGGCATCGAGGACCACGTCGACTCGCTGCGTCACCGTGCTCGGCTCCAGGTTGACGAACAACGTCACCGGCCGCCCCTGCGACAGGTGCGCGGCGTCCGTCAGCGACGCCAGCAGCGACGCCCGCTCCAGATCGGCGAGCCGCCCGGCCGCCCGAGCCGCGTCCAGCAGCACCATCGGCGATTGCCAGTCGGAACCGGCCGGGCCACGCAGCAGGGCCTCGAAGGCCAGGACCGCTCCGGTGTCCACGTCGACGAATGGCTGATAGACGCAGTGCAAGCCACCGTCACGCAGCAGGTCATCGAGACTCACGCCATGGTCTCGAGGCGCGGCGGAAGATGTGGGTATGGCGCTCACCTTGGTCGTTTCGGCGGCTCGTCCGCAGTTCTGAGTGTCGTGCGCTATTCACGACGATCGTCCGGCGAATCCCGCCGAGCATAGCCGTGCCGCCAAGGCCGACGATCGGCCAGCGTAATCAACCTCAGGTTGATTGTCGCCTTACCGATGTGCGCCTGCATGAATCGACTGTTGCGCCGCTCCGTCAGCCGCCCGGTGTTTCTGGTTGGTGGCATCGTCGCTGGACTCACCCTCGTTGCTTCCTCGGCGGGCGCCGCCGTTACGTCCTCGGGCAGCACTGTCACGGCGTGCCAGCACAAGAGCACCGGGGCGCTGCGCGTACCGACCGCGGGTAAGGGCTGCACGAAAACCGAGACCACCCTTACTTGGAACACCCAGGGCGTGGCCGGCCCCCGGGGCCTGGCGGGTCCCGCGGGTCCGCAGGGGGAGAACGGCGTACCGGGTGCGAAAGGTGAAGCGGGAAGCGCCGGGCCGGCCGGGCCCCAGGGCGCTGCCGGACCACAAGGCCCACAAGGCGTGACTGGGCCTGCCGGGGCCACGGGATCTCAGGGCGAGACCGGGCTGCAAGGTCCCGTGGGACCTCGCGGCGCAACTGGAGCTACGGGACCACAGGGACCAGCGGGACCGGCCGGTGCAGCGGGAAGCGCGCTCACCACCATCCGGTTCGGGTACTTCAACTGCGATGACCCGCTCAACGAAGGTCCCCGGACAGCATGCACACCAACAGTGGACGCGTCGGCTGTCACGCCCGGCCTGACTATGACGCGCGGTAGGTCGACGCGGTTCTCCGGCGAGTTCTTCTGCGTCGACGGCGTTTCCAGCACTGCGACGTCGATGCTGAGTCGCGCGGAGGCGCCCGATGAAATGAACGGCCTCATGTGGGTCCCCATCGCGAACGACTCGACCTTGAAGAGTTCCTTCAGCCCGGTCCGGCCTCCGTCCGCCCTGCTTTCGACCGCCGGTTGCGCGGCCGGCACGGATGCCGTGGTGCACGCCGCGTGGGACGGCACGTCAGGCGGTTTGAACTCGGTCGACCGGTCGTGGACTCTCTGGTTCCAGTGAACCCCACGGCACGGGCCATCCCCGACGGCCGTTTTACCCGACCGCGGGCGGCGCGGGGGTGAAAGGTGGGTTTCTCCTCTGGTGCAACGACTCCGACCTAGCCTCGTGGAATGTGGGTACGCCGCGTCGCCGCGGCCCTGATGGTCATGGTCGCCGTCCTGGCGACGGCGACAACTCTCGTTGGCGCGCGGGCCGAGGCCGCTGTCACCGAGACGTTCAGCCCCCGCTTCCAGGTCGATACCAACGGTTCGATCCTGCTCCGCGGCAACGCGAACCTGACCTGCTCGCTCAGCTTGCAGGCCACCTGTCCGCAGGCACGCAACGGCACCGCGACCGGCGCGGACGCGAACAACAACACCTACAACATGGCGTACACGGACGCGGACGGTGATCCGGCCACGTTCAACGACAGCACCGCAACGCTGACCATGCCGGCCGGCAGCACTGTGCTGTTCGCCGGGCTGTACTGGGGCGCCGACTCCAGCTCGCCGTTGCGCAACCAGGTGCGGTTCAGCACGGACGGGGGCGCCTCCTACGGCCCTATCACGGCGAGCCGCCTCTCTCCGATCGGCAGCATCTATCAGGGCTTCGCTGACGTCACGGCGCGGGTGGCCGGCGTCGGCAACGGCGTGTACGGGGTGGCGAACATCCAGGCGTCGCTCGCGAAGGGTTCGTACGCGGGGTGGACGCTCGTCGTCGCCTATCACAATGCCGCCGAGGACCGGCGCAGCCTGCGCGTCTACGACGGCTTCGGCCAGGTCACCGGGGCCGACACCGACATCCCGATCGCCGGCTTCGAGACCCCGCACGCGGGCACGGTGCACGCGAAGATCGGCGCGGTCGCGTACGAGGGTGACCGGGGCACCACCAGGGACAGCCTCGAGGTCGACGGGCAACCGCTGGCCGACGCCCAGAACCCGGCGGACAACTTCTTCAACAGCACGGTGAGCGACTCCGGCGCCGCGGTGGGCGGCCGCAATCCGGGATACGTGAACCTGCTCGGCTTCGACATCGACCAGGTCGACGCGACCGGCATGTTCGCCCACGGCGCCACCTCGACGACGCTGACCCTGAGCACAAGCGGCGACCAGTACTACCCCGGCGTCATCACGTTCACCATCGACCTGTACGCCCCCAAGATCACCACCGACCTCACGGGCACCGACCTGAACGGCGGCGACCTCCTGCCCGGCGACGTGATCGAGTACCGCATTGCCGTACGCAACGACGGCAGCGACACCGCCGACGGAGTGCGGCTCACCGACGCGATCCCGCCGTACACGACATACGTACCCGGTTCGCTGACCGTCCAGGGCGTTCCGGTCACCGACGCGGGCGGCGACGACGCCGGCTCGTACGCCGGTGGCGCGGCCGGCTGGACCCTGGGCTCGATACCGTACGCGGGCACCACCTGGGTCACGTTCCGGGTCACGGTCCAGGCCGGGACCCCGGTGGGGTACGCCATCTCTAATCTGGTGAACGTCAGCTACACCGGGCGCACCACCGGGGTCAGCGTCGCCGCGGTGGGCGCGACGGCCGCCAGCACCGTGCGCCGGCCGCACGCCGACCTGGCCGCCGGATTGAGCGTGCAGCCGGCCTTCGTGCAGCGGGGCGGCACCCCGGCCACGGCAACCTACACAGCGACCGTCACCAACACCAGCGGTGACCTCGAGCCGGCCGCCGCCGCCACCCTCACCCTGCCGGCCGGAGTGTCCCCCGGCGTGATGCCCGCCGGCTGCTCCGTCGCCGGACAGGTGGTCACCTGCGCGCTCGGCCCGCTGGTGAGCGGCAGCTCGGCGAACGCCACGATCCCGGCGATCGTGGACAACACCGCGGCGGCGAACGCGGTCGCCTCGGTGCGGGTGAGCGGCGCCGGCGCCGACTCGAATGCCGGCAACGACACCGCCACCGCCGCGGTCGTGGTCAACGGCGCACCCCGGGCCGTGGCCGACATCGCCACGACGGCCTACGCGACCCCCGTCACGATCGTCGTGAACGGCAACGACAGCGACCCCGACGACCTGCCGGCGACCCTGGTCTTCTCGGTGACCGGGCCGCCGTCACACGGCATGGCGGTGGCACACGCCAACCAGACCATCACCTACACGCCCGTCCCGGGGTGGTCGGGCGTCGACACGTTCACCTACCGCGTGGATGACCCGCACGGCGGCTCGGACACCGCCACCGTCACGGTGACCACGCAGAACGCGGCGCCGGTCGCCCGCAACGACATGATCAATACGCGATCGAACACGGCGGTCACCCTCGACGTACGGCAGAACGACTCGGATCCCAACGGCGACCCGCTCACCATCGACGCCGTCACCCAGCCGCTCCCGGCCGAGGGCACGGTGACCTTCACCGGCACCGACGTCACGTTCACGCCGGTGCCCGCCTTCGCCGGCACGGCCACCTTCAACTACACGGTCAGCGACGGCCACGGCGGCACCTCGACGGCAGCGGTCTCCGTCGATGTAGCCAACGCGGTGCCCACCGCAGCCGACGACGTGCTCGAGGTGACGTACGCGGCGGCCCGGGCCGGCGTGGTCGTGCCGGCGGAACGCAACGACTCCGACCCGAACCGCGACCAGCTGACCGTCGCGGCCGTCGGTTCCCCCGCGGCTGGGGCCGGCAGCACGTCGCTGCTCGCGGGGGTGGTCACCTACACAGCACCGGCCGGTTTCTTCGGGAACGCAACGTTTCCGTACACGATCAGCGACGGCCACGGCGGCACGGACACCGCCCAGGTGACGGTCGTCGTCGCCAACGCCCCGCCGGTCGCCCAGCCGTTCGTCACGACCACCGGCTACCGCACGCCGCTCACCCTGAACGTGCTGGCCGTGGCCACCGACCCGAACAGCCACCCGCTGCACGTCTCCGGCGCGACAGCCCCGGCCCACGGTGTGGTCACCCGCAACCCGACCGGCACGATCACGTATCGGCCCGACACCGGTTGGTCCGGGCCGGACTCGTTCACCTACACGATCGACGACGGCCACGGCGGCACGAACACCGCGACCGTGTCGGTGACCGTGGACAACGGGCTCGCCGTCGCGCGGGACGACTCGGTCACCGGAATCGGCGGCACACCCCTGACGATCAATGTGCTCGCGAACGACGACGACGATCCGAATGCCGAGCCGCTCACCGTCGCCATCGACGTCCTTCCCGGCCACGGCGGCGTCACGATCGGGGCCGACGGGCGGGTGACGTACACGCCGGCGGCGCATTTCCTCGGCGTGGACACGTTCCACTACACGCTCGACGACGGCAACGGCACGCTCGTGGGCGCGGCCGTGACGGTCACCGTAGTGAACGTGGCGCCGGTGGCCCGGCCCGACTGGGTGAGCACCGACACGGACACGGCCGTGACCGTGCCGGTGCTGGCCAACGACAACGACCCGAACGGCGACGCGGTGACCCTGACCGCGACCGCGGTCGGCGGGCACGGCACGGTAGCGATCAATAGCGGCGGGACGGTCACTTACGTGCCCGACCCCGGCTTCACCGGCGGTGACTCGTTCTTCTACTCGATCCGCGACCCGGCGGGGCTCACCGACTCGGCGATCGTCACGATCACCGTACGAAACGCCCCGCCGAACGCGTCGGACGACACCTTCGACGCCCGGCCCACCGTGCCGGTCGTCCTGCCGGTGCTGACCAACGACAACGACCCGAACACGGGGCAGACGCTCACCGTCACCTCGGCGACCGCCCCGGCCCAAGGCACGCTGAGCCTGACCGGCGGAGTGCTGACCTACCGGGCCGACCCGGGCACGGTCGGGACCGACGGCTTCACCTACACGGTTACCGACGACCTGGGTGCCACCGGCACCGCGCACGTCACCATCGTCATCAACGGCGCGCCGACGGCGGTCGATGACGTCGTGCCGGTGCCGGCCGACACGGCGGTCGACATCGCGGTCCTGGCCAACGACACCGATCCCGAATCGCAGCCGCTGCGGGTCGGCGGGGTGGGACCGCCGGCGCACGGCGCGACCCGCAGCAACCCGAACAGAACGGTGGAGTACCGCCCGGATCCCGGGTTCTTCGGGACGGACACCTTCGCGTACTCGATCGTCGACAGCGCCGGGAACACGGCCTCCGCGCACGTCACGGTTCAGGTGGCGAACGCCGCGCCGGTCGCGCGGCCGGACACCGTGGCGCTGCTGTCGGACCGGAGCCTGCTGGTCGACGTGCTCGCCAACGACGCCGACGTCAACCCCGGACAGACGCTGGCCATCGTCGCGGCCGGGCCGCCCGGGCACGGCACGGCCGTCGTGACCGCCGGAACGGTCAGATACAGCCCGGCCGCCGGTTACGTGGGTCCCGACACGTTCCCGTACACGATCAGTGACGGAAACGGTGGTACGGCGACCGGGACAGTCACCGTCACCGTGTCCGACGGCGTGCCGGTGGCGGTGCCGGACTTCCGCACCACGCCCTATCAGCACGCGCTTGTCGTCGACGTGCTCGCCAACGACGTCGACCCGGGCGGCACCCTGGCCGTCACCTCGATCAACGCGCCCGACCACGGCACCGCGACCTTTGCCTCAGGCACAGTGACCTATACCCCGCCGACCGGATTCGCGGGTCTCGCGACGCTCACCTACGGGGCCACCGACGACGCCGGACACCGTACGGGCGCCCGGCTCGAAATCCTCGTCGGTGTCCCGCCGTCGGTGCCCAACAAGCAGGTCACCGTGCTGGACGAAGAATCGGTCGCCATCCGGCTGCCGGAAACCGGGCAGGACGGACGGCCGGTCGTGCTCTTCCGGATCGGCCGGCCGCAGCACGGCACCGCAATGATCAACTCGGATGGGACGGTCACCTACGTACCGGATCCGGGCTTCACCGGCACCGACAGCTTCACGTACGACGTGGTGGACGCTGACGGCAACGTGGCTCAGGCAACGGTGATCGTGATCGTGCCCGTGCCTGTGCCTGTGCCCGTGCCATCGGTGCCCGCCCCGCCGACAACACCGCCCACGCCGGCCCTCCCGCCCTCCGCACCCCCCACGGCGCCCACGCCGTCGAGGTCCGCCACGCCACCGCCGGTCCATCCCGGGCCGCCGCCCTCGCGACGCAACCGGCCGCCGATCGCGGCCGACGACACGGCCGAGGTGGTTGCGGGCGACAGCGTGGTCATCAGGCCGCTGCGCAACGACCGGGACCCGGACGGCGATCCGATCACGATGGTCGGGATTCGCCGGCCCCACCACGGCACAGCCACGATGACCGCGACGACTGTGACCTATAGACATGTGGGCGCCGGCGCGCTCGGCGCGGAGTCCGTCGAGTACACCATCGGCGACGGACGAGGTGGGTGGGCCAGCGCGAACCTGACGATAACCGTCGTTGCGGCCACTCACATGCCGGTCACCGGGCGCGACGTGGCGCCGGTGGCGCAAGCCGCACTGCTCGTCATCGCGGCCGGCGGTTTGCTCCGCTGGCTGGCCGACCGCGAGCGTGGGATGCCCCGCCTGCGAACGCGTACGGGGAAAGCACCCCGCCGAGGCGCCCCGCCTTCCGGGCCAGTTTGAGCAGCGAGTTCGCCGGCTTCCCCGATATACCGATCAACTGTATATTGGCGGCCATGGCGAGCATGCGGCGACCGAGCTTTCTGATCCTGTCGGCGATCGCTCCGGCCCCGCTGCATGGCTACGCGGTGATCAAAGAGGTGGCGCGGCTGTCGGACGGCAAGACGCGCCTCGCCGCCGGCACGTTGTATGCGGCACTCGACCGGCTCAAGGACGAGGGCCTCGTCGAGGTCGATCGTGAGGAGACTGTCGACGGCAGGCTCCGCCGCTACTACCGGCTGACCAATTCGGGCATCGCCGCACTGGCCGCCGAGGCCGAGCAGATGCGCCGCGACGCACGGATGGTCACCCAGCGGCTGAGCGAAGCCCGTCCTGCCGGAGCCCCCCGCACTGCCTGAATCGACCCCGGAAGGGATCACCATGCCCGACGACACCCGCACCCTGCGTCTGGCCCGCAGGTACCGGCGGTGGCTGTTGGCCTACCCCCGGACGTATCGGCACGAGCGTGGTCCGGAGATCCTCGCGACGCTGCTCGACGCCGCCGATCCGGGCCGATCGCGGCCGGCCGCGCGCGAGTCCGCGTTCCTGCTGCGGCACGGCCTCGGCCGGCGGCTCGCCGAGTTCGGGCGCAGGGCGTTCGTGATCGCGGCCTTCGCGGCCGTGCTCGGCGGGCTGAGCGGGATCGCGCTCGGCTCGTGGCTGGCCTGGCAAGACGTGGACCCGATGGCGCCGGACAAGACCACGGCAATCGGCCTCGCGCCGACGGTCCTGCCGGTTCCCTTCGACGACAGGGCCGACCAGTACGGGCGGCACACCTTCTGGAACCCGTACAGCAAAAACACTTTGCTCGGCGGCACCGGCGTCCGTGCCGGCCGGACCAGTGTGACCGGCATGATGCCCCCGCAGACCGGCGTGGAACAGGTCGCCGCCGCCGTCACCCGGCAGATGCGCGCACACGGCTGGCAGGACGTGCAGATAAAAGTCCACCGCAATGGTCCGCAGACTGCCCCCGCCGCGTTCGCCGAGGTGACCGGCACGCGCACCGGCTATCTCGCCGCAGTGCAGATCACCCAAGCCGAATCCAACCCGTCCGCCCTGAATCTCGACCTGATGTGGGCCGAGCCGCCCGGCCACCTGCGCGACACCATCCTCGGCGGCCTGGCCGGCGCTCTGCTCGGCGCCCTGCTCGGGCTTTACACCTGGAAACGCATGCGCCGGTACGGGCCTGGCCGGCAGCGGGCGTACGGGAAACTCTGTGTTGCCACGCTGCTGATGCTCGCCCCGGCCTGTCTGGGCAACATCCCCACCTCGACCGGCTCCCTGCTGGCCAACACCCACCGCAACGGCCACGGCCCCTCGGTGTACTGGGGCGGTTTCGTGTTCTTGGGCGCCGAGCCGCTCGCCCTCCTGTCGCTGATCCCGATCCTCGCCATCGTCGTCTGCTGCGTCTGGCCACAGAGGGCAACCGTCCGTACGCCCACCACAGCCTGAGCGCACGATCTTCAGTCCTTGATCAGGGTCTCGATGCGTTCCATGGCCGCGGCGGCGCCGGCCCGGTCGCGGCGACCGAGACCACAACTCGTCGACACGTCGACCGGCGCGCCGACCGCCTCCTCGATGTGACCCCGGATCCGCAGTTGAGCGGGTAAATCTTGCCGCTCGTGCGCGTACCCGGCGATCAACCGCGCGCCGTGCAGCCGCAGCTCACGCAGCGGTCGATAGAACGCCGGATCCACCACCGGCGGGTCCACCGCCGCGGCCAGCGGAACATGCACGTACTGCAACGGCCGCGAGCCCGGCCAACGCTTGGTGAGCGCATTGGCCAGCGTGACCAGCGGCCCGGCATCGGCCATGTGCCCGAGGGCCCGATGGTGAAGATCCCCGAGACACAGATGTACGCCGAACCGGGCACCCGCCGGAGCCCCGAGCGCAAGGGCCGTGACGCGGGCAGCCAGCCAACCGGCAAGCGCCTTGCGCGCAGGCTTCGGCACCCGCGCCGTCAACACCAGCTCCGCCGGAATCTCCAGCTGAAACAGCACGTCGGCGCCGGCCAGCGCAGACACCCCGTGCATGGCCGTTGACAGGGCCTCGAGGAACGGCTTCTCGTACCGCAGCAAGCCGACCGGCCCGAACGCGAACATCGCCAGATCGAGCGCGCCGGGAATGCCAACCTGAAAACCGGGGAAGGGCTCGCCACCCGCTTCTCGCGCGGCACGATAGGCCGGCAGCGCGGCCTCGGCCGCAACCACAATCCCCAAGTCCAGCGTCGCGCCGTAGAGCCGCTCGCCGCGCCGGACCCGGTAGCGCGGCACTTCGTCGTACCCGGAAAAGTTCCCGTCCCGGACCCTCTCCAACGCCGGGTGCCGGTGGAACTCGTCGAGCACGTTCATAATCCATTGACGGCGCTCGCCGGTCTCGCCGTCCGGCAGATAGTCCAGATGCGGCCACAGATGGTCGAGCGCAAACCGCATCGCCGCGGCCGCATCGGTCGCGGGAAGACTGCCCACAAGGTGAGCACGACGAACGGACGGTGCACCGGGGTTCAAAGCCATACGTCCAGACTGTCCGCCGACGAACAAGGACCGCATCGGCAATGAACGCCTAGCCTCGACAGCACGCGCCCAGGGATGTTTGCGTTCCAGCTTGCCGGAAGCCGCCTACCGGAGCGGCTTGACTTCGATGCGTGATTGGAGGTCGCACACCTTCGTGATTGCCTCGCCTGTCGGGAAGACCCTGGCCGAGCCGGCCTCGCCGGCATCGCTCGCATACTTGGCCAGCTCGTCCGCGAAGCTCAGGAACGCCTTCCGTTTCGCGGGTTCGCCCGTCGTCGCCAGCTCGCGCATCAGCTGCTCGTGGTGCGCGTAGTAGGCCTGGTGCACGGCGATCTTCCGCTGGGGCGGATAGTCGTCGGGGTTGTGGCTCATCCGGTCGTACTCACCGACAGCGGCCTGGCTCCTATCCCCGGGAAGGGCTGCGAGCCAGGCCACGAACTTGTCGCAGGGATCAACAGGGGTTGACGACGCGGCCGTGGAGACGGGCGCAGCGACGCTTGCCTGGGGTCCTGCCATCTCAGTCCGGTCAGCGCACGCTCCGGCCGAGACGCCGATGATCAGCAGGACGGCAGTCATCCGCAGCAGACGCATCGGTGCTCCTTCGGGTGTATTAACAGAGCTGGACGCTATCAGCGGCAGCACCGCTCAGACCGCGCCCTCACCGCGAGGCGCCGCGAGTTCCCCAGTCGTCCACTCGTCACCGCAAATCCCACGAAGTAGTAGTCGGCGCTGGTAAAGACCGAGTGCATCGACACGGCAAACCGACGCACGCGCCGTTGTCGTCCGAAGAGGCCGGCCTCGCCGCATGGCCCGCTGCTCAAGTGCTGGGCTCCTGACGGATGCGGGCGTCAGGTGCGTGACGGTGACGCGATGCGCCGTGCAGCCTCGACGACGAACTGGCGACGTCGAGAGCGTTCCAGCTGGTCGCCGGATCCGGCGCCGGTGATCATCTCGGCCAGCTGGGGCACGGTCTGCCACCACGCGGCCAGGGCGATCAGCGCGAACACGACGTGGGCCGGATCCAGCCCGCTGTCGAGCCGGCCGTCGCGCTGAGCGGCCGCGAAACGAGCCACTTTCTCCCGGTAGTGCACTGTGCGTGCCGCCGCCTGAGCGGGCGGACCATCCTGCAGTCCTTCCCATTGCAACAGGCGGCTCAGCTCGGGATGCGTCGCGTGGTAGTCGAACGTCGCTCCCGCAAACTCACCGATGTCATCCAACCCGGCCCCGGTGAGCTGCACCGCGGCCGCGAGCCGTTCCAGCTCGGTGGACAGCACCAAATCCCAGAGCGCGCTCTTGTCGCCGAAGTAGCTGTAGAGCCGTTCCTTGTTCACACCGGCTCGGGCCGCGATAGCGCCGACCGTCGTGCCTTCGAGCCCATGAGCGGCGAACTCCACAAGTGCGGCATCACGGAGCCGGCGACGCGTTGCCTCAGTGTCCCACGCCACCTCGAAAGACTATCAACACCGACCGTACGGCTCTGCTAGATTTCCAACTGCAACGTTGGAGTTGGAATGGAGCGATAGTGACTGAGGCAGAGCAACTTCCCGAGGAGATCGGCTCACCAGAGCCGGGCACCGTGGCGTTGGTGACCGGTGGAAACAGCGGCATCGGATTCCACATCGCGCGGCAGCTGCTGCACCGCGGCACGCACGTTTGGATCGGCACGCGTGACCCCGCCAAGGGGCAGCAAGCGGCAAAGGCCCTCGGCCCGGCCGCACGCGTCGTCCACCTCGATGTCACGCAGCCGCCCTCGATCGCCGCGGCGGTGGAGCTGATCGGCGAGCTCGACATCCTCGTCAACAACGCGGGCGTCAACCCCGGCGGCGACGACATCACCGGCACCACGGTCGAGCAGCTGCGGATCGCGTACGAAACCAACGTCTTCGGTCTTGTCGCCGTCACGCAGGCCTTCCTTCCCGCACTGCAACGCTCGGCGCACCCGCGCATCGTCAACGTCTCCAGCGGCACCGGGTCACTGACCTGGAACAGCAACCCCAACCCCCAGTTCGACTGGAAGCGCGTCCAGGGCGGCGGCCTCGCCTACCGAAGTTCCAAGACCGCGGTCAACGCCGTCACGCTCCTTACTGCTCAGGCCCTCGGGGAGCACTTCAAGGTCAATGCCCTCGCACCGGGGCTGCGCCGCACTAACCTCATCGCCGGAATGTCCACCGGCGGCGACCCTGCCGAAGCCGCCACAGGAGCCGTACGCCTCGCCCTGCTCCCCGACGACGGCCCCACCGGAGCCCTCTGGTCCTTCGACGGCACCCGCGCACCCTGGTAGCTCCACGCGTCGCATGCCACTGATGCGCGTCTGCGCGACGGTCTCGATGCGACATCGCCGAGCTCGCGGCAGTAGTAGGGCGGGCGCGTGCCCTCAGCAAAATCGGACCTATGAGGCCGATCGTGACGCTAACAGCCGTCCGCCGACGGATACCCTGACCCGGCTCACCGTTCGTCCACTTCGCCGCGCTGCTGTATCCACGATCAGCGGTCAAGATCAACCCGTGGGCCACCCCGTCCCAGTCCACATCAGTGTGTGCCACGGCGGCAAAGAACATTTCTCCGTTGCCGCCGGTGAACCCACCACCAGCGGTGAGTTGCGCGCCGGATCCGAACAACTCGGCCATGGAAACCCGCCGGGCGCCGAGGTGGAAGCCCGGCCGGGCCAGCAGCACCTGATCAGAAACGAAGCGTTATCGACCGTAGTGATAGCGGCAGGACATGATCTCCAACTGGTCCTGGGCGTCCAGTACGCGGTACACGAGCCGGTGTTCTTCGGTGATGCGCCTCGATGCCCAGCCCAAGAGGTCGCCCTTGAGGAGTTCCGGCTTGCCGATGCCGCCGTCTTCACCTCGCTGAATGTCCTTGGTGAGAGCATTGATCCGCTTAAGGGTCTTACGATCGCCCGACTGCCAGCCCACGTACTCGTCCCACGCATCCGGGTGCCAGACGAGCTTCACGCAGAGCCCTCCGCGTCCTGTTCGATCAGCTCATGCTGGACCAGCTCACCGGCTTCCATCTCCGCCCGCCGACGGCGCAACTCGCGGCCGTTGGCGCCCCGGGACAGGTACTCAGTTTCGCGCCACGCGTCATAGTCGCTCTTCAGCATGACGACCAGCGGCTCGTGCCCACTGCGGGTAACGACAAGATCTTCGGCGTCGTTCTCGATGGCGTCGAACTCGTTCGCGAGGTTCGCCCGCAAGTCCGAAGCAGTGATGACCTTCATGACCCCTCCAGCATTGTACGTCATATCGTACAACACCCTGGAGATCAAACCCTAGAAGGCGACGACCACAGGGCAGTCACCAGCGACAACAGCTACGATGACGACCTACGTGCCTCAGCGCATACTCGCAGCTCAACGCGCCGTTGACCGAGACGGTCCTTAAACTGCCAACAATCGATTCACGCTTGCCCAGGTCGGCCGACCAGGGTCCGTAACGCGAACGGTGTTTCTGGCGTTCGGTCAGTAGTTCTCGGCGGCCGGCCAGCGGTCACCGAAAGTGATGGCGAAGGCGTTCAATAC